>JAZSFQ010000015.1:0-63700 GCA_045532275.1 Saccharofermentans sp. | reverse complement strand
GGCAAAACATCTGAAGGGATTGCATATTGTGTAAATCAGGAAAAATATATGCGTGTATTCCTGGAGAACGGAGATGTTCCGATGGACAACTCCGCATCCGAACGTGCACTAAGACCGTTCTGCATCGGCCGCAAAAACTGGTTGTTCTGCAATACTGAGCGTGGCGCTCAGGCAAGTGCAAACATATACAGCATTTCTGAGACTGCAAAACTGAATAACCTACGCCCGCTGAAATACTTCGAATATATTCTTACTCAATTACCATACAGATGTGACGATAAGGGGAAGATTGATCCGAACAACATTGATGACTTAATGCCTTGGTCTGACAAGATTCCGGAAGATTGCAGAAAAAAGAGCCGTTGATTTCGACCAGCGGTTCTATTAATTTGAGGTTAGGCGCATGGTTTGACGCTTACGTTTTTTGTCTTCAGAGGGCATTCATACTTATATGGTATTCCATTAGCCAAAAGTCTGTCAGAGATTATCATTTCTGACTTGGATCTGACGTGTTCACCCTTCATGGTTATGAATACAGGTTGATCGCTTGTTATAGGCTTGGGTGTAAATGGTATGTTTAACCATCTTTGGATGTACTGCTCATCGGTGAGAACAATAGGTTTTATGCTTTTCTTATTCTCATCATTTAATTGTTCATAAACACCTTCCGCTGTGGGATGCGGATAGTTATCCAAGGTCTTTTTAAGGTATTCTTTCTCATTTTTCGAGGCGTTTAAAACCTTTTTTATGTATCTCTTTTGAATAAGGTCTTCTATGAGCTTTTTGTCATTACCTGAAAGAAGCTTC
Organism: Saccharofermentans sp.; assembly: GCA_045532275.1. Classification (GTDB taxonomy): domain Bacteria; phylum Bacillota; class Clostridia; order Saccharofermentanales; family Saccharofermentanaceae; genus Saccharofermentans. Next base: position 62,893 of record JAZSFQ010000015.1, on the reverse strand, counting down.
TCCTTATAATTCTCGCCTTCTTCTACAAAATAATAGTAGGTGTGGTCACCATTGTGTTTTATCTTGATCCTTCCGTTAGGAAAACTCTCAAGCTTTTCTTCAGCTTGTTTTGCCATCTTGGAAACTAATTCATATCTTGCTTTAATGTCATCGATTAATAATTTAGCCATGCCTTTTTTCTCCCTTTTTGAACGATTATAGAATCCTCAAAGGAGCATGTCTGTCCCAAAAACATAGAAAAACCGGATTGGGATAAGTATATTGCGTGTTTTTGTCCCATTAATTCAATTATGATGATTTGGGACAATACTATGAGCCCAAGATAAGACGTATTATCCCCCAAATATGAAAACGATGATAATGGGATAAAATGAATACGATAATTTATCCCAAATCTGTTGATACAGAAAAAAGGGACAAACCCAACTCATAATACTCAATTGAAAGTGTCAGTTATAATTCTTTATCTGTCCCCATAATACTCATCGTCGTCATATCCGCCGACATAGCTGATGTTGAATATGACCATGGGGCGGCGGCCGGATTTCGAGTAGACGAAGTTCTTTATCTGTTCCCTGAAATTACGCTTCTGCAGGAAAGCTTCGATCGAACCGGCCTTATTGCTGGCCTGTTTGAGAAGATCGTCGACTTTATCGGAGATCAACTCGTGAAGCATGTCTTCGTCGTTGTCGCTGTCAAAGCATCCGATGGAATTGACGGCAGGTGAGCAGGCAAGGTCGCCCGTATCTTCGTTGACGGTAATGGCGATAGCGAGGCAGCCATCTTCACTCAGGTGGATCCTGTCGGTGAGCACCCTGTCATCGGCGTCGACCGTGCCGGTACCGTCGATGAGGACGGGCGCTGCGGGTACGTGATCTGCTATCTTTGCGCCGTCTTCCGTGAGTTCGAGGACTGCTCCGTTCTCAAGGATATAAATGTCATCTTCGTTCATGCCGAGGTTTATCGCCATCTCCTTGTGGAGACAGAGCATGCGGTATTCACCGTGGACAGGAATGAAAAATTTCGGCTTTATGAGGGTGTGAAGCATCATGAGCTCGTCCCTGTAGGCGTGGCCTGATACATGGACGTCTGCAAGGGACTGGTAGATAACATGTGCGCCTTTTTTGTAGAGCTCGTTGATCAGGCGGTAGATAGGCTTCTCGTTGCCGGGGATAGGGTCTGCGGATATGATAACCGTGTCGCCCTTTGTGATATCGACAGAGCTGTGTGATGAATAAGCCATACGCGTAAGGGCGCTCATGGGCTCGGCCTGCGAGCCTGTCGTGAGCACAACGATCTGGTTATCCGGATAGTTGTCTATGGCATCGATATCGATCAGAGTCTCGGGTTTAATGTCTATGTATCCCAAAGTGTTGGCGATATTAAAGACCTGGACCATCGAACGGCCCGAAAGGCAGACATGGCGGCCGTATTTCTCGGCAGCTGTGATTATCTGCTGCATGCGGTGAACGTGTGAGGAGAAGGTGGCGACGATTATGCGTCCCTCGGCTTTGCGGAAATAGTGTGAAAAAGCTTCGCCGACATGTTTTTCGGAGGGAGAGAACCCTTCTATCTCAACGTTCGTGCTCTCGCACATGAACATCAGGACGCCTTCTTTTCCGAGTTCGCCGAGACGCTGGAGATTGATGGTCTTGCCGTTGATAGGCGTGTAGTCGATCTTAAAGTCGCCGGAATGAACGATCCTGCCGGCAGGCGTATTGATGCAGAGCGCGTAGGAGTCTGCGATCGAGTGATTTACTCTTATGAATTCGGCGGAAAAAGAATTGCCGAGCCTTATTATGTCGCCGTTCTTGCAGGTGTTGAGCTTAATGCCTTCGAAAGGGACATTCTTATCCTGAAGCTTGAGCTTGATAAGCTCTATTGCCATGGTGCCGCCGTAAACGGGGCACTTGAATTCCCTTAAGAAATAGGGAAGGGAGCCGATGTGGTCCTCGTGACCGTGTGTTATAAGGATGCCGCGGAGTTTTTCCTGATTGCGCCTGATATAAGTGAAATCAGGAATGACGCAGTCGACACCCGGCATGTTCTCTTCAGGGAAGCTCATGCCGCAGTCGACAAGGATAATGTCGTTATTGTATTCAAAGGCGGTCATGTTCTTGCCGATCTCGCCGACGCCGCCCAAGGGGATTATCTTTACCGGGTTTGCATTCTTATACTTCGGGTTATTGTACCCGTGTCTTTTTGAATTACTGCTCATAAATGTTCCTTCGTATAAACCGGAGATACTTCCCAAACGAGTGAGAAGTATCTGAATAATCAATGGTTTGCTTTTTTATACTACTGTTACGGTGCGGGTGCAGGTCCTGTAGTCTCCTGATTCTCCGTCATCGGCGTAAATGTCGATGTGGTATCCCTGAACTCCCGGACCTCTGTCTTCTACAGTGTAATAACCGTCTCCGCCCAAGGGATCGTTCTCGATATAGATTACCGTTCCGGCAGGGAAGACAGACCAGTCAGCTGCGACTGTGCGGCCTTCCGTACAAGTGGTTCCTGTTGCGGTGCTGTAACTGTAGCTGCCGTCACTCAAAAGCTGCGGACCATAGAATGTTATCGTGCAGGTGTAAGTGTCACCTGAAGGTGTTTCTACGCGGGCTTCTGTTGTCGTAGTAGCTCTTGTGGTCTCTTCTTCAGAAGACTGCCTCTGTGTAGGCTTGGGTGTTGCTGTCGCCTGAGGCTTTGTCTCAGTAGTGTATTCTTTCTTAACATAGTTGCCGTTATATGTCTTATACCAGCCGTTGGATGTCTCGGCGACAACATCGATTGCATCTCCGGCAAAAACATTCTTTACTACATCATATTCAGTACCCGGACCAGATCTTACATTGATCGTAGTGGTCGCATATACAGTAATATAAAGTTCCTTTTCGGTGATCTTCTCAGCTGTTTCAGCTGTCGTTGCTTCAGTTGCCGCTTCGGTGGTCTGAACCGTTGTCTGAACAGTAGTCTCGGCAGCTGTAGTCTCGGAGGTCTTTGTGGCAGCAGAAGTCTCTGATGTGACGTCTGCAAGTGATGTAACAGTTGCTGACGGAACAGAAGCTGCGATCGTTTCGGATATAATGTCTGTCTCGGAAATGAAGGCGATATCGGAATAATCCGTCTCATCCGGATCGTTCTGGTCAGGCAGTAATGAAGTAGCTGCAGTAGTCTCGATAGGCTGAGCTTCCACGGTCGTCGTGTTGAGAGCTGTGTCAACGGCAAAAGTAGCCGTCGCGCAGACTGCTACGATCACGCAGCAGTTAGCGGCCGAGATCATCTTAGCACGTGTGATATTATAGAATTCTCTTATTCCTACAAGCTTCAAAAACTGTTCTCTCCTTGTCCGGTTTTTGCCTGTATTTAAAGGCATAATTACAACAATATTATATCATACTTTGATTTTTATGCATTCCGGGTGAAAAAGAGGGTATTTTTGAGAGAAATCTCCGCCCCTATTAAGCACTGTGTACAACAGGGCAGAAAACCTCATTACCGCAAAAGTGATTTTGAGTAAAGCGGTTTTTGAAAATTGTCAATTGATTGTCACAACTATGCAAAGCATGACATATTCTAAGCGTCTATAATCTAAATCACCGCGAGGGAATACAATTGAGGGGGGTAATGAAATGTCGTTGGGACGCGTACGCAGACCGGCTAAGAGAGAGACTTACGGCACGACAGAACGCGATGTCGAGAAAAAGCGTATGCGCATATACATTATCTGTGCCCTTGTACTCATTCTGTGCTGCATTCTTGATGTGCTCTTCATTATCGGGATCCTCGACCTCTGATACGGCTTTGCCAAACATTTGCCGTACATAAACACTCATATATAAATTGCAAACACGCCCCCTCTCGTATATACTTACTCCCGTAAAATATTAATAATATAGGGAGCAAGATATGAGAGTTTCCGAACTTTTTTTGGCTACACAGAGAGAGATCCCCGCAGATGCTGAGATCCCTTCACACAGACTTATGCTCAGAGCGGGTCTTATCCGCAAGATGGCATCCGGCATTTATTCATTTATGCCTATGGGTTACCGCACCTACAGGAAGGTTGAAGCGGTCATAAGGGAAGAGATGGATAAGGCAGGAGCCCAGGAGCTTATTATGCCGGCGCTTCTTCCTGCAGAAGCTTACCAGGGTTCCGGCAGATGGGAGAAGTTCGGTCCCGAGATGTTCAGGCTGACAGACAGAGGCGGAAGATCCTTCTGCTTAGGTCCTACACATGAAGAGCCTTTTACGGAGGCTGTCAGGGATTCTATCAGATCTTACAAGCAGCTCCCTGTTACGCTCTATCAGATCCAGCATAAGTACAGAGACGAGAAGCGCCCGAGATTCGGCGTTATCAGAGCCAGGGAGTTCGTCATGAAGGATGCATATTCCTTCGACGTTGATGAGGTCGGACTCGATATTTCCTATAACAAGATGTATGACGCATACCGCGCTATCTTCGACAGACTGGGACTTGATTATACGATCGTTGACGCTGATTCAGGCGCTATGGGCGGATCCGGTTCACAGGAGTTCATGGTAAAGAGCGAAGTTGGCGAAGATGCCATCTGCTATTGTGATGAGTGCGGATATGCCGCAAATGAAGAGAAGGCAGGCTGGACAAGAGGTCCTGCCGAAGAAGCCGAAGAGCTCGCTATCGAGAAGATCCATACGCCTGACGTAAAGACCATCGAAGAACTCTGCGGTTACCTTAACTGCGGTCCCGATGCTTTCGTCAAGACTATCCTCTATAACATCGACGGTAAATTCGTAGCAGCTATGTGCAGGGGTGACAGGGACATCAATGAGACAAAGCTCGGCAACCTCTATGACGCTACCGAGATGGAACTCGCGGCATTTGCCGATGTCGAGATGATCACTGGCGCGAAGGTCGGTTTTGCAGGTCCAGTGGGACTTAAGCAGAAGATCGATATCGTTGTAGATCCCGAGGTTACGGGAATGAAGAACTTCGTAGTCGGCGCTTGCGAGACTGATTACCACTTCAAGAATGTTAATATCGGAAGAGATTTCGAAGCAGATACAGTTGCAGATATCACTAATGCAAAAGAAGGCGACATCTGCCCCAAGTGCGGCAAGGGAAAGCTTGCCATGGCCAGAGGCGTTGAGGTCGGCCACATCTTCAAGCTCGGCACCAAGTACTCTGATGCTTTAGGCTGTGTATACCTTGATAACAACGGCAAGGAACACAGCATGGTAATGGGCTGCTACGGTATCGGCGTATCAAGAGTCCTCGCTGCCATCATTGAGCAGTATCACGATGATGACGGTATCATCTGGCCTTCTGTCGTAGCTCCTTATAAGGTCATCGTAGTTCCCACAAAGGCTAACGATGAAGAGATCATGGGCGTTGCTGAGAAGATCTACGGCGAACTTACAAAAGCCGGCTGCGAAGTCCTGATCGATGACAGAAACGAGCGCCCCGGCGTTAAGTTCAAGGATGCCGATCTTCTCGGAATCCCTCTGCGTATCACTGTAGGCAGAAGAGCAGGCGAGGGCATCGTTGAGGTCAAGAGAAGAGACAGCAGCGAAACTTCCGAGATCACAGTTGACGAAGCAGTCGGGCTTGCCCTGGAGATCTGATAATGATCAGGCGGTTGATCGCATCATTAATGGTCAGTGCCTCCATTTTCGTTGGAGCATTTCCGTTTATCCGCTTCCCGGGTCTGCAGCTATACGGAGATATCGTGCCTGCTGCATTTGACGGTTATGAAGTGACCCTGGCCGATGGTGCGACCATGAATATGACGATTGCCGGTGACAGGATAATTTTCGATTCTTCGGAGAACAGGGAATATGACATCACTCTCAGTAAGTGCAAGACTTCAAGAGTAGTCAGGAACTTTACTGCCGGCGGCGGGGTATTCGATATAGAGCTCGCCAGTTCGATGAATGAAGGTGAGCTGTATTACCTGACGATCACTTATGAGGCTTTCGGTCACACTGTAAACAGCGGAAATAATGTTATTTTCAGAGACGGTAATAATCTTTATTTCTGGAAGACATCCAATTATGAATATAACCTCGGAACGTGTTCCGAACTGATGACTGACAGCCAGTCGTTAAAAGAATGCTTAGAGCCCCAGAACGATATAGAATGCGATGATCCCGTGCTCATCGGGTATTCGAACCATATCTGCGAGGGAGCTGAGAGCGACTGGGAGAAAGTATATAGGATATATGTTTATATCGCTCACGGCATGGCTTATGACAATATCGAATCCGATAATTCTTCCGGTACTTACCAGGACAGCGCTGTTGATGTCTTAAGAGACGGAAAATCAATATGCGAAGGTTTTGCGAATACTTTTACGGCGCTCTGCAGAGCCCAGGGGATCCCTGCGACGGTCGAGTTCGGCATGGGTTTCAGTGATTATGAAGAGATGATCAACAGAGACGCTTCCAAAGAGAAATATGCCGATCACGCCTGGGCGGCTGTTTATCTCGGCGGCAAGTGGCATTATGTAGACCCTACTTACGATATGGCGAAAAATTACTATGGCGATAACGATATTGAATCAGGCCAGGAAGTAACGCTGTACTACCTCCTGTCTTTGGAGTCTTTCTCGAACGATCACCTGATCCTTGATGCCGATACGAGACACAGTATACCGGCTTCTGGAAAATGCGGAGACCATGCTACTTATGAGATCACAAGAGACGGTGTCTGCACTATTTCGGGTTCCGGAAGGATAAAGATGCCTGAAGGCGTAAACGGCTTCAGCAAAGTGGTCTTCGCAGATGACTGTACCGTTGATACGATCGGAAAGAACTGTTTTGATGACTGTGATCTTATTACCACGGTCGTTCTTCCGGATACAGTAAAGAATATAGAGGGATTTGCGTTCAATACATGTGAGGATCTGGAATATATCTATATCCCGGAAGGCTGTACACAGATCGGTGAACAGGCATTCTGTTATTGTGATGAACTGAGCTATGTCAGGATCCCCGATTCCGTTACCTGGATCGGGCCGTGGGCATTTGATGATTGTCCCAGACTCTATATCAGTGTTCCTTCTGAACTCGCAAATCTGGCGAAAAAATACGATACTAAGCCGATGTACATAGAGAGCAGATGATCAGATAATTCCTGATCTCAGAGCGCAGCCGGCACGGAGAGTTTTATGGCTTATATAGAATTCAGAGATGTTAAGAAGGTCTATAAGACCGGTTCAGTCAATGTTACCGCGCTTGACGGTTGTGATTTCTTTATCGAAAAAGGCGAGCTCTGCGTTATAGTCGGTCAGTCAGGCGCCGGTAAGACAACTCTCCTTAATATCCTCGGCGGTATGGACAGGCTCACTTCCGGGAGAGTATATCTTGACGGAAAAGAGATATCCGTACTGAGTGCCAATGAACTGGCCGTGTTCAGGAGACAGAATGTAGGATTTGTTTTCCAGTTCTATAATCTTATCCCAAATCTCACTGCATATGAGAATGTGGAGATGGCGGCGCAGCTCGTAAAAGATCCCATCAACTGCGATCTGCTGATGAAAGAGGTCGGCCTTGCCGACAGGAAAAATAACTTCCCGGCCCAGCTCTCCGGCGGTGAGCAGCAAAGGGTCGCCATAGCAAGAGCTATCGCAAAGAACCCGAAGCTCCTTCTCTGCGACGAACCTACGGGAGCACTTGATTACCAGACGGGCAAAGCGATATTAAGGCTTCTTCAGTCTTTGAGCGTCGATAAGCATATGACCGTAGTAATAATCACACATAATTCTGCGCTGACCGCGATGGCTGACAGGGTCATCAGGGTCAAGAACGGAAAGATCACGAGCAACATAATCAATGAGAATCCTGTAAGCGTGGATTCGATCGAATGGTAATGAGCCCTTACGTCAAAACGATATTAAGATCTGTCAGAATGACAATGCCCAGATTTATCGCTATTTTCGCGATAATCGCGCTGGGTGTAGGCTTTTTCGCCGGGCTTAAGGTAACCACGCCGTCGTTCGTTGCTACTGCTGACAGATATGTTTCTGATTATGCGTTGTTCGACTTTGAGTTCCTGTCGACGATCGGCTTTACAGATGATGATATTGCGGAACTTCAGAAACGGACGGATTGCGTAGTCGAAGGATCTTATTCGGGGGACTGTTCGGCGGTCCTGGGTGACAGTCCGAATGCCGATACGGTTCGTTTTATCTCGATCACAGAAAATGTCAATAAGATATGCCTTGAATCCGGGAGACTGCCTTTAAGAGACGATGAGGTCGTTATAGACGGTTACAGATTCCCGACGATCGAAGAGGGAACAAAGATCGTAATATCCGATGAGACGTCACCCAAGGCGTTGGATTTGTTCAAGTACAGGGAATATACGGTCGTAGGAACAGCCAGATCGCCTTTATATATGAACTTCCAGAGAGGTTCTTCGGACGAGGGCTCAGGAAGCATTACCTACTACGTTTGCGCGCTCCCCGGAGCTTTCGATTCCGAATACTACACCGAAGCATACCTTTATGCGGACACCGGACTTTATATCTATTCCGATGAGTATAAAACCTGGGCCGTAAGCGCGGAAAAACAGTATAAAGTCATTTTGAAAAGCGTTATCGGAGACAGATTCGAAGCTCTTCTGAAAGAAGAATACGACAAGCTCTACGACGGCGTTGATGAATTCAATGAAGGCATCGATGATGCCCGTAAAGAGATAAGCGATGCCCGCAAGGAACTCGACGACGCGAAGAAGAAACTCGGAGATGCCCAGGCCGAAGTCGACAAACACGTTAAAGAACTCGAAGAAGGCAAGGAGACTCTTGATAAGTCCCGGGATCAGCTGAATGAATACCAGACTGAACTGGCTGAGACAAAGAAAGCGCTCGATGAGGCAGGGAGCAGGGCGGAAAGCGGGAAGGCTGAATTAGACAGCCTGAAAGAAGATATTGATGTCCTGTATGAAGAACTCTCTGACGAACGTTCCGAATTAAGGAATTCAATGATCGAGAACCAGTCAAGGACGACGACGCTCGAATATCTTATCTCGACCTATGAGACTGCCATAACCCTGACTGAAGCAGGAATAGTGAATAACAGTGAAAGGCTCGAGGAGGCAGAAAGCGACTGGGAGAAGCAGTTTCTTGAATCCCAGATCGCAAGCCAGGAAGAAGCTATAGAAAACTACCGTCAGCTTATAGAAGATGCCGAAGCTGAGATCGCGGAACTCGAGGAAGAGGCGGCAGGATTTGATGATATTCAGAAACAGATAGACGCCAAGAAGAAGATCTACGATGATAAGATAGCTGAATATAACGGTATTTATCAGACATATATGTCAGATAAGATCCAGTATGAGATGGGGCTTTCTTCGTATGAGAGTTCCAAGGCCTCTTATGACAGTGCATATTCTCAGTATGCAGCCGGTCTGGCAGAGTATAATGACGGTCTGGAACAGATAGAGGACGCTCAGGCTCAGATAGACGACGGCTGGAAAGAGTATAACGACGGCGTTTATGAACTGTGGAAAGGCTATGCGGAGTTTTCTTCCACGGCTGACAGTGTTTATTATTCCAATATCGTTTACGGTTATACACTTCTGGACAGCGTTGATTCCCCTGATACATATATCCTCGGAAGGGATAAGAATACCGGATATGTCTGCTTTGACAACGATTCGCAGATCGTAGACGGCGTATCGGCGGTCTTCCCGGTGTTCTTTTTCGCGATCGCTGCTCTCGTGTGCTCTACAACGATGAGCAGGATGGTCAATGACGAGAGAGGAGTCATCGGTACGATGAGGGCTCTCGGTTATTCCGATCTGTCGATAGTAATGAAATACTCAATTTATGCCGGGTCTGCTTCTTTGCTGGGCTGTGTCCTCGGATTTGCAGGAGGAACCAAGCTTTTCCCGTATGTAATCTGGGAAGTATATAAGATGATGTACGGATTTACGGATAATATCAGATTCAGATCCAGTGTTCCGCTGTTTATCCTCTGCCTTTTTGTATCACTTTTATGCACGGTCGGAGTTGCGGCCGTAACCGCCGTGTCTGCGCTGAAGGGCATGCCTGCCGAACTCATAAGGCCCAAGGCTCCGCTTCCTGGTAAGCGCATCCTTCTGGAATATATCGGTTTTGTATGGAAGAGGCTGAAGTTCCTTCACAAAGTGTCTTTGCGCAACGTATTCAGGTTTAAAAAGAGGATGTGGATGATGATCGTCGGCATCGCGGGATGTACCTCGCTTCTTATTACCGCTTTCGGCCTTCATGACTCGATCTGCAATCTCATCAATATCCAGTACGACAATATCATGAAGTATGACTTTAATGCCATGTTCGACGAAAAGTACAGGCAGTTCGAGATCAGGGATGCCGCTGAAAATGCCGTAGATGCTACCGGCATTGATCTTGATTATGCTGTAGTGAAGAGCGATTCGGCCAAAAACGGCGGGTCAGGATATGTAAGGGATGTAGGACTTTTCGTGTCGGATGATCCGTCTGTCGAAAAGATCTTCGGCCTCACGGACTCTAAGACAGGTGAGAAGCTGTCGTGGCCTGCTGACGGAGAAGTAGTAATCTCCCAGAAGCTCGCGGAAAAGAACAAAGTCAAGGCCGGAGACACTGTAACATTGTTATATGGTGATGATAACCACGAAGTTAATCTTAAGGTCGGTGCCGTGTTTACGAATTACACTTTCCACTATGTGCTCATGACGCCTGCAACGTATAGGGAGTTTTTCGGAAAACCGTATACACCCGAGACGCTTTTGATCTCGACGGAAAACAAGACCCGTGAGGATGCATACAGGTTAGCTTCATATCTTTCAGATAATTATGACCTAAAAACATGGTCAGTAACGTATGATTCACGTGAAAGCTTCTCAAATACGATGGAGAGGCTGAATTACGTTATAATCCTGGTCATCAGCTGTGCCGCGGCTCTGGCTTTCATCGTACTGTTTAACCTCAACAACATCAATATCACTGAACGTATCAGGGAGATCGCGACCCTCAAGGTCATGGGCTTTAACCGTGTCGAGACCGGCGCCTATGTCACGCGTGAGAATATCATGCTCGTCCTCATGGGCTTCGTCGCCGGTATCCCTCTGGGAATCTTCCTCCACAGATTCGTAATGAGCCAGATTGCAATGGATATCGTCACTTATGATGTCAGGATCGATCTGCCCAGCTATTTTTACTCGCTCGCTTTCGTAATCGCGTTCTCAACAGTCGTTAACCTTATCATGCGCGCCAAGATCGAGAAGATCGATATGGCTGAGTCGCTCAAGAGCGCGGAGTAAACGGATATTATTGCCGGGTTTAGTGGCAGATAACGGCGAAAAGAGTTTTGGGGAGATGTGCGAAAAACTTACAACCGTATTTCGATGCGATTTCCCGATTATCTTTACGATTCGCCTTCGCCGTTCATCCAGCTCTGGTGGTAATTCTTACGGCGGTATTCTTCAGGAGTCATACCGGTAGTCTTTTTGAAGACCTGAATGAAATGCGACTGGGAAGAAAAACCCAGGTAATTTGCGATCGTGAGTGAAGATTCGTCAAGATGCCTTAACATGTTGCAGGCGACGTTTATCTTCTGGTCTCTTATATAGCGGCTTAACGTGATGCCCATCTCCTGTTTGAAGAGCTTCGAAAGATAGCTGGAATTAAGCGACAGTGAGTCTGCGATCGATTCGACTGTTAGATTTTCCTGGATGTGGGATCTGATATAATCGATGGCTACAACAATATGGCGCGAAACTACGCGGTTCTTGGCCAGATCGCTCATCTTGCGGCAGTACATGCGGAGCATTTCGTTTTGAACGTTATACACTTCATCGATGGTGCTTGCGGCATCGATCATGGAGATAAAGATATCGCTGAGGTTATAGGCAACAGATATCTCCAGGCCGGCTTCGATGCAGAAACGGCTTACGAGAGCAGTGAGGATGACCGTGTGGTATTTGACGTTGCGGACTCTGTCAGGACTTAGAATGCCCAGGGTCTGTGTGGCGCCTATTGTCTTGAGGGCCTCTTCGAGTTTGTACATGTTTCCGCTTGCGACAAGCTCATAGAAACTGATCTCGTGATTATATGCGACCTGACGGTTCCCGGATTCGCCTTCGTCCATAAGTCTTTTGGCAAGTTCTTTCTCAATATTCATATTCAGCTCCTCGTGAAAACCCAAAGTAAAAATGTGTTAAATCTATAGTAAAAATTTTATATTTTTTTTCTTAAAGTGTAAAGCATACCTCCTCGACAGGTTATTCAGACAATGTTACAAACTAACAGAACAGGGGCTTTGGACACAAAATCTTATTGAGTTATTGTTCGAAAAGTAATAAAATTTTTTAAGATAGTAAAGATGGAGGTTTGTGCATTCATGACTGATGAACTTAAAGACATAATCTATGCCGATTTGTTCAGATACACCGGTAATGCACGCCGCTACAAGAACATCTACGCATGCTATCTTGAAGAGAGAAGGTCTTCTCCCGAGTTCAGTTACATAAGCGTCATGAGAAGGACGCGTTATTACGCCGACCAGGTAAAGAAGTATGACGGCTTCAAGAAAAAGCTTTATCAGGTAAAGTTCGCAGTCACCAACTTCAGGCTCGACCGCTTAAGCCGTAAATATCATTTCCAGATACCTTACGATACGGAGATCGGCAAGGGCTTTTATCTCGCGCATTTCGGACGAGTCATCATCCATCCGAAGAGCGTCATCGGCCATAATGTAAACGTTTCTACAGGTGTTGTCATCGGAACACAGTTCAGAGGTAAGAGAAAGGGTTCTCCTCATATCGGCAACTATGTATGGATCGGCGCAAATGCCGTTATCGTAGGTAATATCAGGATCGGCAACAACGTTCTTATCGCGCCCGGCGCATATGTCAATTTCGACGTGCCCGACGGTTCCATCGTAATCGGTAACCCCGGACTTATCAGAAGGTCACCCGGTGCTACGCTTAACTATATCAACAACACTATCCTCTTCGACGAATACAATGTCCGTTCGGACGGAGTAAGACAGTGGTAGAGCCTTCGGTTTACAGACAGAACAGAGAGCGCTTTGCCGCCGCGTTGCCGGACCGCACCGCGGCGTTACTTTTCTCGGGAGAGGAAAAGCATATGTCGCTCGATTCCGATTACAGGTTTTTTGCTGACCGCAATTTCTTTTATCTTACGGGAATAGAGCGCCCGGGCTTCGTGCTCGTTATAGAAAAGAACGACGGCGCGGTTTCATCACGCATATATGCTCCGGCCAGAGATTCCATGAAGGAGCGCTGGCACGGCAAGAGAATGGCTCATGAAGATGTGGCTGCGGCCGCAGGGCTTTCCTGTGATGAAGTTCTCGATCTCGAGAAGTATGAGGAAAAAGAGTTCGAACTCATAAAGAATACGGACATAAAGATATTTCTGGATAATTCTTCCGTGATGAGCAAACCTTCCGAACTCAGGAAGCAGATCGAAAAGGACGGCCGGAAGGTGAGCGACCTCTCCGAGATAACGACATCATTGCGCCTTACAAAACAGCCTTATGAGACCGATGCGATCAGGAATGCCGCGAGGATCACCGAAGAGGCTATAGAAGAGATGAAGCAGATGATACGTCCGGGCATTTCCGAGTACGAGCTCTATCTTAAGCTTGAGTATGAGATGGCAAAGAGAAGTTCGATGAGCTTTGCTTTTGAGACGATAGTCTCTTGCGGTAAAAATGCATTCTTCCTGCACCATTCAGATCCCGAGAAGGACGGTGACGGTATTGCCAGAGAGGGCTCGATAATCCAGATCGACTGCGGCGCAAGGATTGACGGTTACTGTGCTGATATTTCGAGAGTGTTTTTCGTCGGTGCTCCGGAAAATGAAGATGATAAACGAATGAAGCTTTTAGGCCTTATTCAGGCTCTCAGGAAGGCTGCTTTCGAATATATCGCACCCGGAAAAACATTTGCCGGGCTTAATTCACAAATGTATGACATTGCAGGCAAATGGCTTGCGGGACAAGGACTAATACCTGATAATTTTACAGTGGAGGAAGTGCGCCGTTACTACTGGCACAACACTTCCCATTATCTTGGACTGGACGTTCACGATGTCGGTCCGAGGGACAAAGAATTTGAAGCAGGTAATTGCCTTGCCGTCGAACCCGGTGTTTATATTCCCGAATGGGACACCGGCTTCAGGATCGAGGATGACTGCCTGGTAACTGAATACGGCTGTCAGCTCCTGAGCTCCGGGAAGGACAGCCCGGAGGGTATAATTGTCGGATAACAGTTCGGGTGTAACCGCTATTCTCGTTGCGGTACTGATAATCCTTTTGGCGGTCCTCATCGGCGGAGGACTTTTTGTGTTGTATAAATCATATGCCGACAAGATCTTCAAGAAGATATTCAGAAGGCCCAAGCCGCTTCCCCAGGTCGACAGAACACCCAAAAAGATAGACAGAAGCACCATTATCGGCCGTGGGAAGAACTGGTTCTACACATTTCACAACGAGTGGTTAGGCGTAAGGACGACATCTTTTGACGGCTGCAAATTATCGGGCTATTACAGGCCTTCTTCAGACTCCACCTGCAGGAACATGGTTATACTCGTTCACGGTTACGATGAGTCGCCTGCAGAGATGGCTGCATATGCGAGGCTCATGATGCGCAAGGTACAGTGTCACTGCCTTATAACGCACATGAGAGGACACGGCATGAGCGGCGGTAAGAACTTCACGTGGGGACTTATGGAAAGCGTGGATCTTGATGCCTGGTTTGCTTTTACGAAAAGGCGTCTCGGTAATAACTGCAGGATATACCTGGTTTCAAGAGGCGCAGGCTCTACGGCCTGTCTTCTCGCTGCCCAGCAGAAGGAATTTGACCGCTGTGTCTGCGGAATAATCGCAGATTCGCCGATGTCATCACTTACAACGTTCCTGAAAACTTCTTTGCCTCAGAGCACGAAGATAAACCCTGATTGGATCATCGGCAGTGTCAGAAAACGCGCGCAAAGGGATTTCGGTTTTGATATCAACCGTTGTGACGCTTCTACTCATGCCAGTTCGATCAAAGTCCCGGTCCTTATTTTCCAGGGCGGCGAAGATGAGGTAACGAGGCCGTCTGATACGCGTGAGATATACGATAATCTCCGCTGCAGAAAGAGAATGGTCATCGTCAATAATGCTAAGCATATGGAATGCTATGAACGCTCGCAGGCAATGTATGAGCGTGAAGTCCAGAAGTTTATAGAATCCTGTATAGTCAGGCTGGCCAAGATCGGCCGGCTGTAATTAAACTGTTGTAATAGGGATCAGATTTCAGAATTCCCGAAAATGTTCCCGACGTGTAGGGAAGAATGTCGGGAAATATCCGTAATATACCTTCGAAATTCCCGAAAAAGTTCCCGACCAGTAGGGAAGTTTGTCGGGAAGTAACTGCTTCACAGCAAAGAGAATGTTCCATCTTTTCACCAATTCAAAATCTATTGACTATAAAGAAAAAGATGTTATAAACAATTGTCTTTATGAGTGCGGTTATAACTGACAGAAGATCTATGACTGAAGGGAGCTTGTGGAACAAGATCCTCGGTTTTGCATTCCCGCTGGCGATGACGGGAATCCTGCAGCAGCTGTTCACCGCGGCAGATGTTGCCGTTGTCGGAAATTTCACGGGAGATCTCGGCGCGGCTGCCATGGCGGCGGTCGGTGCCAACACACCGATAGTATCGCTTATAGTAAATTCGTTTCTCGGCATATCACTCGGTACTAATGTAGTTGTCGCAAATGCGGTCGGGCGGAAAGATGATGAGACTGTCCATAAGGCAGTTCATACTTCAATGATCGTAGCGATCATCGGAGGCATTATCGTATCGCTTATCGGACAGATAATAGCAGAGCCGCTTCTCCGGGCGCAGAACATCTCCGATGAAGCTGTGGAGATGGCGATCCTCTATTTCCGTATCTATATTGCCGGACTGCCCGTGATACTGCTTTATAACTTTGAGGCGGCAATATTCAGGGGAGTGGGAAACACAAGGACGCCTTTCCTGGCGCTTGTGATATCCGGTGTGGTTAACGTCGGCCTGAATGTGTGCTTTGTCGTCGGTTTTGGAAGAAATGTTGACGGCGTTGCGACAGCAACGGTCATTTCTAATCTAATAAGCAGCATTATTCTTTTGCTTTTCTTAAGGAAGTCAAAGACAGTTGTCAGATTCGATCCCAAAAAGCTATGCATCGACTGGCCCGTCCTGTGGAAGATATTAAAGATAGGACTTCCTGCGAGCGCCCAGTCGGCGGTATTCTCGATAGCCAACATAATCATCCAGGCTGCGATAAACGGCCTCGGAACTACTGTTGCCGCCGCATCGAGTGCTGCATTTAATATCGAGATTTTCTCTTATTATGTATTGAACAGCTTCGGACAGGCATGCACGACGGTTACCGGACAGAATTACGGCGCGCGTAAGTTCGACAGGTGTAAGAAAGCACTGAGACTTTGCATTATAGAAGGTGTCATAATCGAAGGAATAATGGTGTCTGCTCTGCTGTTCTTCGGCAAGGATCTTATTGCGGTCTTTAATTCCGATCCCGAACTTGTCGATATCGGATATATCCGCATCATGTTTATCACGACAGCGCATCTTCTCTCGCTCTTTTACGATGTAATGAGCGGTTATATGAGAGGCTACGGAATCTCTCTGATGCCCGCGATCGTGACCATGATCACCATCTGCGGTACCAGGATAATCTGGGTAATGACGGTGTTCGCGCATTATCACACGTTCATGAGCCTCATGATCGTCTATCCCGTGAGCCTCGGTCTGAATGCCATAATGATATTCCTGCTGCTCCTTATCAGAAGACCAGCGAAAAAACTCAGCTGATTTTTCACGCAGTCCTTGTCATAACCGGATCGTTATAGTATAGTTGTCGCGAAATACGGAAATCGGGGAGCCTTTGAAAGGCTGAGAGGGATTTAAGATCCGACCCGCTGAACCTGACGGATAATGCCGGCGTAGGGAACCAGATATATACTTTTTGATCCTCTTGTCACAGGCAGTACCTTAAGGGTATGCGTGCTCAGAATGAGTTTCCGTGACGGAGGTGTTTTTATGTCTAAACAATCTACAAGATCCAACCGTGAGAATATCTTAAGGATATCCACGGGCGGTGTCTGCCTGGCACTGGCATTCGTGCTCTCACAGCTGAAGCTTTTCGAGATGCCGATGGGCGGATCGGTCACGCCCGCATCAACATTGCCTATCATCGTTTACGGTGTTGCTTTCGGACCTGTATGGGGTTTCATCGTTGCGTTTATCTTCAGCTTATTGCAGCTTATCGGCGGATGGCTCGTAACGCCTTTCCAGGTAATCCTCGACTACACGATCGGATATACCGCATTGGGCTTTGCAGGCTTTGCGTCACTTAAGTCCGCGAGCAGAATGAAGATAAGCGGCGCCTTGAGCAGATACAGAGGAACATCGATCCTGAAGATCCTTGCTTTTTCCGTAGTTGCTTACTTCGTAAGATGGCTCGGTTCTGTTGCTTCGGGCGTTATCTTCTATTCCGAATATGCAGCAGATGCAGGTTACGACAGCGCTCTAGTTTACTCGATGGTCTACAACGGTTCATTCCTTTTGGCTGACCTTGCGATCCTTTCTGTTGTTCTCGTTCTTCTTTACATGGTCATTCCTTCTTCGAGAGAAGACAATACTCTTACCACGATCCAGAAATTCACTGCCGAGTTTATCGGAACATTCGTCCTCGTATTCGTAGGATGCGGCACTGCAATGGCAGTCGGCTGTGATTCCGCAAACGGCTGCGGATATATCCTTACGGCTTTTGCTTTCGGTCTCGTTATCGTCGCAATGGCATATTCGATAGGCAATGTATCAGGCTGTCATATCAATCCTGCTGTATCGCTTGCAATGCTCATCTCACGCAGGATGACGATCACGGAATTCTGGGGCTATGTTGTTTTCCAGATCCTCGGAAGCATATCAGCTGCAGGACTTCTCCAGTATTTCTTCTCGACTGCGGGAAAGATCGACATGACGGGCGTTTATGATGAGAAAGAAGGCGTTATGGCTTCATGGGGACTTGGCGCAAACGGCCTTACAGGAGTTAACGGAAGCATCCTCGCCGGTATCATCATCGAGATCATTCTTACATTCGTATTTGTTCTTTGCATCCTCGGCGTAACTGACAGCAAGTTTAAGCACGGTTCATTCGGAGGTCTTGTTATCGGTCTCGCGCTTGTACTCGTACACATCCTCGGTATCGCTTTCACGGGAACATCGGTCAACCCTGCACGTTCCATCGGTCCTGCGATCTTCGCAGGCGGCAAGGCTCTTTCTGATCTCTGGGTATTCATTGTAGCGCCTTTCGCAGGTGCCGCACTCGCAGCGCTTGTTTATATGGCGATCACCAGTGCAAGGGAAGAGAAACCTGCAGCTGAGACTGCTGAAGCTGAAAAAGAAACAGAAGAATAAGTATTTGAGTTTTATATATTCTTTCAAGTTAATAACCGGCCGGATCTTGAAAAAGGTCCGGCCGGTATGTTTTTGATGTGTGATAAAGAAGTTTTCCACCTTTATCCCATTCTTCCAATCCAAGAGATTTGGGACAATAACTTATATCCCAAATCTTTCTTATCATGGAAATGGGATAAACAGGCTGCTTATAGTGTCAGTAAAGTGTGTTGCTTATAAACTTCCTCATTTTTGTGCGGTCAGATTCCGGTAATCGTGAGGGCTGAACGACGGAAATGTTTACAAACGCACCGCATTCTATATAATCAATATAATTTGCTGTTTAAAGGGGATAGATATGGCAAGAGGCGGATTCCACGGCGGAGGATTCCATTCAGGCGGACATCATGGCGGCGGTGGCGGATTTCACGGCGGAGGTTTCTCCGGCGGCGGCTTCCATGGCGGCTACCACGGTGGTTACTATGGCGGCGGACATAACGGCGGGGATCACTACAGCAACAGTGATGCCATAAGCAATCTGGTTACCAGGTCTGCTTTCATTGTCATCATGATATTCATTTATGTGGTTGTTGAAGTACAGGAAGGAGCGTTCCAGGGACTGAACCTTATAAATCTGGCGGTGTACAGTGCAAGCGCTATTATACTTGCTCTCGGCCTGAAACAGTACGGACGCATGTCTGCCCTGAAGACACTTAAGAGGAACTCCAAACCAAACGGAAAGGTCTGGAAAGGCGAACAGCCGATAGACCGGACAGGCGACAGGTACACCTGGGCAGGAAAGTACGAGAAGAAGTACTGCATATCGTTCAGCGACACGGAATTCGGAACAGAGAATGCGGTCAAAGTAAAAGAGACCATGGACAGGACCCCGAAGATACTCTGGATTAATCCTTTCGTATGGCTCGTAATAAGCGTAGTCTCATTTTTCAATACATTCTGGTTCTATGAGATGTTTATTCCGTTTTTCGAGAATTCGATAATGACTGATCAGGCATTTGCGTTTATTGATGAATTCATATTCTATCTGCCTTCGGGTGTGTCATTTATAAGTGCCGCTGCCTGTCTGATAAGCGTTTTTGTCAAGGATAACCTTCTGTATAAATGTGCAATAAGGATCGCGGAGGATAACAAGGCTGCTGAAGAGAGACTTAAGACGGAAGAATTCATCACGTCCACGCTCAGTAAAAAGTGGTATCACAATTTCTGCCCGAACTGCGGAGCTGCGGCTAACCCCGTCATCAGATCATGCTCATATTGCGGAGCGTCGTTGGAAGTTAAGAATTTCTCCGGCGGTGTTCCTGCTGCCGTTCACCGTATACCTGCCGCATCCGAGACTGAGGATAAGAAAAAGACCGCGGCAGAAAAAGCTGAAAAGGAGAAAGGACAATGACGCTTACGAAGATCTTCAAACACTCGCTCCCGATAGGAATTGCGGGAATAGTACTGAATATCATTCTTTTCGCGACGAATCTCTACTATGAGCTCGTAGTCCCGATTATCGAGAATTCGTCTCTCGAAGGCGCGGTATTCTCGTTCTTCGATAACCTGATCTTTTACACGCCTTGCATATTCATGGTCCTTTTCGCTGCATATATCGTTGCAGGACAGATCTATATGAAAAAAGCCCATGCGAAGAACGAAGATAAAGTTACGGAAAAGCTCATGGTGAAGAATGCCGAAGTTCAGAAAGAACTTGATAAGCAGGCAGATTTCCTGAAGCATAAGTATTACACCAACTGTCCCAAATGCGGAGCGGTGCGTGTCGAGAACACCAATGTCTGCTCTTTCTGCGGAGCTTCCCTGATCATTGAAGAAGAGGAAAAGAAATGAAGAAATTCTTTAAGGCTGCCGGAAAAGTACTGTTAGTGATCATATTAGTGCTCGTCGTGTTATTGGCAGCAGTATTCGTATACAACAGGATAATGATGAAGAAGGAAGAGCCTCTGCTCGCAAACCCTTTGGGACAGTACGTTGAAGTAGACGGCCATAAGATGTGCATCTATACCGAAGGTGAAGGCGAGCATACATTGCTGTTCCTGTCGGGTTCCGGGACTGCCGAGCCGATTCTTGATTTCAGGAGCCTGTATTCAATTTTGAAAGATGATTATCGCATTGTTGTAATAGAGAAATTCGGTTACGGCTTCAGCGATATCGTCGATGAGGAAAGGTCATTCGACACTATCTTAAGGCAGGACAGGGAAGCTCTTGCCAAAGCAGGAATAGAAGGTCCTTTTGTACTCTGTCCTCATTCTATGTCAGGGCTCGAAGCAATAATGTGGGCGCAGGATCATCCTGAGGAGGTTGAGGCTATCGTAGGTCTTGATATGGTGCTCCCTCGCACTTACGATGATTTTGATTTCGAAGGTATATTGAGATATGAAAAGCTCGCAGCATTTGCCCGCGAATTGGGTATCGTCAGGTTCTACTATTCCGATAGTTCTCTGCCCGCAGAGCTCTCTAAGGAAGAAAAGGAACTGTACCGTGCGGTCGCCTGCAGGGTCGCTGTCAATGTCGATATCATCAATGAGGGTTATGCGATCACAGATGCCGTAAGAGAGATAGACAGCAAGCCCAAGCCTGACGTTCCGATGCTGATGTTCGTTTCCGACGGCAAGGAAGTCCGCGGCCTGAACTGGAGCGGAGCCCATCATGATTATGCTGCGGATCTTACGAAAGCCAAGGTCATCGATCTGGATTGCGGACATTATGTCCACAACTTCGAGCAGGATCTTATTGCTAGGGAGATAAGGGCGTTTGTTAATTGATTTTACCCCTCAAATACCGTGTCACAATACCTGACAGTGGCCATAGCGTCCTTGGCATAAGCGTCTGCGCCGATCTGCTCGGAATACTCGGGCGTCATGACGGCACCGCCGACTACGACTTTGGTATCAGGCTTCTTTTCGCGCAAAAGTTTTATCGTCTCTTCCATAGAAGCAACGGTCGTTGTCATCAGCGCGGAGAGTCCGACGACGCGGATGTTGTTCTCGATCGCGCAGTCGACGATCACTTCGGGCGGAACGTCTTTTCCGAGGTCGATAACGTCGTAACCGTAGTTCTCGAGCATGACTTTTACGATGTTCTTGCCGATGTCGTGGATGTCGCCTTTGACGGTCGCGAGGATGACCTGGCCTTTAGTCGTTCTGGGCTTGTCAGCCATTGATTCCTTGACGACTGCGAAAGCTGCTTTGGCTGCATCTGCGCTCATGAGGAGCTGGGGGAGGAATACGGTTCCGGCTTCGAATCCTTTTCCTACGCGGTCGAGCGCGGGGATAAGTTCTGAATCGATTATCTCCAAAGAATCCCTTCCTGAATCAAGAGCTTCTTTCATGGCTTCGGCAGCGCGTCCCGTGACGCCGCGCTCGATGGCTTCTGCCAGTGATAAGACTGCGCCTGAAGACGCTGCAGATGCTTTCGAACTGCCTGCAGAAGCGGAAGTGCCTGCAACATAATCTTTGTATGCGTTGATGAATTCACCCAGATTCGGATCGAGGTTCATCAGGGCATTGAATGAATGGTAAGATGCCATCATCGGACCGTTGCAGGGGTTGATGATGGCGCACGACAGTCCGTTCTGCATCGCCATCGTGAGGAAATGAGAATTGACGAGTTCGCGTGCGGGGAGACCGAAAGAGATATTAGAAACACCGAGGATCGAATGCCCCGAGAATTCATCTCTTACGCGCCTTACCGTATCGAGGGTGGCGATCGCGGATTCCGGATCTGATGAGATCGTCATTGCAAGTCCGTCGATCACTATGTCCTTGCGGGGAATTCCATAGCGGTCAGCAGCTTCATAGATGCGTTTGGCAATAGCGATCCTTCCGTCGGAAGTAGCGGGGATTCCGCTCTCGTCCAGAGGGAGCGCTACGAGGACGCCGCCGTATTTTGCGACCAGGGGCATTACCGCTCTGATGTTCTCTTCCTTTCCGTTTACTGAGTTGATCATGGGCTTACCGTTGTAGATCCGCATACCGCGCTCGAGGGCTTCGATATTCGTCGTGTCGATCTGCAGAGGAAGATTGGTGACGGACTGGATCTTTAAGATCACATTCTCCATCATGACTGGTTCGTCTATTTCGGGAAGACCGACATTGACGTCGAGAACATCGGCGCCGGCTTCTTCCTGCTTCAGTGCTTCTGTGAGAATGTAATCGATGTTGCCTTCACGGAGAGCCTGCTGGAGTTTTTTCTTGCCCGTGGGATTTATCCTCTCGCCGACGATAACCGGCTTTGGTCCGATCTTTACGCAGTCTGCAAAGCTTGTGACGTAAGTCGTGTTTTTCAAGACAGGGGCAGTGAAGGGAAGAGCTTTTACTCTTCCGATCATGGTGCTGATATGTTCGGGAGTGGTGCCGCAGCATCCGCCCATGACATGGACGCCGAGCTTTGCGATCTGCTCCATAACTTCAGCGAATTCTTCAGGACCGACATCATAAACCGTGGCGCCGTTTTCCGTCCTGGGAAGGCCCGCGTTTGGATTAACTACTATAGGAAGAGAGCAGCATGCGACGAGACGCTCTGCAATAGGGAGCATCTGTTTAGGGCCAAAGCCGCAGTTAATGCCGATTGCGTCGACCTTAAGGCCTTCGAGCATCGCAACTGTGCCTTCAACGCTTCCGCCTGTAAGGAGTTTTCCTGATTCGTCATATACCGTGGTAACTATTACCGGCAGATCGCACACTTCATGCGCAGCGACTACTGCAGCCTTTGCTTCATAGGAGTCGCTCATCGTCTCAATAAGGACCAGATCGCCTCCGGTCTCATAACCGGCTCTTATTATCTCTGCGAAAACATCGACTGCGTCATTGAAGGCGAGATCTCCCATCGGTTCGAGGAGCTTTCCGGTAGGGCCAACGTCGATCGCCACATAGGCATCACCTTCGCGGCCTGCTTCTTTTCTGGCTTCCTGACAGAGTTTTACGCCCGCACTGACGATCTCGGTTACATTATCAAACTTGAATCTGTTGGCGCCGAAAGTATTGGTGTTTACTATATTCGACCCTGCTTCGAAATAACCTCTGTTCAACGCCCTGATATCGTCAGGTCTTGAGAGGTTCCATGTCTCGGGAAGCTCGCCTCCCTTAAGGCCCATCTTCTGAAGGATGGAGCCGGTGCCGCCGTCGCAGAACAGCCATTCTTTGCCAAGTCTTTCACGTAAACCCATATATCAGGACCTCTCTTTAGAGAAATCACAGGTGCCCTTTTTATTGCAGCAGGCGCAGCCGGAACATCCTGTTGTTTCAATATTCATGCCGATACCGATTATAGCCGTTACTGACTTTGTCGGAACCATGAGAAGCGAATCGGTAAGTTCGATACCGATCTGCTTTGTTATATCCAGGAGCCTGAACCAGTCCTTCTGGTGATCGAGCTTCAGGTCTCCGTAACCGGGGGAGAACCTCGGCCTTAGAAAAAGCCCGCGGGCTTCATATTCAGCCTTATATCTGTCATTCATGTCATCGAGAAAACTCTCGATGGCAGCAGCGCCCGCGGCCTGGTAGATTGAGGCATCGGCTGCGGAAGTAATGCCTGCTCTTCTTACCAGCATGTCGCAAGCGGGACCAATCGTCGCGGCCAGGAGTATTGCGCCGCAGCATCCTGTCAGATTCCTGGCAAGAGATTCTGATTCCAGAACGACATCTTCCGAACCGGCATGTATCGTAACCTTGTTGCCGTCGATCGTAACCGGATATTCCTTGGAGATAATGCGCGGATGGGACTGCAGGCTGACCTGATCAACCGCTTTACCGATCTTGGCCTGAATTTCCGGGCTGATGTCCGCTATGCCGCGGTAGCCCATGTACCGCTGAACTTCTTTTACCGGTATTACGGATTCGAGAGGCATCAGTTTATGATCCCCTTGAGGTTATAAAGAATGTCGGATGCGACGTCGGGCTTATTCATTGAATAAACGTGGATGTGGGTCACGCCGTTCGCGATCAGGTCGATTATCTGCTCTGATGCGTAGATGATACCTGCCTGACGCATCGATACGGGATCATCGCCGAAGCGGTCGACTATGGCCTTGAAACGCTCGGGGACGCTGGTGCCCGAGAGCTGGACAGAGCGCGAAAGCTGTTTTGCAGTAGTTATAGGCATGATGCCGGGAACGACAGGAACATTGATGCCAACGTCCTTGACCCTGTAGAGGAAGTTATAGAATATGTTGTTGCCGAAAAACATCTGCGTGGTAAGGAAATCGCAGCCGGCGTCCACCTTCTCTTTGAGATAGTTGATATCGTCGGCTTTATGCGTGCACTCGACATGGCCTTCGGGATAGCATGCGCCGCCGATACAGATGTCAGCATCAAGAGACCTGATATCTCTGATGAGGTCAGAAGCATGAAGATAATCTTTGCAGATGATGCCGTCTTTGGGCAGATCTCCTCTTAAAGCCATGATGTTATCGATGTTGTTCTCACGGATGCTTTTTATCATGCTCCTGACGTGATCTTTTGTCGAAGCAACGCAGGTGAGGTGGGGCATTACCGGAACGCCGTGGAGATTCTTGATATCAGATGCTACTTCGATCGTGAGCTTTGATGTAGATCCTGCGGCTCCGTAGGTTACCGACATGTAAGAAGGCGAGAGCGCGGCAATCGCACCTGCAGCGCTCTTTACGTCATTAAGACCGGTCTCCTGCTTGGGAGGGAATACCTCGAAAGAGATCGTGGGCGTCTTGTCAGCGAGTATTTTGTTAATCTTCATAATAAAATGTCCCGTTTGAGCATAGATTTTTGATATAGAACAGTTGCCCTAAAGTATACCTCAAAAGAGGCTTATAGATTATAATTTTTTTCGATAAAGAAAAGGCAGGAACAGTTATTGCCTTATGCTTTCGGAGGTAAATGTAAAATGAAAAAGATTCTGTCGGTCATCTTGGCTGTAGTGACCACTTTGTCACTGGCAACCGGTTGTGCCAAACTCATGGATATCAAGCAGATGGCTGAGAATTCCGATGTCTCGGGTCTCATGTCAGTAGGTCAGGATATCGTCGAAGATGTTAATCTCGACAAGCCGTCAAAGGATCGTGCGGGCAACGCCATTACGGTACCTGACAATGTTGATAAGATCGTCTCAATGGCACCTTCTACGACACAGGTCCTTATCGAGCTCGGTCTGGGTGACAAGATCGTCGGTATCGACACCAATTCTGTAACTTACATTGACAAGCTTCCTTCAGGAGTAGCCCAGTTCGACATGATGGCACCTGATAATGAGGCTATCGCAGCTCTTAAGCCTGATATCGTTTTCACTTCGGGAATGAGTTCTGTTGGCGGTACTTCTCCGTTCCAGTCACTTATTGACAGCGGTGTATGCGTAGCTGATATCCCTTCACCTGATTCGATCGAGGGCATCTGCGATGACATTAAGTTCATCGGCACATGTGTAGGCAAGGGCATGGAAGGTCTCGCATATGCAAAGGGCCTTACGGTATTCATGGAAGGCGTTGAGGAGTATGCAAAGACGATCCCCGACGGTGAGAGAAAGACGGTTCTCGTAATGATGAACGTGCCCTCAGCAGAATATCCGACCATCTACACTTTCGGTAAGGGAACTTACATGAACGAGATGCTCGAATGCCTCGGCGCGAAGAATGCTTTCGGCGACCAGGAGGGCTGGCTCGCAATATCAGTTGAGGAAGCTATAGCTGCTAATCCTGACGTTATCCTTATGGACTGCAACTGGATGCCTGATGCGGCTGCCCAGGTAAAGGCTCTCGAGGGTTGGGAGAATGTCAAGGCAGTAAAGAACGATGCAGTCTATCAGATAGATGAGGACCTCTGTTCACGCCCGAACCATCATATTTCCGATGCTACCATCGAGTGGGCCAAGGTCATCTATCCCGATACTTACGGTAACTTCTCACAGTCATTCAATGATATCAAGGATGATGTCATCGAGAAGATTCTCGGATAATTTCCCGGGGCGACCGATTCATGACTAAACACGGCACAGGACTGAAGATAGCGTTATCGGCAGTCCTGTGCCTTTTTATACTCATTCTTGCGATCAGACAGGGAAGTGTTTATATATCGCTTAAGGACCTCTTCGGGATCATTGGCGGACATATAACCGGAAAAGGTACACCTGAAGGGATCGATCCCATGATGGATTCGATATTCTGGACGATCAGGATGCCGAGAGCTATTATGGCGTTCCTTGTCGGAGGTGCGCTCTCCGTGAGCGGCGCTTGCATGCAGGCATTACTGCAGAATCCGCTGGCATCTTCCTACACATTGGGCGTGTCTTCCGGCGCGTCACTGGGTGCGGCTATAGTCCTGATCCTCGAGATATCCGTTCCGGTCCTCGCAGGATTTATGCTCCCGTTTACGGGATTCATCTTCGGTCTTATCACGGTTGCAGTTGCACTTTCACTGGCGTCTGCGATCGACAGGAGCGTATCTAACACCACTGTTGTGCTGATAGGTATGGTCCTGTCGCTTTTCGTAAACGGAATAATGAACTTTTTATCGACGCTTTATTCCGACCACTCAAAGCAGCTCTTCCTCTGGATGATGGGATCTTTTTCGGCCAGGGGATGGAAGCATTGTGCGGTCCTTTTCCCGGTATGCATCGTGTGCTTTTCCGTACTTATGCTCATGTCTCGGAAAATGGATATCATGAGTTTCGGCGACCTTCAGGCACAGGCAATGGGCGTTGATGCGAAAAAGACCAAGCTTATTGCGATAACGGTATGCTCGCTTCTTACAGGAATATCAGTAGCATTTACGGGCGTGATAGGCTTTGTCGATCTGGCCGCGCCGCATGTTGTAAGGAAGATATTCGGGCCTTCACATAAACTGGTCCTTCCTATGTCATTTATCTACGGCGGAGCATTCATGGCGCTATGCGATCTCATATCAAGGACTCTGATGTCACCCAGGGAGATACCGGTCGGGGCAGTTACTGCGCTTATCGGTGCGCCTTTCTTCGCGTACGTATTCTTCGCTTCCAGGAGGAAACGCGCATGAAGATCACCGTAAAGAACATGACGGCAGGATATGGAACATCTGAGATCCTTCATAACATAAACTTAGAGATCTCATCCGGCGAGAAAATATTCATCGGCGGTGCCAACGGATCCGGAAAGACGACGCTCCTGAGGGTTATTGCAGGGATAATCCCGCATAAAGGAGAAGTCCTGATCGACGGTTCGGATGTTTCTTCGATGAGGCGTAAAGAAGTTGCAAAGCTGATCTCGCTCATGCCCCAGACGAACGAAGTTTACTTTCCTTACACGGTATATGAGACGGTGCTCCTTGGTACATATGCTTCGTCAGGAAAATCTTTTTTCGGAAATAATGCAGCAGCCGCTTATGCCGTCAGATGTATTGAAGACTGTGATCTAACGGAACTTAAGGACAGACACCTCGATGAACTCTCGGGCGGACAGCTCCAGAGAGTGCTCCTCGCAAGGACTTTTGCCCAAAGAGCTCCGTTCCTTTTCCTGGACGAGCCGGGCAATAACCTGGACATAAAATACAGAGCCGAACTCTGCAGCAGACTTAACGAATGGTCAGCAGGAAAGACCGGTGATACCGATAACGCTCTGATAGCTGTTTTCCACGATCTTGAGCAGGCGAGAAGGTGCTGCACAAGGGCAGTCATGCTGAAGGATGGACAGATAGTTTTCGACGGGTGTATAAATGAAGCAATGACAAGAGATAATCTGTTGAAGATCTACGATTATGATGTGGCATCTTACATTACAGACAAATAAAGGATAAGATAGAAATGATCCCAAAAGATCCTACAGGAGGGGCAGAAGAAAATGGGTAAATCCAAGGCAAAGCAGAAAAGGACTGTTAAGCAGTTCCTGAAGGATAAGGATATCGAGATATCCCTGAAGAAGTATTTTGTTGACGCGATGGGCGGTATGGCCCAGGGTCTTTTCGCTTCGCTTCTTGTAGGAACTATCCTTTCTACTATAGCCAAATATCTCGGAATGGTCGATAACGGAGTAGTTAAGGTCATTGCCGATTTTATTGCACAGGCAGGTTCTCTGGCATCAGCTGCTACAGGTGCAGCGATCGGTGTCGGAATCGCAGCGGCTCTTAAGGCACCGATGCTCGTTATGGCCTGTGCTGCCGGAGTAGGGTTCTTTGCAAATTCATATCCGGGAGATCCCTATGCGGCAGGTCCTCTGGGCGTGTTTGTTGCCGTTATCTTCGCAGTCGAATTCGGTAAGCTGGTTTCCAAAGAGACCAAAGTCGATATTCTCGTTACGCCTCTTACAACGATAGGAGTCGGGCTCCTTGTTGCTTTCTTCACATGTCCCGGAATCGCTGTCGCGATGAACTGGCTCGGCACCTTTATCAATAACGCCACACAACTCCATCCGTTTGCTATGGGTATCGTTATCTCGGTTGTCGTCGGAATCATCCTTACGCTGCCGATATCTTCTGCTGCGATCTGCGCTTCGATCGGAATCGCGGGAATCGCAGGCGGTGCCGCTCTTGCCGGATGCTGCGCACAGATGGTCGGATTTGCTGTTGCTTCCTATAGAGAGAATAAATGGGGCGGTATCATTTCCCAGGGTCTCGGCACATCGATGCTCCAGATGCCCAATATCGTAATACACCCTCAGATCTGGATCCCTGCAACGCTTGCTGCTGCGATCACAGGGCCTATGGCTACGATGATTTTTAAGCTCGAATGTAACGGCGTATCCGCAGGTATGGGCACTTGCGGTCTGGTAGGTCCTATCGGATGCTTCTCGGCCATGTCCGAGTCAGGCACGTTATCGCCAATGGCATGGATCGGAATGGCAGTGGTATGTGTCATCGCTCCTGCGGTACTTTCACTCCTTTTCAGTGAGATCATGCGTAAGATAGGCTGGATAAAGAACGGATACATGAAGCTCCAGAGCTGATAAACAACATATACAGAGGTTTCATATGGATGTAAGACTTGAGCACCTCACAAAGATCTTCCCGAGCAGGGATAAAAAGGGCAGTGAAGTTATTGCCGTTAATGACTTTAACTTTACGATCCCTGAAGGTAAGCTGATAGGCCTTCTTGGCCCTTCAGGCTGCGGAAAGAGCACCATACTCTATATGATCTGCGGTCTTGAAAACCCGACGTCGGGAAAGATCTACTTTGGAGATGAGGATGTCTCCGACATTCCTTCCGAAAAACGCGGAGTCGGTCTGGTGTTCCAGAATTATGCCCTTTATCCGCACCTTACTGTAAGACAAAACATTACTTTCCCTCTTGAGAACCTGAAGGGTGAGGAAAAGCTTACCAAGGAACAGCGCAACCAGAAAGCCCTGGAAGCAGCAAAGCTCGTCCAGATCGACGGCCTTCTGGACAGGAAACCAGGTGAGATGAGCGGCGGACAGCAGCAGAGAGTCGCTATTGCGAGAGCTCTCGTTAAGATGCCTAAGGTGCTTCTGATGGATGAGCCGTTGTCCAATCTGGATGCGAGATTAAGGCTTCAGACAAGAGAAGAGATAAGAAGGATCCAGAAGGCGACAGGAATTACGACTATCTTCGTTACCCACGATCAGGAAGAAGCAATGAGCATCTCTGACATGATCGTCGTCATGAAAGACGGTATCTTCCAGCAGATGGACCAGCCTCAGAAAGTCTATGATGACCCTGTAAATCTCTTTGTGGCCAAATTCCTCGGAACACCGGCGATCAATGTTTTCGAGGCTGATGTGAAGGATAAGAAGCTTTATATCGGCGAAGATATGGTTATGGATAAAGTCAATGCAAAGGACGGACCGGTGTGGTGCGGCATCAGACCGGAAGGTTTTATACTTGATGAGAACGGCGCGTTAAAGTGCAGCCTCACAGGTGTTGATGTCATGGGCCGAGACACGAGTATCGTTTCGACAAATCCGAAGATGACCGGCCTTTCCATCCGTTCGATAATCAGTGCGGAAGACCTTAAGCTGACATCTAAGGATTCCGTCAGGTTCAATATCAAGAGATCAAAGACACTTTTATTCGATAAGGAATCCGAGGCAAGGATCTATTATGACTAAGAGCGGCGTCAGGAAAGAAGGAATAAAGGGCACACTTACCGGATGGCTTTATCTGGCCCCCGCGCTTGCGTTCCTGATCTTCTTCATGGTCTATCCTCTGATAGATGTTTTCGTCTATTCGTTTGAGGAGGGCTATAATTCCGCGTCCCAGACATACTTCGGAATAGGCGGTTACAACTATGCCTACGTCTTAAGAGATCCGTACTTTCTTCAGGCAGTAAAGAATACATTCATCCTTGTTATCTTTACGGTTCCGATATCTACGGTTCTGTCACTGCTTATAGCACTGGCCCTGAATTCGATAGATAAGCTCAAAAAGCTTTTCCAGACGATCTACTTCCTGCCTTATGTAACTAATACGCTTGCAGTAGGTCTGGTATTCATGATCCTGTTCCGCAAGACGCCTTATACCGACGGACTTATCAATCTTCTGATAAAAGCATTCGGCATGTCGCCCGTGGACTTCATCGAAGGACCTTATTGGGCTAAGATGCTCGTTCTTTGCATATATGTTATCTGGATCGTCATGCCGTTTAAGATATTGATCCTTACGTCTGCTCTGGCATCGGTCAATCCGGTCTATTATAAGGCTGCAAGGATCGACGGCACATCGAAGCCGCGTATGTTCTTCAGGATCACTTTACCCATGATATCGCCCATGATCTTCTATCTTGTGATCACGGGATTTATCGGTGCGTTCAAAGCCTACAGCGACGCGGTCGCCATCTTCGGTGTCGACCTCAATGCCGCCGGAATGAATACGATGGTAGGTTATGTCTATGACATGCTCTACGGTGACGGCGGCGGATATCCTTCTTATGCATCCGCAGCGGCAATAATACTTTTCGCAATAGTTCTTACCATTACGGTCATCAATCTGATCGTAAGCAGGAAGACGTCACAGAACGGGTAAGGAAGGAGGGAGAGCCGTGGCCAGGAGTCAGGACATAATGAGACTTGAGAGAAACGCTAAGACCAGGAATGCTGTCTTCAAGACGGTAATGTATATCTTCCTCGCTTTCTGGGGACTGGTGGTCTTATTCCCGTTCTACTGGATGCTCCTGTCTTCGATAAAGAGTTATGCGAGTTATATGGGAGAACGTCTCCCCAGGTTCTACGCTTCGGACCCGACGTTCGAGAACTACATCAATGCATTTACCCAGGTGCCTCTGGCAAAGTATTTTCTCAACACGATCATCTTTACGGTGATCACGACGGCGCTCATGATGATAGTCATCGTCTTTTCCGCATACGCGTTTGCAAGGCTTGATTTCAAGGGCAAGTCGCTTCTGTTCGTTGGTTTTCTCGCGCTGATGATGATCCCCAACGAACTGGTCATCATAACGAACTTCGTTACCATCACGAACATGAATCTGAGGAATACTTTCTTAGGACTGATACTGCCTTCCGTAACTTCGGTCTTCTATATCTATCTGCTGAAGGAAAACTTCGAGCAGGTTCCCGACGAGCTTTACTATGCAGCGAAAGTCGACGGTACGTCCGATCTGAAATACCTGTTCAAGGTTATGATCCCGGTATGCCGTCCGACGATAATCACGGTCATAATCCTTAAGGTCATCGAGTGCTGGAATTCATATGTATGGCCCAGACTCATCACCGATGATTCAAATTACTTCCTCGTCAGTAACGGTATCCAGGAGATCCGCGAAAACGGCTTCGGAAGGGACAATATCCCTGCGATGATGGCGGCAGTCGTGGCCGTCTCGCTGCCACTTATAATCCTCTTCCTGATCTTCCGCAACAAGATAATGGAAGGCGTATCCAGGGAGGGCACAAAGGGATGAAAAAGCTTGCCAAATTATTCTCGGCTGTCCTGTCATTCATACTCATTCTTCCGGCGCTCACGGGCTGCCACGGCAAAAAGAGTTCTGCCGGATTTGTCATGCCTGATGGCCTTGATCCCGGCAAGACTTACGAGATAGTCTTCTGGGCAAAGAATGATACGAATATCACCCAGACCAGGATATACAACCAGGCTATCGAGGATTTTGAGAAGCTCTATCCTAACATTAAGGTCAACATAAGGCTTTATACGGATTACAACAAGATCTATAACGACGTCATAACGAATATTGCGACCGGTACGACGCCGAATGTCTGCATCACTTATCCGGACCATATCGCAACTTATAAGACCGGCAATAATGTTGTCGTACCTCTGGATACGCTTATTGACGATCCGCTTTACGGTCTTGGCGGAAGCGAAGTGAAGTTCGACTCTCCCACAAGAGAGGAAGTCATTCCTGAATATCTGAATGAGTGCGTTCTTGACGACCGGATCTATGCGCTGCCGTATATGAGGTCCACGGAAGCCTGCTATGTCAACAAGGATTATGTTGAGGCCCTGGGCTATGAGATCCCTGAGACTCTGACATGGGATTTTGTCTGGGAAGTATCCGAGAAGGCCCTTGCGAAAAATCCTGACGGGACCTATGTTGTTAACGGCAAAGACGTCATGATCCCGTGCATATATAAGTCATCCGACAATATGCTCATCACAATGCTCAAACAGCAGGATGCGGGTTATTCTGATGACAACGGCAATATCCTGATCTTTAACGATACGACAAAGCAGGATCTCCTGACTGTCGCTGAACATACCAAAACCGGTGCGTTCTCGACGTTTAAGATATCCGGTTATCCCGGCAATTTCTTTAACGCGGGAGAATGCATTTTCGCGATCGATTCGACGGCAGGCGCCACATGGATGGGCTCTGATGCTCCGCTCTCGGATATTCATGAGAACCAGATAGTAAGGTTCACGACTGTCGTTAAACCGGTCCCGCAGTTTGATACGGAGAACCCTTACATGATCTCGCAGGGACCTTCGATATGCGTGTTCAATAAGCCTGACAGCGGTGAAGTCCTGGCATCCTGGCTCTTTGCCCAGTACATGATAACCAATGATGTCCAGATAGCTTATTCATCAACCGAAGGCTATGTTCCGGTAACGTCAAAAGCAAGGAATTCCGCCGAATACCTGGAGTATCTCTCACGTGCCGGCGAAGACAATAATCTGTATTATTCCGTCAAGATCGATGCGGCCGAACTCCTGATCGAGAACACTTCAAACACATTCGTGACGCCTGTCTTCAACGGATCGACGTCTCTCAGAAACGCAGCAGGCCAGCTTATAGAGAATACGGCAAAATCCGTCAGAAGAGGCCAGACGGTCGATGATGCGTTTTTTACCAAACTCTACGATGATACAAAATCCTTATACAGGCTCGACCAGATGAATTCCGCAGGTAAGGGTTCAAAGGAAGATCTTGGACCGCTGCCCGCAGGATCGGTGATACTGTTAAGTGCCATCGGCGGTGCCTGGATTGTAATAATTGCATATTTTGCCGTTCAGTTTGCCAAAAAGAAAAGGGCAGATTGATACCGCCCGTTTTACCGTGGATTTAATATAATTTGCTTGATGGCGCATAGGGGCGTCACATTTAAACTGCTCTTGTCAGGTGTTTTCCGATCACGGGTGAGAGGAAAACGGGAGACTTGCGGGAGCTGCTTCTTAAAAGGAGAAAAGTTATGAAGAGAACAGCAAAGATCGTTGTATCCGTATTACTCGTTGCAGCTATGGCTGTAAGCGTTTTCGGATGCAAAAAGACAGAACAGGGCAATGCAGCCGCATCCGGCGCTGATACCAAGAAGGGCGAGGGCGTTATGACTTATGCCGAGTACGTTGCCGCACCTCTTGACAGCCAGGTAACGGTTGAGACCTATGTTCAGGCTAAGCAGGGCTGGTGGGAGAATGACGGTGTAGGCAATGCTACATTCTACACACAGGATGCAGAGGGCGGATATTTCCTCTATAACATGCCCTGCACACAGGATGAGTACAACAAGCTCGCTGTCGGTACAAAGATCAAGGTAACAGGCTATAAGTCCGAGTGGTCCGGCGAAGTCGAGATCATTGACGCCACATTCGTTATCGAGGACGGCAATTATGTTGCATCACCTCTGGATATCACAGACAAGCTCGCTTCCGCAGATCTTATCAATTACCAGAACCAGTTCGTATCTTTCAAGGGCATGACCGTTGAGGCGGCAAATGATGACGGCGCAGCTTTCCTCTACAGCTGGGACGGTTCAGGCACTCAGGGCGATGACCTTTATTTCAAGGTCTCATCCAACGGCCAGACATACACATTCACGGTTGAGTCTTACCTCACAGGTTCCGAGACAGAAGTTTATAAAACAGTTGAAGGATTAAAGGTCGGTGACACAGTCGATATGGAAGGCTTCCTTTATTGGTATGAGGGTGCCAATCCGCACATCACAAAGGTTACTGTTAAGTAAGATCCCGAATAATAGGGCGTAAAATACTTTGCAAATCGAATTGTTGTTTTTGCATATTTTCGCCTTAGGTTTGCCTGAAAGATAAGGGCATTTTGACACGATTAGAATTTGCGTAAATCTAATATAATGCTAGCAAGGGAACTTAATAGGAACCCTCAGACATTTAACTGACGATTTAAATGTTTTTTGTTTCTCATAGGCGCGGCTTCCATAGCGGGAGCCGCGTTTGCCATTTAGTGACAATGGAAACAGAATTCTGGTCTTAACAGGTTTGTTATTACGGCTAATCTCCGGGCATTTGCTGTAATTTTGTGGTGTTCAGGCATAATTTCCGGCTAATCTCACGGCTGCTGCCTGCATTTTCGCCGGTATTTTTTTATGTGAATAGCGTTCAGTATTCGCAATCGGCTGAATTTGTGGTAAAAGTAGCTTATATCACGAAAGGAAAGAGGTAAATATGCCACCCGGAGGAAGAGGAATGGGAGGCCCGATGGGCGGGCAGTTCCTGACTGAAGAAGAGAAAGCCAACCAGCCCAAGGTCACGCCTGAGCTTCTGAAGCGTGTGTTCTCATATCTTAAGCCTTATACCAAGCAGTTTATCCTTGTCCTTCTCTGCATTATCGTATCGTCGTTTTTCTCGCTCCTGCCGTCGATCATTACCGGCAAGATCCTTGATGAAGGACTTCTCAAAAAGGATTTCCGTGCACTTGTATATTATATCGTTCTGTCGCTGATAGTGACGCTCCTGGCAAGTCTTATCGGCGTAGCGGAAAATTACATAAACACCTGGATCGCGCAGCACATCACCTTTGACATGCGCAACCAGATGTATTCGCATCTGCAGAAGATGTCGCAGAGATTCTTTACTACGAATAACCAGGGAGACATCATCACGAGGATGACCAGTGATATCGACGGTGTCAAAACTGTAGTAACGAACACCTTCAGTAGCATCCTTTCGAATTCCATAACGCTTATAATCGCCATGATCGCGATGTTCCAGAAGAACTGGATACTCGCGCTCGTGGGAATAATAATCGTGCCTGTTTTTACACTGCCGACCAGAAAGGCAGGCAAGAAGAGATGGACTCTTACCAATGAGTCACAGCAGGTCAATGACGAAGTCAACGGTATCCTTAATGAGACCCTGTCGGTAAGCGGACAGCTCCTTGTAAAGCTCTTCGGCAAAGAAAAATACGAGTACGAACGATACGAGAAAGCCAACCGTAAGATGATAGGCCTGAATATCAAAGAGAGCATGGCCGGACGTTGGTTCAGGGTCGTGCTCACGACATTTACGAGCATAGGACCGATGCTCCTTTATCTGGCAGGCGGCATTCTCATGATGAAGTACGATTCCGATATCACGATCGGTGATATTACCGTCCTCGTGGCACTCCTCGGAAGGATGTACATGCCGGTCAACAGCCTTCTCAATATCCAGGTAGAATGGATCAGGTCGATGGCTCTTTTCAAGCGTATCTTCGATTACTTTGACATACCTGTTGAGATAAAGAATGCCGACGATGCGGTAACGCCTGAGAAGGTTACGGGAGACGTCGTTTTCGAGCATGTCGAATTCTCTTATGAAGAGTCTAAGAAGATCCTGAAAGACATCAACTTTACGCTGAATGCCGGAAAGAGCATTGCGATAGTAGGTCCTTCGGGTTCTGGCAAGAGCACGATAGTAAACCTCATCCCGAGACTTTATGACGTTGATTCCGGAAGCGTTACTTTCGATGGCGTTGATGTCCGTAAGCTCGATCTCGGGTTCTTAAGATCGCAGGTCGGTGTGGTATCACAGGAGACATATCTATTTAACGGAACCATCAGGGATAATCTTCTTTATGCCAGGCCCGATGCCACCGAAGAGGAAATGATCGAAGCACTGAAGAAGGCCAATATCTGGGACTTTGTCGAAAAGCAGGAGAAGGGTATCGATTCCGAAGTCGGCAACAGAGGCTTAAAACTCTCCGGCGGTGAGAAGCAGCGTATCTCCATAGCAAGGATAATCCTTAAAGACCCGACGATCTTTATCTTCGATGAGGCTACTTCCGCGCTGGATTCCATCTCGGAGAAAAAGATCCAGGATGCGATCGATCCTATCATCAAGA
Source organism: Saccharofermentans sp. (assembly GCA_045532275.1). Taxonomy (GTDB): domain Bacteria; phylum Bacillota; class Clostridia; order Saccharofermentanales; family Saccharofermentanaceae; genus Saccharofermentans. Next base: position 26,029 of record JAZSFQ010000015.1, on the reverse strand, counting down.
GCAAGACCAGTATCCTTATCGCGCACAGGCTCTCGACCATTCTGGCCGCTGACGAGATACTTGTCGTCAAGGACGGAACTATCGTCGAGAGGGGCAGCCACAAGGAACTCCTGAACAAGGAAGGTGTATACCGCGAGCTTTATGAGACACAGTTCTCGAAGGCACTTCTTGAGGATAACGGCGTGTCCGAACTTGAACAGTATATCTGGGGAGTCCAGCCTGCCGACGAGCCTCATGACCCTGACGACGAAGAGTAATATTGAAAATATACTAATGGAGTGCGCCAAGGTGCCTCCGATTCGTACATTCGTCAAGGTGTTTATACTCAAAATAAAAATCAAAAATATAGTATAATTACTTCTTGGTTGATCCAGGAGGATAGATTAAATGACAAAACCATTTTCAGCTTCGGCTGAGCAGGTAGCTAAAGAATTAGATACAGATCTGGTAAAAGGTCTGACCTCAAATGAGGCATCTTTAAGATATGCCAAGAACGGCCCCAACACATTAGGTGAAGAGAAGAAGGTCCCTCTGTGGAGGCGGTTCCTTCAGCAGTTTGCCGATGCAATGGTCATTATACTCATTGCGGCTGCGGCGCTTTCAGGATATATGGCTTTTAAGAGCGGCGGCGGGATCGAAGAGTGGATCGATGTCTTCGTCATTCTCGCGATAGTTATTCTTAATGCCGTTTTAGGTGTTTATCAGGAAGGTAAGGCCGATCAGGCTTTGGCAGCTCTCAAGAAGATGAGCTCGCCCCAGACCAAGGTTATCCGTGACGGCAAGCTTGTTATGGTCGATTCGGAGAATATCGTTGTCGGCGACGTAATTTCAATAGATGCAGGCGACAGCATATCAGCAGATATGAGACTCATCGAATCCAGATCCCTTAAAGCTGAGGAAGCTTCCCTTACCGGTGAATCCGTTGCTGTTGAAAAAGATGCTTCGGCGATCCTTTCCGAAGACTGCGCATTGGGCGACCGCAAGAACATGCTTTACATGGGCACGGCAGTAACCTACGGAAGAGCTAAAGGCCTCGTTGTTGCCACGGCAAGAGATACCGAGCTCGGCAAGATCGCAACCAAACTTACAAATATCGAAGATGAAGAGACACCTCTTCAGGTCAGCCTTAATAAGCTCGGAAAGATACTTGCAGTAGTATGTATCGCAGTCTGCATCATCGTTCTTCTCGTAGATATCTTCGTTCAGAAGCAGCCTTGGGAAGACGCTCTCATGACTGCTGTATCACTCGCAGTTGCTGCTATCCCTGAAGGTCTTGCAGCAGTCGTAACGATCGTTCTCTCGATCGGTATGACGAAGATGGCAGAGAGCAACGCTATCGTAAAGAGACTCCTCGCAGTGGAGACTTTAGGATGCGTAGATGTCATCTGCTCCGATAAGACCGGCACGCTTACGCAGAACCAGATGACCGTCAAGGTTATTTATGACGGCGAAAAGAAATATAACGTCGAAGGTGGCGGATATGCACCTGTCGGCAATATCGTTGACGAAGGCAATAAGCCGGTCAAGATCGAGGGTGACCTCAAGACTTTGATCCTGTCATCCGTTCTCTGTAATGACGCAGCTATCGTTAAGCAGGGCGACAGCGATTATTCCTGCATCGGCGATCCTACGGAAGGAGCTCTTACCACACTCGGTATGAAGGCTAAGATGTTCCGTGAGGAGACCATGCACACATATCCGAGAGAGACGGAGCTTCCTTTCGATTCTGACCGAAAGATGATGACGACTTTCCATTCCGGCATCGAGAACGGCAAGTGGATCAGCTTCACAAAGGGTGCTCCGGATATCGTTATCTCACGCTGCTCTTCGATCCTTACACCTAACGGTGTTGAGAAGATGACAGACGAGAAGCGTGCCGAGATCCGTGAGGTCAACCACAATTATGCGATCCAGGCTATCCGTGTCCTTGCTTTCGCTATGAAGGAGCATGGTGACGGATCCAAGGCTACATTCGCAGATGAAGAGAACATGACCTTCTTGGGTCTCATTGGTATGATCGACCCTGCACGTAAAGAGGCTAAGGACGCTATTGCCGTATGTAAGGAAGCAGGCATCCGCGCTGTAATGATCACCGGTGACTTCAAGGATTCCGCTGTTGCCATTGCAGATAACCTCGAGATGCGTGACGAGAACCACATGGGTGCTTACTCAGGTGAGGAACTCGATAAGATATCCGATGAAGAACTTCTCGATGTTGTCGAGAGAACTAGCGTATATGCCCGCGTATCTCCTGAACACAAGGTCCGTATCGTTACGGCTCTCAAGAAGAATGACCATATCGCTTCAATGACCGGCGACGGTGTAAACGATGCAATGGCATTGAAGTCAGCTGACATCGGCGTCGCCATGGGTATTACCGGAACGGACGTTTCCAAGAACTCCGCCGACATGATCCTCATGGACGACAATTTTGCCACGATCGTAAAGGCAGTTGAGCAGGGAAGGACCATCTATTCGAACATCAGGAAGTTCGTCGGATTCCTCCTGTCCTGCAACGTAGGCGAGATCCTCGTTATCTTCCTGCTCTCGCTCGTTCCGAAGTCTCTGGTTCCCGGTATCGCTGCACCTCTTACTGCTATCCAGCTCCTCTGGCTCAATCTCATTACCGACTCTTTCCCGGCTCTGGCATTAGGCCGTGAAAAGGGCGAGCCCGGCATTATGAAGATGCCCCCGAGATCAAAGAAAGAACCCATAATCAATAAGAGCATGCTAGGCCACATCGCCCTGCAGTCGATAGGTCTCTTTATCTCCGTTGCAACAGCCTTTATCATCGCTCTTATGAGCATGAATAACGGCAGCACATTCTTCTACTCCGGCGTGCTGGCTGATACTGCCGTAAAGGGTGTTCATCCTATTGATATCGCCCGTACGGTGGCATTCGCCACATTGATCTGTGCAGAGCTGTTCAGAGCATTTGCCGCAAGGTCAGAGAGAATATCGGTCTTCAAGCTGGGTGTTTTCTCGAACAAGATGATGAATATCGCAGTTGCGCTCTCGCTCGTATTACTCGTAGCAGTAATCTACATTCCGGGCGTCAACACTATATTCAACAACGTAGCGATAAACCCGATGGCATGGCTGGTGATCCTGCCTCTGGCTATCTTACCGTTTGCCGTAAGCGAGATCAGTAAATTACTGAAAGCAAAGCGCTGATCACCCTGCGGATCAGCGGGCAGATCGACATAAAAAGTCAATTTGCATAAGTAAAAGCCATGTGTTATTATTCATAAGCTTGATTTATAAAGGAGGCTCAGAACAGATGACAGTATTGAATATCGTTCTCAGTGTTATAGATATAATCCTGGCAATTGCCATCATCATTCTTTTCCTTGTACAGGAAGGAAATGACAGAGGTATCGGCGTAGTAGCAGGCGGTTCTTCCGATTCTTACTACAACAAGGCAAAGGGCAGAACTCTGGAAGAGCAGCTCAAGACATGGACAGTAATCTGCTGTGTATTGTTCGCTATCGTTTCCGTAGTCCTCTACCTCTCGATCGCAAAAGCCTGGTAAGAGAATTACTTATTCTGACTTTCATGCCGCCTCTTTAACGGGGCGGTTTTTTATTGCAGGGAATTACGTGCCGTCCCGACCGCCTAATGCCGGTCGCGAATCCGGCCAGCTTTATATCTTTACTGATTAAAGCTGATACAGCTTTGTAGTAATATATAGTCAAAATACGAAAACATTACGAGGAATATGAGATGGAAGAGAAAAAGAAGAGACAGGGCTTTGCCGAGAATATGAGTGCAGCTCAGAAAAGAAGAAACAGGATCATAAAAGCCAAGGAAGAGCAGGCGGCTTTTCCCGAGACACTGGCCGATCAGGCGCCGAGGGGACCTTTGCAGGTTAAGAACCAGGTCATCGGAATCTTGAGGCAGTCTCCGACTGGCGGTGTGGTCATTCCCGATCCGTCTTTCAGGAGCACGGATTACGGCGCGATCGAGATCGATAATAATCATCTGAACGGCGCACCTTTCAATATGGTCGTTGTCTGCGAGGTCTTAAATCCTAATTGCGACCGCGGTGACTGCAGGGGAACGATAACCGAGGTTTTGGGAGATTACGGCAATAATGACGTAAGGATGCTTACTGTGTTAAGGCAGTTCGGACTGTCACAGACATTCCCGGAAAAAGTCCTTGAAGAGGTTGAGCCCCTGCCGGTAAATCCCGATCCGGAGCAGGTCGTAAAGGAGATCGCAGATGGAAGGCGCGACAAGCGTGATATTCTTACTATTACGATAGACGGCGAGGATGCTAAGGACCTTGACGATGCTATTTCAATAGAGAAGCTGAGGAACGGTAATTTCAGGCTTTATGTTCATATCGCTGATGTATCGAATTATGTAAGGGAAGGCACGATGCTTGATGCCGAGGCTTTCTCGAGAGGCACGTCGGTCTATCTGGTCGACCGCGTTATTCCCATGCTTCCGCCGAAGCTCAGTAACGGCCTTTGCAGCCTTAATCCTAATGTGGACAGGCTCGCCATGACGGCAGAGATGCTGGTGGACCGCGAAGGCGGGATCTACGGCGGCGAGCTTTACGAGAGCGTTATCAGATCCGACAGGAGAATGAGCTATAAAGAGTGTTTCCGCATCCTTACGGATCCGAAGCCCGAAGACGATGAAGAGTACGGAGAGATAGTTCCGATGCTCATACAGATGAAGGAACTTGCGGAGATCCTAAGATCGATGAGGGAGAGGCGCGGGGCTGTTAATTTCGAGATGCCCGAGACAAAGGTCATCCTGAATGACGACGGCACTGTAAAAGATGTCATGCCATACCCGATCAATTTCACGAACGGGATAATTGAATCTTTCATGATCTGCGCAAACGAATTCGTAGCAAAGAAGTTCTTCGATCTGAAGTATCCTTTTGTCTACCGTGTGCATGAAGACCCCGATCCGATAAAGATTGCGAGATTTTCCAATATCGCCAGGTATTTTGGAGCTTCAGGAAGATTGTTCGGAAGGATCAGCCCTCTGGATGTACAGAGATTTATGGGAACGATAGGCGACAAGACCGCACTTCCGGCTTTGGACGAACTGCTCTTAAGGTCTATGGCTAAGGCGAGATATTGTTCTGACTGTCTGGGTCATTTCGGCCTGGCATCCAAGTACTATTGCCACTTCACATCACCGATCAGGCGTTATCCCGATCTTTATATCCACCGCATCATCAAGAGTTATCTGCACGGTGAGAATTCCAGAAGCCACTTCGCGGGACTGGTCGATAATGCGGCAGAGCATTCGTCGGATATGGAACGTAATGCCGTTGACGCCGAGCGTGCTTCAGACGATATCAAGATCTGCGAATATATGGCGGATAAGATCGGTGAGCATTATGACGGAGTTATCTCTTCGATAATCGACGCAGGATGTTTTGTCAGGCTCGAAAACACGATCGAGGGATTTGTTCCTTTCCGTTCCCTCAGGGACCATTATTTCTTTGATGACCGCAGTTACAGGGCGATCGGTGCTCACGGCGGAAAGATCCTTTCCATCGGCATGCCGGTTACCGTTATCGTTGAGAAGGTCGACACCGAAGAGAATAAGATCGACTTCTCTTTTGAGTACGGCTTCGAGGAAGAACGTGATCCGAGAGAACAGCGCATGTCTAAGGGCATGAAGAAGGAGCCTCACAGAGCCAAGAAGGGCGGAAGGAATGTCAGACCGGCCCCATCAAAAGGAAGAGGTGCTGGCAGATCTGCAGGCGCTGCCGGAAGACCGGGCGGTTCGAAAGGTTTTGTCGGAAAGCCGCGCAAAGGCGGTTCCGGAAAAGGCAAAAGACGTTGAGGCAGACTTGAAGACTATCTCTTCGGAATGAAAAGTTTTCTGTAAACCTTGGAAAAGAACACATTGATACCGTTGATAAAGCAGTTAAAGGTTTTTGAATACGATCCGTCCGGAAAAGCATTACCGGATCCGCTTTCATGCGCAGTCTCTTCTTTGAGAAGTTCTATTTCGCTGAATCCGTTGCTTATGCTGTCATCAAGTATCCTGATAACGATGTGTTTAACTTTTTTCGCGATCTTATAATTTAAGATGCGGCTGTTATTGGAAATGATCTCTTCTTTTCCGTCGATCGTTACGGATAAGCTTTTTGCATATTCACTATTGATCAGTCCGTTATAGATCTTCATTTCATAAACAAATGTCTCTGCGCTGAAAAGGATATCAACGCTCTTTTCCTGATCATCTTTATCAGGGATCCAGATCCCTTTGTCATAAGCGATACGCTGTTTATTTCCGTTTAGGATATTGCCTGAATCACACAGCATAAAATCATTAAGGTAATCCTTATTGCCGGAACTGACTTCGACCGTGGCATCGTTCATCAGATTGCCGGTATCTCTACTCCATAAGACCACATTAGGATTAATGATCGAAAAGGCTTTCTCAGCCAGCACCTGGCTCCTGTGGCAGAGGAGCGATCTGTACAGTCTGTTCTTTAGCAGATTTCTTGTATATGCTTCCCGGCTGAGTTCAAATGAGATGCCGGTATTCCTTGAATAGTACGGATTACTGATAAGACAGCCGTCTTTGTCGGAATTAAAGGACATGGGTTTAATGACAGGATCATTATAGTCTGAGGGACCGTGATAAGCGTTCTCGTAAGCAAAGCCTTTTAAGACGGCAGGCCTGTAGCTTTTGACTTCCTTTAATATCTCGCCGACGGCCTTTTCCAGGCAAAGTGACGTCATAATATGATCAGGGTGGAAATCCAGATCTGTTCCGATAATAACATCAGGCCTATAGCTCAAAATGTTTTCTTTAATGTCTTTTGTGAAATTCTCTTTAGTGAATTCATGATGGACGCCGCTTTCGGAAAAACAGTATTCGTCTGTTTTTCCGTCGCCCGAAGTTGTGGAATTCCCGAATGTGTCGGTCCAGACACCGCCTGTAGTATACATATGGCTTTCCGAATCGTAAGGGCTGTCCGTATAGCCTAGGAATATTAAGTTTTCAGGCTTAATTCCGAGCTTTTTACATGACCTTACAGCTTCTTTATACCTGTGCCAGGAAGGACACATATAATTGCCGTTCGTGGTGAAGATGATCCTGGTATTGCTGTTGTCCAAGGATGCCAATAATCCGCCGGACATGCATATCTCGTCGTCTTCATGCGGGACGATGATCAGTATTTTCCTGTTATAAAGATCACTGATGTTCAATGCGTTTTGTCCTCTTATATCTTGTATCGCTTATATCCGGTTACGTGGTCTTTCAAAGCCCGCTGTGATGCATTCCACAAAATAGGCATATCTCAGGTAGAATCCTTTCTTTTTACCTTTCTTGCGAAAATAGATCAGATCCTTTCTTCTGGAAAACAGCATATCGCATTCTCCGGGTTCATAGGACCAGCCTATCTCCAGAATGTCTGCTGCTTTCATATGAGTAACTGATTGGACAAAAGAATTGCTGTCCGGACCTGCCATGCCTCCGCCGAAGATGATCTCTTCATGACCGTCTATAATGAAACGCATGGTCTCGTCATAACCGCCTGAACCTTCAATATAGAATGCAAAGTCATGATCCAGAAACTGCTCTTTTTTCTCGCTGTTTAAAGAATCAAAATCTCTCCAGATCTTTTCTGCTGCAGCTTTGAGTTTTTTATTCATTTTCCACGTCCACCTCTGCTGTATATTATAGTTCTTCTTATAATTCTCCGCACGGTTGACAATCTTATTGACAATGATGTAGTATTACGCATTATGCGATGACGGAGACCCCAGTAGCCGCGGTATGTCGCCTCCAGAGAGCTTTGCCCCCGGGCTGAAAGGCAGAGCGGAAAGAGACCGATGGCGAATAACAGCTCCAGCAGCAGTTTCGGTTAAAGTGATTTCGCGTTTTTGCGAAGTAAATCAGGTGGCACCGCGGACATGTTTGTTCGTCCTGAACTTAAAGGAGTTTAAGTTCGGGGCGTGTTTTGTTTGTGCCCGGATGGAAAGGATTGGCGTATGAGCAACATTTACAGAGACAGGATCATCAGTTCGCTGACTGAGAACGACGTAGGATCAGAGCTCCGTGTCTGCGGATGGATCGAAAACATCAGAGACCACGGCGGCGTATCTTTTATCGATTTGAGAGATATGTACGGTACGCTTCAGGTCGTTATGCGTGATACAAGTCTTCTTGACGGGCTTGTCAAGGAAGAGTGCATATCTATCGCAGGTAAGATCGAGCACAGAGATGAAGAGACATATAACCCCAAGATCGCTACAGGCACTATCGAGCTCGAGGCTCATTCTGTCGATGTTCTGGGCAAGGTCTACACGCAGCTCCCTTTCGAGATCATGACATCGAAAGAGATCAGGGAAGATGTAAGACTTAAGTACCGTTATCTGGATCTTCGTAACCAGAAGGTCAAGGACAACATCATCTTCAGGTCAAACGTTATCGCTTTCCTGAGACAGAAGATGACGGAGATGGGCTTTTTGGAGATCCAGACTCCTATCCTTACGTCATCTTCACCTGAGGGCGCAAGAGACTATATAGTTCCTTCCAGAAAGTGGAAGGGTAAGTTCTATGCTCTCCCGCAGGCACCCCAGCAGTTCAAGCAGCTCCTGATGGTTTCGGGATTCGATAAGTATTTCCAGATCGCTCCCTGCTTCAGGGACGAGGATGCGAGAGCAGACAGATCACCCGGAGAGTTCTACCAGCCCGACTTCGAGATGTCTTTTGCTACTCAGGAAGATGTATTCAGAGCAGGTGAGGAAGTCCTCACGGCTGCATTTGAGAAGTTCGCACCAGAGGGAGCTCAGGTTACTGCAGCACCTTATCCGGTCATCTCCTACAAGCAGGCTATGCTCGAGTTCGGTTCCGATAAGCCCGACCTCAGAAACCCTCTCAGAATAATCGATGTAACCGAGTTCTTCGGAAGATGCACATTCAAGGCTTTCCACGGAAAGACAGTGCGTGCGATCAACGTTCACGCCAAGCTCTCCAAGGGCCAGCACGAGAAGATGCTCAAGTTCGCCCAGGACGAACTCGGAATGGGCGGATTGGGATATCTCGAAGTGCTCGAAGACATGAGCTACAAGGGACCTATCGATAAGTTCATTCCTGATGACATGAAGACAGAACTTAAGGATCTGGCAGGCCTCGAAGCAGGCGATACGATCTTCTTCATTGCTGATAACGAAGCGCGCGCAAATGAGTGCGCAGGCAAGATCAGAAACGAGTTAGGCGCAAGACTCGACCTCATCGAGAAGAATGCATTTAGATTCTGCTTCGTCAACGATTTCCCGATGTATGAATGGGACAAGGAGACATCGAAATATATCTTTACTCACAACCCGTTCTCAATGCCGCAGGGCGGCCTTGAAGCGCTCAATACAAAGAAGCCCGAAGAGATCCTTGCTTACCAGTACGACATCGTCTGCAACGGTATCGAGCTCTCATCCGGCGCCGTAAGAAACCACGATCTAGATATCATGAAGAAGGCTTTCGAGATCGCAGGCTATTCTGAAGAGGAGCTCAAGACGAAGTTCGGCGCACTCTACAGTGCATTCCAGTTCGGCGCTCCGCCGCACGCTGGCATGGCTCCGGGAATCGACCGAATGATCATGATCCTCAGAGGTGAGGAGAACATCCGTGAAGTCATCGCATTCCCTATGAACGGAAATGCACAGGATCTCCTCTGCGGCGCTCCGGGAGAAGTAACAGAACAGCAGCTCAGAGAGACCCATATCAAGATCAGAGCCTGATAAATGAAAGTCTATTTCCTCACATTAGGATGCAGGGTTAATCAATACGAGACAGACGCCGCAAGGCGCCTGTTTCTTGATAATGGGCATTTGAATGTCGAGTCGCCCGAAGAGGCTGACGTATGTATCGTCAACACATGTTCCGTTACCGGTGAAGCTGACCGCAAGTCTTATCAGATGTTGAGGAGAATGGCAAAGAATAATCCCGGAGCGGTAATCGTCGCCATGGGCTGCTCTTCCGAGATATCTAACGGCGACGTGCCTGCGGATATCGTTATTGGTACCCGTGAGAAAAACACTGTCGTTGCCCGTGTCGAAGAGTTCATGGCACAGCGCGATACTGCTGTGTTGCAGCATAAGACAAGTCATGCAAGGCCCGAAGTCAGCAAGTCAGACGAATATCACGATTTCGGGACCGTCTTATCGCCCGAAGGCACAAGGGCTTTTATCAAGATCGAAGACGGCTGCAACAACTTCTGCACTTATTGCATCATCCCTTACGCGAGAGGACGCGTTGTCAGCAGGAGCGAAGAGTCATGTATCCGCGAAGCCGAGTTCCTTGCAGAAAGCGGTTATAAGGAGATCATCGTTTCCGGCATCCACCTCTGTTCTTATGGTAAGGATCAGGGAAAAGATATCACCGCTCTTCTGGATCTGCTTAAGAAGATCGATGCCGTTCCGGGTATCGAAAGATTAAGGCTCGGCTCCCTTGAACCGAAGTCCATGACACCGGAGTTTATTTGCGGCCTTAAGTCGTTGAAGCACCTCTGCCCGCATTTCCATCTGTCACTCCAGTCAGGATCTGACACGGTTCTCGCGCGCATGAACAGGAAATATACCCTCGCCGAATATGAGGACAGGGTTAATGCTTTGCACTCCGAATTCCCTGATATGTCACTTACCACGGACATTATTACGGGTTTCCCCGGGGAGACGGAAGAAGAATTTGCAGAGACAATGGATTTTGCCGAAAGACTAGGATTTGCGAAGATTCATGTTTTTCCATACTCGGTCAGGGAGGGCACGAAGGCCGCTGCCATGACACAGATCGACATGTCTGTCCGGAAAGCACGTGCCAAGAGGCTTATAGAGCTTTCTGACAGGCTTGCTGCAGGATTCGCTTCCGGAATGAGCGGCAGGGAAGCTGAGATTCTGATCGAGAAGATCACTGAAAAGAACGGCCGCATGATCGCCGAAGGCTATACGGCCAACTATGTCAGGACTTTTGCGGATGTTACGTGCACGGACTTTTCGAAAGGTGACATTATTAAGGGCATCATTACGGGCTCTGAGAATGAGACTTGCCTGATGAAAGTTTATTCTTAATAACTGTTCCACGGTGAACTGACCCATAAAAAACGGGCATTCAGGATTTTTATGGGTACATTTACCATTGTTTCGTGCGTTAATTCTCTGTGCGTACCCATAAATTCACATTTTTATTTGTTTTTATGGGTACTTTTCAGCTCGGATGGTCTATTATCCTTTGATAAATACCCATAAATACAAGTCTTTCTTCAGATTTATGGGTACGGCTATGTTTTGTGTAACGCTCAGGCTTCAGAAAATACCCATAAATATGTTGATAGTCCTGTTTTTATGGGTACTTGTTTACGACCTGCCTACAAAAAACGAATATTGCCATTCTTGTAGGCAGGTGCCGAAAATGCACGTTCCTCAACCATGAAAATGCCGCCTGCACAACACAGAAGAATGCAGAAAACATAATAAAATCGGTAAAAATTTATCAAATCTTAATAACATTTTGCCTGTCTTTTAATAATTACTGTGTTAGAATGAAAACATCGGAGAATACTTCGTTTGGAGGTTCGTTGTGGACAGCAACACGGCAAAATTTGATCTATCCGGTGATAGAACCGCTGATGTACACGCTTTAATGTCGTATGTATTGAGTGCGCTTAAGGAGAAGGGCTATAACCCTATCAATCAGTTGGTCGGATATTTTATTTCGGGAGATCCGACTTATATCACCAACTATAAGGGAGCCAGGGGTCTCATCAAGAGGATTGACAGAGACGAGCTCCTTGAGGTCATTATCAACGATTATTGCTCAAGGCTGTAAAAGGGTTTAAGATACCGATAATAAGCGTTGGCGGCAGCTTATGCCGCCTTGTTTTTTGAAAGGGGAAGATAATATGGGGAAAGCGCCCGGAAGAGTAATGGGGATTGACTTCGGCACAAGGCATATCGGCATTGCCGTTTCCGATGAATTGAGAGTGATCGCAAGAGGGATCGAGACAGTCAACTGGAACGGCGAAGATCCTGAGTGGGCGCTTAACCGTATCTGCGAGATTATAAGGGAGATGGAAGTTAATGCCATCGTTATCGGACGGCCTGCGAGAACTGACGGTACCAGATCAGAGACACAGGATAAGGCTGAAGCCTTCGGCGCGAGCCTGGCTGAGAGGTGCGGGATCGAACCTGTTTTTAAGGATGAGCGTTATACGACCGTTCTGGCTTCGAGATATCTTCACGAGAGCAATATAAAAGCAAAGAAGCAGAAAAAGGTCATAGATCAGGTGGCTGCCGAGATCATTCTTCAGGACTATATAAATACGCTGTCGTAGTTACGGCAGGCAAGTTGTCCGTATATTTGATATAATTAGGCATTATGGTTTTATTTATAATATAGCCACATGATTTAAGGAGATATGATATGGCAGACGAGAATATCAACAACGAGAACATCAACAATGAGAACGGCCCTACAGATGAGCTTATCGAAGCGATTGCCCAGTTAGAAGACGAGAATGACAGAATGATCGAGATCGCCGACGAAGAGACCGGCGAGACGAGAAAGGCTTATGTCGACCAGACTTTCCAGTTCAATGGCAATACATATGTCGTTCTTATAATCGATTCCGAAGAGGAAGGCGAGGAAGAGGACAGCTATTACTACATCATGCGTTTTGTTGACAAGGGCGGCGAGGTCCTGCTCGAGAATCTTGTCGGCAAGGAAGCCGATGTGATCTACGATTATTACGACAAGCTCTGTGATGAGCTTTACGGCGACGATGAAGAATCAGAAGACGAGTAACAAACCGACCGGTCTTAAGAAGAAGATCGCCATAGAGAAGGACCGCAAGGCCAAGCTCGCCGGTGAACATCTTAAAGACGGAAAAAACGAAGAACTTATCGTGCTGAGAGATCCTTACAGCAAGAAGGATTATTATATGTCGCGCATTGATTCGTTTACGCTTCTAAAGACCGAATATGTCGTTATGTACAACTATGTCCCCGATGACGGCAGCCATTCAAAGCCCGAGCTGGTCATCATGCGCACGGCGATAGGCGAGAATGGTGACAGAGTCTACTATTCGATCAAAGACGGCGAAGAGCTCGAGAAAGCTTTTGTCTTTTTTATGAGAAGGTATTACGGGGCGCAGGCTCCGGAGACCAGAGCTAAGAACGGAGTATCCTCCGGAGAACAGAAATAAAGATGAGTTTTTGGCAGAAAGCCCTGAATAAATCATCAGCTATTTTGAAGGCAGCTTTTGCGCTGGCGGTTTTTCTCTGCATTGAATACTCAGCAGTCTACATTATTGATTTATTGAATATAGACCGAAATATTTACAGAGGCACGTGTAATTTCATAATATGCGTGTTGATGTTTGCGGCTATGTTCGCAATTCACAAAATAAGTTCGCGTAAGAAAGATCCTCTTATCAAGCTGGGAAGACTTGCTCCGGGACAGGTAGTGTCATTGGTGGTCATCAGCCTTGGAATGCTGGGCCTGGTTGTAACATATCTTGGTATTGCCAATAAGATATCGGAATACTTCCAGCCGCTCGATCAGGAGATAACGGAATACCGTGAGACCGTCAACAGGTTTGCGAAAACGCCTCAGAAGATAATTCCTTTGTGGGATACACTGCTTTATGTTTTTACACTGAGCTTTCTCGTTCCTCTTACAGAGGAAATGGCATTCAGGGGAGTGCTCTTCGGAGAGCTCAGAAAGGCATTCAAGCCATGGATCGCCGTGATATTAAGCGCGATCGGTTTCGGAGTCATGCACGGACTGTCTGTGCATATCGGCTATGCTCTGACCTGCGGTCTTATCATCGCCGCATGCTATTATCTGACTGACAGCCTGATAGCGCCGATAATACTTCATGTGATATTTAACGTTTTCGGATCCGCATTGCCGACTCTTCTTGCTGTCGAACGTTTAGGAATACCTAAGGAGTTTTCCAGCGGCCTGATGGTCTGGATAAATACTGTTTCCACATTGTTTATGCCGGTATCGGTACTTGCGATGGCTTATCTTATAAGTGTAAAGCGGAAAAAGGACAAAGAGGCTTCTGCACTTATGGAAACTGCTGTCAGTGCCGAAACAGTCCAAAGCGGTGATGTTCAGGATTCAGATCCGGTAACAGCCGGTGACAGCGGGGCGGAAAAATGAAAAAACACGCGCACCTTACATTCGGAATAACTAAGAAGACCCGTTTTGCAGCGACGATGGTAGTCATCGCCGTAGTTCTTGTTATGGCGTTGGTTGTTCTGGGTTATGTAGGAGTCTTCGGACTGAGATCCGAGCTCTGCGAAATAGGTGCCACGACGGACAGGGCAGGTGATACGTTCGGAGGAACGGGCATCAACTGCGATCTTATCCCGAATATCAATATCATCAGAGATCCGTCTTTCGAAAGCTCGACCGAATATACGAGCATGCTCGTGGCCGGTGCGTCGGATGGAAGTATCTTTATGACTCCTGACGCTGTGGAAGCCGCAGGCTATGATACAACGGACTGCACGGGCGATACTGCGAGGATCCTGTCGATCGACAGTGATGGTGTAATGAGTGAGAAATTCACCGGAACAGTTACCGGTTTTAAGGCGGCAAGACTCGGAGTCGTTTCGCTTATCAAGGATGCAAAGGATCTCTGGGATGAGGACCGTATCAGGGAGATGACATTCTATGGCAATACCGCAGTGGCTTTGACCGGGAACGGCAGGATGATCTACGATGTTACGAACAGCCAGCTGACCGGCGTGGTCGATGCCGATGAGAGATTTGCTTTAATCGATTCCAATGAAACGGGTATCGTGACTGTAGCGGCAAGCGGTTCGGTCTATCTCTCGCAGGACGGAAAGAATCTTACAGAGATATATGACGCTGAAGATCTGGGCGCAGGTGTCAAGCTGTGCGGCGTAGGCAGCAACAGTTCAACTTTTGCGGTCTGTTACAGCGACGGAACGGTCATTACTATAACGAATGGTAATACAGCTTTATCAAAACTTCCGGGCTCTGATATAACGGCATTCGTTTCAGACGGCGAGAGATTCCTCGCAAGTGATTTGAACGGTAATCTATATTCATCTTCGAACGGAATGGTTTATGAAGTCATAGGCAGTTCTGACAGGCTCAAGGATGCCCGTGCCCTGCTCACATGCGCTGCAGAAGGTGTCTTTTGTTTTGTAGTCGGCAATAAAGAGGCAGTTATAGTAAGACCGGACGGTTCCGCGTGTGATATCGTGGAGAACGATATTTCCAGAACTGCAGGATCAGAGATCACTTCGGTCTATCTTACGGATTCAGGACTCATAATCGCGGGAACATCCGATAAGAAAGCAGTGGCTATCAGTCTTCTTACACTAAAGACCGCTTCTCTTACTTCCGAGAATGTCGTAATCGAGAACATAATCGGAGTTACCGGGGACAAGGTCTATTATGATTCAGGCAAGGATATCTATAAGTCACAGATCCTTTCCGAGCTTACTGTCGAAGGGAATATGGAAGGTGTTTCGATCATTGCCGATGATATCCTTATCGCAGGTCACACACAGAAAGCGGCAGGCGGTTCAGTAAGTGCCTCTGAGAATAAAGATAATGCATGGGATATCTCCGACGATTCGGCATGGAATGTTTATGGCTGGGGAACGAACGTTACTACAACCGACAGGGCATACAGCGGAAGATACGGCGCAAGACTTATTGGAAACGGAAGCGGTGTACACGCGCTGACACAGGTGCTTCCGGGATCTGCTAAAGATAATTTCACGGCAGGTTCTTTCTATCGCTTAAGTTTCTATGCGATGTCCGATAGTATTCCCGAAAAAGCACATTGCTGGATAGAAGGAGACGGCTTCGGCAGATACGGCTTTGAGCTCACGCAACTGGGCAGGAATTATAAGTATTTCAGCTATGTTTTCGCTGTTACCGATTATATGATCGATGCCGAGAATATAAGGATAAACATAGCGATCGAAGGTCCGGGAAGCATACTCCTCGATGAGTTCTATCTGGGACCTGACAGTTATTCTTCGGCAGGTATTCCGCAGTATTATGCCGAAACTCTTGCATCAGGGAAGCCTGCGGCAATAAGGCTGAACAATCTCTGCATCGGAAGCACGGGATATGCGGAGACTTCAATGTATTTAATGAGTTCCGATTCTGTGTCTCACGGCCTGGAAGGCACCTCCGGTAAAGCTGATTATGATTCTGATTCATCCCGTGTCCTGTCGGCCTATGACGGCATGGCGGTTACAAATTCTCTTGAAGACAGTCTTAAGCTCGTCAAGCAGTGCGGTTCTTCGCCCTGGCTCGTAATAGGTCCTTATGCTGATCAGGACGATGTGGACAAGCTCCTTGAATATCTGTGCGGATCGCTTACTTCGGAATACGGCGGCCGAAGGATCGATAACGGAACCGCTCTCCCGTGGAGCAGGCAGTTCACGAGATTCTATGTTGAAATAAATGACAGCGGCAGGGCTTTCAAGAGTGATGTACAAAAAGCATCCTACGTGAATTACGTAATATCCATGTTCTCGCAGTCAGAGTATTTCAGCGACATCAAGGATAAGACGGTTTTCCTCGACGGAATGAACTATGACGGCGGTACGATGCTGTCTGATGCTGACAACCATACGATGAGCGTTAAGCTGGCCGCCAATGACAGCTCGGCCACATATATAGATAACATCAACACGAATTATGTGCTGGCGCGCTATGAGTCGCCACATACGGTTTCCGGAAACAACAGCGGCGAATATATCAATACTCTTGATACGAGCGGCAGCAACTGCGGCAGGATTCTTTCCGCGATAATGACGGGCGAGGCGGACTATGCCGAGATGTTCCTTTTCGACGCATCCGTAAACTTCGTGCCTTCCGTATATACCGGAAAAGAGATGTTTGTGGGAAAAGACGAGTTTATCAATATGATGACCGTCTCAGGCCTGATAACTGATTTTACGGGATTTGATGAGCTTTATCTCGACCTGAAAGAACCTCTTGACCAGTCTTCTTCACAAAGCGTCGATCTGCTGACATCCAACATAACCGCGGCATGCTTTACCAAAGGCCCGAAAACATATCTGGTCATTGCTAACTCATCCAATTATCAGCAGAGTTTCCTCATTAACGATAACCGGTTAGGGCATACTGACAGCGTTATCAGGCGTTACGATGACAAGGGAAGGATGATAAATGAAAGACCGATGAGATCCGAGCACCTGCGCCATATCCTCCAGCCCGGAGAATTCATAATCGTAGAGATAACGACCAAAGGATAAGAGACGCTATTTGATCAGTCAGCGGTAATGAGCTTCAGTAGCTCTTCAGAAGTCTTTTTGCAGTTCTTTTTCCAGTTTTTGCATATCTTAACGGCGGTTGCTTCATCGTCAACCGTAACAGTGGCGGTGAAAGGCTTTCCGTCGCCTTTATAACTCAGCGTTACAAGGAACTTCCGGTCTTCGGTGAGCTCCACGGATGCATTTATCCCTGAATTCTTTGCCATTTCGCTCCTGATCTCGGAAGCTGCCTCGTCAAGGTGGGCCAACAAAGGTCCGTTAAGGGATGATACCAGATCATTTAAGACTGCTTTGCCGCCTTCCGTAAGCGTCAGATTCTCAGTAGAACCCACGGCTTCGCCAGTATATTGCCCGGATCTGCTCTTATTCATCAGATTACCGGATATAAGTTCTTCGTAAGATCTGCTGAATGTGAAAAAGTCGGTATAGAGCGATTCCATGCACTTTTCCATCAACAGATGGTAGCTCACGCCCGGCGCACGGTCTACGAGATAAAGTATCTGTATTTTCGATTCTGCAATAGATATATCAGACATGTCCGAATCCTTGATAAATGTAATGAAATCCTGACTGAATTATACTCGAAAATCGGTTTTTACGGGTGTATACTCTGAATGATTTTTGAATAATACCTGTAAGGAGAGTATAAAATGATTACATTTGATTACCAGAACGCCCTCGACTTTATCGGCGGCGAAGAGGCAGTCGCTAGAATGGAGCCCCAGATCAAAGCTGCTTCAGATATGCTTCACAAGAAGAACGGTCCCGGAAATGATTTCCTCGGATGGCTCGACCTTCCCACAAATTATGACAAAGAAGAATTTGCACGCATCCGCAGCGCAGCTCAGAAGATCAGAAGAGATTCTGACGTTCTCGTTGTTATCGGTATCGGCGGTTCATATCTCGGTGCACGCGCAGTTATCGAACTCCTTGGTCATTCTTTCGCTAATGCAGCTTCCAAGAAAGTAAGAAAGAGCCCGCTGATCCTTTTCTGCGGTAACTCCATCAGCGCAACATATCTTGCAGATATGATGGATATCATCGAGGGCAAGGATATCTCCCTCAACATTATTTCCAAGTCAGGCACGACAACAGAGCCTGCCATCGCTTTCAGGATCCTCCGTGCATATATGGAGAATAAGTATGGTAAGGAAGAGGCTAAGAACAGGATCTATGCCACAACAGACAAGGCCAGAGGAGCTCTGAAGGGCCTCGCTGACGAGGAAGGCTATGAGAGCTTCGTAGTACCTGATGATGTAGGCGGAAGATTCTCCGTTCTTACAGCTGTAGGACTTCTTCCTATCGCAGTTGCAGGCATCGATATCAAGGAACTCATGAAGGGTGCAAAGGACGCTTCCAAGGCTTACAAGAAGCTCCCTATGTCCGAGAACCCTTGCTATCAGTACGCTGCAGTTCGTAACTGCCTGCTCCGTTCCGGTTATTCAACGGAAGTTATGGTCAACTACGAGCCTTCTTTCCACTATATGACAGAGTGGTGGAAGCAGCTCTACGGCGAGTCTGAGGGTAAGGACAGAAGAGGCATCTTCCCGGCTGGTGTTGATAACACGACAGATCTCCACTCCATGGGTCAGTTCATCCAGGATGGCGCAAGGATCATGTATGAGACAGTAGTCCAGATCGACAAGCCCAGAAGATCTTTCGAGATTCCCAACGACAAGGACAACCTTGACGGTCTGAACTTCCTTTCCGGCATGGATATGAACGAAGTTAATGCAAAGGCTATGCAGGGCACCATCCTTGCACACGTTGACGGTAAGGTACCGAACCTCCTGATCCATATGCCTGACCAGACAGCTTATTCTCTGGGTGAGCTTATCTATTTCTTCGAGAAGGCCTGCGGTATCTCCGGTTACCTCCTCGCAGTAAATCCTTTCAACCAGCCCGGCGTTGAGGCTTACAAGAAGAACATGTTTGCTCTTCTCGGCAAGCCCGGCTATGAGGATCAGAAAGCAGCTCTCGAGGCCAGATTGAATAAATAATTTAAAGCAGTTGCTTTGAACTTTGAACGATGCAGGGACTCTCGTGGTGGGGTCCCTGTATTATGTTTTCAGAATGTCTGTAAAGCAGTTATGGTTTAACAGTCCTGTAAACAGGTGACTTAAGCCTTTCCGTCATTACCTCTTTAGACAGCGGCTTATCAAAGATATATCCCTGGATAACATCGACACCGAGTTTGTACAGGTTAACGATCTGATCATCGCTTTCGACACCTTCCGCGACGATATCCACATCGATCTCTTTGGCGAGTTTGATTATATGTGTAAGGATCGTGGTGTCTCTCTTTTTTGCGTGATCGACGAAGCCTTTGTCAATCTTGAGCGTGTCAAAACCGACCTCGCGCAGGAGAGTGAGCGATGAACCGGCGCTTCCGAAATCATCAATTGAGACCTTGTATTTCAGCTTGTGCAGTTCATCGACAAAATCCCTCAGTACATCTATTGAGAATTCGTCGTTAGTCTCGGTAATCTCTATCTCGATCAGATCTTTGGGGATTCCGGATTCTCTGACGACGGCATCAATGTGGTTTGCAAGTTCGGGATCGGCCAGATTGCGTCTTGAGAAGTTGATCGATACAACGGGTACCTCATATCCTTTTCCGAGCCATTCGGCGATGTCTTTGCAGACATACCTGAGCATATATATATCCAGTTTGCGGATCGTATCGTTGGATTCCATTAACGGTATGTAAGTGCCCGGATAGACCGTTGTGCCGTCATGGATCCAGCGGGACAGCGCTTCAAGTCCACAGAGCATTCCTGTTGTGGTATTGACCTTCGGCTGGAAATAAGGCTTGAACTCGTCGTGCTTAAGACCGTTATTAATGTCGTTTTCGAGTTTTTTCTGCCGGACGGCGCTGTCGAGCAGTTCCCGGGTAAGCCAAACGACGTCGTCCGTATCTTTGGACTTCGCGGCAACTAATGTCTGGGCGGCAAATACAAGGATATCCTCACCGTCAAGATCGGTTCTGTCTATCTGATAGACGCCGATACGCGCGGTCAGCATGACCTTGTTCTCGGTGCCGGTATCCTCGTCAATGAAAGGAACCTCCACGCCCTTTAACACATTGATAAGGCTGTCCAGATTGCGGTTCTTGACGATCGCGACGAACTGGTTGCCGAACTGCCTGCCCAGTATCTCGTCTTTCTCGATCTTGCCAAGCATAATGTTGCCGAAGTTTGCGAGGATCCTGTTGCCGTTGCTGATACCGTAGATACGGTTGATGTCTGAGAATTTTCTAAGATCGAAGAATACGGCAGAATACTTCATGAGCTCCTGGTTGCCTTTCATGGAATTGAGCCATTCGATGCAGGCGAGTTCATTAGCAAGACCGGTCCTGGCTTCTGTCCTGGCGGCTCTGACGATCTCTTTTTCCTTGTTGATAACGTTCTCGAAAAACATCATAAGTACAGACAGTCCCATACAGATATTCATAAGTGAAGTGCCGAACAGGAACATCTGAACGATCTCGCCGAGCATGGGAAGAACAAGATACGAGATAAGTATCAGGCGCTGGCTCAAAGTAGTCTTCTCCCTGTGCTGTATGATCACTGAAACCACAACGATGTTTCCGATAGTGGGGATAATGGCAGCCAGCCAGAACAGGGGACCCCGCTGATATACGTTATTGCTGTCGAAATAATAGTAGATACCGGTAAACTGCGATACGGTGATCAGGATAAGACCTGTGGCAACAATAGAGCAGATTGCTATAAACCGTTTCCTGCAGGGCATATCAGGCTTAAAATCGAATCTGCCGAAGAGCCTTAAGAATACGAGCATAGCGTATATGAGCTGCAGGACCACTATCAGGTAATAGACACCTGCGTTGACAAAATACATGACGGCTACGTCAAATGGCTTTGTGCTGCCTTTATAGACATAGAACAGGTACTCGCACAGCAGCATGGCGCCGCAGACCAGATTCAGCGACAATACAACTGATTTACGGACACGGAGCGGATCCTTAGTCACGGCATAAAACGGCGTGACTATAAAGCAGAGTACCGCTTCGAAAATCAGGAAGTAAAGCTGTGCATTAAAGGCGTCTATCATAAAATATCTTTAACCGTTCAAATTATATGCCATAAACTATCTGTATCTTCTTCCAGGATGTTCTTCGTAATATTTCTCTTTATCCCTATACATTTCCTCATCGGCTATTCTCATCGCATCACGGATATCCGTGTCTGTGTCATTGAAGTAATATCCGAAGGAGAAGCATACATTGTCCGGATCACTTGCACGGGCTCTCAGTTCGGCGATTTTCCTGTCGAACGATTCCCTGTCTCCGGACACGATGACCATGAACTCATCGCCGCCGGCACGGTAGACATCATCCTCAACGAAGATCTCCTGAAGTATCAGTCCGGCCTTCTTAAGAAGGATATCGCCTGCGGAGTGGCCGTTCTCGTCGTTAACGCGCTTAAGTCCGTTAAGATCCGCAAATATGACCGCGTAAGGCTTTTCAATAGACTGTTCTCCTTCGACGATTCCGGTAACGTGATTATTCATTGAATTACGGTTCTTGATACCCGTAAGAAGATCGATGTAACTGATCCGCTCCAAACGCTTGACCATTATATAGCTTGCGATCTCGGACGAGATAAAGAATGTCGTAAGCTCCAGTGTCTCCTTGATCCTCTGGATATTATCGGTGTTGATATTCGTTGTCCAGATGAATCCCAGAAGCTCTTTGTTGTGCCTTAACGGGAATACAATGATGCTTTTAACATTCGAATCGGCAAGGGTCTTATACCATGGATAGTTAACTTCCTTAACATATTCCAGATCTTTCTCATTCTTAATGATAATGCTGTCGCGCTCTCCGATGGTTTCAGCCCAGGACACCGCCACATCGTACATGTTTTCGTGCTGGGACAATGTCTTGATCGTGCTGCCATCGGCTTTGCTCGCGGCAAGGACCGATGACTTGGCTTCCTCCTGGTTGACCAGCATGACAGTGCAGACCTCAGCTCCGCATAATACGCGGATATCCTTTATGACATCATTCATTGCTTTCTTGAAATCAGTTGCGCCACGCAGTTTGATGCAAGTCTTCAGAACATCGTTTGAGGCCGACATTGAACTCGTAACAGCCCTGTCGATATCGTCAACTGCAACAGGATCATAAGAATATACGCAATAACACGTGTTCCCGTCCTCATAGTCAACGGGCGTGAAAAACATGTTAAACCAGAGTTCGACGACATTCAGGTGAATGTAATTGTGGATCGGCTTTTTCTGGATCGCGGAGATGTAACACTTATCCTCAAAGTCAGGTGTCTTTGGAAGATATCTGTCATAAATGCTGCCCGGCTCAAATCTGATCTCCGGCATACCTGCATCCATGGCATAAGGCGGATGTTCCACCATTTCGACAAATTTCTTATTGCCGGCCACGATTCGGATGTCACCGTATCCGCCATTTTCTTTTCTCTCAATCGAGACAAGGCAAGAAATGGCATAAAAACCGTCAATAAAATTCTGAAAATTCATAAGAGTCACCTGCCTCTTTAACTAAATCTTCAATATTGTTTCAAAATACACCACGCTCTAAAAACTTACATATGGATATTATCACAATTCTTTGACTAAAACGTTTTTTTCACAGATGTTTAACAGTTTATTTTAATCGTTAATAATAGGGCTTATGCGAGCAAGTTGCTCGAATGTTTGCTATATTCCGCTTCGCTCCATGAAACACTTATCTCGCAACTCTTACTTCGCGTAAGTTCGCAATTGTTCAGTCCTGGAGCAAGTTCCGGACTGACATTGCTCGCTTCCGCAAGCAAGTTGCTCGATTGCGTGTTATAATATCACGCGAATTTATTATTAATGAGGTATACTCTATGATTTCAACTCTCGAAAACGGCGCCTGGTTATTAAACGGCGTTGAACTCATCGAAGATTCCGGTAACGCTGCAGAAGCAGTTGCGGCCAAGTCAGGCAAGACTGTTGACAAGGCTTCTGCCAAGCAGGGAACCATCGCTTACGGGATCCTGAAAGATCACAACACATCAGGCAACATGGATCAGCTTAAGATCAAGTTCGATAAGCTGACATCACACGATATCACATATGTCGGTATCATCCAGACGGCAAGGGCTTCAGGACTTGAGAAGTTCCCGATCCCCTACGTTCTTACAAACTGCCATAACTCACTTTGCGCAGTCGGCGGAACGATCAACGAGGATGACCACATGTTCGGTCTGACTGCTGCCAAGAAGTACGGCGGAATCTATGTGCCTCCTCATCAGGCGGTTATTCACCAGTACGCAAGAGAGATGCTTGCAACATGCGGCGGCATGATCCTCGGTTCTGATTCACACACACGTTACGGTGCACTCGGTACCATGGCTATGGGCGAGGGCGGACCTGAGCTCGTTAAGCAGCTCCTTTCACAGACATATGACATCAAGATGCCTGACGTAATCGCTATTTACCTCACAGGCGAGCCGATGAAGGGCGTAGGTCCCCAGGATGTTGCTCTCGCTATTATCGGTAAGGTATTCAACTCCGGCTATGTAAAGAACAAGGTTATGGAGTTCGTAGGCCCCGGTGTCGCAAGCCTCTCAGCTGATTTCAGGATCGGTATCGACGTTATGACAACCGAGACCACATGCCTTTCTTCAATCTGGCAGACAGATGAGAAGACGGAGCAGTTCTTCGACATTCACGGCAGAAAGGGCGACTATAAGAAGCTCGCACCTGCTGATGTCACATATTACGATGGCGCAGTCATCGTTGACCTCTCGAGCGTCAAGCCTATGATCGCCATGCCTTTCCATCCTTCGATCGCTTACGAGATCGAATATGTTAATGCAAATCTCGAGCAGATGATCGCTGAGACAGAGGAGAGAGCCAAGGTTTCTTTCGGTGACAAGATCGAGTATTCATTGAAGAACAAGATCGTTGACGGCAAGCTCCTTGTTGACCAGGGAATCATTGCCGGATGCGCAGGCGGCGGATTCGAGAATATCTGCGCTGCAGCTGACATCATGAAGGGCCAGTACATCGGTTCAGATAAATTCACGATGTCCATCTATCCCGCATCAACACCTATCTACATGGAACTCGTTAAGAACGGCGTAGCAGCTACGCTCCTCGAGACAGGTGCCATCCTCAAGACGGCGTTCTGCGGACCTTGCTTCGGTGCAGGCGATACACCCGCAAACAACGCATTCTCCATCCGTCATTCCACAAGAAACTTCCCGAACAGAGAAGGTTCAAAGGTTCAGAGCGGCCAGATCTCTTCCGTTGCACTCATGGACGCAAGATCGATCGCTGCAACAGCAGCAAACAAGGGCGTTCTCACACCCGCTACAGAGTTCACGGGCGAGCTTAACAGCTACGCTTACACATTCGATTCCAAGATCTACGCTAACAGAGTCTTCGATTCCAAGGGCGTTGCAGATCCCGACACTGAGATCCAGTTCGGACCTAACATCAAGGACTGGCCGAAGATGGAGGCGCTCCCTGAGAACCTCGTTCTCCAGGTCGTATCCGAGATCCACGATCCTGTTACCACAACCGACGAGCTCATTCCTTCAGGCGAGACATCTTCCTACAGATCCAATCCGTTGGGCCTTGCAGAGTTCACACTTTCACGTAAGGACCCTGAGTACGTAGGACGCGCCAAGAATATCCAGAAGGCAGAGACAGCGCTCGTAGCAGGCGAGAAGCCCTGCGAAGCAGTTGAGGGTCTCCACGATGTAATGCAGGTAGTAAAGAGCATCGTTCCTTTCGAGAAGGCTGACACAAAGATCATCGGATTCGGTTCATGCATCTTCGCTGTTAAGCCCGGTGACGGTTCTGCAAGAGAGCAGGCTGCTTCCTGCCAGAAGGTATTGGGCGGCTGGGCTAACATAGCTAATGAATATGCTACAAAGAGATACAGATCCAACCTCATCAACTGGGGCATGCTGCCGTTCATTATAAAAAAGGGCGATCTTCCGTTCTCTAATCTCGATTACATTCTCTTCCCGGGGATCAGAACCGCAGTCGAGACAAAGGCTGATACGATCAGGGCAATCGCTATCAAGGGTAACGAGACAAAGGAATTCACTTTGACTCTGGGTGACCTCACGGACCGTGAGCGTCAGATAATCCTTGACGGATGCCTCATCAATTTCAACCGTCAGAAATAAGAAAGACCGGGGGCGTCAACAGCGCCCCCTGTTTTATAATGCAAAACATGAATAAGACCCAGGCACCCGCAAAAGCTCAAAAGCTTAATGCAAATTATATCTTCAAGCAGTGGATAGTACCGCTGTTCTTTATTACCGTGGGTGCCGTCATTGCCGCATTCGCATTAGAGGAATTCCTCGTTCCGTTTACTATCCTTGACGGCGGAGTAGTGGGTATCTCAATGATCGTAAGCCAGCTGTCAGGACTGCCTTTGGGCATCCTTACGATCGTACTTAATATCCCTTTCATGATCGTCGGATTCAAAAGGCTCGGAATCAGGTTTCTGATCAAAGCGATCTATGCAATGATCGTGTTCTCCTCGTTCCTTGGCATTTTCGAAGATATGAAGGCTGTAACTGAGCAGGAGATACTTGTCGTAGTATTCGGCGGTCTGCTGCTTGGCGTGGGCGTAGGACTTATCTTAAGACACGGCGGATGCCTGGACGGCACGGAGATCGTGGCGATGCTCCTGTCGCAGCACACGGAGTTTTCGGTAGGCCAGATCGTGCTTTTCTTCAACATCATTATCTATGGTGTTG
>JAZSFQ010000028.1:0-41943 GCA_045532275.1 Saccharofermentans sp. | reverse complement strand
AGACGGTATGACAAACAATACGATACAATGCAAGAAGTGGAAAATGATATCGAAGAAGTTAAGATGCAATTGATGAGCATACGTCAAAATCAATTAACTGAAGAGAACATATATAATGTGCTTCTAGCATTTGATGACTTGTACGACACATTTGATCCTATGGAGAAGAAACAGTTCTTCAAGAGCTTTATTGAGAGAATAGAAATATATCCTCAGAAACGTGAGGATGGAACGTATTTAAAGAAACTGGTTTTCAATTTCCCTATCCCGTCATTCAACGGCGGGACAGGGAAAGAGATTTCCTTGGAATACTCTGATACACTCGAGACGGTAGTATTGATAACGAGGAGAAATTAACAGTCATGTTGAGATTGAGACCATACAAGAGTTGTGATGCAGAGATAATCAACAGCTGGGTTCAGGATGGAGGTGTTTTCATGAAATGGGGAGGAGAACGTTTTGGTGAGTTTCCCATCTCGGCACGCATTATTGATGAAAAGTACAGGCTGAATAATGGCGATTGCGCAGAACCGGACAATTTCTATCCGTGGATTGTCCTTGATGAAGATAATAAGGTTGTGGGTCACTTTATCATGAGGTATCTGGAAGGTGATAATAAACTGCTTCGCTTTGGCTGGGTTCTTGTTGATGATTCTATCAGAGGAAAAGGATATGGGACCCGGATGCTCCGTCTCGGTCTGAAATATGCTTTCGAGATATTGGGCGCAGACAAGGTGACGATAGGGGTTTTTGAGAATAATGAACTTGCTCATCATTGCTATCTGAAAGTCGGATTTAAAGATAAAGAGACCATTCAGACAGATTCCTGGAACATTATTGAAATGGAGATCTCCAGATCGGATTACGAACATGATAACTAAGAACCGACAGTCAGACAGCGTCCTGAATGAGATGATAAGGAAGGCATTTCCTGAGAAAACTGCTGCAAACATCCGGGAACTCACAGAGGGAATGTGCAATATTACATACAATATCACATTCACTGACGGCGATGAGTGCATTCTGAAGATCGCCGCGAAAGACAGGACCGGCAATACCTCCAATGAGATAAATCTGATGGATGCGGAAGTTAAGGCAATGCAGCTGGTGAGAAAACATTGTTCATTTAAAGTTGCAGCTGTTTTAGCTTATGACCGTTCCGGAACCGTATGTGACGGCGATTACTTTTTCATGGAAAAACTTCCGGGGATGAATTACAGCTTTATCAAAGAGAAACTTCCGGAGGAGACGAACCACAGGATCGCCAGACAGATCGGTGAGATATCAGGGCAATTGCGAACGATCACCAACCCGCAATTCGGTTTTCTCGGAGACACAAAAAGGTTCGATCATCTGTCAGACTTTGTATATATGATGCTTCAAAATCTGATAGCAGACGGACAGAAGAAAAACGTGAATTGGGGATGTGACGTAAAGCAGCTGACAGAAGAATTTGAATCAGAAAAACACATTTTTGACGAAGTTGTTTTCGCTACTCTGGTCCACTGGGACATGTGGGAAGGCAATGTGTTTGTGGAAGGAGACCGTGTCTCCGGAATTATCGACTGGGAGAGGGCTATGTGGGGAGAGGCATTTATGGATGACCGCTTCCGCAGTCACAACCGGAATAAGGATTTTCTGGAAGGTTTCGGACAACAGGATTTTACGGAGTCTGAATTAAAGAGGCTCCGCTGGTACGATATCATACTGTACATGACGATGATGGTTGAAGTTTTTTACAGAGAGTTTGAAGATAAGGGACAGTACCACTGGGCCAAAGACCGGCTCCTCAGTGTTAAATAAAACGAGAGATAAGGAATATGCAGTATGGATAAGTTTTATCAGGTATCAACAATGCAGGCGTTGGCTCAGGGCTTTTCCAAGTCTGTGATCAAAGTTGTGGAACTTCTCCGGCATGGAGATATGGGACTTGGAACATTTGAAGATGTGGATGGAGAAATGATCGTTTTAGACGGTAAATGTTATCGGGCTCAAAGCAATGGTGATGTGATTCCTGCAGAGTATGAAAGAGGCGTCCCTTTTGCTACTGTCTGCAATTTCCGTTCCATGAGAAAAGAAAAGCCGGGCAAGACGGATACGATCGAACAGCTGAAGAATTGGCTGACGCTCCGGATCGAAGAAGAGTTCGGGCTTAACTCCATGTATGCAGTCCGGATCGACGGAGATTTTTCAAAGCTGGAAGCCAGGTCGGCATCAGGGACGAAAGCACATCATGTTACGTTGAAAGATACACTCGACGCTACACAGAATGTATTTGCCTTTGAAAATATAACGGGAACGCTCGTGTGTGTGTATTATCCGGACTACATGGAAGGAATCAATGCTTCCGGGTGGCACATGCATTTCATATCTGAAGACAAAAAACTCGGCGGTCATGTTTTTGACCTCAGCATGACCTGCGGGGAAGCATCCTTTTGCAAACTTACAAGTTTAGAAGTGCGTCTTCCTGACACACCGGCATTTGATACATATGATCTGAAATCTGCATCAAAAGATGAGATCAAAAGCGCGGAACAGGGATGACGGCATATTTGCCAGAATAACCTCATTTAAGAGATATACTGAGGTTCTGGAGAAAATGCTGAGTATGCAATAATAGAATGAGGTAACAAGATGCCGGATAACATCTGCCCCGGTTTTAGGAGGACAAATGAATAAAGAATGGTCGGAAAAGAATAAGAAGATGCAATCTCTGTTGGGCAGGCAGGCAACTTTCCGGGAAGGCATCGACGTTCTTATTGAACTCAGAGGTGACCTGTTTCAGCAGATTACATCCATTGTAGAGACATTTCCCGCGGAAGCGTTTTATCAGATGCCGTTTGCCAAAGCGGAAGGATACCACAGCAAGACGCTGGTCTATTCAATATGGCACATATTCCGGATCGAGGATATAGTGGCGAATTCGCTTATCCGACAGGACAGCCAGGTGTTGTATACGGACGGATGGCTTGAGCGCACCAACAGCCCTATCATCACCACGGGAAACGAACTGAAAGGCACTGAAATAGCAGAGTTTTCCAAGAGCCTGGATGTAAAAGGCGTATATGAATACTGTGCAGCTGTCATGAATGAAACAAACCGGATGTTGAGAGATCTGGAGTACCCTGACCTAAAGCGCAAATTCTCGGCTGAAGACCGGAATAAACTGATCGAAAGCCGATGCGTCAGCACCGATGAAGACGCATTCTGGCTTATCGGTTACTGGTGTGAAAAAGATGTTCGCGGGCTGATACAGATGCCTTTTTCCCGGCACTGGATCATGCATATCGAGGCTATGTGCCGGATCAAAAACAAGCTTTGCCAGAGCGCCAGAAAAGGGGTCGACCCCATTGCGTATTGCGGTCTTTCCTGCAATCACTGTTTCTTAAAGGAGGGGTGCGGTTCCTGCAGATCGGATTATAATACCTGTTCATACGCTGTGAGCTGTCCCGAAAGAGTCTGTCCGAATGCGGCATGCTGCAAAGAAAGAGGCATTGACGGCTGTTACGAATGTGAGGATCTGGCCGCTTGCCAAAAAGGATTCTATGCAAACGGAAACGATGGAAATGCTATAAAAGCGCTGGCTATGTTTATCCGGAAGTATGGAAAGAAAGAATTGTCCTCGGTTATGGATAATCTCCACAAGAAATACGATTTCCAAAAGATACAGGAGATCATCGGCTATGACATGGAAAAAGGACTGAAGATTCTGGAAGAAAACAGATAAATAGGCTGGGCGGGTATTTTGCAAAGCATGGCACAGGCCCCCGTATCGAGGAAGGAACACTTTATACGAATCCGTGGACAATTAGCAATCCTTCCCCCCGGAACTTTTTAGGTTGGACTTTTTAGGACAATATATCGGAGAAACCGGTTATGTCTCAGGATATATAGACAGCCGGGTCTTTATTTGTGAAGACGTCAGTATTATTGTAGAAGTTATAAAACACCAAAAGAGACAGATGGCTTCTTTTGATTAAAAAAACTGAATAAGATTACAGGAGGCATTACATGAAACAAGAACTTCTAAACATGCTTAATGATGTGGTACTCGGTGCAGTTAATAGAGTTATTGCTGAATTGGAATCGGGGGATCCGGAGAGGATCGATCATGTACGACGTGAAATGGAAAATCTCTGTTATATACGGGATCAGGAACCTTCTCCGGATGATTATTCTGATCCGGTCTTTTGTGATCTGTATCTGACGAGATTCGGTTATGCGTATGCCTTTGAATATTCCGTGATCTACGATGCCATTATCCGGAGTTATTCGGCGATCGAGCAGGCGAGAAACGACAAGCCTGTTTTAGGTGTCTCGACATTAGCTTGCGGTACCATGATTGATGCATGGGGACTGGCATATGCGCTGGCCTGCATCAAAGAGAATGGCATACAGGAACTGCAGGATGACATAGAATTATCTTACCACGGTGAGGATATGACCAGATGGAGTTATCTGTTTGCCGGCAACCGGGACGGCGATCAGACTTTAAACAGTTGTTTTAGCCGTATACCTTCCACTAGGGATCTGAATATTGGTGCAGATGAGTTCCTCAGAAGAGTTGAAGATGGTGAATACAAAAACTATCACTGGTTAAATGTTATGTCCTTCGCAAAATTCTTAGGTGAATTACCTGAAGCTGTTGTTTGCAATATTGAGGATGCTATCCATGAAGCAATAGAACACGGATGCTTTGTGGGAGAAGACATGAATAACCGCAAGGAATATTATATTTGTATTTCTCACAGTGCAAGCACGGTGGAAAATGCTGATGATGAGCGGCATCTTTCAGAGGTGGCATCCAGGATCATTAATGCACTGAATGTGAACAATGATTTTGATGTGGATCCATGTGTTATGGATATTTCTCCATATTGTGATCTTCAGGATAGCAACGGTAATGAAGTGGGGATTGTCTGCACTGATGAAAATATTCCTATGTATGGATTTGCCAAAACGATAGAAGGGCCGTACAGCCTGCACGGAGCAAAGATAAGCGATCTGAATCCTGATTTCGGAAATGAAGAAGCAGATGAACTGCTTGAGCATTTATGGCGGTTATTTGAGCAGAATAATATTGCAAAAAGAAATCCGATTAATTATGCGCATTATTTCAAATTCCAGGTTATCAAATTGACCAGAAGACAGGGGAATAATTAATATGATCATCAGCGCCAGCAGAAAGACTGACATTCCGGCTTATTATTCGGAATGGTTTATCAACCGTATCAAAGAGGGATTCGTCTATACGCGCAATCCCATGAATGCGCATCAGATCAGCAGGATCCCTTTGACTCCTGATGTAATAGACTGCATCGTTTTCTGGACAAAGAATCCGATCCCGATGCTGCCGCGTTTGGATGAGCTGAAGGATTACCATTATTATTTCCAGTTTACTTTGACCGGGTACGGAAAGGATATCGAGGCTCATCTTCCGGACAAAAAGAAAGACCTTATTCCTGCCTTTCAGTCATTAGCAGATAAGATCGGCCCTGAAAAGGTGATCTGGCGCTACGATCCTATCGCAATCAATGAGAGATATACGGCGGAGTATCATTTGCAGGCTTTTTCGCAGATCGCGGAAGCGTTAAACGGACATACAGAAAAGTGCGTTATCAGTTTTGTGGATTTTTATCAGAAGATCCAGAAAAACATGAAAGACCTGAACATTAAGGATGCATCCGTGGAAACGATGACGGATCTCGCCCGGAAGATGCATGAGATCACAACGGCAAATCACATGGTCCTGGCGACCTGCGCCGAGAAGATCGATCTGGCTTCCATAGGAATAGAACACAATGCCTGCATCGACCGCGGTGTGATCGAAAAGATATGCGGCGGGACGCTGAAGGCAAAGAAAGATCCTTCGCAGAGAATGGAGTGCCAATGCGTTGAGAGCCGCGACATCGGTACATATAACACATGCGGAAACGGCTGCAGATACTGCTATGCTAATTACAGTCCTGACACAGTAAAGGAAAGCATGAGAAAATACGATCCTAAATCTCCGATCCTCTGCGATTCCGTCGATGTGACAGCAGGCGATGTTATCACGGAGGTAAAGGCTAAGTTATTAATCGATAAACAGATGTCGCTTCTTTAAGGAATATCAGGTGGAAGTTATGCGGAAGAAATACACGATAGCAATCATTCTGATCATGGTTATCATGATTGTCTCATTGGCAGGCTGTAATACTTCCTGTAATAACAAATCCGTAGAATCGTCTGCAGATGAACCGATTGAAACCACACTGATCGACGGTTCTGCAGTAGCGATCATCGAGACCGAGATCAACGGTTCTAAGGTCACGGAAACATCAGTAATAAGCACAACGAAAACCACAACAGCCTCGGAACAAAATGTCGGTGATAATACCACGACCGCAGCTTCGGATAATGACGGTTCCAATAAGGATAATTCTGCCGGAACCCAGTCAACAACAAATACACAAACGACTACAGAATCAACTCAGAGCAATACGAAGGCCACATCAACACCAAAGCCTACGGCAACGCCTAAACCTGCAGCTACTGCTACACCCAAGCCTACAACAGGCGGCTCGACTCCAACCAATACTCCGAAGCCAACCGCAACGCCCAAGCCTGCAGCAACGGCTACACCAAAACCGACATCAACACCAAAGCCTACTAATACAAATACCCCTGTACCTACGGCAACCAATACGCCTGTGCCTACAGCTACTCCGGAGCCTACAGCAACTCCTACACCTGAACCTACTGAGGTTCCTGAGGTAACTGATCCTGAAATCGGTTATGCAATGGTTAAAGTTTTTTGCTGGGTATATGTCTATTATGATACGGAAACTACTGAAACATACCGTGTAGAATTATATTATGAACTTGAGTGTTGGACAGAAAATTATCATTCCACTGATCCTTGGGATTATCATTATGATTCCGATGCTACTATAGGAGAGGATTTAATGGATAAATATGGAGAAGATAATGGTGGTCCGGGTTGGAGAAATTATGGCAGTCATCCTGTAGAAGTAATTAGTTTCTTAAACTAACTGATTCGAAATATCGTTATACTTTAAAATGTTATGGTTTACGTACTTGAAGATACATCAAAAGTTGAAAGACTATTTGAAGGCTGGCAGGAGACGCTTATATATTCCTGCCTTCAGAAGGTCATGGGAAAGGTCTTTGTAACCGATCCCGAAGAGCCTGCGTCAGCTTTCGCATTTGTCGGGTGTTTCGGTTTTTTCGCAGGCCGGCCTGATGAGGAACTTGTAAGGAATAAGCCGGCCGGATTTGTGATCATGGCACCCCAGAACAATGACTGGGCAGGACTGATCGAGAGTGTATATCCGGATGCCAAAAAAGTGACGAGATATGCGATCAGAAAGGATACCAGGTTCGATGCCGAAGCTCTGAAAAAGAATCTGGAACTGTTGCCGGAGGGTTATGAGATCAGGAATATTGACGAGGAGATCTATGACCTTTGTCTCGAGAACCCTGTGACGGTTGATTTTGTGTCCGCTTTTTCGGGCAAAGAGAAATACCTGGAAGACGGCAGGGGAGTGGTGATCCTGAAGGACGGCAGGTTCGTATCCGGTGCCTCTTCCTATACCCGTTACAGAGAGGGCATTGAGATCGAGGTCGACACGATCGAATCCGAGCGCAGAAAGAACCTCGCGCTGATCTCCTGTTCGGCCCTGATCTTAAGATGTCTGGACGAGGGCCTTTATCCGAGCTGGGATGCGCATAATTTGGGTTCCGTTCATCTTGCCGAAAAACTCGGATATGAATTCGATCACGAATACACCGCTTATGAGGTTGCTTCGGGAGAGAGAACGCATTAAATCGCTGAGAGGACGTGAATAATGATCACATACAGAAAACTCGAAAAGAAAGATCTTGATGAATTCATCAGACTCAGAATAAACCAGCTGCGTGAAGAAGGGGCAACGGAAGACATCGATCTGAAGCCTGCACTTGTGGATTATTACGACAGGCATATGTCAGACGGTACTTTTGTGTCTTTTCTGGCTGTAGACGGCGATAAGATCGTCGGCACGAGCGGCATGTCTTTCGTGGAAAAGCCGCCGTATTTCAGCTGTCCGACAGGAAAGATCGGACTGCTGTCGAGCATGTATACCGACAAGGATTACAGACGGCAGGGAATAGCCAAAAAGCTTTTGTCTCTGGTCGTGGAGGCAGCAAGAGATTACGGCTGCGGATCGGTCCAGATCACGGCCTCTGACATGGGCGTCCTGCTCTATACGGATTTCGGATTCGTTAAGAATGAGAACTTTATGCAGTACAAGTTTACGGGTAAGTAAAGGAACCGCACATGCATTTTGTTGACGCGAAAGGCATCCTATCCAATAGCGGCGGCCATTACGGGATGAACATCTACAGGGGCTGCACGCACGGCTGCATCTATTGCGACAGCAGGAGCAGCTGTTATCAGTTTACGCATGCTTTTGAAGATGTCGAAGTCAAACAGAATGCCCCGGAACTTTTAGAGGCAGCTCTGCGTTCCAAGAGAAAAAAGTGCATGATCGGAACCGGCTCCATGTCAGATCCTTACATGCACTGCGAAGAGGAATTAAAGCTTACGCGAAAGTGCCTGGAGATTATTTTGAAATACGGATTCGGCGCGGCCGTCCAGACAAAATCCGACAGGATCCTCAGAGACATTGATCTTCTTGAAGAGATCAATAAAAAGACCAAATGTGTGGTCCAGATAACGCTTACCACTTACGATGACGATCTGTGCCGGATAATAGAGCCGAACGTCTGCAATACCAGACGGAGGATAGAGGTCCTCGAAGAGATGCAGAAGAGGGGCATCCCGACGGTCGTCTGGCTCAGCCCGATCCTTCCGTTCATCAATGACACGGAAGAAAACGTCGGAAAGATCCTCGATGAGTGTGTGCGCACAGGCGTTAAGGGCATCATATGCTTCGGCATGGAACTTACCCTTAGGGAAGGCGACAGGGAGTATTACTATGCTGCCCTGGATAAGTATTTCCCGGGATTAAAGCAGAAGTACATTGATACATACGGCTATGCATATGAACTGCCGAGCCCGAATAACGACAAGCTTATGCGCATGTTTATGAGTGTCTGCAAGGAGTATAATATCTTATGCACTCCGGATGAGTGCTTCGCCTATATGAATGAACTGCCCGAGAAGTATCAGCAGATGAGCATTTTCGATATAGGCTAAGAAACATTAAATGTTGTTTTGGTTGAGTCGACGCAAAACTTGAAAAAAGCCTTTTTACGATGCCATTTTCGGAATAATGTGGTCGTTTTTTTATAATATGAAAAAAAGCGACGGGTGACCGGATATGAATAAACGTCGCTTTTAGCATAAATCACTGATTTGCGACGGTTTCATGAAAACAAAGAGTATCTTTGCAAAAACAGGGGCTGTCCTTTTGAGACAACCCCTTTTTGAATGTTTCACCGTATTAACACAGGCTGCGCATTCCGGTAGATCACCCTGCCGTGAATACGTTTCCGTCGATCGTGATGCTTGCGATGTTATCGGTATCGACAAGGCGGTTGAACAGAACTATGAAGCCGGTGTCAGTTCCGCAGACGTAGCCTACGCTGCTTGTGTTCTCATCGAAAACAAGATATTCGGTTCCGTCGTTGTAAGTGATCTTCAATGATGTTTCAGGGAGGATAGTCTCACCCTTGATCTCAGTGCCGCCTGTTGAATCCCAGACCATGGCGATAGGGGAGATCTTGATCGAGCCGTTATCAGAACTGTAGAACATCTTTGTGTCGAGCTTACCGGCAACAGGGATCACATATTCATTCTGTTCTTTGATGAACTGATCGTGGTCGCCCTTTTCTGCCGCCTCAGTATACATATCAGATCTGCTCATCGTATATTCCTGGGTAAAGAGTGTTATGTGATCGGTGATCGGATCGAAGGCTGCCGTGCCGAACAATACGCTGTTATCGCACATGTATTCATAGCAGCAGAGCTTGTCATCTGTTGAGTTCTCGAGGTCGACCCAGATCTTGCCGGTTCCTTCATTAAAGCCGAAGAGGATATTCGTGTCTTCACTGAACCATGCGCCCTTTGCCTCGTTGTCGAACTGGCTGTAGTTAAAGCAGTTGACGCCGCCTTCTCTCTCGATCGTATAAGCAGCGACTATTCCGATTCCGTCTCTTACCACGGATTCAACGGTAATGGTCGTGTCGCCGACCGTGCATACTACCGGCTCGGTCGTGAACTTATCTCCGATAAGTCTTGCTGCGGCTTCCGGATCTGCCTCAACGTACTCGATCCTCGGCATTATAACTTCATGAGTTACGGGCGTTCCGTCATCTCTTATCTTGCCGTCTTCAACATATACCTCAGAGTGGCTCTCTACGGTATCTTTTCCTGCATTACCCCATATCCTGTTGAAGAGTTCTCCGCCTGTTGCCGCGTTGACTGCGAAAGGTGCGGCGATAGCGATCACGGATGCCGCAGCTGCGACCTTTACTCCGAGCTTGGTGATATTTGCTTTATGTTTAGCGTTATACATGATTGTTTCCTTCCTCGACTGATATTCATCCGAGAAAACATGATCCTCCACACCGTCGGTGATGTGATCGAATTCCTCTATGCTGATATCGTTTTCGAAAATGTCGTTTTTGAATTCAGGTTCCATAAGTAATCTCCTTTTTGGATTCCCTCTTAAGGCAGGTTATCCGGTCTTTCAAGCTTCGCCCAGGTTCCGGCGCATCATCTTTTTGGCCCGTTCGTACCGTTTCCGGACATTGGCCTCCGTGATGCCCAGCCGCCGGGCGGTCTCCCGGATCGAATAATCCTTAACGGCAAGACAGTAAACAACGTCGTAATATTCCTCGGGAAGAGTGTTCATGAGCGGCTCAAAATCATTTTCCGCTTCTGAAGTTGCGTCAGGCGCAATGGCAGAGCTTTCACAGACTGCTTCAAGGTTTTCGGTAAAGCTTACGACCTTATCTTCATTTTTCCTCTTGTTGTATATGTTGATCGAAGCGTTCCTTATGACTGTTATTATGTAGCGTTTGCAGTCGTCCGAATCTGCCTTCGCGAAATACACCCTGTGCTTAATAAGCTGCAGAAACGCATCCTGCACGGCGTCTTCCGCAAGTGTCTCATCGTGCAGAACTGCCAGCGCGACACGGAACATCTTTTGCTCATATAACTCATAACAGTCTTCTATGAATGAGATCTGTTTTGACGGCAATGCCATTTTGTTTATCTCCTTGTCGTATCCTTCAGGACCGCCCGTCTATAAATTCCGGGATCCCCGTTCGGCCCTTCTACCTCATATAACAAACCGGAGATCCGGTCTGTGACAAAAGTCCGGAAAAATCTTTCCTGTCCGATAAAGCTCTTTTCTATCTGATATAATGTCACAAGAAAAGTGACGGGGTAAGTGTTATGTTGGGAAAAACTAAGATAGTTTTAATGATCATTGTTGCCATAGCCGCTCTCGGCATTATAGGCGGTTATGCATATGCCGGCTATAAGCGGGATTACTGTGACGACGAGGTTCCTGATGTTACTTCCGTATATGTATATACGGTTGATAAGGGCATAGGTGATCTTAGCAGGACTTATATGCGCGGTAAGGGTTACTCCATTCCTAAAGGCGATGCTCCGTATGTGACCTACCAGGACATCCCCACGGTTGCAGTTACGGAAAATGTCGAGGCAGTCTATGTCTTTGACGATGCCAGGTTTGCGGCTTTGTCCGACAGTTTCAGTTCCGGCGGACTGACGGAGATAAATGTTGCCGTTCCGCGCGACGTTATCAAGTATTACGGCGCGCCTTCGGGAATGAGCTATATGTTCGATCTTGATCCGGCACAAATGCCTGAGACGGATCCCGAATATGCCCTGATCCGCTGCACGGCTGACAGCTGCGAATGGAGCTCTGATCCCGTGGATGAGAAGACCTGCATGCTTTATTACAAGTATGACACTGATACCTGGGGTGATTTTAACGACAGGCTTATCCGCTATATCCTTGAGAACGATGCCTCCAGTGATGTAAGCATGCTGGTTACCATATCTGAAAAGACACCGGAAAAAGCTGCAAGGATACAGGATCTGCTCATGCAGAACTTCCCGGGCTCCAATTATCTGTCGGCTGAGTTTGCGCGCGTTTTCCGCGATAAGAACAATTCCGACTTAGGGAACAGGATCGTCACTTTCGCGGGCGTGGCAGTCGTTGTGGCAGCCGGTATAGACATACTTATCGCAGTCTCCGGCAAGCGCGCCAAAAAGCCAAGAAAATAAGGGCTTAGAGGTATTCCCAACAACTGAACATACGGCATTTTCCGGACAAAACCAGAAAATTTTCAATAATCCTATTGACAAGGTGGGTTTTAGCATTTATCATATGCGAAAATCTTAACGAGAGAGGAGGACGGAAGTTATGTACGACCGTAAGTTCTATTTCCAGTCATTAGTCCGCAGTAACTTCCGTTGTGGACGAATGTGTTGTTCTTGTTCAAACAGCCGCTGTTCCGACAGCACAACTATAACTATTTGAATTAAGAAAGGAATAACACAACTATGTCTAACTATAAATTTGAAACTCTCCAGCTCCACGTAGGCCAGGAGCAGGCCGATCCTGCCAGCGACGCACGCGCAGTCCCGATCTATGCAACAACAGCATACGTTTTCCGCAATTCCGCTCATGCTGAGGCACGTTTCGGTCTTGCTGACGCAGGTAATATCTACGGCAGACTTACAAACTCCACCCAGGGCGTTTTCGAAGACCGTATCGCAGCACTCGAAGGCGGCGTAGCAGGTCTTGCAGTCGCATCAGGCGCAGCAGCCATCACATATACGATCC
Source organism: Saccharofermentans sp. (assembly GCA_045532275.1). Classification (GTDB taxonomy): domain Bacteria; phylum Bacillota; class Clostridia; order Saccharofermentanales; family Saccharofermentanaceae; genus Saccharofermentans. The sequence continues at coordinate 29,113 of JAZSFQ010000028.1, read as the reverse complement.
AGGCTCTCGCAGTTAAGGGCGAGCACATCGTAGCCCAGAAGACGATCTACGGCGGTTCCGAGAATCTCTTAGCTCATACGCTTCCTCTTTATGGTATAGAGACAACATTCGTCAACATCCATGATCTGGACGAGGTAAAGGCAGCCATCAGACCCAACACAAAGGCTCTCTACATTGAGACACTGGGCAACCCTTCATCAGATATTCCGGATATCGAGGCACTCGCGAATATCGCTCACGAAGCAGGCATCCCGCTCGTTATAGACAACACTTTCGGTACGCCTTATCTCATCAGACCAATCGAGTACGGCGCAGATATCGTAGTTCACTCAGCTACAAAGTTCATCGGCGGCCACGGTACGACATTGGGTGGTGTTATCGTTGATTCAGGCAATTTCGACTGGGCAGCTTCCGGCAAGTATCCCTGGATCTCAGAGCCCAACCCCAGCTATCACGGCGTTAAGTTCACTGAGGCTGCAGGCAAGGCCGCATTCGCAGTTTACATCAGAGCTATCCTCTTAAGAGATACAGGCTCCTCGATCTCGCCTTTCGCAGCATTCCTTTTGCTCCAGGGCACAGAGACATTGTCTTTGAGAGTTGAGCGCCACATCGAGAACACGAATAAGGTATTAGAGTATCTTACAAATCATCCGAAGGTTGAGAAGGTGTTCCACCCGGCACTTCCCGATCATCCCGATCACGAAGTTTATAAGAAGTACTTCCCGAACGGCGGCGGTTCCATCTTCACATTCAACGTTAAGGGCGGCAAAAAGGAAGCTTTCGATTTCATCGACCACTTAGAAATTTTCTCACTTCTCGCAAACGTTGCAGACGTTAAGAGCCTTGTTATCCATCCGGCAAGCACGACTCATTCACAGCTTTCCGAAGAAGAGCTCAATGATGTCGGCATCTACCAGAACACGATCCGTCTTTCGATCGGTACAGAGCACATCGATGACATCATTGCCGATCTCGAAAAGGGTTTTGCAGCAATCTGATTTTGCTGTTGATTACTGATATAATTTCACTTAGCAGTTGTACAGGAGGTATTAACTATGTCCAAGGTCTACACTTCAGCAGATCAACTTATCGGTAAAACACCGCTTCTTGAACTTACACACCTCGAAAAGGCTTTAGGTCTCGAAGCAAAGCTCATCGCAAAGCTCGAATATTTCAATCCTGCAGGAAGCGTCAAGGACCGTATTGCCAAGGCGATCATCGAAGATGCAGAGGCTTCCGGCAGACTTAAGGCAGGCAGCGTAATCATCGAGCCTACCAGCGGAAATACCGGTATCGGACTTGCTTCTGTTGCAGCCGCTAAGGGTTACAGACTTATCATCACAATGCCTGAGACGATGAGCGTTGAGAGAAGACAGCTCATCAAGGCTTACGGTGCAGAACTTGTTCTCACGGAAGGTTCAAAGGGAATGAAGGGCGCTATCGCCAAGGCTGAAGAGCTCCAGAAGGAGATCCCCGACAGCATCATTGCCGGCCAGTTCATCAACCCTGCAAATCCTAAGGCACACAGAGAGACAACAGGTCCTGAAATCTGGGATGATACAGACGGCGAAGTAGACATCTTCGTAGCAGGCGTCGGCACAGGCGGAACTGTTACGGGTGTAGGCGAATATCTGAAGTCACAGAAGTCATCTGTAAAAGTCGTTGCAGTTGAACCTGCCGACTCTCCCGTTCTGAGTAAGGGCACTGCAGGTGCGCACAAGATCCAGGGCATCGGCGCAGGATTTGTTCCGGACGTCCTCAACACAGGCGTTTATGATGAGGTCATCCCCGTAACCAATGATGATGCGTTTGCGACAGGCAAGCTCTTAGGCCACAGCGAAGGCGTGCTCGTAGGAATCTCTTCCGGTGCTGCTCTCTGGGCAGCGATCGAACTCGCTAAGCGTCCCGAAAACAAAGGCAAGACGATTGTAGCTCTGCTGCCTGACACAGGCGACCGCTACCTCTCGACACCGCTTTTTGCAGATTAATTTGAAGGGGTCAGCCCCCGTCAAAGAAGCAGATTAACAGTTAGACGTAATTTAAAAACATATGCCATAAAAACCGGAACGTCCGTTTCCCTGAAGGGAGGCGGACGTTTCAGTGATGTATATATTATGTTGCCGCGATAACCGGCATTTGAATACCCGGCTGCCCGGAATCATGATGCGATTTGCGGGTAAATGTGCGGGCATACCCGCAAATTCACTCTCAAGTTTTATATGGGGGAAAACTTACCCCTTCGGCTTTATGAATTTCAGTATTACCAATGCGGTGACGCCGATCAGGAAGCCGGCTGCCAGGATTACAACATTCTGGATCTTTGACATGCTGACCGACTGGCCGGACATCCCTGAACCTGGGAACGAGCCTGTGAAAGACGGACGGGAAGAGCTGTCCGTACCCTGGCCGTCAGATGAAGCATCACCTGAAGAATTACCGCCCGGTGTAAAACCGCCCATATCAGGCATGTTGCTTGGGTCGAAATCACCCATGTCGGGCATGCTTCCGAAATCCATCACGTCAGGCATGTTGCTGAAGTCAAAGCCTTCCGGCATATTGTTCGGGTCAAAGCCGCCTGAAGGCATTCCGCCGCGCTGACCTGAAGAACCATCTGTTTCTTCAGAACCCTCGCCGGTCTGACCGCCGTCTGGAGCGCCTCCGCCTCCGCCAAAGCCGCCTCCGAAGCCGCCGCCTCCGCCAAAGCCGCCCATGCTGAACACGCCCATGGCTTCAATATCTATTTCAGAACCGTCGACCAAAGACGAGGAATCAGATCTCTGGCCTGCATCAGTGGAGGGAATGGTACCTGCGATCTGACCGTCGATGCTCTCTGCGCGGAGATTGATCGCACGGTAAAGGAAATCAACCGCGGTCTCATATTCGTCAGCCGTGTAGAAGGCCGTGGGGTCTTCTGCCACGAGAGTGTCGATCTGGGATCTTATGCGGTTATAGACTTCGTCGAACCTGCCGCCTTCGACATATTCGTCAACGAGCATCTGAAGATATTCGTGATAGCGCGCGAGGTATTCCTCGTTTTCGAGGAGGGCGTCGAAAAAGTGTGTTCCGGAGAACGGCGTATCGATCGCGTCGTTGACCATGCTCGTGCCGTCGCCGGAACTGCCCATGGACATGCCGCCGAATGAGAGATTGTAGTCCCAGGGGAAGATGTTGAGCTTGCCGTCGTATTCGTAGAGATAGTAATTGTGGGACATGGAGCCTGAGAGCGAATCCATATTGACCGCGAAAGTGTGGACCGCCATATATCTGAGTACGTTGTCGACGTCGAGATATTCCTCGAGATCAGTTCCTGCGCTGACGTTCTTCAATGCGGTCACGACGCGGCGGTGGTCGCCTTTGCTCGTGCCGGTTACCTCAGAGTCCCAGATCGTGGAATAGCTGTCGAGGTCGTCATCGGTATAGTTCAGGTTGGCGCCGCCTCCGCCCATGGAGAAACCGCCGCCGGCATTGTCGCCGCCCATTTCCATCGTGTCGGGCTTATAGAGCTCGCCGTCGCGGGTACCGAAATTCCTGAGCATGAAGCTCTGTTCCACGCCTTCCAGGGCAAGATATACGCCCCGGTATTCGCCGTTGACCGAAACTTTCGCGTAGTTATAGAGCGAAGCGTCAACGTCTAAGTAATGATACATGTCGTAGATGACCGCTTCCTTCATATTGGTCGCGTCGGCGTAGTTATTATTGAGGATCAGCTTATCCAGGCCGAAGCATGTCTGGCCCTTGACGAAATGGTCGAACTCGAGCTTTAAGCTGTAGCGGTCCGTGTCAGGGTCCATGGCGATCGCGGAAAGGCTCGTGTTGCCCTTCGGACGGATAGCGACGTTGTTCACGCGGGTTCCGTTGATGACGACATCGCAGACGTAGTATTCTTCGCTCATGGCGTTATTCAGCATCGTCTCCCACTCGGAATCATCCATGACGATATTGAGTTCTATGACTTCGGAGGTGTCGAAGAGCTTTGTCTCATACTCCATCTTAACGCCCGTTCCGCCCAGCATTTCCGTGAGTTCGTCAGCGAATACGGTTGCCGCGAAGCACAGGATCACCGCCACGACCGTGATAGCGATTATAATTTTCGAAATATGCTTACTTGCAATCACCAGTAGCCTCCCGGGTCAGGACATGTAGTCTCCGTTATAAGTTACGAGTGTTGCGGCTGTTACGCCCTTGATCTCGTTGATCTGGTTGACAAATGCGGTAGCAGCGTCCTTTACCCTGATCTCAGCCGTCAGTTCGATTCCGTTCTCGGTAACTGTCTTGGACTTAACGATGAACTTTTCGACGGACTTCTCGATGATGCCCATTGCGCCCTGTTCAGCCTTTTCATTGTTGCAGTTAACGATGAGGATATAAGGCGAGCTCTGGAACTTCTTCTTTACGAAAACGACGAGAATGAATCCGATGATGACAGAGCCGATGACGGCGAGAGGGATCATGCCCGCGCCTATTACGATGCCGACTGCCAGTGACCAGAACAGGAAAACGATCTCCATAGGTTCCTTGATCGCGGCACGGAATCTGACGATAGAGAGCGCACCGACCATACCGAGTGACAGGACAACGTTGGATGTGACTGCCATGATGACCAGTGTCGTTACGAGCGAGAGGCCCACGAGAGCCATAGCAAATCCGCTCGAATACATTATTCCGCTGAATGTCTTTTTGTAGATGACGAAGATGAAGAGTCCCAGGATGAGCGCGAACGTAAGTCCTATGATAGTGTCCAGTACAGAGAACTCAGATACGCTCTCCAGAAAGCTTGATTTGAAAATATCGCTGAATGTCATTGTTTATATCCTCCAAAATTTTAATCCGAATTTTTAATTTGGTTTCCCGAAAAGCCCGCTAGCCGTATCTCCGGCATGCCCCGTATTTTGAGAAAGCCTGCTGCCTGGCTCCGTTTATCTGCACGATGTTTCTTATTATGTCCGGCAGATAGCGGTCGTATTTGACTTCGAGGAGCATGTACTGCGGCGTGTCGGTCGCGCTTATGTCACGGACATCTTTTTTCAGGAAATCCTGACTGTAAAGAGATGTCCTTATCTCCGAATCGAATGTGATCCTGACGTTTCCGGCTTTGAATATGTAAGGCTCTCTCATGTACGATACGAGCACTCTCGGCTTCAGCCTCTGGTATTTCATCTTCGCGTAGAATTCCTTTATCAGTCCGTTCTCCGAAGACAGCATCCAGGCTGTGTCGCCGTCCAAGATCTTCCTGCATTCTTCTTCGGTGATCACCGCATCGTACTTGAGGCACAGGTCGTTGACCTTCATCTTTTTTTCGAGAGTGATAAAACTGAAGTCGTCGTTGTAATATCTGATCCTGAACTTCTCGCGCTTGGCGATGCCGTCGATCTTTTCTCTCAATGCTTTGTCGTCGCTGTTATCGAAATAGATGCTCCGTATCCGGTAGCGCCCGTCTTCGCCGGTATGGGGATCCGGCTTCATTACCAGGCCGAGTCTCGTACGCATCGCCACATATTCACCGTAAGGGATCTCGAACTTCAGCTCATGCCTGTAGTTCCTGTCAATTTCCATAATTATCCTAAAAGCCCCTCCTTTGCATGATAGCGTTATTGTAGGAGGGTCGCCTGAAATGTACCTGAAGTAAAAGGGGCTGTCGCAAAACGAAAGCGATGGCCCCTAACTTATTGGCAAAAGAAAATGGGTCCCGAAGGACCCATTTATTGTTAGAATTATTTTGTGAAACCAATCCTAACATTTCAGTCTGACTATAGCAAAAACGGGAGCTGTATTCAACTGGCACTTCCAATTTTCACTGAAACTTTAATTCCCGTGGACGATTCAGTAAGACTCATAGATCAGGTTTTAGAGGAGATAGATTACAGAGAATTGTACCTGACCTACTCGTCCGAAGGACGAAATCCCGCAGTCTCACCGAAGACTCTGTTCAAGATAATGGTATATGCCTATTCCCAGCATATCTATTCTTCACGCGAGATAGAGAAAGCTTGTAAACTCAACCTAGCTTTTATCTATCTTCTCAAAGGAGAAAAAGCTCCAGACCACAGTACGATTGCCAGATTCCGCAGAGAACATCTCACATCTTGTGTAGAAGGGCTCTTAACACAATTGGTAAAACTGTTGGCTGAGGCTGACGAGATCCATTTTGAAAATCTATTCATCGACGGAACTAAGATAGAGGCCAATGCAAACAAGTATACCTTTGTTTGGAAAGGCTTTATCGAGAAGAGCGAAGCCAAACTACAGGAGAAGGCTACAAAATATCTTATGAAAGAACTGGGATTCACCAAACTTCCCGAATATATCTCAGCTGAGTATCTTCAGAAAGTATTGAGTGACCTGGTACTTATAGCAGACCATCAGGGAACAGCGTTTGTTTATGGCTCAGGAAAGAGAAAGACTGACATACAGAGACAGATAGAAACCATAGAAGATTTTAAAACCCGACAGGATAAGTACGAAGAAGCCCGTTCCACATTCAAAGGCCGAAACAGTTACTCCAAGACCGACAAAGATGCGACCTTTATGCATATGAAAGAAGATTATATGCGCAATGGGCAGTTAAAACCCGGATATAACATCCAGGCAGCTGTTGAGAGTGAATACATTGTAGGAATAGATGTATCTGCCGAGCGAAGTGATACAAGAACACTCATACCATTTTTAGAAAAGCTTGAAGCAAACTATGGTAGAAGATTCGATAACCTTATAGCTGATGCGGGATATGAGAGCGAAGAAAACTACGATTACCTTAACCGCAAAGACATAACTCCTTATATCAAGCCTTCAAATTACGAATACTCCAAGACCAGAAAGTTCCAAAAAGAAATGGCGTTTCGTCTGGCAATGAAATACGACGAAACAAAAGATGAATACACGTGTAAAGGCGGAAGAAACCTGAGTTTTGTAAGTACCCAGACTAAGAAGGGCTTTTCAGGATATACAAGTATTGCAAAGATCTATCGTTGTGAATCCTGTGAAGGATGTCCTTATTACGGCAAGTGTTACAAAGGCAATTATTCCAAGAAGATCCAAGTCAGTGAGAGATTCGATTATTTCAGAGAAGAAAGCAGAAAGAATATCGTTTCAGAAAAAGGTATTCAGCTCAGGATAAACAGATCCATACAAGCAGAGGGTGTGTTCGGAATAACAAAACAAGATTACGGATTTAAACGATTCCTTATGAGAGGCGCAGAAAACGTCCGTACAGAATATCTTGTTCTGGCGATCGCCTTCGATCTGAACAAACTTCATTACAGGATTCAAAACAACCGGCTCGGACAATCTCTGTTTCCGCTCCCGGAATCAGCGTAGAAAAAGCAAAAACAAGTTCAGAAAACGTTCTGAACCGGCGTTAGCATGCTCAAAATCAGGGTTTTCTACAAATCTGAGCGTTTGAAGCTCGTTTTAGCATCTTCAGGAGCTGAAAAACGCTTAGTTTTGAACATTTAAAAGGGGCGCCGCTAAGTGAATTTACTTCACTTTTGCGACAACCCCTTTTACTGAACAAGAAGCAAACAATACGAAATAGTTATCAGTTTAATCGTGCCCGGCTTAAAACGTCACCCCTGGCCGTAATAGGCATTTGCGCCGTGCTTGCGGAGATAGTGCTTGTCGAGCAGGGTCTGCTGCATCCTTCCCTGATCGGGACTGAGCATCAGAGCGTGGAAATCCATGAACGCGACTTCTTCCATAACGACTGCGTTATGTACTGCGTTGAAAGGATCGGTTCCCCATGTGAAAGGGCCGTGCGAGAAAACGTTAACTGCGGGGATCGCATCCGGATCCTTGTCAGCAAATGTCTCAACGATGACGTTGCCTGTTTCCTTCTCATACTCGCCCTTGATCTCTTCGTCGGTCATTGGACGGGTGCAGGGGATATCGCCGTAGAAGTAATCGCCCTGGGTCGTTCCCATAGCGGGGATGGCGCGGCCTGCCTGAGCGAAGCTGACTGCCCAGCGGGAATGCGTGTGAACGACGCCTCCGATATTGGGGAATGCTTTATAGAGAACTACGTGTGTGGGCGTGTCGGAAGAAGGCTTCCATTTGCCTTCGACGACTTTGCCGTCAAGGTCAACGACGACCATGTCCTCAGCCTTCATGAAATCGTATTCGACGCCGGAGGGCTTGATAACTACGAGACCGGATTCGCGGTCGATGCCGCTGACATTGCCCCATGTAAAAGTAACGAGACCGTACTTGGGGAGGAGGAGGTTAGCTTCGAGGACTTTTTGCTTAAGATCTTCTAACATCAGATCACCTCCGTAGCTTTCTTCTCTACAGGAAGCGCATTCTTATACTTTGTGAGGAACGCAGCAAAGCCTTCCACGTCGGAAGCTTCTGCCATTACGCTTACGCTCTTTGCGCCTGCGAAAACCTTGTTGTCAAGGAAGTCAGGGAGCGTCTCACCGTCTTCTTTCCGGATCATGTAGGATACGAGAAGAGCCATGCCGTAAGGACCGCCTTCGCCGGCTGTCTCCATAACGGAAACAGGTGCTGCAACAGCAGCGCTCAGCATTCTCTGGCCGACTTCGGGTGTCTTAAAGAAACCGCCGTGACCGTAGAGCTTGTCGATGCGGACACTCTCTGCGCCCTGCAGGATATCCATTCCGATCTTCAGGGTAGCGAGAGCGGATAAAAGGTGTGTTCTCATGAAATTTGCGAGAGTGAAAGAGCAGTCGGGAGTTCTTGCGAACAGGGGACGGCCCTCATCAAGATCAGTAACGCCTTCACCTGAGAAGTAGTTGTAGGAAAGAAGTCCGCCGCAGTCGGGATCGCCCTTCAGAGCAATCTGGAACAGCTTTGTATAGAGGTCGTTTTTGGAGATCTCCACGCCGAATAATTTCGCGAACTCATCGAAGAGATTTACCCACGCATTGATGTCTGATGTGCAGTTGTTGCAGTGGACCATTGCGACGGGAGCGCCTGCAGGAGTCGTTACCATGTCGATCTCGCGGTGAACGCCCAGATCGTGATCTACTACGACCATTGCGAAATCGGATGTGCCTGCACTGACGTTACCTGTGTATACACGTACGGAATTGGTAGCGACCATACCGGTGCCCGCATCGCCTTCACAGGGTGCGATCGGGATACCTGCTACGAGGTCTTCCTCGGGATCCAGGAACTTAGCGCCTTCTTCGGTAAGAGTGCCTGCGTTCTCGCCTGCGCACAAAACCTTAGGAAGGATGGACAGCAGGTCTTTGCCGGTGAGTTCATTGAATTTAGCGACCATAGCCTGGTCGTAATCGCAGGTCTTGCTGTCGATAGGGAACATGCCGGATGCTTCGCCGACGCCCATGACCTTAAGGCCTGTAAGACGCCAGTGAATGTAGCCTGCGAGTGTTGTCAGATAATCGATGTCTCCTACATGGGACTCGTTATTAAGGATAGCCTGATAGTAGTGTGCGATGCTCCAGCGCTGGGGGATGTTAAAACCGAGTACTTCTGTGAGCTTCTCAGCTGCTTCTCCGGTGATGGTATTGCGCCATGTGCGGAATTCCGCGAGCTGGTTGCCGTCCTTATCAAAGGGCAGATAACCGTGCATCATTGCAGAGATACCGATACCGCCGACTTCCGTGAGGGTAACGCCGAACTTAGCCTGTACATCAGCCTTGAGAGCTTTATAGCATGCCTGAATACCGGTGTGGATCATGTCGGACGAATATGTCCAGATGCCGTTCTCGTATTGGTTCTCCCATTCGAAATCACCTTGTGCGACCGGCAGATGATCCTTATCTATAAGTACTGCCTTGATACGTGTGGAACCCAGTTCGATTCCGAGTGCTGTTGTCTTAAAGTCCACTTTTCCTATCCTCCTGAAAATAAATTACTTTTTATTTTTGTTCTTACGTGCAAGTATAACACTCTGAACAAGGAGGAAGATACAGAGCATTAAGCCTACGGTGATATTTGTCCACCATGCATCTTCAAGACCCAAAGAGGTAACGATATTCTTGATCGTTGACAGTGAAAGCACTCCGAATAATGTTCCAATGATGTTTCCGACACCGCCCGAGAGCAATGTGCCTCCGATGATGGATGAAGCGATAGCGTTCATCTCAGCGCCCTGTGCGTGCAGAGGAGATCCGGAACATGAGTGGAGGAAGAAGAGATATCCGCCGATTCCTGCACAGAGACCGCAGAGGACATGAGCCAGGAACTTTGTGAGCTTTACGTTGATACCGAGCATGTTAGCACTCTGGTTGTTTCCGCCTACTGCGTAGAAATTACGTCCGAGCTTTGTCCATCTGAGAAGACAGAAAAGAAGGACAACGACAATAAGCGCAACGATTACTCCTACCTCGACATATGCCGGAATATAGATTCCTTTTTTGTTTACCGAACCTAAGAAGGGGATCGTGACCTCTGTTCTGCATATTTTAACGAAGGGCTCATAAGTGACTGCCACACGGTCTTTGCAGACTATGGTGGTCATACCTTTCGCAAAGAACAATCCGGCCAGAGTTACTATGAAGGGCTGGAACTCAAGGTAAGCAACAAGGAAGCCCTGGACGATGCCGAATGCGAGGCCGATAGCCAGTGCGAGGCATATTGAAGTAAAAACATTTCCGCCTTTCTGTTCGAGATGTACGGCGCATGCCATACATACGAGAGATGTTACCTGACCTACGGAGATATCGATCCCGCCTGTGATCATGACGAGCGTCATGCCGCATGAAAGTACCAGGAGCGAAGCATTCTCGTTAAGGATATTGAAGAACATCTGAGGCTTCGTAAATCCTTTTTTGAGGAAAAAGACAGCGCAGACGTACATTACTATGAATACTGCGATAGTTATGATGAGAAGAAGATTTGTATCTGTTAAGGAAGAGCGTTTTTTAAGCTTGTTGCTCCCCAATGCATTCGAATTTATAGACATATCAGACTGTCTCCTTTCCTGCACCTGCTTTTAATGCTTCTGCTTTCGCAGCTTCTCTCTTGTTCTTGAAATCTTCGAAAAGCTTACGGACGAAAGGAGAAGAGATGATTATGAGAAGGATAACTACTACTGCCTTGTAAGCAGAGATTGAGCTGGAGTCGATCTCCTTGAACTTATAGAGCGTAGTTGTAAGGAACTGGATTACATAAGCGCCTAAGACAGAAGCAGAAAGGTTGAACTTACCGCCACCTAAGTTGTTACCGCCAAGAGCAACTGCGAGGATCGCGTCCATCTCGATGTTGTTTGCGATAACCGAATATGTAATGGATGAAGTTCTTGATACCTTGATGAATCCGCAGACTGCAACGCAGACGCCAAGGATAACGAAAGTTAAGAGCTTGATCATCTTAGGGTTGATACCGTTAAGTCTTGAGGAAGAAGCATTGATACCTACAGACTGGGAATAAAGTCTCAAGTTGGTTACTTTCAAAACGATGGCGATTATTATCAGGCACAAAATGGTAATGAATACCGGTGTAGGTACCGGGATTCCCGGAATGAAATTTCCGAAGTAACTGAAACGCTTATCGGTAATGGAGATATTATCGTTGTTATTGATCCATGCTGCGATCGAACGGCCTGCAGTGAAAAGGATCAGGGTCGCAACCATCGGCTGGATCTTGAAGAATGCGACGAGCGCACCGTTAAAGGCGCCGAAAGCGGCAGATACGATAACGCACAAGAGGAAAGATAAGATGATCACTTTTGCGAACTGGGCACCTGAGATATCAGGGGACTGGGTCTTAACGATCCTTAAGATCGTTGAACCTGCAATTGCGATCGTAGCGCCGACGGAAATATCCTGACCGCCGGAAGCAGATGTAACGAGTGTCATTCCGATAGCGAGGATTGCGAGCTCGGATGCATAGTCGATCATTGTGATCAGGTTGCCTGACAAGACCAGATTTCCGTCACTGTTCGGTTCTAATGCGATCTTGAAGAATCCCGGATCGGAAATGAGATTGAAGATTACCAGGAGCAGGAGAGCAACAAGCGGAATAAATAGCTGGTTGCGTACTATCTTTAAAAGGAAATTGGTATTTCCCTGTTTTGATGCATTAGCGCTTGCTGTCATTTGGATTCACCTCCGGCAATAGTTGCCATGATCTTATTCTGGTTGAGATCGTCGCCCTTAAGCTCACCTACGATCTTGCCGTCACGCATGACAATAAGTCTGGAGCAGGTACGTATCATCTCATCTATTTCGGAAGAGATAAAGGTTACGCTCTTTCCTTCCGCAGCGAGTTTCAATACGAGTTTCTGAATCTCGACTTTTGTACCTACGTCGATACCTCTTGTAGGTTCGTCGAGAATGAGATATTGAGGATTTGCAAGAAGCCATCTTGCAAGGATTACCTTCTGCTGGTTACCGCCTGAGAGGGACTTGATCGGAGTATCCTGTGAAGCGGTCTTGATGTTCAGGAGTTTAATGTATTCATCAGCAAACTTTTCAGCCTGTGCTTTTGAGAAAGGCTTGAAGAAACCCTTCATTACCTGAAGTGCAAGGATGATGTTATCTCTTACGGAAAGATCTCCTACGATACCGTCGAGCTTTCTGTCTTCAGGCAGATAGCTGATACCGTTCTTCATGGCATCGAGAGGCTTTCTGATCTTTACTTCCTTACCGTTGATCCTGACTGTGCCTCCGACAACTCTGTCAGCACCGAAGATAGCGCGTACGCTTTCCGATCTTCCGGAGCCCAGAAGACCGGTGAAGCCGTTGACTTCGCCTTTGTGTATCTCGAAGTCAAACGGCTTGATACCAGTCGTTCCGGTGAGGTTATTTGCCTGGTAAACGGGGGTGCCGTTAAGGTCTATGTTTTCTGACTCGCTTCCGCTCTTGATGTCGGCCATATCGTCGAAATCTTTTCCGAGCATCTTGGATACGAGCTGTACTCTCGGCAGGTCTTCGATAATGTATTCGCCTACGAGCTTACCGTCACGGAGAACGGTGATGCGGTCGCAGACCTCATATACCTGCTCAAGAAAGTGAGTTACGAAGATTATTCCAACGCCCTTTGCCTTAAGATCGCGCATAAGGTTAAAGAGCTTCTGAACTTCCTGTTCGTCCAGAGAGGATGTAGGCTCATCGAGAATAAGAACCTTACAGTCCATATCTACGGCACGTGCGATCGCAACCATCTGCTGGATTGCAATCGAGCAGTTGCCGAGCTGTTCTGTGGGGCTTGCCGGAATTCCCAGTTCGTCAAGGAGCTTTCCTGCAGATCTGTTGATGAAATTCCAGTCAGTAAAAGGACCTTTTGTACGTCCTATGTACATGTTCTCAGCTACTGTGAGGTTAGGGCAGAGGGTGATCTCCTGATAAACAGTTGCGATACCCTTATTCTGCGCATCCTGAGGTGATTTGATGTGTACAGGCTGTCCTGCGAGACTGACATCTCCGCCGTCTTTTGGATATACGCCGGTCAACACTTTAATAAGTGTTGATTTACCTGCACCGTTCTCGCCCATCAGAGCATGGATTTCGCCTTCTCTTAATGTGAAATCAACGTTCTCAAGAGCGCGCACGCCCGGGAAAAATTGACATATCCCGCGCATTTCCAAAATTGCGCTTTCCTTCATGTTCTGCCTCCTGTTATAAGAAAGAGTGTGCGATGCGATGAGACGCATCGCATCGCACACTCAGTGTTTAGCTAAATACTCTATGTATGAGAGTAGTTATTATCAGATACCGTAGTTAGCAACGTCGTCTGCTGTGATAGTTGTAGCGTCGAAGCCCTTCTCTTCCATGATGACTACCTTCTGAGAAGCACCATTCTTGATGATGTTGTCGATGTAGGAAGCCTGGAAAGGATTGCACTGACCGTCATAGTTCCAGTTGCCTGCAAGGAGCTCTTCAAGTGCCCATGTGTTGCAGTCGAAACCGATGATGATAACGTCCTTGCCTACGCCGTGAGAAATGTTAGCCTTGTCGAGAGCTGCTGCAGCACCCTTAGCCATGTTGTCGTTCTCTGCATAGATTACGTTGAATGTCTCGCCGGAGTCGATAACAGCCTGAACGATCTGCTGAGCTGTCTCTTCAGACCACTCTGCTGTCTGCTGCTTAACGATTGTCCAGTTGCCCTCTGCTGCTACCTTAGTGTCAAGAGCGCCGGAACGGCCGATCTGAGCGGATGAACCCATAACGCCCTGGATGTGTACGATCTTGTATTCAGAAAGGTTCTGGGAAGCGAGCCAGTCAACTGCCTGCTGACCTTCCTTAGCCATGTCGGAAACGATGGAAGCCTCATAGAGATCTTCACTTGCATCAATTGTTCTGTCGAAGAGGATAACCTTGATGCCGGCCTTCTGTGCCTGCTCAAGAACTCCGTCCCAACCTGATGTACCAGCTGCTGAGATCAGGAGGTAATCTACTTCGTCCTGTACGAACTTCTGAGCTGCAGCGATCTGATCTTCGTTCTTAAGGCTATAGAAGAAAGAAGCGTCATAGCCGTTTGCTTCTGTGAATGTAGCCTTCATGTCCCTGTCGTTAGCTGTACGATAACCGGACTCGTTAGGATCGTTGTTGATGATACCAACCTTGATAAGGCCGTTACCTGTATCAGCGGGAGCTGCTGTAGTAGCCTGGGTCTCGTCAGCCGGCTTTGCTGTGGTTGCCTGTGTTGCTGTGCTGCCGCCTGTGCTGCATCCTGCCATGCCGAATGCCATGGAAGCAACTACTGCGGAAGAAACTAACATCTTAACCAATTTCTTCATAATTAATCTCCTTTACATTTTGAGGTTATGTATCGGAACACCCTTTGTGTCCGATGTACTCTGCCCCAAATAAACACCCGGCGGCAATATATCGCAACGAATCTCGTATGCCGTTATGAGAATGGTTAAGCTGCACAAATACAGATCCGGGTACCGGTGTTTTAAAACGGACAGGTTGGAGGGAGTTCTTTCTGTCTCCCCGCCATTTGTTGAAAATCTTCCGCTGTTATGTCGGATATTTTTAGAATGAGACGTGAAGACCCGATGATGTCTTCTGTTGTCAGTTTGAACAATCAAAAATTTCATACTCGGAAAATGTATTTTCGGCAATTCGGAAGAGGATAAGATTCCTGTATTTTCAGGCGTTCAGATAATTTACGTCAAATATTTATCGTATCCTTGCGCATGTCCCTGACCATATAATCTACTTAGGAAATATGAGGTGACTTTACCGTGGTGGAAAAGTATCTGGTCATTGCTGATAAGCTCGAACTGGAGCTTAAGAAAATGAGGGCGGAGGGCAGGACAAAGCTTCCCTCCGAGCAGGAACTGGCCGCCGGGTTTTCGTGCAGCAGGCAGACGGTAAGAGCCTCTCTGGATGTTCTGTGTCAGAAGGGTCTCATAGAGAAACGCAAGGGTTCCGGTTCTTATCTGGCAGGAAATTCTTCATATAATAAGACGGTCTTTTTCATGACCGAGGACTGCGACAGATACCAGAGTCCGGCGCTCATTGCCGGCCTTAAGGAAAGACTGGTCCCCGCCGGATATACGCTCAAGTCTTTTTCCACAAGCGGCAGCATTGAAGGAGAGAAGGCTGTTCTTCTGCGCGTGCTCTCCGAGTGCCCCGCAGCCCTGATCATCGAACCGCAGAGAGATCTTGTCCCGAATCCCAATTTGCGACTCATTGAAGAGATCACTGATATGGGGATCCCCGTGATTTCCTGCAATTCAGTAGCGGGCAGTGTCAGTGTCACACCTGATGATCATGAAGGCGGCAAGATGCTTACGAAGAAACTTCTGGAGACCGGCCGGAAAAACATTGCGTGCATATTCCGCGTAGACAGTTCTTCAGGAAGGGACAGATATCAGGGCTATATTGATGCAGTCCCGGATACTTTATTTGATGAATCAAAATGCATGCTGCTGACATACCAGGAAGAGAAAGACATCGTCTCCGGTAAAGATGTGAAGCTTTCCGCATTCACGAATGAAGTTCTTTCCGGATGTGACGCTGTAATATGCCAGAACGGAATCATCGCATATCAGCTTATGAACCTGCTCCGCAAGGCCGGGCGTTCCGTGCCGGATGAGATAGTTATCGCATGCTTCGACAACGGTCACTATTCTTCAGATGATCTTCTGTCTGTGGGCTTCGATAATGATGCTTTCTGCAAAGCGCTTGCAAAGACTGCGGTCGCACTTGCTGAAGGGCGCAGCGCTGCGAGTGTGATTGTGCAGATGAAGTGAGAAGAATACGTTATTAACTGCCGTATCCGTCGCTTATTGCTTATTTTGGCAATTTACGACGGTTTTTCGAAAAGCAGCACCCGTCGCTTTTTTCTATATACGCAAAAAGCGACCACAAAATCTCGAAAATGGCATCGCAAATTGAGAATAATAAGGTTTTGCGACGGCTTCAAAATAATCATAAACCGTCCCTTTTTTCGATATACGAAAATTGAGACTAGTCTCAATTATTGCCCAAAAGTCTCAACCTGCTTCAAAACCGGAGACTATCCCTTTTCAAGGTCATATAATTGCCTCAAAAAAGGAGGTTCCATAATATGACAGTGAATCTTAGAAACATAATCAGTGAACGATATGAATTACTTTCGAAAACAATAGAAGAATTAGAAAAGAAAACGGACAGCTTTCCTGAAGGAAGGATAAGCGTAAAACACGATGGAGGACGTGTATGTTACTATCAGTCAGGCAACAAGACTGCTGAGAAATACCTGACAAACAAAGACAAAAAACTCATCGGAGATCTGATCCAGAAAGCTTATCTTAAGAAGGTCCTGAGATCTGCCAAACAGGAATCCGAGGCTTTGGAGAAGACATTAAAATATTACCCTGAAGTTGTTGCAGAGGAAGTATACGATACTCTGTCTGAAGACCGGAAAAAGATGGCCAGATCCATAATTACCGGTGACGACCATTATGTGAAAAAGTGGCAGGAGAGACCTTATACTCCAAAGCCGATGTCTGACGATATCCCGGTGTATCTGACGATGAGAGGCGAGCGCGTCAGGTCAAAGACGGAGATCATTATCGCGGACAGACTTTATGCTAACGGGATACCGTATAAATATGAATGTCCCGTTCTGGTCGGAGGTGAGATATTCCATCCGGATTTTACAATACTGAGGATGAGCGACAGGAAGATCCTGTATCACGAACATTGCGGAAGAATGGACGATCCGGGTTATGTGGAGGATATGGTTGACAGGATCAACAAATATAACGATGAGGGGATCATTCAGGGAGACCGTCTGTTTCTCTCGTTTGAGACGTCGGAAAAACCTCTTGATGCCAGAGTTATCGATAATCTGATCAATAAACATTTCAGGTAAGAGTGGGGTTGGCACCGGACAGAAGATGCCGTACTCCAACCAAATCAGTACTCTCTCGAATCCACGAATTCCTGGGTTATATTCTGGGTCGTGTATGCGGACTCGTCGACGTAGACGTGCTTGGGGATCGGGATGCCATTGCGGTAGTTCTCGATGAGTTCCTTTACGCGGGGGCCGAAAAGAGGGTTGCACTCGACGCAGAGATTTATCTTGCCGTCATGACAGTACTGGAGGGCTTCCCTGGTCGCGTCGAAAGTGATGATCTTCACCTGGCCGCCGTTCCCGTATGAGATGCCTGCTTCCTCGAGCGCCCTCATCGCGCCGAAGGTCATGTTGTCGTTCTCGCTGTAGAGGACATCGATGTCACGGTTCTCCTTAAGGTAGCTTGTCATGACCTCGTAAGCCTTTGCCTCGGTGAAGTCGCCGTAGAGCTGGCTCGAGATCTCCCAGTTTGCGTGAGCCCTGACGGCATCTTCAAGGGCCTTGGTCCTCTGGATCTGGGCGGTCGCGCCGATCGTGCCCTGCAGGTGCAGGATCTTGATCTCCTTATCTTCCGGGATCTCGTCTTCGAGCCATTCGACGGCGAGGTTGCCCTGTCTTAAGAAGTCGGAACCGATGTTCGTGAGGTACAGGTCTTCATCTTCGACGGCGACGGATCTGTCCATAATGATGACGGGAATTCCGGCGTCTTTTATTTCGGTCAGAACGGTTTCCCAGCCCTCCTCGACGGTGGGCGCGATGATTATGAAATCGACGCCCTCCAGAATGAACTTACGGACTGCGGAAAACTGGTTCTCCTGCTGCTGTCTGGCATTTTCCATTACTAGCTCGTATTCGGGGTCGTCTCCAAAGGTTGCGGTCATGGATCTCGTATTGGCCACGCGCCAGTCTGATTCTGATCCTACCTGTGAAAAACCGATCACATACACATTGTCGTCGGAAGGCTCGGTGGTCCTGACGCCTGTGCAGCCTGCCATGCAGCCTATCATTACAATGCTGAGCAATATACTAAAGAATCGTTTCATCATCTATGTCCGCCTTTCCCGGCATCTCTATGCTTATCGAAGTCCCTTCCTGCGGAACGCTCTCGATATTGAATGAGCAGTCCTCCCCGTAGAGGATCTTCAGTCTCTTATATGCTGACGTAAGTCCGAAACTCGTCGTGTCCTCATTGAGCACACGTGTTTTTAAGCTTTGCAGTTCCTCATCGCTCATGCCGAGGCCGGTATCCGATACTTTGAGGATTATCTTGTCACCTTCGCGGGTGCCGGTGACCGTGATCTTTCCTTTGCCGCGCTTGGGCTTTAAGCCGTGGTAGATAGCGTTTTCGACAAGCGGCTGCAGCGTCATTTTCGGGATCTTTGTTTTCTCGATCGAAGGATCGATATTGATCTCAAACTCCATGATGTCCCTGTAGCGTACCTGCTGGATCTCAAGGTAGCTCTGGATATGCTGTTTCTCTTCCGCGACAGTTACGATATCTCTTCCGTCGCTCAGGAACGAGCGGAAATATGACGACAGGCTCGTTACCATCTGCTCGGCCTGGTCGTTTTTGCCGATCTCGATGAGCCAGACGATCGCGTCGAGCGTGTTGTACAGGAAGTGGGGATTTATCTGCGCCTGGATGAGGGACAGCTCGATGTCGCGGAGCTTGATCTGCTCCTGGCGGTTGAGTTCGATCTGTTTATCGAGTCTGGCCGCCATGTCTTCGATACCTGTCGAAAGGAGCGCGAGGCTCGTGTCATCAGTCTCTACCGGAGTGTGCGGACTTAAGTCGCCGCCGCCGATCTCCTCAACGCGGCTGTTCATGGCGACGATCGGGTCGGTGATGCTCTTCGAGAGCTTAACGGCGCGGCTTAATACCAGAGGAACGACGACGATCATGATGAGTACGACGAAAACGATCTCGATCGAGAGCAAGAAGTCGATCTGCTTCTGGATACTCGCCATCTCGCCGGCTTCGTAGTACAGGTAGGAATACATGTACTCTTCGATGAGTCCCGTAGTGATGTAGATGTTCGTCTCGAGCTGGTCCATGCGGTCGTCATAGCTTACGGTGCTCTCGATATTGCTCATGTAAGTATTCAGCTTGTCGCAGAGCGAAAGAACGCTGGTCATGGACTTGCGGCCGTCGGTGTTGGAAGTGTTCTTCAGAAGATCCTCGGCGAGCGCTCTTGCCGATTCGACATCGTCCCAGGGCATCTCATCGCTGTATCCGGTCACGTAGAAATACATCTGCTCATCGATCTCCTGCTTGAACTTCTGGTTAAAGCCCGAGACTTTTACGATGTTGCCCGAAACGGAAGCGTACATGAGATTACGTGTTAAGAGCATTACGAAGATACTGACGAGGATTACCGCGATCGGGATAAACATCTGAAGCATAAGACGGTACATCTTTCCCTGTACCGTGTTCCTGCTTAACCTGTCAGAAGAAGACTTCACTGTTCCTCAACTTCCCCGTTGCGGTACTGGCTGGGTGTGCATCCCTGGTTCTTTTTGAAAACGAATGAGAAATAACGGGGATCCTTATATCCGATCTCGTTGGCGATCTCGCCGGATCTCTTGCTCGTGTTGCGGAGAAGGATCTTGGCTTTTGCCATCCTCTTTTTCGTGATGTATTCGACGAAAGACAGTCCGACCTTATTCGAGAAAAGGGCGCTCAGATAGTTGGCGCTGATATTGATCTCTTCCGCGACGGAATCGAGAGATATATCTTCGTCAGCATAGTGTTCGTTGATATAATCGACGGCATTGTTGATGATGTCGTTGCCGCGCTTCTGCGCTTCGGTGTCGCGCATCTTTATCGCGACGGTAAGCGCTTCTGTCAGATACGGCTTAACTTCTTCCGCCGTGATATTCGTATCGAAGGACGGAAGGCTTGCGGCGATCTGTTCGGAATCGACACCGGCCTCCTTAAGTGCGAGTTCGACATTGACCCTGATGCTTACGAGAAGATAGTAACGGAACAGGATGGAATTGACACTTGTCTCAACGCTCTTGAGATAATCGTCGGCAAATGTTCCGACTTCGCCTGCCGTACCGGTCTGAACAAAGTATCTTATGATCATCGGGTCGAACTTTCCGGCATCGATCTTATTGATCTCGCTCTCATCCGGAACGTACAGCTCGGTCTTGATCTGCTCGGAAGTGAAGATGTGCTGGTTAGGGAAGATGTGCCTGTAGGCAAATGCCCTGTTCGCATCCTGGTAGCATGATGAAAGCCCGCTCAGTCTGTTGGTGGCAACGCCTACCGCGACGTGCCAGTCGAGTGTGGCCGATGCCTGCTCGCAGTGCTGGCAGATCATCTTTACGCATTTTTCCTCCATGCGCTTGAGGCTCTCCTCATCGCCCTTGATGAGGACTGCGTAAGAGAAGAGATTACATCTGAAGATGATGTAGTCAGGATATTGCATGAACTGGCTTAAGAGGCTCTCGGTAACGCCCGACGCCTCATCGGAATATGTCGACTGATCGAGGTCTCTTATCGAGAAGATAACAATGTTATATCCGTCTGACGCAAGGTTCAGGTGAAGCTTGTCAGCCTCCTCATAGATCTCCTGTACGGATAATGATCCTTCAACGAGTTTCTCGAAAAATACCCTGTGGGACAATCTCTCGAACTTCTTGAATTCCTGTTCGTAGAGCTTCACATAGTCCTTCTGTTCATTCTCTTCGGTGATCTTCTTGCGTACGCCTTCCAGCGCGTTGATCATGTCGGTCTTCGTGACAGGCTTTAAGAGATACTGCTCGACGCCGATCTCGATCGCTTTTCTGGCGTACTCGAAATCGCTGTAACCGGAAATGACGATTATCTTGATGTTCGGCAGTTCCTTGGTGACGGTCTTGCTCAAAGACAGACCGTCCATGAATGGCATTGTGATATCGGTGATGAGGACATCGGGCTTGAGCTTGCGGATCATGGGCAGGGCCATCTCGCCGTCGGGCGCGTCCCCGACGAATTCGAAGCCGTACTTCTCCCACGGGATCATATCGCGCAGACCTTCGCGCACGATACTCTCGTCTTCACAAATAAATACCTTGAAAAGCTCCATCAGATGTCCTCCGCTAATGTTCTTTCATTGTATCACAGCGGAAAACGTTAGCCACGGACCTTCTTATTAGTCCAAATAAAATCTGTATAATAGAGTAATAAATCTATCGGGGATGATGAAAAATGAGATTTGACAGCATAACGGTTAAAGATAAAACGGGCGCGGCGATCGAACTCCGCAGCGCGGTTGAGACAGACGCAGAGGACCTTCTGAAGTATCTGAAGACTACAAATACAGAGTCTAAGTATCTTATCTGTGAGCCCGAAGAGATCACCATGACGACTGATGAGGAGAAGGCTTTCATCGCGCGGAAAACTGAATCGGAGCGCGAGCTCCTGCTCCTTGCATTTGATAACGGTAAGCATATCGGCAACTGTTCTCTGATGAGTGTCGGAAGCTCTGTCCGATATGAGCACAGATGCATGATCGCTATCGCCCTCTACCGTGAATACTGCGGAAGAGGTATCGGCCGGTTGATGCTCGGGACGGTATTGGGTGAAGCAAAGAAGCTCGGCTACACCCAGGCTGAACTGGAAGTCGTAACAGAGAATGAGGGCGCCGTGGCGTTATATGAATCGGTCGGTTTTGTAAAATGCGGACTGCTTCCGAACAGCATGAGATACAAGGACGGAAGCACTGTCGATTCGTATTGGATGGTGAAAGAGCTGTAAGAGGCAAGGGTGTCCCTAATCTGACAGGTGATCCGTCGCAAATTGGCGAAAAGCTGAAAAAGCGACGGCATCCGGAAATCCGTGACCCGTCGCAAATCTTTAGTTTTTTAAATTTGCGATGCCGTTTTCGCGAAAATGGCATCTTTATTTTTCAAAAATCGCATTTTACGACGGCTGGTTAACCGTCCTATTTTCGAAAAATACCGGTTTTACGACGGTCGAGGCACGAATTCCATTTGTCGTAAATAGACATTAAGCCTCAGTCTGCTCCAGTTCCCTGATCTTCTTTACCCTTGACATGACGAGCGCGACGATCACGAGGCAGATGCCTGAGCAGATCACAGTTATTGCAGAGCCTTTCCCGACACCGCCTCCGGTGACGTTGCCGACGAAGTCCGCGGTAATTCCGCTGAGGCCGTATGCAACTACATAGCCGAGCTGGGAGATGAAGCCCAGGAAGCCCCATGCGCGGCCCTGGAGTTCATCGGGAATATTGGTTCTGACGAGGTAGTCCAGGCTGTTGTTTGCGAAAGGCAGAGCAGCAAAGAACAGGAATCCGAAAGCGCAGATGATGTAAGGATTCTCGCAGACGGCGAAAAGCGCCATTCCCACACCGGAGACTGCAAGGCCCATCCAGAGAGCCCTTACGAAGTTTTTCTTAATCCCCCTTATTCCGAGAAGGATGCTTGTTACGAGCATGCCTGAAGCTGCCGCGGTCTCAACGATACCCAGTGTCTTTGAATCCGCAAACGACAGGACGAACGGTTCGCCCAATACCTGGAACACGCCCATGAAGAGGCAGATCAGTGAAGAGATCACGACCAGGACGACAAGGCCTTTCTTTGCGGTTACTGCAGCCCAGCCTTCCTTCATGCTCTTGAAAAACGGCTCGGGTTCTTTCTTGATGCTCGTCTTGATGCCGCTCCTTACGATCGCTGCCGCAACGACAGTGAGGAAGAATGTGCAGATGTCGATGATGAGGATCAGCTTGATGTCGCTGACTGCGAGAAGGAATCCCGCGATGACAGGCGAGAAGATATATCTCGAAGATCCTGCCATCGATACGAGACCGTTTGCCTTCGAGTACTGTTCCTTGGTGAGGAGGTCTGTGATCGTTGCCGTATATGAGGGTTCGAGCAGTGCTGAGAAAACTGAACTTACGGTCGTGCCGAGATAGATCTGCCAGAGGGCTGCTTCGCCCCGGAGCATGCAGAGCAGGATGAACAGAACGCCGAGGCCCGAGAGGCCGTCGCCGATCATCATGAGAAGACGTCTGTCATATCTGTCGGCAAGAACTCCGGCGGGCACTTTGAGGATAAGCCCCGGGAGGAATCCGAGAAGTGTGAGGAGTGCCATGTCGGCAGCGCTTCCGGTCTTTTGGAAAATGTAAAGTCCCAGTCCGAAGCTTGTAAGACCGCCGCCGATCGACGATATGAATTCGCCTGCCCAGAGCAGGAGGAATCTTCCGTAATTATTTTTTGTCTTCGTCTCCGTCATTTTTCTGACCGCCTTAATGATGTTTCTGACTATACTCTATCGTTGGGGAGGCTTATTTTCCTGAGATTATAGTTATATGTTTCTTAAATATTCCTTAAATCGCAGACGGCTCCGTTTCTCAAGGCATTTACAGAGGCTCTTTAATACATTAAAAAACTTTTCTGTTATAATACTTGCTGTTATGAAATTTCAAAGGAGTATGTTATGGACAAGATTATTGCTTTCATACTCTATTTCGTAGTTGTCCTTGGTATTGGAATCTTCTTCTTCTTCAAGAGTAAGGGCGGGGACGAAAAAGAGTATTTCCTGGGCGGTCGTCACATGGGTCCTTTTGTTACTGCGATGAGTGCGCAGGCTTCGGACATGAGCGGCTGGCTCCTTATGGGTTTCCCGGGTTCGCTTTTCGCATTCGGTATGGGACAGGTATGGATAGGTATCGGCCTTGCGCTCGGTACGGCCGGAAACTGGATCTTCGTAGCCACCAGATTGCGCCGTTTCTCAAAGGCATCCGGTGACTCGATCACGCTCCCGCAGTACCTTACAAACAGATTCGCAAGCCAGAGCCCGGTATTGAAGGTAGTTTGCGCGATCATCTTCCTTATCAGCTTCACGGTCTATGTTGCATCCGGTTTCGTTGCCGGAACAGCAGTGTTCACTTCGGTCCTTCCCTGGCTTGCCGACAAGCAGCATTTAGCAATGATCCTTTTCGCAGTGCTGATCCTTTTGTACACATTCCTCGGCGGTTATAAGGCCGTCTGCTGGACAGACTTTTTCCAGGGCATCATGATGCTCATCGCACTTCTCGCGGTTCCGATCGTCATGCAGGCAGTAGGTACGTTCGATCCCGTAAATTACGGTGCTGTCAAGGACGGCGTTCAGGCGTTCGGTACAAATCCTTTTGTAGCTCCCTGGCAGGAGATCGTCACAGGTCTGGCCTGGGGTCTCGGCTACTTCGGCATGCCTCACATCCTCGTGCGTTTCATGTCCATCGAGAAGCCTTCACAGATCAAGAAATCTGCAACGGTTGCGATCATCTGGGTAATCCTTACTCTCGGCGCTGCCGCAGTTATCGCATATCTCGGAAGAACATATGTCATGTCAAACGGAACATCGCTTGTGGATCTTCTCCTTCCCAACGGCCAGAAGAGGATCTTCATCGAGATCGTAAGCGATATCTTCCCGGGCTTCATCGCAGGAATCCTTCTTTCAGCGATCATCGCAGCTTCGATGTCCACTGCTGACTCCCAGCTCCTCGTTGCTTCATCAGCATTTACGAGCGACATCTATAAGCCTCTTATCCGCAAAGAAAAAGCGACTGACAAGGAGATGCTCTGGATCGGACGTATCGTCGTTCTGATCGTTGCCGTAGTTGCTCTGTTCATCGCCATTCAGGGTCTGGACAACGAAGAGTCATGGGCAGCTGATATCATGAACATGGTCGAGAATGCATGGGGTCTGTTCGGTGCTTCCTTCGGTCCTGTTGTTATCCTCTCACTGTTCTGGAAGCGCATTAACTATGCAGGCGCAGTCGCAGGCATCATCAGCGGCGCCGTTGCAGATATCGCATGGCTCCTCCTCTTCACGAGCACAATAAGACCGGCCATCATCATGGATACCGGGATCTACGAGATCCTTCCCGGATTCATCTTCAATCTCATTGTTGCCGTCATAGTCACATTGGCAACAAGAGCTCCCGGCAAGGAAGTCGAAGCAATCTACAACAGAGCGACAGACAAGAATATCGACGACTGACATCTGTCTTTTTTGAAAACATTACAGCCCCGCGGGAAAGGATTCCTGCGGGGTTTATAATTATGGAGACGTGACTCCGTCGAGAGCGCGAGGAACGAAGCGTGCGAGACAATAAACCACCCGCTATGCGGGTGCGCGACAGAAGTTATACAAAGAAGTCACCTTTCCCTATAATCGAGGTGTTCAAGCCAAAATTACAGAAAGGAAAGGTGACAAAATGGCAAACGCCAATCACAGTTTAGCTCACACAAAATGGATGTGTAAATATCACATAGTGTTCACGCCGAAGTACAGAAGGAAAATAATATTCAATCAGTACAAGGCGGATATAGCGAAAATATTGAGGCAACTGTGTGAGTATAAAGGAGTGGAGATTATAGAAGGGCATCTCATGCCCGACCACGTGCATATGCTGGTAAGCATTCCGCCAAAGTATTCAGTAGCACAGATAATGGGATATCTGAAAGGCAAGAGTGCATTGATGATATTTGATCAATATGCGAATTTGAAATACAAATTCGGTAACAGGCACTTTTGGGCGGAAGGATACTACGTCAGTACAGTAGGATTAAATGAGGCCACAATAAAGAAATACATTCAGGATCAGGAAAAGCACGACATAGCAATGGATAAGCTGAGTGTAAAAGAGTACGAAGACCCTTTTAAGGGTAGCCAGTAATACGAACGCCCATTCATGGGCGGCTACGAGTCAAAGGCAATAAGGCTTGAACAGAATGTGAAAGCCAGCGTCTTTAGGCGCTGGCCGGTAACAGAGGCTTATAGCCTCAGTGCAAACCACCCGTTCGACCGTTGGTGCTGATTCTGAAAGACAGCGATATGTGGAGGCAATAGGGTGGAAATTCATGAATAAAGCATACTAACGAGGCTGGCAGATGTGGGCTCAAAAGTTATCAAGAGAACTAAACTACTGATATAATTTTTGGGAGCAGATGAAGAAATCCGGTGTCGAGACAATATCTATAATCTTTTTGTGTCCGGAGAGATCGTCTTAATGTCATAAAAACCGGTAGAATTCATGCAGTTCCACTGTCAGTTGACAGATTGCAAGGCGTTAATGGTAGAGCGCCACCGGCTTGCCATATATCGTGAATCCATCAATCGAAAGGATGGTCACGATATGAAGAGCAAAATCCAAAAAACAGTCAAGACAATTGGAATAGCAGTACTATGTCTTTTGTTGGTTGTTATCCTTTTTATGTCAGGATACAGCATATATCACCAATCAAGACTCAAACATGAACTCGCACCGATCAACGCCCAGCGTTTCGGTCTCGATACACCGTGCTCGAAAACGGGCAAGTGTTTCGACTGCAAATCACCTGACACGATCTGCTGCCAGATCCTCATCACACGTTTCTCGAGACACAAAGGAAGGATCAGCGTCATCCTCGTAAATGACGAATTGGGATTCTGACCATATGCAACTTAATCCTTCTCAAAATTGTATATATGGTAAGTATTTACACGCAAAAGGGGGGATGAAAATGCAGCATGCAAAGCAAATAACAACGCTGCTTAGAACGGTTTTCGTGTCGCTCGTGCTTGTTTTGGCCTTTGTTTTGACCGCCTGCAGCGGGATTAAAAAAGCCGAACTGCCTGATATACCATTTGAAGAGATACCGGAGTTTGCCTTTGCTTTTTCCTACACTCCCGAGGATCCCGGTGCTTCCGGCGGAACCGTTACATACATCTGCAAAAACGGAGATGTTTTGAAATTCAACGGTAATGAACTTGACGACCTCTCACTTGAAGAGCGGATGGAAAAACACGCGAATGGCGGATATAGCGATTATGTGGTTAAAACGGTTTCTCAAGAAGAGGTTGTAGAGCATTATAAAACACTTATATCCGCAATCGGTAAAAAAGGTTCCCGCCTGCTTGATTATCCGGACGCCGTTCCTTCTGTTGAGGCGCCAACCTATAGCTGGATAGGCTTCTATTTCGATCAGGGCGAACTGAGATATGCGGAAGTGCATAAAAACATGTGCATGACAGACATCTCATCTAAGAATGATGCTGTAAACGGAATATATGAGTGGATGAAGACGATGTAAGATCAATGACCTTCACCGCCGCTGGCTTCTAACACCTATTTTAAATCTGCTCTATTCAATCTCAAAATCATCATCAACGTAGATGAAATCGCCTCCGTAGGTCCTGCAGAGGATGTGAACGGGCTCATCGGGGTCATCGAGCTTAAAAGCCTTTTTTACTATGACGGAACTTCCCGGCCGGACCCTTTCGATATCGGTGTCTGTTCCGATCAGTTCATTAAGTGTAGCGTGCGGAAGCTCCCTGCCGTTCTGGGTTATCTCATCGTAAACGCAGCCGAGATAATAGATATCGTTCTTTGTATCGTTTTTGAGTTCCATAACGACGAGTACTGCTTGATTGCCGTCTGTATCTGTGGTTTGAGTGACTTCTTGTACCTGCACGCTGATATTTTTCATCCGGATTCTGCTCGAAACGATATTTACCGTCACAAGACCGACGACAACTAGTGCGCAGATCCATGTGATAACGAGCGTGAGCCAGTTCTTTCCGGCTTTATCCTTTGTTTTGGCTGCCTTTACCGCATAGACAGTAGCCAATATGGCAAAGCTCAAATATGCGGCCAGTGTTGAGTACAGTACCGCGTCAACTAAAAATCCCCAGACAAGTGCCTGGCCTATGTAATCGATGCCGCCCTCTCCGGTATATTCAAACGGATAAAAATCACAGAAGATATGTATGATTCCCAAAGCCAGCGCAACGAATGCGAAGACCCTTGCAGTTCTTGCAGGATTCTTCGTTTTTCTCTTCACTATGCCCAGTACGAGTGCCGCAATGCACATTGATACAGCAGCAAAAATCGCTATTCCCATAATCTGATCCTTCTAAGGATTTCGTCATTTCCTCAGGCAGTTTATTATAGCATAATTAGTTTGGCGGGCATTTAAATCAATCTGAGAAAATTTACTCTTCATATGGTGAATTATTAGTTGCCATTGTATTTGCAATAAGCGGAGTAATAGTATTAGTCTCCAGAAAAGTCCATCTGCCTATGTTGGTATGTTTGGGGCTGGTCATGTTTATCAATGGTTTATTAATTCTGTTTTTTATGACAAGTAATATTCACAAAGCTGTTTCTGTTTCAATGATTGTGTCTCTGATAATTGCCGCTTTGTTTTTATTGGTTAGAGGAATGGGCAGTGTACAAACATTAACGGGCTATATGGTGTTCTATATTGTAATTATTTTTTTATCAGCTGTTTGCGTGCTTTTTCATCATATAATGAGACTATAAGTGTTTTCGCGAATTGATATAATTCTGTCATTAGAGTTGAATATCAACAGTTAACAAGGCAAGAGGTATTAGAACTGATATGATGAAAAAGATTATCGGAATATTATTAGTTTTGGTATTTGTTATGGGCGTATTCGGCTGCAGCAAGTCCGAACCTGAACCTGATCCCAATCAGTTGACTCTGGATAAAGTCGTTGAATTGTCATCCAAAGGTGAAGAACTGACATGGGAAGACTTCGAACAATACCATGGTGTAGAATGCGGTTCGGGTCTATATATCGTGCGGTATGAGATAGATGGCGATTATGAATTGATGATTGGAGGAACCTCAGCGACCGGAAGCCCGATGTATATTCATCTTGTCAGAAAGGACTCTGAGGATGAATCTGGTTTTATCGATATAAGGACAGAAGATGTACAAGCGTTTATCGATGAAACACGGTAGTAAGATATATAGACAGGATGATGGGATATGATAACGGTAAATCTTTATTACAAAGGAAAGAACGGAAGTGCAAGAGCATTTGCCGAAGAGATGGAAAAGTCCGGAATAGCGGATGCGATTCGTGCTGAAAAAGGCAATCTCAGATATCAGTATT
>JAZSFQ010000029.1:0-13425 GCA_045532275.1 Saccharofermentans sp. | reverse complement strand
CGAGCCTCTCTCCAACTTGGACGCTAAGCTCCGTGTACAGATGCGTGTTGAGATCACAAAGCTTCACCACAGACTTAAGACAACATTCGTTTACGTTACACACGACCAGACAGAGGCTATGACCATGGGTACCAGAATCGTCGTTATGAAGGACGGTTTCATCCAGCAGGTTGACTCTCCTACGGAGCTCTATGACAACCCGGTCAATACATTCGTTGCAGGATTCATCGGAATGCCTCCTATGAACTTCATCAATGCCGTAATCAATGTTGAGGGTTCTGACGTATTCGTTTCTTTCGAGAACGTTACTATCAAACTCCCTGAGAGATATGCTGTTGAGGAAGTTATGGATCGTGACGGTCAGGAAGTTATCTTCGGTGTAAGACCTGAGGCTATCACAGACGATATTACATACGTTACAGATCACCCTGAGTCCGCATTCACAGCTGACGTCGACGTCGTCGAAATGCTCGGTGCTGAGACATATCTCTATGTCACAGTTAACGGATCACTCCCGCTCACATGCCGCGTTGACCCTACAACATCCCAGTCTGCAGTTGGTCAGGTTGTTGACCTCGCAGTTGACTCCAACCGTATCCACCTCTTCGATAAGGATACAGAGCAGAGCATCATTTCATAATCGAATAATTCAAGAACCTCAAATAAGAGACCGTGATTCCCTCGGGAGATCGCGGTCTCTTCATTTATGGCAAATAAGTGTCAGATTGCTCCTTTGCTTGCACCTTTTAGCGAAAAATAATATCATTTACTATAGCGTTTTAGACGTTCTTATTGCTTTGCCCGCAAAAGGCGGAGCGGTTATGATTTCTTTAAGAGGTAGAAGCCATGGAAGAGATAAAGAAATGTATGCGTCAGGTAAAAACGATTATTTCCGCTAATTGCGGAGTAATTGATACGGCAGGAAAGATCTTAGCTGCTACAAACGAGATCGGGGAAGAGGAGATCGATCCTTCTTTCAGAGCCGTTGTATCTTCGGATAACCTTTTCGCCTCCACCGCAGACAGGACATATCTCAAAGTCTTTATCGGCGAACAGCTGAAATATATCTTATATATTGAGAGTACCGACCCCGATGCGAAGATAACCCTTCAGCTCATTGCCGAGTGGATGAAGACACTGGTTAAAGAGAAGGGAACTGATGCGGAGAAGGCGATATTCATCCGTAACGTACTGCTCGATAACGAGATAAGAAGTGAAGTTCCTATGATCGCACGCGGATATAAGATCGACTGCAATGATCCCAGACTTGTCCTTGTTGTAAGGACTACAGCAGATCAGAGCGCAGAGGCTTTCGAGATATTGCAGAATCTCTATACGGATTCTGATATCGCCACGGTTATCTCAATGGACGATACGACGGCTATAGTAATAATCGATGCCCTTGAATCGCAGGTCAGTGAAGAGACAAGAGACAGCTTTATCGAAGAGAATTCTCAGTCCGTACTGGCATGTCTTACTTCAGAAGGCTGCAAGGCCAAGGTCGCAGTAGGTTCTGTCGTAGGTTCTTTCATGGATATCAGCAAATCATATTCAGATGCAATGACTGCGCTTAAGGTCAGCAAGATCTTCGACGGTGAGGCCGACCTTTCAAGATATGACAAGTTAGGACTCGGAAGATTGATCTACCAGCTTCCCAAGCCCCTTTGCGAGATGTTTATCAGAGAGGTTTTTCCCAACGAAGCGTTCAAGCAGCTCGACGAAGAGACGAGAACTACGATCGACACATTTTTTGCTAATGACCTGAACGGTTCCGAGACCTCAAGAGAATTGTTTGTACACAGAAACACGCTGGTTTACAGACTCGAGAAAGTTAAGACAAAGACCGGTCTTGACTTAAGAAAATTCGATGACGCGGTGCTCTTTAAGATGGCGACGATGGTAAGGACCTATATCGATTATCTTAACGATACCAATGACAACAAGATCAGGTAAGACGAATTGATAGATTTTATTGATGTAGAGAAAACTTACAAATCGGGAGTTGAGGCTCTCAAGGGCGTCAGCTTTACGATCGAAGACGGTGAATTCGTTTTCATAATAGGAAAATCAGGATCAGGCAAATCCACACTTCTGAAGTGTATTACTTGCGAAGAAACGCCCACTTCAGGCAAAGTTACTATCGACAATTTCGACATTTCCCATATGAGCCGCGCGCTCGTTCCTGTTCTGCGCCGTAAGATAGGCATGATCTACCAGGATTTCCGTCTGATAGATTCAAAGACAGTCGCAGAGAATGTAGCATTCGCAGGCGAGATAATTGGCGTCCCGAAGCAGAACCTCATGAATACGGTTCTGATCTGCTTATCAGTAGTAGGTCTTAAAGACAAAGCTGACTGTTATCCGCAGGAATTATCCGGCGGTGAGCAGCAGAGGGTAGCCATTGCAAGGGCGATGGTCAATAACCCCAGCCTTATAGTTGCAGACGAGCCCACGGGTAACCTTGACCCTGAGACTTCTGAAGCGATCATGGCGATGCTCCTTGAGATCAACAGGAACGGCGGCACCACGGTGATCATCTGCACACATGACAGCGCAATGGTTGACCGTATGAAGCAGAGGGTTATCGAGATAGATAACGGCCTTATTGCAAGAGACGAAAAGAAGAGCAGCTACAAAGGCGAACAGGCTGAACACGAACACTATATGCCCCAGGCATCAAGGACTTCAGGCTATGGAGCAGCTTCAGTGGCATTCGGAGATGATGAGGAATACGGCGATGATTACGACGATCCCAATTACGTATCTCCTGAGGCTGTTTCCCCGTCAAGCGGTCTGCTCTTCGGAGATGCCGCAACCGGTGAAAGCCCTGCTCCTGCTATAACAGAAAAAGAAGATGATTTCATAGTTGAAGATAAGACGGGCAGCAAGCTGACGGAACCCGATGATCTTCCCGAAGAGGTCATAACGGAAGAGGTTATACCCGAAGAAACTGAGGTTCAGGCTGAAGAAGCTTCCGAACCTGAAGTTATCGAGATCAACATTCCCGAAAAAGATAATGATGTATCATTCGGCGACGAGGTTCCCGCTCCTGTTTCTCCGGTTGAGAAAGAGGCTCCTGAGCAAAAGGCCGCTTTTGCAGATGATCCGGATATAACTTCTCCTGATGAGGTTGCTTTTCCTAGCAGGGAGACGGCGCCTTCTGAAGATGCCAAAGCTATAAAGCGTCAGCAGAAGCGCACTGCGCGCGAAGAGAAGCTTGCCCAGAAGGAAGCAAAAAGGAAAGAAAAACTCGACAAGAAGAAAAAGGTGAGAAGGACTGACTTTACACCCGGAAGTGATATAGATATTTTCCCGGAGGATACTGAATAATGACTGCCAGAGCGTTTTTCAATTCAATAAAGGAAGGCGTCCTCGGAATAGTCAGACACCCTCTTGTTACCATGGCATCCATCACTACGATCATGCTGATGCTCATCATCATGGGAGCATTCTACATGTTCTCGGTAAATGCCAGAAGGATAATGACGAAGCTCTCACAAAGACCTCCTATTGAAGTGTATATGGTCCTTCAGTGTACTGAGGAGGAAAGGAATTTCGTAGCTTCAAAACTGGGCAGTAATCCGAATATCATTGATTTTACGATGGCTTCTCCCGAGGAGAACTACGAGAACTTCAAGAGCAATCTCGGATCATCATCTTCCATCCTCGATGATTTCGATTACAACATGTATCTTCCTTATACATTCAGTCTCCGTCTGACAGACCCTTCCCTCGCGAATGAAGTCTGTGCCGAGATATCCACATATAACGGAGTATCGAAGGTCGCCCAGGAGAGCAGTGTAATGAATTTCCTTACCAGGGCATCAAGGATAGTCAATATAACGACGGCGGTATCTTTTGCCGTACTGTTCATTATAGCGCTGTTCATTATCTCCAACATGGTACGTATATCCGTCTATTCCAGGGCAAATGAGATCGAGATCATGAAATTTGTCGGCGCGACAAATAATTACATCAGACTGCCTTATGTCACGGAAGGCGCAATAGTCGGATTATTCAGTGCGTTAACGTCATGGGCGCTGGTAACGATCGTTTATCATCAGGTTTACGACAGAGCCATGAGATCCATCGATCCGGGCAGTTTTTATGCGCTCGCGACCACAAGATCCATCATGTGGCATGAACTCTTTATCCTTGTAGTAATGGGATTGATCATTGGAGCAGTAGGAAGCGGAATTTCTGTACGCAAGTACATCAAA
This sequence comes from Saccharofermentans sp., assembly GCA_045532275.1. GTDB lineage: Bacteria > Bacillota > Clostridia > Saccharofermentanales > Saccharofermentanaceae > Saccharofermentans. Next base: position 9,205 of record JAZSFQ010000029.1, on the reverse strand, counting down.
GTGTGAGGCAGAGTATGGATACTAATGACATTTCTGTAAAACATGAAAGAAAGCAGAACAGGGTATTGCGAAAGATAGCAATGTTTTTTGTGGCGTTGCTATGCTGTTTTATCGCGACAACGTCAAGCTCATGGCTTACCGCTAAAGACGTTGTGGCAGTGGGCGGTATTCCGATAATCGTAAAAGCAGTTACCAAGGAAGACATCGAGGATGCCAAGGACAAGAGGGATGCTGCACTGGCTGCGGCTGAAGAAGCTTCGGATATGATCGATCAGCTTAATGACAAAAAGTCTGATCTCGAGGGTGAACTCGCTAAACTTAACGAAGCGAACGAAGCCCAGAGAGAACAATATGAGCTCATATACAGCCAGTTAGTTGCCGCTCTTGAAGAAAAGGCAAAGGCTCTGGATGAGTTCCTTGAGGCCCAGGAAAATCTCGAGGCACAGCAGAAACTTTTCACCGAAAGAGTTTCAATAATGTTTGAGTACCAGAATAAATCGACTCTGGAAGTCTTATTGGAATCTGACAGCATAGCAGGCTTCTTTACAAATATGGAATTGATCACGCTTATTGCGGACAGTGATGCGCAGGCTATCGATATGCTGCAGGTCGCTCTCGACGATGCCCAGCTTCAGGCTGACATTAAGCTTCAGTATGCGGAAGATATGCAGGCAATAGCTGATGAAAAGCAGAGACAGCTCGATGAATTAAAGTCTCTTATCGGCACGACGGAAGCCACGATCGATAATATAACTACCGATATTGATTCATGGGAAGCCAAAGAGGATGAACTTCAGGCATATGCGGATTCTCTCACTGATGAGATCAAAAGGCTTCAGCAACAGTATGATCTGGAGCATTCTTATAAGACTGTCGGCGGTGTATCATTCCGCTGGCCTACATACAGTCATTACATTACTTCTGAATTCGGATACAGGATCCATCCCGTTTACGGGACCGAGAAATTCCACTCCGGAATCGATATCGGAGCCGGATACGGCGATACTATCATGGCATCTGCTTCGGGAGTAGTCATTTATGTCACGGAGCCTTATGAAGGTTGCAATAAGGGCGGATCAGGATACGGCAACTACTGCGTAATCGATCACGGCAGCGGATATACTACTCTTTACGGACATGCAAGAGATATCTATGTCTATGAAGGTCAGTATGTTGATGCCGGACAGGCGATAGGTGAAGTGGGCAGTACAGGAACTTCCACGGGCTCGCATCTCCATTTCGAGATCCGTCTCTGGGGCGAGTATAAGAATCCGCTGGATTATCTGCCGTAAGACCTTATGGATGATTCTTTCTATGATATCCTGGCAGGACATTATGATGTCCTTCAGCTTAACGGTGACACCTCGTCATGGTGTTCTTATATTGGTGACCTAATCACTGACTTCTGCAGGATAAAGGAGCCGGATGTTACGGATCTCGGGTGCGGAACGGGTGTGATCACAAATTATCTGGCATCAAAAGGAATGAAGGTGACAGGAGTAGATCTCTCGCCTGATATGCTTGCCATGGCTTCTTCCGGAGATGAGACCGGAACGGTATCCTGGATCTGCGCAGATATCACTTCGTATGACGGTCCTTCCTGCGGCTGCTTTATCTCGACTATGGATACAGTAGGTCATATAACCGATGAAGGAGCGCTTTCCTCGATGTTTGCCAAGGTAAGTGAGCTGCTTGAACCTGGCGGGATCTTTGTATTGGATACCACTACAAAACATCATTTCGAAGTGACTCTGGGTGAAAACGTATTCTTCGAAGATTATGATGACTTTACGCTTCTCTGGGTGAATCATTACGATAAAGAGAATAAGATAAATCATGCTGAGCTCACTCTTTTCGAGCTTTGCGAAGATGATCTTTACGAGAGGTATGACGGTGAACTGACCGCAAGATATTATTCTCCAGAGGAAATCGGTGAGATGGCAGAAAATGCCGGCCTTACAAAGCTTGCCGTTTTCGGGGACCTTAACAGGGAAAGTCCTGCAGATACAGATGAACGGATATTCTTTGTATTTGGTAAAGGTAATTAAATATATAAGGAAGAGATATGTCTGATAATCCGTATTACGTACCGGGGGCACCCGAAGATCAGAAAAAAGACCATATAGTAAGAGCCGAAGGTTTGGGCGGGCTCGTTAAATGTCTTTGCGTAAGGACGACAGCTGTCTGTGAGACTGCAAGGACCATGCATCAGATGTCGCCCGCCGCAACAGCTGCTTTGGGACGGTTCATGACGGGATCTCTTCTTATATCGGAATCCATGAAAAATAAATCTGATACGCAGACGACCATAATTAGAGGCGACGGCCCCATGGAAGGCATGACATGCGTGACGGATTTCGGTTTTAAGGTAAGGGCTTATCCCATGGAGCCTGTGATCCCGACAGAATACCATAAACCAGGAAAGATCAATGTCGGAGCGGCGGTAGGCAAGGGCAGCCTTACAGTTATAAGGGACATCGGACTTAAGGAACCTTATGTGGGCGTATCTGAGCTCGTCTCGGGTGAGATCGCGGAAGATTTCGCCTACTATCTTGCCAAATCAGAGCAGACCAGATCGATAGTCTCGCTCGGAGTGCTCCTCGAAGGCGGAAAAGTCTCACATGCTGGCGGACTTATGGTCCAGCTGCTCCCGGGAGCAGGAGAAGATGAGATCTCATACCTTGAGAAAAGGGCTTCCGGTTTTCCTGAGATATCGTTCCTTTTAAGCGAAGGATTCTCGCCCGCACAGATAATAGACCTGTTCATGGGAGACCCTGATCTCAAATATCTGGACGGCCGTGAAGTGGAATTTAAATGCAACTGCAGCAGGGAAAGAATGCTGTCAGGCCTTGCTGCATTGGGCAAAAATGATCTCGAAGAGATCACAAAAGACGGGAAGCCGATAGAGACAGTATGCAGATTTTGCAACAGCAAGTATGTTTTTGAGCCTGATGAGCTCAAGAACCTGTAAAAATATAGGCAAAATTGTAAAAAAGTGCTTGCAAATCCCAAATCAAGATAGTAGAATACCTTTCGCACGCGTCTAAACAGGGTGTATTCTGCCCTGAAAACGAGTGATAAGGCTTTGATAACGGAGATTGCCACGAGGTGAAGCGCCGGCTGCGCGGAATTCACGAGGTGGGGAACTTCGAAGGAGCCGAGGCAGAGGATACGATCCGATGCCGTCTCGGGCCCAACGGCCGAGAGTCTTAAGCAGTTCCGTACTGCCCAGAGAACCAAAGTGCCGCCTTCAGGAGGTAACTGGATAGTCTGGGTTTTTGAATGGGAAGCCAAGACACTCCCGACAGGGTTGAGATAAAGAAAATACAGCTATAAACAAGGAGGCCGACAAAATGGCAACAAAGTCAATGGTCAGAATCAAGATCAAAGCTTATGATCACAAGATCCTCGATGAGAGCGCAAAGCTTATCGTAGATGCACTTGCACGTGATGATGCAAGCTTCTCCGGTCCTATCCCGCTCCCTACAGAGAAAGAGGTTGTTACGATCCTTCGTTCACCTCACGTAAATAAGGATTCCCGTGAGCAGTTCGAACAGAGAACTCACAAGAGAATCATTGATGTCTACACACCGTCAAAGCAGACGATGGACGACATTGGCAAGCTTGACATGCCCGCAGGCGTTTCTATTGAAGTAAAGATCAAATAAAACGCTTACGGCTTAATTCGGCATTTAGGGAACGCCAAGCCTTAGATCGCCGAGGTCATGTTCTTCGGAAAACCGTTGAACCAATAACCTAAATAGGAGGAAAACTTTATGACGAAATTCATCATTGGCAGAAAGTCCGGCATGACACAGTTGTTCGATGAGAACGGCAACGTTATTCCGGCAACCGTTATAAGCTGCGAGCCTATGTACGTGCTCCAGAACAAGACGGTTGAGACTGACGGATACAAGGCCTGCAAAGTAGGTACAGGTTCCGTTAGAGCAAAGCTTGTAAACAAGCCTGACGCAGGACAGTTCAAAAAGGCTGACGTTGAGCCTAAGAGAATTATCCGCGAGTTCACACCCGACGAGGAGTACAGCCTCGGACAGGAGATCAAGGTATCCGATATGTTCGCAGTCGGCGATAAGGTTGATGTAAGCGGCGTATCAAAGGGTAAGGGTTTCCAGGGTAATATCAAGCGTCACGGCCAGAAGGGCGGTCCCTCAGGCCACGGCTCCATGTATCACAGAAGAGTCGGTTCCATGGGCGCTACTTCCACACCCGGTAGAGTCGTACCCGGTAAGAAGATGCCTGGACATATGGGCGCTGTAAATTGCACAGTACAGAACCTTAGCGTTGTCATGGTTGACGGCGACAGAGGAATCCTCGTAATCAGAGGAGCTATTCCCGGACCTAAGGGCGGCATCGTAACAGTACAGAATACTGTTAAGGCATAAGACGGAGGAACAGAATAATGGCTAAAATTGATATTAAAGATCTAACAGGTGCCGTTAAGGGTTCCATCGAGCTTTCCGATGAGATTTTCGGCATTGAGCCCAACGAAGTTGCAATGTCTACAGTAGTTAGAAACCAGCTTGCAAACAGAAGACAGGGCACACAGAAGACAAAGACAAGAAGCGAAGTATCCGGCGGCGGTAAGCGTCCTTACAGACAGAAGGGCACAGGTCGCGCACGTCACGGTTCCACACGTTCTGCACAGTATGTAGGCGGCGGAATCATCTTCGGACCCAACCCCAGATCATACAGCTATACAGTACCTAAGAAGGTTAAGAGACTTGCACTTAAGTCTGCTCTTTCTTCAAAGGTTGCTGATCAGAAGCTTATCGTTATCGAGAATATGGATCTTGATGAAGTAAAGACAGCTACAGTAGCTAAGGCACTCAAGGCTATCGGAGCAGGTGAATCTTCACTTATCGTTCTCGAAGGCGTTAACAGAAATGCAGAGCTTTCTGCAAGAAACATCAAGGATGTTAAGACAGCTTTGGTCAACACGATCAACGTTATGGACATCCTCAAGTATGACAGCTTTGTAGCTACTAAGGCTGCAGTTGAGAAGATCGAGGAGGTGTACAAATGAAATCACCCTATGATGTAATCATTAAGCCCGTCATCACAGAGAAGACGATGGCTATCACTGAAGAGGGCAAGTACACTTTCGTAGTTGCTCCCGATGCTCAGAAGCCTGAGATCAAAGCTGCTGCAGAGAAGCTCTTCGGTGTTAAGGTCGTAGCCGTTAATGTTGCTAACTTTGACGGTAAGACAAAGAGACTCAGAAACAAGCCCGGCAAGACACCTGCTTACAAGAAGGCAGTTGTAACCATCGCTACAGATTCTGCTGAGGGCACATACCTCGGCAAGGGCGGTAAGGCTGTTAAGACCGGCAAGAAGAACAAGACGTCAATCGAAGAATTCGGTTTTGGTCAGTAATGTAATCGAAGGAGAGATAATAAAATGGCAGTTAAAACATTTAAACCTACTTCTCCGGCAGTGCGTGGAATGGCCATAGCTGACTATTCCCAGTTAACAAAGAAGGCCCCGGAGAAGAGCCTTCTTAAAGCAAGGAAGAAGACAGGCGGCCGTAACTCTTATGGCCGTATCACGGTTCGCCATATCGGCGGCGGTAACCGTACCAAGCTTAGAGTAATCGATTGGAAGCGTGACAGAGTAGGAATCCCTGCTACTGTCAAGGCAATCGAATATGATCCTAACAGAACAGCATATTTGGCACTCATTCAGTATGTTGACGGTGTCAAGTCCTACATCCTCGCTCCCGAGGGCCTCAAGGTAGGTCACAAGGTTGAGAGCGGTCCGGATGCAGATATCCTTAACGGCAACGTTCTTCCCATCTCTTCTATCCCGGTAGGTACAGTTATCTGCTGCGTAGAGATGAATCCCGGCAAGGGCGCACAGCTCGTAAGAACAGCAGGTGCTTCCGCACAGCTTATGGCTAAGGAGAACGGTTTCGCTCAGATCCGTCTTCCTTCCGGCGAAGTCCGTATGGTTCCCGAGAAGTGCCGCGCAATGATCGGTTCTATCGGTAATGCCGAGCACGAGAACGTAAAGCTCGGTAAAGCAGGTAAGTCAAGACATGCTGGTGTCAGACCTTCAGTCAGAGGTGTTGTAATGAACCCTAATGATCACCCTCACGGCGGTGGTGAAGGTAAGTCTCCTATCGGTCTCCCGGGCCCTGTTACACCTTGGGGTGTTCCTACTCTCGGTAAGAAGACACGTAATAAGAAGAAGCAGTCCAGCAAGTATATTGTTAAGTCGAGAAAGGCATAAGGAGGCAGTTCAATGAGTAGATCAACCAAAAAGGGCTATTACGTTCAGGACGCTCTCATGAAGAAGGTCGAGGCGTTGAATGCAGCCAACGACAAGAAGATTATCCAGACATGGTCTAGATCATCTACGATCTTCCCTGAATTCGTCGGCCACACAATTGCTGTTTACGACGGTCACAAGCATGTTCCGGTATACATTACCGAGGATATGGTAGGACATAAGCTTGGCGAGTTCGCACCTACACGTAAGTTCGGCGGCCACACAAGCAACGAGAAGTCCGCTTCTAACTCATAAGGAGGATATTTCTGTGGAAAAGATTATTTTAAGCAGAGACAATATTGAGAAGAACCGCGATAAGATCCACGAAGCTTATGCGGCACCTTCCAAGTCTTCAAATAAGCTCCCCACTCCTACAAAGAAGCAGAGAAAGCTTCTCGGAATGGGAAGAGACAGAGGAACAGCAACAGCTAAGTATATTAGGATTGCTCCCCGTAAGGTAAGAGTAGTTGCTAATCTCATCAAGGGTAAGTCTTTAGATGATGCTTACGCTATTCTCACATACACACCCAAGGCAGCATCACCGGTTATCGCAAAGGTCTTAAAGTCTGCTGAAGCAAACGCTGTCAACAACTTCGATCTTTCCAGAGACAAGCTCTATGTTGCCGAGTGCATTTCCAACCCCGGCCCGGTTCTCAAGAGATACATCCCGAGAGCAAGAGGTTCGGCAAGTTCGATCAAGAAGAGAACAAGTCACGTTACTGTAGTTCTCAAGGAAAGGGTATAAGGAGGTTTAAGCATGGGTCAGAAAGTTAACCCGAATGGACTTAGAGTAGGCGTTATCGATGACTGGAGCTCACACTGGTATGCCGACAAGAATACCTTTTCCGAGTGTCTTGTCGAAGATCAGAAGATCCGTGAGTTCGTTTTGAAGGCAGTTGAGCCTATTGCAAGAGGCAATGCCAAGAAGCCCGTAGATGAGAGCCGCACAAATGTTGCAGGCGTTTCAAAGGTCATCATCGACCGTAAGGGTACAGACAGGATCAACGTTATTGTTAAGACAGCCCGTCCTTCGCTCGTAGGCGGAGACAAGGGTTCAGGAAGAATAGCTCTTAAGGATGCTCTTGAGAAGGAATTCAACAAGAATGTATCCAAGGATAAGAAGAGAGTATTCACTGTTGATATCGAAGTTATCAAGAACAGCGATACAGACGCACTTCTTGTTGCTCAGAACATTGCAGCACAGTTAGAGAACCGTGCAAGTTTCAGAAGAGCTATGAAGAGAGCAATGCAGATGGCTATGAAGCAGCCCGGCGTTCTCGGAATCAAGACAAAGTGCTCCGGCCGTCTGGGCGGTGCCGAGATCGCGAGATCCGAGACATATCACGAGGGTACGATCCCGCTTCAGACACTCCGTGCCGATATCGATTACGGTTTTGCTGAGGCAAAGACAACATACGGAATCATCGGTGTAAAGGTCTGGATCTACAAGGGTGAGGTATTCGGCCAGAAGAACCAGTCTAAGAAGTCTGAAGGAGGAAAAGCTTAATGTTACTTCCTAAGAGAACAAAATACAGAAAGCAGCAGAGAGGCCGCATGAAGGGCCAGGCTCACCGCGGAAACTGCGTAGCTTACGGTGATTACGGTCTTGTAGCTCTCGAACCCTGCTGGATAAAGTCAAATCAGATCGAGGCTGCCCGTGTCGCTATCAACAGATACGTAAAGCGTGGCGGTAAGGTATGGATCAAGATCTTCCCTGATAAGCCTGTTTCAAAGAAACCTGCACAGGTCCGAATGGGTTCAGGTAAGGCAGCTAATGAGTATTGGTGCGCAGTAGTAAGACCCGGCAGAGTCCTTTTCGAGATCGCAGGTGTTACTGAAGAGCAGGCAAGAGAAGCAATGAGACTTGCAGGACATAAACTCCCTTGCAAGACAAAGTTTATCGCAAAGGTAAAGGAGGAAAGCACAAATGAAGGTTGAAGAAATCCGCAAAATGTCTGATGAAGAACTTTCTTCTGAGCTCGCCTCTTTGAAGGAAGAACTCTTCAAGCTCCGCTTCCAGCTCGCAACAAACCAGCTCGATAATCCGGCTCAGATTACACAGGTTAAGCGTGATATCGCAAGAGTAATGACAATTCAGCGCGAGAAACAGCTCGCTGCAAATAAGTAAGGAGGAGACGACAAATGGCTGAGAGAAATTTGAGAAAAACCAGAGTCGGTCTCGTTACATCCGACAAGATGGATAAGACGATCACAGTTTCCGTCGTAGAGCACGTTAAGCACCCTCTTTACGGAAAGATCATGAAGAGAACCTACAAGCTTAAGGCACACGATGAGAACAATGACGCTCATGTAGGCGATAAGGTTGAGGTTATGGAGACACGCCCTATTTCCAAGGATAAGCGTTGGAGACTGGTAAGTGTCGTTGAGAAGGCTAAGTAAGGCGATTAAAGGAGGATATATCAGATGATTCAGGTTGAATCCAGACTCAGATCTGCCGACAACACCGGAGCAAAAGAGCTTCTCTGCATCAAAGTTTTGGGCGGCTCTTGGAGAAAGTATGCCAACATTGGCGACGTTATCGTTTGCTCCGTAAAGAGCGCTGCTCCCGGCGGCATGGTCAAGAAGGGTGATGTTGTTAAAGCCGTTGTAGTACGTTCCAAGCAGGGCGTAAGACGTAATGACGGTTCTTATATCAAGTTCGACGAGAATGCGGCTGTCATCATTAAGGAAGACAAGAATCCCCGCGGAACTCGTATCTTTGGACCCATAGCAAGAGAGTTAAGAGATAAGGATTACATGAAGATCTTATCTCTCGCTCCGGAAGTTCTTTAAGGAGGAATAGACATGGCTAAGAGTAGTGTTCATGTAAAGAAAGACGACCAGGTCATTGTCATTTCCGGCAAGGACAAGGGCGCTAAAGGCAAGGTTCTCATGGTTGATGAGAAGAAGGGCAGAG
>JAZSFQ010000025.1:0-5820 GCA_045532275.1 Saccharofermentans sp. | reverse complement strand
TGCCGTTTATCGGTTAACAGGGTTTGACTTTGGAGTAGGTGTCCTATATAATATCCGTGTTTGAAATCCACGCACGAGAGGGGGGATAAAAATGTCTGAGATTAAAGTTAAGGAAGGCGAGTCCCTTGACGGTGCACTTCGCAGATTTAAGCGTTCTTGCGCAAAGTCAGGCGTTCTTGCAGAAGTTCGTAAGAGAGAACATTACGAGAAGCCTTCTGTAAAGAGAAAGAAGAAGTCTGAAGCAGCTCGCAAGAGAAAGCATTGATAAGATTTTAGAGAGGTTGTCTGAAATGACAATCTCTTTTTTTGCCGGTTCAGATTGATTCATTTGGAATGCTTTGTTATCCCAAAATCGGCACTGTAACGAAAAGGGATAAGTTTTTCTGCAATTGTTGTCCCAAATCTGCAGAGATTATAATTTGGGATAAACTAACAAGTCAGTTGTAGTGGTTTTTGTCCCATTTATCTGTTGAAAAAGATTTGGGACATAATCTGTAAGTTTCTATGTCCCAAATTTCCGTAATTGAAAATATGGGACAACTATACCTGAACAATAATATGATCCGGATAACTATTCAGGCTTTCCCTCGAATAATCCTATCTGCCTTTGTAAACTCCAGTCAATTCGGCTATAATATTCCCAATAAAGATAAAGTTGAGAATAGTTTTATGTTATTGACCGGTAAGAACTGGCGCTTATCGGCATCCCAAAAAGTAGCGGATGCTGATACGCTCCTTAATGTATTGCTTAAGAATCGCGGAATAACCGAAGGACAATCCGTAGAGCAGTTTTTGTCTGAGGATGACGGTATCTGGCACGATCCGTTCCTTTATAATGACATGCGCAAAGCCGTTGATATCATCAACGACACAATCGACAGCCACGGCAAGATACTTGTTTACGGAGACTACGACTGTGACGGCGTAACGGCCACATCGATCCTCGTAAGATATTTCAGAAGCCATCAGGTGAATGTGGAATACATCGTTCCGCACAGGTCCGAGCACGGCTACGGGCTTACCGAGAAGATCATGGACAAGGTTATCGAGAAGAGTCCGGATCTTGTCATCACCGTTGACTGCGGTGTTACGAATATCGACACGGTGCAGGAACTTAAGAACCGCGGTATAAAGGTCATCGTTACCGATCACCATAATGTTAAGGATGAGCTGCCGCCGGCAGATTGCGTTATCTGCGCGAAGAGACCTGACAACACATATCCTTTTATCGATCTTTGCGGCGCGGGCGTCGCGTTAAAGCTCGTAGAAGCTCTGGGCAAGGACGGAAAGCATAAGGTCACGGGCAATATCTGGCGTCAGGCCGTTGAGCTGGCAGGCCTTGCTACTATTGCGGACCTCGTTTCGGTAATTAATGAGAACAGAACGATAATCAAGCGTGCATTTAAGAGCATGCAGAAGCCTTCAAATGTGGGCGTGGGCGTCATGAACGAGATGCTGCTGGCTCCCGGGAAATCTTTGGACGAGACGTTTATTTCTTTTAATTTTGTCCCAAGGATCAATGCTGCCGGAAGGCTTTACGATTCGGCAGATGCCTTAAAGCTCTTCCTCGAGAATAATCCTTCAGAAGCAAAGATCGCTGCGCAGGATCTTACGCGCGAAAATGATGAGCGCAAAGAGATCGAGGCTAAGGTCTTCGACGAGGCCAGATCACAGCTGGAGAACCCTTCAAGGCCTGAGAGATGGTCGCTTACGAATACGTGCGGTCCTATCGTTGTATACGGCAAAGACTGGCATCAGGGCGTTCTTGGCATCGTTGCCGGCAAATTATCGCAGTTCTACGGCAGATCCGCATTGGTATTTACTGACGATGCTACTGAGCCCGGCTGCGCTAAGGGATCAGGAAGAGCATTCGGTGATTTTGATCTCTATGAATGCCTCGAAAGGATATCCGATAAGCTGGTCAATTTCGGCGGCCACAAGAAAGCAGCGGGCCTTCTCGTAAGAAAGACTGACATGGGCACTTTTATGGAGGCACTGGAGCAGGAGTCCGCGAAGATATATGAAGAAAAAGGCCGCTCGGGCGAAGAATCCGAAGATGATTCGATCAATGCGGAGTGCGAGATCTTGCCTGAAGGACTGGTTTTCGATTCATACCGCGAAGTAAGTAAGTTAAGACCGTTCGGCATCGGTAATCCGAAGCCGGTATTTATAACCAACGGACTGGTTATCACCGGAATCGCTCAGATGAGTAATGGTGCGCACATAAGACTCGACCTGACTGATGCTTCAGGAAAGGGAACTATATCTGCCGTCGGTTTCGGAATGGGCGATTATTTCAATATCTTAAGGGCTGGCGATAAGATCGATATCGCATACACATTAAACGAATACTGCTACCGCGGCGAGACTTCATTAAGTCTGCACTTAGAGGACATAAGGCCTGAATACGGAGACGGCTTTATGTGGCAGAAGGCCGAGATAGCCGAAAAGCTCTACACGAGCGGACTTGCCATGGATCAGATCGCGAAGATGGCACCGGGGGAGGACATCGCAGGATCGATGAGACCAACATCCGAAATGTACGGCGCCTGCTATAAGGCGATCGACAAGTTCGGAGGGACCGCGATGTCGACGGTGGACTTAAGGCTTCTTGCAAGATTGGTATCCAACAATTATGATGTACCAATGACTCCGTTCCAGGCGAAAAGATGCCTCGAGGTTTTCGCGGACTGCAACCTTATAAGATTGAGGACGATAGCTCCTCTGAGGGTATGTTTCAATATCCTGGCAACTGGCGAGAAAGTTAAACTCAGCGAATCTGAGGTCTACAGGAGAATACAAGGTGACTAAAGGCAAGAACGACAAGACATTTGATGCCATAACGGAAGAACAGGTGCAGGCAGAGGCCGAGCGCGCCTATCTTCAGGATGACAGCCAGAAGCCTGAGATCCCCGCTGACCTGCAGGAAAGATTCAACAAGATCATATCCATATATGACGAATATGCGCGCGCCGCAAACCTTGACGAGAAAGATATTGAAGAAGATAACTGCGAGATGGAGAAGGCCTTTATCTTCGCGTATAAGGCGCACCGCCACCAGAGACGAAAGACAGGCGAGCCTTACATCACTCACCCTGTTGCAGTTGCGCTGATCCTTGCCGATCTGAAGGTCGATTCCGCGACGATCGAGGCGGCTCTCCTTCACGATACCATTGAAGATACTATCGTTGACGATGCGATGGTCACGGAGAAATTCGGACCTGTTGTTTGCAGCCTTGTTGACGGCGTTACAAAGCTCAACTTGAGCCTCGATAATGTAGTTTATAACTCCAAGCAGGACATTCAGGCATCCAATGTGCGCAAGATGTTCATTGCCCTTACAGACGATATCAGAGTTATTTTCATAAAGCTCGCAGACCGTCTTCACAACATGAGGACACTTAAGTTCCAGACTCCCGAGAAGCAGATCGAGAAAGCCCAGGAGACACTGGATATCTACGTTCCTTTCGCAGGCAGATTCGGTATCTACAAGATCAAATGGGAACTCGAGGACCTGTGCCTGAGGTACCTTCACCCGGACGATTACTACGAACTCGTAAAGCTCGTTAACGGCAACCGCGCCCAGAGAGAAGACTTTATGGAGGACGTAGTCTCCGAGATCCGCGCGAAACTCGAGGAGAACGGCATTGACCATTACGATATTGAAGGCCGTCCGAAGCATTTTTACAGCATTTATAAGAAGATGCACGAGAAGGGCAAGACGATCGACGAGATCTACGATCTTTTCGCGTGCAGGATAATCGTTGACGAAGTCATCGAATGCTACCAGGTGCTCGGTATCATCCACGAGATGTACCAGCATGTTCCGGGGCGTTTCAAGGACTATATCGCGATGCCCAAGGAGAACAAATACCAGTCGATCCATACGACTGTCGTAAGCCATACCGGCACGCCTTTTGAAGTGCAGATAAGGACTTTCGCGATGCACCAGATCGCGGAGTTCGGTATCGCAGCGCACTGGCACTATAAGGAAACCGGCAATTCCCAGGAATTCAAGGCTGACAGATATGACACTAAGATCAATGAGATGAGGCAGATCATCGATTCTCAGAACGAGCTCACTGATTCGGGCGAGTTCCTCGAATCGTTCAAGATGAATATCGCCCCTGACGAAATCTTTGTATACACACCGAAGCACGAAGTCATTAAGCTTCCGAAGGGTTCCTGCCCGATCGATTTCGCTTATGCGATCCACAGCGGTATCGGCAATCACATGCACGGCGCGAAGGTCAACGGCCGTATCGTTCCGCTGTCTTACGAACTCAAGAACAGCGATATCGTAGAGATCCAGTCATCTTCAAAGCTCGTTAAGGGTCCTTCACGTGACTGGGCATCTATTGCGCGTTCTGCTAATGCCCGCTCAAAGATCAATGCATGGTTTAAGCGTGAGGCCCGTGCAGACAATATCGCTGCCGGACGTGAGCTCCTTACGAACGAGATCACGCGTAACGGTTTTGATCCTGCCAAGCTCCTTATGCACAAGTCGATCGAGATCATCTTAAAGAGAAATAACTTCCAGTCGTTAGACGATATGTTTGCCGCTCTGGGATACGGTTCTATCAGCGTCAGCAAGGTCTTCTCGCGTCTCCGTGACGATTACATCAGGAATATATCCGAGGAAGAACGCCGCGCCCTGGGTTACCGCGTAACTGCCGACGGCAACGTCGCATACAGCCCGAACGAGCTTCCGATCGAGCTCGGTAAAGCTGACCAGACCCGAAATGTAAAGGGTGCCAAGAGCAAGGCTGTTCCCGAGAGTTCAAAGCAGGTCGTCGACTACGACGTTGCCAAGATCAATGCGCTTAATCTCGATCCCCACCAGACGGCCGCTCCGGGTACGCCAAAGGGTACTGAAGCGCTTAGTGCCGCAGCTTCCGCAAAGCCTTCCAGAGGCGCCCGTACCGACGCTGCAAGAAGGGCACAGAGCAACGACGCCGTAGTGGTAAACGGACTTGATTCGCTTGTTACTCATATCTCAAAGTGCTGCCATCCGGTATTTGGTGACGAGATCATCGGCTACGTAACGCAGGAGAAGGGCGTCGGCATTCACAAGGTAAGCTGCAAGAATATCCAGAACATCATCAAGAACCGCGAAAAATCCGAAAGAGACGAACAGAAATACCAGCGTCTCGTCTCCGTTAAATGGCTCTCGAAAGCCAAGTTCTCGAGCTATGACGTACAGCTCGTCGTTGTCGCCATGGACCGCAACGGACTCCTTATCGACGTGCTGGATAAGATCAATGAAGAGAAGATCAATATTGTCAAGCTCAATACAGTCGTAGACGGCCCCGAGGCGCGTATCTTCATAACCATTAACATCTCAGGCCGCGAGCAGCTCGACCGCACCTGCGACAGGATACTGAGAGTAAAAGACGTTGTAGATGTGATCAGGAACTGATTTTTTTTGCCTTTACTTAAATTGTTTGTTTATCAGCTCATCAAGCACTCTGACATCGAGCGGTGTTGTGGATGACTCCATAGTAATAAACAGCTTGTCTCCGAGATTGATTCCCGCGAGGCTGTAATCATTTATTCTTTTTACAACGCGGTTTTCCGTATATTCCGGATCATCCATTTTTCCGCAATGCTCCAGATACAGTATCTTACGTTCACTGATCTTCAGGATCGTAAAATCCGGATGGATTACACCGTTTTTTGGTAAGCGTCAAACCGTGCGCCTTACATAAATGTGTATATGGAGCGATACTAAAAAACTAAGAAATCTAATTAGTTTTTTGGGAGGCATTCTAAATGGATCAGATAACTCACGAGATAAGGCTGACCCACTGGAAGGAGATA
>JAZSFQ010000045.1:0-42307 GCA_045532275.1 Saccharofermentans sp. | reverse complement strand
CATAGCAAAATCGCCGACTACGGCATTTGTAAATGAAATCAGATCTGAAGCTTTAAGCCTGAGCTGTATGCCTCTCTGCCCGGCACTCACGCACACATCGTCAACCAGTTCTATCATCTCATCGATAAAGGTTCTGTACTGTTTCTTCATTCCTATCGGAGAGCAGCCTCCCCTGATATATCCTGTCACGTTAAGAAGATCTTTGACGTGAATCATGTTAACGCTTTTGCAACCGGCGAGCTTGGCGGCTTTCTTAAGGTCGACTTCATCGTCAACGCAGATACAGAACACCAGATATTCGCCCTTGTCCGATACGGCAGTCAGGGTCTTGAACACTTCTTCATAAGGGACTCCGAGATATTCCGCGACGTGATGGCCGTCTAAGTCATTCTCGTCGTACTCGTATTCCTGATATGTATAGTTGATCCCTGCTTTATCAAGAATCCTCATCGCATTTGTCTTTTTAAACTGATCGTCCTTCTTCATTGTCCGTAACCTTTCCCAATATATCCCTGATCTCCTTGGTCAATGTCAGAGAATCCTGGTTTTTCACATATTCAGGGAGCTGTTCATATGGAACAAGATCCTCGTGCACGCCAGTCATGGCTCTGAATCTCTTGATGACTTTGCGCAGTTCTTTATCCGAAGGATCATTTAATCCGGCAATCATCTTTTCCAATACTTGCCTGCTCGCATCATCAGGATCACGATAGCCGATGGTCCTAGTATACATATCCCAACGCATATGCTCATATTTCATCCATTCGGGAGACTTGGTAAGCATATAATCCGAATTATAGTATTTATCGATGATCTTCATCTTATAGAAAAATGACAGCGTCCTCGCATATACCGAATGACGGTTATACTCGCTGTTACAGTAATCGTCCCAGGACGTTATGTTATACGTTTTGCCCTTGGCTTCTTTGGCAGCCTTCTTCTCTTCCTGTCTGAGCTTATGTATCTCTACAGTTGCGGTCTCTATACCCGACATCGTAATAAACGGACGGCTGTAGATCATATTAAACGAACCGCTGAAACATATATTACCAAGGCGGTCGGAGTTCCATTTTTCAGGATCAAGCTTCGAAAGATTTACCATGATGCTGTAATTATCTTCAGCGCCGTTTCTTTTTCTGAGATTTCCGAGACGGATACCCAGAGACACATTCTCCAGATCGTCTCCGGTATTTATATAAGCGAATGTAAAGTCACCGCAGGCACTCGCGATGAGCTCCTCAAATTCCGTTGAACCGGCATTGACATTCTCATAGTAGAACAGCGAATAGTAAGCATCTCCGTCCATACAATAACGCGTATTAAACCTGACTGACGGCAACAGGTTCTGCAGGTCTTTCATCTGTTCTCCCTTATCGAAAACGGTGATCTTAAGAAAATATCCGGGCATTTGGCCGAGATGAAGGACAGCCTTCAGGAAGTCCCTGTTACGTTCATTCATTCCGACGATAAGAATGTGAATGCATTTACATTCCGCATTCTCAAAATGTACGCCATCCTCGGGTACGGTATTGGCAAAGATGGAATTCTCAGCAAGCATGTTGTAAATGAAGTTTTCCTCGGTACGGACAAAATTCACGACAATGTTCTTAACGCCTTTTCCGAGTTTTCCGGGAACGAAATTGTCATACAGAGACCAGGGGGTCTTGCCGAGTTCGACAAAGAAACGGATCGAAGCGCAGTCACGGATCGCTTTCTCCGTAAAGACCTCTTCCAGTAAAGAGAGATTGTCTTCTTCGTTCTCACCGAACAGATACACCTCTATCTTCGGAGTCTTCCGCGAAAGGATCCTGATAACTTTCCGGAGAGGCATTGCGAGATGAATAAGGCTGTCGGATCCGAGATCTATTTTATTGGAAAGATCTTCTTCGTTCTTTTCCAGAACAATGATATTTACATCTTTATTACCTTCACCTGCAATACTCTTTGCGATAGCCACGGATTTATCGTTGCTTTCACTGAAGATATATGTCACACTTCTGCTTCTTAATAAAAGTTTCAGATACTGCGCAGGGCCCTCGAAGAATGAAATGACCCATCCGCAGGTAAACAGTGCAAGCAGAATACTGACCATAACCCTGACGATCGTGTAAATACTCGTAAAGGTCTCATCTCCTGCAACGGGAACGATCTCATAACCTTCGGCCGAGAAAACATTGATAGCGCGGATCAGAGCCGTCAGACAGCTCTCAATTAAATGAAGGAACGGATTATCTACAGTGATCTCCTCAAAGTATTCATACGGAAGGAGCAATACCCAACCTGCCGCTAGTTCTATGGCGGAAGCCTTTATATAATCAGACTGGGAACGGTTTTTGTGTAAAAAAAGATAAAGGATACCGCCAAGAAAACATAAAGCTCCTGCAATCAGCGACAGACACCACATAATCGTTTCCATGCGCGTATTCTCCTTAAATCATCAGCTTCAAAAACAAGCCTATTTTAACATCTGAACAGAAATCTTTGTTGTTTTAATATAAATATTCGAGACTTCTGTTTTTTGTAACTCTTTGCTATATTAAGACCAATTGTGAATCCGGGAGAATCCTTATGCTTAACAAAAAATATCCGCTGCACGATATGAACCAGGTTTTCGAGATGATTGAGAACTCGATCGCGAAGGGCGGCACACATGACAAGACACTTGAAGAGATGAACCTTCTCATGCATCTTTATGCGGGACTTCCTGCGGAAGCCGTTGAACAGGGCATGATGTTTATTCACGGTCGGGCCTGCGAGATCCCGGCAACTTCAGATGTAATACCGCTCCATGTAAGACTTATGAATCTGCTCGAATATCTCGAAAAGGTCGAATATTTAAGCGATATCCCGTCGACGCTTACGGGCGAAGAGATAACCAAAAGAAGCGACATGATGAATTCCCTTGCGGATCACGAGAAAGTCTTCGGCACGCCTCTTCTCGGATATTGTTTCAACATGGCAAGCAGCGCGCCTTCCGAAGTTAAGGAAGGCGAAGAACCCGAGAACAGAAGGCTTCTCCTCATGAACAGCCAGGCTGCGGTCTTCGCGTGCGCCGACATTTACAAAACCACGCTCTTCTACGAAGACAAGCTCGGTTTCAAGGCCGTTCATTTGGACGATGAGGCTATGCCCCACATTAAACTTGTGAGAGACAACATCGCAATAGTCCTGGTAAAAGGCGAAGGCGCTATTTTAAAGTCTGCCCGAGAGTTCGGCATCAAGTACGACATGTATATCTACTGCTCGGAGCCGTTCCTTCTCCACAACGAGCTCTCCGGCAACGGGGTAAAGATAGTGGAAGATCTTCCCGACGCAAAGGCCGCTCAGGGGATGACAACCAACCGTCAGTTCGTTTTCGAAGACACAGACGGAAGACACATCTGCGTATCACAGTATCTTGAATAATAAAAAGAGGCGTCTCTTAAGTGTATTACTCACTATTTGAAACGCCTCGAAATGAAACTGGATTATTCTCAAATCTTACCGAAATTAACATCTCCTGATGAGCAGCGGATATCCATGGTTGCTGAACCGTTGCCGATTACATAATCCTTACCGTTCTTGGCGAAAGGAAGATCGTAACTGAAATCTCCGCTTGAGATACTTGTATGTACCGTAACATCGGAATCTTCGGGAAGATGCACGCTGATACCGCCTGAACTGCATGAGATGGAAGAAGTCGCGGGAACCTTGTCCAGGCTGATATCGGAGTGACCGCTGGATGCCTTTGTAGTAAGATCCTTGATCTCATCAGCATCAATGATTATCCCACCGGAACTTACATCAACATTAAGTGTGTTTACAGTACCCATTACGGCATTAACTCCGCCTGAAGAAGAATGGATCTTAACGTTGTCTACTGTTCCGGACTGCTCTATATATACTTTTCCTGAAGAAGAATCAATGTCGATTAAATTGCTGTCTCCTTCGTGATTTACGGATATGTTGCCGGAAGATGCCTTTATCTTTACAGAATCACTGTTACCACGCTGGTTAAACCCGATATTTCCGGAAGATGAATTGAGATTGATTACTGAAGCAGAACAATCAATACTCATATTGCCGGAAGAAGCATGTGTGTTTAAAGAATCTGTCGTAAATCCGTTCAGATCGATATTACCGGAAGAAACTTCGATCAGGAAGTTATCCAGCTCCTGTGCTTCGGGGATCGTGATCTCAAGGCTCTTTTCGATCTTATTAAAGTTGATCATCTTTGTTGAAGCGCAGTATCTGACATAAAGGGTATCGCCGTCTACCCAGGTGTGTACCTGATGATCCGCATCCAGATCCTTGTTGGCAGTTTCATCAACAGTAATGCTGTCAGTGTCAGCGCCCTTAACCTTTACGTTGCCTGAAACATAATCGATATTGATCTTTGTTACCTTATCATCTATTTCGCGGTCGCCTGTGGTATACTTATCGCCATTTTCGTATGTGTAACTGAATGAGTTGAAAAGGCCGAACGAGCATCCTGTAAAGCAGAGTGTCGAAGGTACGATAAGAGCCATTGCTCCAGCCATAAATTTACTTGTTTTCATTACTTTTTTCCTCCCTTAAACTTTCCATATAAGAAACCGATTCCTGCTACCAGGATTCCGACGCCGCCGATCGAAAGCATGAGCGGCAATGCTGCAGCGGATTGATAAACAACACCTGTTCCTGACATTCTTGAAGCAGCATTTGATGCGAGTTCTGCGAGAACTCCGGATAAAACACCGATCGATGCGATACTGAGGCCTGTCTTAACGCATGCGTTGAATCTGAGATATCTGACTATTGCGAAAACTGCCCATACCATTGCTACGAGCGGCATAGCGACTGCAAAAGCCATAGGGAAGAAATTCTTCATTCCCACATATAATCCGATGCTGAGCATCATCAAGACGAATGTAGCAGTATAAGCGCACATTATTGCAAGGCCTTTGGAGTTCTTGAGATAAGAAGTTACAGGCCTTCTGTATGCGATAAATGGCGCGAAGAGCATCGTCAGTCCGAAGAGCGTTGAAGAAGCTGCCACGAAGAACCAGTTGCCGCCTGTGTAAATGCAGATAACTGCAAGCAACAGGATAGTCGCAGCCGTAAATGATGTCATTGTAGTAAACATCTTATTCTCCGGTACCATGAGCGGTACAATGATCAGTGATGCAGCAACAAGGATTCCCCCGAGCACGATAAAGAACCATGTAAGGCCCGCTCCTGTCGCGAGGTTAACGATAAGGCATACAAGGATCGGTATCGAAAAGATCAATCCTATAATGCTTCCTGCCAAAGCACTCTTTCTCTTAAAAAACTTAGCCTGAGAATCGATTACCTGTTCTTTTTCCCTGACGATCTTCTCGTCTATGGAAATATCATTCAAGCTGTTAAGGATCTTCCTGCAATCCGGGCATTCTGCAATATGTTCTTCAACGATCTTTCTGCTGGATTCGCTACAGATATCGTCTTTATATAACGGAAGAAGATCCGAGATCAAATCACAATTATATTTCATATTCATCCATCCTTTCCTTGATCTTTAATCTGGCTCTGTGATACGTGACCCGGGCCCAGGTCTCGGTCTTTCCGAAGATAGAACCGATCTCCGCGAAAGACAGCTCGCCGAATACCCGCAGCTGGAAGACCTCTTTGTACGGTTCCTCCAGCTGATGGAGTATTGTGTGGATCTTCAGGGATGTATCCCTGTCCGAAAGCTTCTCCTCGATTCCCTTATTCCCGTCGGGAAGCTCTTCGCTCAGTTCGTCATCCTCTCTCGAAACGCGCCTTTTCTCATCTATAAAGATGTTCTTTGCGATAGCGCAAAGCCACGTGAAGCTGTCGCTGTCGCCCTTGAAGCTCTTATCAGTTGATATCGCCCTGAAAAAAGTCTCCTGGGTTATCTCTTCGGCGTCGTTCCGATCCCTGGCGAGTGTCATCACGTATGAGAAAACCTTCATGTAAAAGGCTTCGTAAAGCTTTTCTGCGGTTTTCTTATCCACGTATCAGTACACCTTTCTTTTGTGATCTCACCTGTTAGACGGAGAAATCTTAATTTCGTTACAAGAAAATTCGAAATTTTTTCAAATATTTTTTCGTCAGCCAGAAAAGCCTGTATTCACAGGGCTTTCGGCGAAAGAGCAATCATTTAAATCCGATCGTCACCCTCGGATTCGAACCGTAATCTCTAATGGTCAGGCAGTTTTTCAGCCCTCCCTTCGAGAAAAAATCTCTCACAGCATCCCCCTGCCCGTATCCGTGCTCTACTATCAGCGCGCCGCCGTCTTTGAGCAGCTGCTTGGCCATTTCCAGTATCGGTCCGTAAAAATCCAGACCTGTCTCTCCGGCTCGCAATGCCAGATCCGGCTCGTGATCTTTTACGGTGCTGTCAAGAGAATCCATTTCTTCATCGGTAATGTACGGCGGATTGGAAACTATAAGATCAAGCTTTCCTAAGTCAGGGGCACCGCTCAGGACATCGTGTCTGATAACTTTCAGGTCATCAGGCTTCAGTGCCCGGGATGTAACATTGGCAGCTGCCGTTTCCAGCGCGATGTCGCTTATGTCGGCCAGATATCCCTCTGAGCTGCCTCCTGCCCTGACGATCTCATTTGCAACAGAGATCCCGATGCATCCGGTACCGGTGCAAAGATCCGCAAACCTTATCTTTTCTAATGTCCTGCCATATTCAGGGATATTTAGCAGATCGCCTGTCGCCATGTCATTTATACCGAGAAACTTCAGAGCCGCCTCGACAACGGTCTCTGTATCAGCCCTCGGGATCAGCACGCCGGGACAGACTTTATAACACTCTTTATAGAAATGGCGGTATCCCAATATATAAGCAAGAGGCTCGCCTGATGCGCGCCTCCTTACGGCTTCTTCCAAAGCCCTGCCTTCAAATTCTTCTCTCAGGATCTTAAGGTCAAGAACTGCCTCGTCATCTCCGGATCCCTTAAGGATATCGAGCAAATCGTCCTTACCAGACGTCATCTTCCTTATTCTCCGGTATAACTGCCTGCATGGAAGCGATCGCAACTTCTACTATCGGTGCGTCAGGCTCGGCTGTAGTGAATTTCTGGAGCCAGAGACCGGGATTTGCGAGCAGCTTGCAGAACCAGTTCTTGTCATGACGGCCTACAAATCTCAGTATCTCAAAAGAGATTGAGCAGATTATCGGTACCGCCAATACTCTTATGATCAGGTTGACCCACATAGGCTGTGCACCCGTGAAGATTCCTATGACCGTATAGACGATTATCGATATCGCAAGGACGTTGAACATAAATGATGTTCCGCAGCGGGGATGGAAACGTGACTGCTTGAGGACATTCTCGACTGTCAGAGGAAGCCCTGCCTCATAGCATGCAATAGTCTTATGCTCAGCGCCGTGGTAACGCCAGACCCTCTTGATATCCTTGAGTTTCGAAGCGAAGATCAGGTACAGAAGGAATATCAGCAGTCTTAACAGACCTTCAGCAATATTGAGAAGGATCGGGACCCATGTGATCTCCCTGATGTGCTCGGGAATAAACTTCGTGGCTATCTCGATTATGAGTCTCGGCGCAAGGATGAAAAGGCCGACGGAGAGCACGATTCCCAGGATAGCAGAGATCGTCATCATGAGATTGAAATGTCTCTCAGCGAATTCATCAAGGCGTGACTTCTTCTGTCCTTCCTTATTGTTTTCCGGCTTGCCTTCCTCAGAAATATCAGCAGCCTTCATGAGCGCACCTGTACCGGTTACGAGCATCTTATAGAATCTTATACAGCCTCTTACAAAAGGAACCTTCTCAAAGTAAGAAGTCCTCTCGCTCTGCTTTATCTCTTCAACATAGATGGTTCCGTCACCCTTTCTGACCGCCATTGCAGTTCTGGCAGGGCCGACCATCATGACACCTTCGATAAGGGCCTGACCGCCGATCGTAGTCTTCTTTACGGGAACGGGACAAGCCTTTCTGCCGTTCTTTTTCGACGTCTTAGCAGGTGCGGCAGGCTGAACTTCCGTCGAAAGGTCAATATCCTGGGCCATCTGCTCGGGCGTTATCTCTACTATCTGATCTTCGGTGACCAATTTCATGTTGTCATTAGACTCTGACATATTTCTCCCCCGAATAAACATAATTTTCCATTCTGATGTGAGTATAACAAATTATAATATTAGTGGTGTTACAAACAAAAGGCAAATTGAAGGAATGTTGAATGTTCGCGGGGTTAATGAAACGTTATTGAGTTTAGTCAATTAAGAACAAAACGCTCAGCATATATACGTCTTCATCAGACCTGCCTACAAGAATCCTGGATTTGATGTTTTTGTAGGTAGTACCCATAAAAACACAAAAAACGATAGATTTATGGGTACATTCGGAACTTAAACACTCGTCCAATGCGTTGCAGTACCCATAAATTCAGTAAAAGCAATGAATTTATGGGTACTAATTGAAGGTCAGCAGATTAATTTTGTCGATATGTACCCATAAAACCGGCGAAAGCAGAAAATTTATGGGTATTCGTCGGAAAACAAGAAAGCCTGAAGGCTGAAAAGTACCCATAAAACTATGGAAAACAATTTATTTATGGGTACGAACGATTACAACCCGGCGTTCCCTAACAAGAAGCTCTCTGCGCCTCTTAGGCACCACTCACAAAACCACAAAAAGAGGCTGCCGTATGACAGCCTCTTAAAATCTTTACTTCAGAACGAGAATTAAGCTTTTTCCATTCTCTTCTTGAACTTATCAACACGTCCGCCTGTATCAACGAGCTTCTGCTTGCCTGTATAGAACGGATGGCAATTAGAGCAGATATCAACTCTCAGATCGCTCTTTGTGGAAAGAGTCTCGAATGTGTTGCCGCATGCGCACTTAACTGTAACGACCTGCGTCTTAGGATGAATTCCTTCTTTCATGTCCTTTCACCTCTCAATCAAAGATATGACGCGTAACCTTGATCTCACGTATGTCATACCGGATTCTGCGTGTTAGCCTTGCTATATTACTTGAATCACCGTCGGTTGTCAATCGGCTGCGAAAGATTTCTTTACGGAAAGAACGAAAGACATATTGCTCGTTGTTTTCTCCATAAAACTGATGACCGCATTGGTTGCCGTAACGGTGTCTGCTTCTGCGATCCTTCTCCTGATGAGCCATACCGCATCGAGCTCCTCGGGCTTAAGCAGCAGTTCTTCCCTTCTCGTACCGGACTTGTCGACTGCGATAGCAGGGAAAACTCTTCTGTCGGCGAGTTTTCTGTCCAAAGTGACTTCCATGTTGCCCGTTCCCTTGAACTCCTCGAAAATGACCTCGTCCATTCTGGAACCGGTCTCAATGAGCGCAGTAGCAAGGATCGTAAGACTTCCGCCGTTCTCGATGTTACGTGCGGCGCCGAAAAATCTCTTAGGTCCGTAGAGTGATCCCGGATCAAGACCTCCCGACAAGGTTCTTCCGGTCGGATTGATCGTAAGGTTATATGCTCTTGCGAGTCTTGTCATCGAGTCAAGAAGGATAACGACGTCCTTACCGAGCTCAACGAGTCTCATGGCTCTCTCAAGAACGAGTTCTGTTACTCTTACGTGATTCTCAGGTCTCTTGTCGAATGTGGAATATACGACTTCACCCTGGATATTTCTCTGCATGTCCGTAACTTCCTCAGGACGCTCGTCGATGAGGAGAACGATGAGTTCGCAGTTGGGATTGTTAGCTGTGATTGAATTTGCGACCTTCTGAAGGAGGATCGTCTTACCTGCCTTCGGCGGAGATACGATCATACCTCTCTGGCCCTTACCGATAGGCGAGAACAGGTCGATGATCCTAGTGGAAATATCTTCTTTTGCAGTCTCAAGATCAAGTCTCTCGTTAGGATAGATCGCCGTGAGGCTCTCAAACTTCGGACGTCTTCTGATATTCTCGTAATCGCCTTCGGTTACGGGGATGCCGTTTACTTCAGTTACGCGCTTGAGCGGTGCATATCTGTCCTTGCCGCGCTTGGGGCTGGCAAAACCCTTGATGTAATCTCCGCGTCTTAAGCCCATCCTCTTGATAAACTGTCCCGGAACATAAGCATCGTCTTCACCCGGGAGATAATTATGTCTGTGGACAAATCCGCAGAAATCATTCTTGTTGCCTTCATTGTTATTGATCGCAAGAACACCTTCGATCTCGATCTCAACAGGAATATTGACTTCGGGAGTTTCTTCCTCAGTCTCGGCAACAGGAGCCTCTTCGGTCGTCTCAACAGTCTTCGTATCCTGACCGGGACCGAAAGAGATCTTTCTTCTCTTGGATCTTCCGTGTTTGCTCTGTCCCTGGTTATTGGACTCGGCAGCTTTCGTCTCACCTTGCTTAGTCTCTTCCTGTTTAGCTTCAGATGATCCTGCATCAACAGGCTTTACATCTTCCGAAACAGTCTCTGCTTCAGCGATCAGTGCCTCTACGGGTGTGGGCTCAGCAGGCTTAGTTTCTTCAGCGGCAGGAGCTTCGTCTTTTTTCTTGCTGCCCCTTGCCTTTTTCGCCTTTCCGGCAGGCTTCTTATCTTTCTTCTCTTCAGTTTCAGCAGATGCTTCGGCAGCAGTCTCTTCCTGCTTTTCAGGAATCGGTTCCTCAGCTTTAGCCTTAGTCTTTTTCGAGCTTCTGGCAGGCTTTTTCTCCGCCTTTTTCTCTGCTTTCTTCTCAGCCGGTTTCTCTTCGGCAACTGCTTCAGTGATCTCTGCAGGCTTCTCTTCTGCGACAGTTTCTTTCTTCGCCACGTTCTTCTCCTCTGCTCTTTCCGCCTTTAAGATGGCATCAGCTAATTCATTAGTCTCAAATCTTGCAGTCCTTCCGACATCAACGATAAGCTCATCAAGAGATTTCATTTTCTCCGTGCTGCTGACGGGTTCCGGAATGGAAACCGGCTTAAGCGGGACAGGATCTTCGGCGAGATCGACAACGGTTACGTCACCGATATCTTTGGCTCCTGTGATCGCCATAATGAGTTCGTCTCTTGTCTTGGATTCAGCTTCTTCGGGAGTAAAATCTCCGAATGCAACGGCTATCTGCCTTAAGTCAGAATCCGTCTTGGAATTAAGATTGTCAAAATCGTCCATAAACGCCTTTCAAAAGTAAAAATCCCGTTTGTATTTCCCCAATAAACCTGTTTTTCGCGTAATCCTGCCAAAGGGATATTGATCTGATATCTTGAAATGGAAAAATCTAAACTAAAAGAATGCGCGCCGGAATCAACTCCCGACGCGCATAATATAACATTTGTAATTGTTTCCGTCAATCAGTATCAGTTGTCACTCAAAGCGGCAAATTTATCCATCATGTCGAGCGCCTTACCGGTTCCGATAACAACGCAGGAAACAGGGTCCTGGGCAAGGTAAACATCGATACCGATCCTGTTGGACAACATGTGGTCAAGACCGTAAAGCATTGCACCGCCGCCTGTCATTACGATACCTCTCTGTGAGATATCAGCCATGAGTTCCGGAGGTGTTCTCTCGAGAACGTTATGTACAGCCTCAAAGATCTGCGTGATAGGCTCTTCCAAAGCTTCGAGCATCTCTGTCGAAGATACAGTAACAGTAGAAGGGAGACCTGTGATGATGTTTCTTCCCTGAACGTCTAATGTGAGCTCCTCGTCTCTCGGATAAGCGCAGCCGATCTCGATCTTGAGTTTCTCTGCTGTCTTCTCGCCGATAAGGATATTATGTCTCTTCCTGACGTGCTTGATGATAGCTTCGTCGAACTTGTCTCCTGCTACCTTCAAAGAAGCGTCAACAACAGGCTCACAAAGAGAGATAACGGAAATATCCGTAGTACCGCCGCCGATATCGACGACCATTGAACCACAAGCCTTTGTGATATCGATACCTGCACCGATAGCGGCAGCGATAGGTTCTCTGATAAGGAAAACGTCCTTGGCGCCTGCGTGACGGCAGGCATTCTCAACAGCCTGCTGTTCTACGGGCGTGATTACCGAAGGAACGCAAACAACGATAGTGGGCTTGAAATAAGTGGCGCGAAGGCCCGTGCAGACTCTTCCGATAAACGCCTTGAGCATAACTTCGGTAGCTCTGAAATCGGAAATGACTCCCTCACGGAGAGGTCTGATCGCTTCAACGATACCCGGAGTACGTCCGAGCATGAGCGAAGCCGATTCGCCTACTGCCAAAACCTTACCCGTCTTGCTGTTAACCGCAACAACAGAAGGTTCCTTGAGAACGATACCCTTACCCCTAATGTAAACAAGAACACTGCTGGTGCCGAGATCGACACCTATTTCCATGCCTAAACCCATAGTTCACCTCTATATATCAGAAAACGCATCAAAAAATGCGATTACCCGCAAAAATTCAATTTATTATTACATCACGCCATTTAAAAATCAATCACGCGACGCCCTATTTTAAGTGACAATCATATTTCATTTTGCGGCGATTTATAGGCATTTCGGGCATTTTCGCGAAATGACAAATGCGTTTGATTCCCGCTTTCAGGGTGCATTTGATTTTCACTTTGTATGTAATTTTCGAAAACATCGGAGTATAATTAGGTGTTCATTTTTAAAGAATAGGAGTCTTTAACATGAGTTATTCAAATGAGACAGACAAGAAGTGGCAGGCAAAATGGGCCGAGACAGGCCTTTACAAATACGATCCGGACGCTGAGGGCAAGAAGCTATACTGCCTTGAGATGTTCTCTTATCCTTCCGGAGCCAACCTACACTTAGGCCATTGGTATAACTATTCGCTGACTGACTCCTGGGCAAGGTTCAAGCACATGCAGGGCTATAACCTCTTCCACCCCATGGGATTCGATTCTTTCGGACTTCCTGCTGAGAACTATGCCATCAAGACGGGCATCCACCCTCAGGATTCAACACTCAAGAACATCGATACGATGGAGAAGCAGCTTCAGGCCATGGGCACGACAGTAGATTGGGACTTTGAGGTAAAGACATGCATGCCCGACTACTACAGATGGAACCAGTGGTTCTTCATCGAGCTTTACAAGAGAGGCCTCGCTTACCGTAAGAACGCGCCGGTCAACTGGTGCCCTTCATGCAAGACCGTTCTTGCCAACGAGCAGGTCGTAGACGGCGCATGCGAGAGATGCCATACGGAAGTCGTCAGAAAGAACATGACACAATGGTTCTTCAAGATCACCGAATATGCACAGGAACTCTTAGATGACCTTCCCAAGCTCGACTGGCCCGAAAAGACAAAGAAGCTCCAGAAGAACTGGATCGGCAGATCCGAAGGCGCGCAGGTCGCACTTTACGTTGAAAAGAACGGAGAGCGTCTTACAAACGAAGACGGTTCTCCGATGAAGCTCGAAGTTTTCACAACAAGAGTCGATACGTTCATGGGTATCACATATGTCGTTATCGCACCGGAGTCAGAGCTCTGCGCTCAGCTCACTACCGATGAGTGCCGTGAAGCAGTTGAAGCTTACCGCCAGGCGACCGCCAAGGTAAACGAGATCGACCGTATGTCCACAACACGTGAGAAGACGGGCGTATTCACCGGTGCCTATGCAATTCACCCGTTGAATGGCAGAAGAGTTCCGATCTGGGCAGCTGATTATGTTGTTGCAGGTTACGGTACAGGCGTTGTCATGGCAGTTCCTTCACACGATGAGAGAGACTACGATTTCGCTCATAAATACGGACTCGATATCATCCGCGTCATCCAGCCTGAAAAGGGCGTCGATTCAGAGCTCCCCTACTGCGAGAAGAAGGGTTATCTCTGCAATTCAGACGAGTTCGGCGGCATGGAGATGCACGATGCACAGAAAGCAATCGTTGCAAAGCTCGCCGAGATCGGCATGGGCGAATGGAAAGTCAACTTCAGACTCCGTGACTGGCTCATCTCCCGTCAGAGATACTGGGGAACTCCTATCCCGATGGTTCACTGCCCTTCATGCGGCGTTGTACCGGTACCTGAAGACGAACTTCCTGTTCTTCTCCCCTACGATGTTGAGTTCACACCTGACGGTGAGAGCCCGCTCGCAAAGTGCGAATCATTCATGAACTGCAAGTGCCCCAAGTGCGGCGGTGATGCAAGACGTGATCCCGATACAATGGACACATTCGTCGATTCTTCCTGGTATCAGTTCAGATATCCGGACAACAAGAACGACAAGGAGATGTTCTCCAAGGAAAAGATCGACAAGTTCTGCCCTGTCGATAAATATGTCGGCGGTGCCGAGCACGCATGCATGCACCTGCTCTATGCAAGATTCTTCACAAAGGCCATGCGTGATATGGGCATGCTTGATTTTGACGAACCTTTCACGAGCCTCGTACACCAGGGTACTATCTTGGGACCTGACGGTCAGAAGATGAGTAAGTCCAGAGGCAACACTGTCGCACCTGATGACTATATCAGCAAGTACGGTTCCGACGTCTTCAGAACATATCTCGGCTTCGGCTTCGCTTACATCGAAGGCGGCCCCTGGTCAGATTCCGGACTTCAGGCTATCGTCAAGTTCTTCAGAAGGATCGAGACTTGCGTAGCAGACTGCGCAGGCGCAGCTTCTTCTGCAGTTCCCGCTAAGGCTGATATGACTTCTGCAGATAAGGAACTCAACTTTGCGGTCAACTATGCGATCAAGAGCTCTACGGCTGACATAGAGAAGTTCCAGTTCAACACACCTATCGCAAGAATGATGGAGCTTCTTAATGCGATCACAAAGTACAGCCAGGATGCTTCCGCCAAGGCTGAATTCAAGAGATATGCTACTGAGAAACTCGTTCTCCTCCTCGCACCTTTCGCACCTCACTTCACAGAAGAACTCTGGTGCGAATCTTTAGGCAATGCGTATTCAATTTACAACCAGAAGTGGCCCGAAGTCGATGAGAGCGCTCTTGTCAAGGATGAGATCGAGATCGCAGTTCAGATCAACGGCAAGGTTCAGTTCAAAGTAAACATTCCTGCAGAAGCTGACCAGGCCGCTGTCGAAGAGATCGTAAACGCTGATGACAGACTCGCAGGCGCTCTGAACGGCAGATCGATCGTAAAGTTCATCTACGTTAAGGGCAGGATCGCAAACATCGTTGCGAAGTAATCTTCTATAAAATAGTGATTAAAAACAGGAGTTGTCTCAGGATGAGGCAGCTCCTGTTTATTTACCGGGTTTTTGGGGAATTTCTACGGTCCAATCAGGAGAAGTCATATCATTACTTAAGACAGATATCCAGTTTCTTTTTCCGTACAGAAAACGAATTATAGTTACCGTCTTCGAATTAACATCTACAACATAAAAAGCTATATAATTGTTGATCACTTTCATCCGTATTCCCCATGATGCAAGAACCGGATCGTTAACAACCTTGTATTTATCCAGCATATGAGAAAGCTTATTAAGACTTCTTTCCACTTCATCCAACAGATCATCTGCAGCTTCAGGATTGAATAATACATATTCAATATAATCGGCGGCTTCGTTTATATCACGCTTAGCTTTCTCTGTAATCAGAATCGAATACTTCATTTTTTACGTCTTGTTCTAATCTCTGACATAGCTTCGTCAAAAGGACGGACATTGCCGTTTGCAGCATCATCCAGTCCTTCCTTAACAAGTCCGTAAAGTTCAAATTTACCTACAAGAGTCTCGTAACTCTCGATGCTCATTACGGCAAGATCACCCTTTCCGTTTTTGGTTATAAAAACTGGCTCATTATATGTATGACAGAATTTGGATATTTCATTATATCCGTTCCTCAGATCTGCGCTTGATTTGATAGTCGGCATGGTACATCCCCTTATTCATATGATAACAAAATTATACATAAATTTTGTTATCTAATCAAATGCATTAATAGGACTTTCTGTTTGCAGTTTTGAGTTATCTGTGATAGTCGACACTTACATAATTGTATTCGCCGCCGTCTATTCCGGGTATAAGTATCTTATATTCTCCCGAAGGAAGCGTTCCAAAGTATCCGAGGCTGATCTCAACAGTATCTTCAGAGCCCGCCTCAAGGACCCTGTCAAAGCCCATTACCGTCCTGATGTCATCATCAATGCTGGGGTCATGGGTCACGTAATACAATTCCCCGTCTACGACAACAGCCAGGGAAACGAACAGTGACATATCTTCGAAATACCAGTCCTGTCCGCTTGTGTTCCTGAGCAGGATCGTAACCAGAGGGAACCCTGCCCTCTCGCCCGTTTCAATGATCTTTGCTTCGACACCTTCTGCAAATCTGATATCCGTAATCTTACGCGGCTCCAGTAATTCCTTGTTCCACTCGCGGTTCGCATAGAAAAGCGGACGGAAAGATCTGGCGCGGGAAAGGCTCTCAAGTTCCCCTTCCATGACAAAATCATTATCATCTGTCTTCATAAACGGTTTGAAATCAATATTGCATTTATACACGTCCCCGGAAGCCGTAAAGAGATATCCGTTGCTCCATACAACCGTCTCACCTGTTTCATGATTTACGTTTTGAAAGATTATGGGACTTACAGTGACGGAATATACCGGATACGTGATCTTATCCGGAGTCCAGTTGCTGACCTTCTTCCCTCTTAATGATAAGAACCCTTGTATCTGATCCGTTATTGCTTTTGTTTCTTCAGATGATCTGGTCCGAGGAGTGATATGCGTATAATTTTTCCCATCATAACAGGAGACAGATATTTCATAGTAATTCACGTCAATTTCTTCGACGCGCTTAAGTTCGGGGATCCTCTGTAGCACAACAAACCGGTATATCAGGAAAGCAGATATTCCCAAAACAAGAGCGAGTGCAACAGCACCTGAAACCAATGCTGCCTTCTTATTGATCTTCTTCGGTTCGACAATAACAACGTTCGTTTCAGGACACATATTCCTATCTCCCCGCAAGCGAAAATGCTTTTACCCCTAAAACAGACAAGACCGCAATTACATAACCGTTACAAGCTTAACACGTCACGAATAAATGAAACAGATGACAAACTCTTACGTTATACCCTACAACTTAAGCGATTATCACGCTGCATTTATGGACAAAAATCTCCTCCAAAACTATACTTGAACTGCAAGCACAGCGCGTTTATGGGGAAAGAGTAAAATGGGATTTATCAGCAACATCGCAGGCACTATTTCAGATTCAATAAATTCCGAATTAAATGACCAGTATCTTGAGTCATTCAGAACGGATTCCTTAGGCCAGGACAAACTGGTAAAACGTGCGTATAAGCAGAATTCAAGAGGTTTCAATCAGGGCAGCAGCAGTATCATCTCTGCCGGTTCGAAGGTGCTTGTTCCCGAAAGCACTTATGCTCTCATGATCGACAACGGCAAGATCGTTGACAGTGTTACCGAGCCGGGCCTGTATACTTGGGAAAATTCGTCTTCGGGATCGCTTTTATCCGGAGGCGGCATTAAAAGCGTCGCAGAAGATGTTTTCGACCGTTTCAGATTCGCAGGAGAGATCACAAAGGAGCAGAAGATATTCTATATAAACGGTCTTGAGATAATGAACCAGACCTGCAATGAACCTCTTCATGTCCCCTATCCCGATCCTGTCTACGGGAACCTGTATTTCACATTCAGTATCATGTTCTCATTCCGTATCGTCGACCCGGTCAGGTTTTTCAAGAAAACCGGCAAAGAAACCACCGTATACGATTATATGGGTTCGCCTGCCAAGCCAAAACAGCCTTTCCTCGAAGTGCAGGATCACATGGAGGAAGCACTTAACCTCTGCGCCGTCCGTGACAAGGTACCGTTCCCCCAGCTGATCTCAAATAAAAGCAAGGTAAAGGACGCCGTTAACGAAGTATTGTCTAAACTGTGGTACGAGCAGCGCGGAATGGTCATCGAGACGATCGCACTGACAGGCCTTACACTCGATGCGGCTTCAAGAGCCCGTGTCGAACAGTTCGATTCGGCGAAGATCTTCGCTGATGATCCCGGCTCCCTCAATGCACTTGTTGCTTTAGGACTTACGGAAGCCATGAACTCCGCTGCCTCAAATCCCGCCGGACCTGCAGTCGGATTCGCAGGCATAGGTATGGCGAATGCAGTTTCAGGCGGTGTTGCAGCTGCATATCCGTTAACAGCAAACGCGGTTAATCCGACCGCGGGTACACAGGTCTTTTCCGGTCCTGAGACCTGCCCGTTCTGCGGCACGCCTCTGCCTTCACAAACATTTATGGAATACTGCCCGGCGTGCAACGCGGATATCAGATCTTATTTCTCTTAAAAAGCCTGATAACTGGTTCGACGATTTGGTCGACGAAATAGAGGAATACCGTCGACTATTCCGTCGAATTCTCACTGATTCGACGATTTGGTCGACGAAAAACGTCATTATCGTCGACTGCTGAAAGCCTCACCCCATCACGATCTTAAAACAGACAGGTTTATCAGATGATGGCGTTCTGTCGAGCTTGATCCTTAATCCCTGGCTGTCACGCTCCGAACTTACGACATTGTAATCGCCCAAAACTTCAACAGAGCCTGTCACTATATCGCGTTCACCCTTAATCCTTAGCGACCTGATCAGGAACGTCTCAGAATCAGGTCTCATACAGAAAGCATAGAGACAACCGTTCTTATATGTGAATCTGTAATCTTCGGAAGTAAAACCTTTCTCGTCATTATCCTGAAAAGAACCTGCCGTATTATTCACTTCGCCTTCGCCGAATACCTTCCACGGAATCGTGTCGTAGATGCCTTCGCCGTTAACATCTATCCATTCGCCGATTTCATTCAGGACTGCGGTCTCTTCATCAGTTATGGTGCCGTCCGGCTTGGGACCTACATTGATCAGCAGCATTCCGTTCTTGCTGACTATATCGATCAGGTCGCAGATTATCTGTCTTGCGGGCTTGAATTCATTATCGGTGATATATCCCCAGGACTTCCTGCCTATTGCAGTATCGGTCTGCCACGGTACGGGAGAGATATCTGTTAATGCGCCGCGTTCAACATCAAACGTTGCAACAGACGAAGGGAATGCTTCGTGTTTATAATTTATTGTTACTTCTTTTCCCCATTCTTCTGCCCTGTTGTAATAGTAGGCACATACTTTTTTCAGATAGGGCTTAAATGCCGCATTCTGGATCCACGTATCGAAATAAAGGATCGAAGGCTTATATCTGTCTATCAGTTCGCAAGTCCTTACGAGCCAGTCTTCCAGCCATTCCTCAGTCGGCTTTGCATCAGAAAACACATCTTCCAACGTATGGAAAACAGCAGTATCTGAAAGTTCCGGACAGAGATATGCAGGGCCATAGAAATCCCTGTATTCTTCATCATTAACATCGCAGTCGATAGTCCTTCCCATATTCATGAAGAAGAAGTGCTCCGCCCTGTGGGAAGAAGCGCAGAAATCCAGACCTTTCTCTTTACACGCTTTCTTTATCTCACCGGCCACATCCCTGCACGGACCCATTTTCGCGGCATTCCAACGGTTAAGATCAGAATCATACATCGCGAAACCGTCGTGATGCTCGCACACAGGCATGACGTATCTCGCACCCGCTCTCTTAAACAGCTCAACCCAGGCATCCGCGTCAAAGTTCTCTCCCCTGAACAGCGGTATGAAATCCTTATATCCGAAGTCTTTCGGATCACCGAAGTTTTTCTTGTGAAATTCGTATTCGCGTGCACCGGGGCAATACATCCATCTCGGATACCATTCGCAGGCATATGCGGGAACGCTGTAGATGCCCCAGTGGATGAAGATGCCGAGCTTTGCCCTGTAATACCAGTCAGGTGTTTTATGCCCGGACAAAGACTCCCAGTCGGCCTTATATCTTCCGTTTGCGATCGTATCTTCGATAAGTTTAAGATATTCTTCCTGATTCATTTATACTTCTCCGGGAGGTCACGACAGTTCTTTTGTCTCGCCGATGATCCTGATACCTATATCACAGTTTACCTTATTCTTCATCGCTGTTTTCGCATGCCCCAGAAAATGGCCGTATTTATAGGTTCCGATCGACACTGTAAGATCTGAGATAACATAAATGTCACCCAGGCCGGTATCGCCGTTAAGTCCGCTGTTGATATCGGCGCTGACAACATAAGCACCGGAAGCATTTATCTTCTCTATCGCAGTCTTCGCAGGGTCTTTAACTTCGCCCTTAAACCCCGTGCCGAAGATACAGTCCAGAATGGTCTTATATCTGCCGTAATCCGCGTCAGTAACAGCCGGAATGCCTTTCCCGGTACACTTATCGAAAAAGTATTTACCGTCCTCAGAGAAAGAATCCTCATAAAGAAGCACGATCTCACAATCAATCCCGTGGTCTCTAAGAAGTGACGCGACAACAAATCCGTCTCCTGCGTTATTGCCCTTGCCGCAGATTATCCCTACAGGACCTTCCCATTCGACCTGCGAAAAGATCGCCTTCCCCGCTCTTTCCATCAGTTCCTTTGACGAACAGATATTATCGATGGTCCACTTGTCACTGGACCGCATTACTTCAGTTGATACACAGACAGGCATACCGGCTCCTTAAAAGGCTTTACGCGTTTTTGTTCTTAAGATCCTCAGGATCGTACATTTTGGTTACGAGCCTTGCCTCGAATTCTTCCTTTGGCAGAGGTTTGTCGTAATAGAAGCCCTGAGCGATATCGCAGCCGTTCTCACGCATTATATTAACCTGGAACTCAGTCTCGATTCCTTCGGCTATACATCTGATGCCCAGGCTCTTTGCCAGGGAAACGACGCCTTTGAACATTATATACTTCTCGCTGTCAGCCTCGTCTTCCTCGTTGGGGATAAAACTCTTATCGATCTTGATCGTCCTCCAGGGAATGCCCTTAAGGATATTCATGGAAGAGAAACCGATACCGAAATCATCGATCGATGTCGCGATGCCTTTCGAGCGCAGTTCGGTGACTACACGCTTCAGATCGCTGAACCCGACATCCGTCGTAGTCTCGGTGAGTTCGATCTCGATAGCGTCATGCGGGATCCTGTACTTGTCTAATATCTTCTCGATCGTATCAGGAAGATCCATATTGATTATGTGCTTTCTCGAGAAATTGACAGACATGGGAACAAGTTTCCGGCCAGGACCGCCGTCAAGCCACTTCCTCTGATCACGGCACACGTTTTCAAGTATATAAAGATCCAACTTGCAGATATCGTTCGTCTGCTCCAATGAGGGAATAAATTCAGCCGGCATTATGATCTTACCCTTATGGTACCATCTGCAGAGCGCTTCTCCTCCGATGATCTTTCCGGTATTGACATCGACCTTGGGCTGGTAGAACGGCCTGAACTCCTTTTTGGCTAGAGCTTCAGACAGCTTCTGCTGGACGCTGGCATCCTTCTGCTTCTGTATCATCAATCCTTCATCATAGAAGATGATGTGATCCTTGCCGCCGCTCTGGGCGTAACGGTAAGCGTTGATTATCTTGCCCATGATATCGCCAGGATTCGAGGGAACAAAACCTTCAGTGTCCAGTAAGAAACCGGCACTCGAAGGGACCCTGACGCTGCTGTTATTGTCAACTCTGATTACCGCTTCAGCAAGGAAATTCCTTACCTCAACAAGCCTGTCTTTAGGACCTATCGCAACAAAATTATCGCCGCCGAGTCTTGCGACAAAACCTTCTTCTCCGAGGATAGCCTTCAGCGATTCAAAATGAGTTCTCATGATCCTGTCGCCTGCTTCACGGCCGAACTCCTGGTTAATGATCGAGAAGTGTCGTAAGTTATAACGGATCGCCATCTTGCCCTTAAAACCGCCACGAGCGACCAGCTTAGCCAGTTCACGGTTGAGATTGCGGAGATTCGGATATCCGCTCTCATCGAAATAAGCGAGTTCGTATACGACATCCCTCATCCTGTTGCGGCTTACAAAGCTGAGTACAGTTTTCATGACGAGAGAGATTTTTTCCTTTTCCTCGCGGCTTAATGGCTCTTCATCCGGTGACATATAGACTGTGCATGTGGCACTGGTCAGAACGCTGGTAACGCATCTGAGCGTCAATACCTCATAGCCTTCTTTTCCCAAATCAAAAGGAATGAAGATCTCTCCCTTTCCTTCGATCTCTTCCTGAGGATTGCGGTATACTCTCGTTACTCCTTTACAAAGTCTGAACATCAAGCCGGTCTTCTTGAGCAGTTCATTGATAAGTTTCACATCGACATTATCAAAATCGACCATCGCCGCCAGGAGCTGCTCATACAGCTCATAGAACCGTACGAACGAATAACTCTCGATCGACTGCGCTTCTTCATTAATGGGCTGTTCCTTGAACCTCTTCTTATTCTCATACATGAGATCGTCAGCACGCTCGAAAACATCCTGCACCGTCAGATCCCTGCCCGGGATATATTCGCTCATTCCGTAGGCTATCGTAACAAGTCCCTTATGCCTGTTATCGATCTGGGCGTTATAGAAGCGTTTTTTCAGATCGTCTCTGTTCTCATAGTCATGTCCGCGAAGGATAACAACGAACTCATCTCCGCCGATACGGAAAACAGGACTGTGATCAAAGATTCTGCAGATTATCACGCATGCATCTCTGATATAATCGTCGCCTGCGCTGTGTCCGTATTCATCGTTTACATCTTTAAGACCGTTAATGTCACAGACGGCAAGTGCAAATTCCGGTGCGGTATTATCATTTATCTGACTGTTGAGCTGAGTCTCGGCATTTACATAAGCAAATTTGTTCTTAACGCCTGTCAGTGCATCCGTAAGGGCCATATCCATGGCACTGTCGATCCTGAATTCGAACTCTTTTTCTTTTCTCTTTGCCTCGTCAATATTCTCTACTGCCACGATAATATAATCCGGGTTTTTCGAAGGGCTGATTATTATGAGGGATACATACTGCGGACGCCCGTCAAGATTCAGCCTGTAATTGAGTGTTATCTTATTGCTTTCCTTAAGTCTCGACAGGATATTCTCTTTGACCATAGCCCTGGCCATCATGGGATAGTCTTCTTCATAGATATCACGTTCCATATTGATCTGTGAATCAGCGAAAAAGTCATCACCCCTGATGCCCACTTCGAGTTTGGTATATTTTTCACTCGAACTGAATTCGTAATACTCGTTGGTAATGATGTTAACGCGGTAAATGACTTCATATCTTGATGCAAGCGCCATCGCAACATCATTGAACACTCTGCTTTCTTCAATAAGCGAGCGCTCCCTCTTCATCTGGTCATCTATATTGATCAGTCCTACAACAATATGTTCATCATCATACTTATTGCGTATGGCATTCAGTGAGACATACCTGATATCCCCTCCGAGATCCTGTCTGTATGTCAGCGTCACGTTACCGCTCTTTTCAAGGTTACCGAGGAGATTGTCTTTTTCGATTCCGGACAGGACATAGTCCTTATCATCCTTAAAGATCATTTCAGCAAGATCTGCAGGCACCTCTTTAAAGAAATCAGAACCTCCCTTCAGTGATCCGGGTTCATTGTTCCCCTCACCGGAGCAGTACCATATATATTCGTTGTTTATGATATTAACGTAATAGATAACTTCATAACGGCTCGCAAGAAGGCCCGCGATATGGCGGTAATTGACTTTCTGTTCATCTGTTTTAAGCTCTCTTCGCTTCTGCTCGTTATTATTGCCATCGCCGGCCATAGTACACCTCGGTCAGTGAAGATATCTATATTTTACCTTGTTTACCGGCTTTTATGTTAATCAGTTGTAAAAAAATAATGATAATTCGTAAAAAGTGCCGTTCAGGCAGTTCAGCTCTGTCCTGTCCGGTTATCCGATATCCTGAAATCTATTACGGATGAGAGTCCCGCATCCGGCAGCGTGATCTTAAGGCTTCCCTTACCTTCTTTGCCGGTGCTTCTTACATAAACTCCGCCCATACCGCCGTTTATGTCAGCAGCGGAAGGACCGATGACTTCGATATCACCCGTTACTTCCAGCGCAGCCTGTCTGTTATAGAAAGGCATTACATTACCGTATTCATCGGTGACTTTTATTCTGACCGCTGCGACGTCATATGTGGCATCTTCTACAAGTTCATTCGATGATACGTCAATGCTTAAAGACAGTTTTGTCATCGCGCACTTGGTAACGGTCTTAACGACTTCACCGTTCTTTATACCTTCGAATCTGAACTTTGTAACCTTACCGCCCCAGTTGCCTATATATTTTCCGAACAGCATATAAGCATCGTCGAACTTCATCTTATATCTGGTCATGGCTTCCGCCATGGTAAGCTTCATCTTAAGAGGCATGTTCTCCATTCCGTAAACTGCGGAAAAATTAAGAGCGTCCTTTACGATCTTGTTCTGCCTTTTCGAGAAACCTTCGCCCTCAATCATCTGATCGCCTATGAAGTCATCAATCAGCATCGGAGGACATACCATATTCTTATATGAAGAATCTTTACGCGTGTATTCCTTAATGAAGATATCGTCCTTATACATCTTCACGCTGTCGCAGTTAGAGAAGATATAGATCTCTCCCCTGTTGCCTGCCGGATGCTCTCCGATGTCCATAGAGGAACTGATCTCCAATACCGGAGCGATATCCTTATTCTGGCTCGCATAAACAAATGCCGCGATCTTCGGATTCCTGAACATATCGGTAACACCGTGATAACAGATTCTGTCACCCGAACCGAAATCCTTGTGCGTGTTGTAATCGAACATGCACCATCCGAAAGAACCAAGGATATCCCTGTTGGCCATCACGCTGTCTAAGACATTACAATGCCTCAACGCATGCTCCTGTCTGTGGAGTTCGCTGTCGAAAGATTTTGTCGGGAACATGTGGCCGTTATACTCGCTGATAAAGTACGGTTTATCCATATCGGAAGTAACGTTCTTCTTAGGCTCGCACCCTGCTGTCTTTCCGTTATGGCTGAAGTCGTTAAATGCATATACGTCTTCCAGAAGAGAACTGTTCTTCAGATACCTTACGCCCGATGTCTGACGGTAAGGATCCAGATCGTGAGCGGCTTTATTCGTTTTCTTATAGAGTTCGTCACAGTCAACGGATTCATTGATCCTCACGCCCCACAATATGATCGAAGGATGATTGCGGTACTGCGATACCATTTCGCGGGTATTGATGACGGCCTGCTCCTTCCAAGCTTCATCACCGATATTCTGCCAGCCGGGGATCTCGGTAAATACGAGAAGTCCCAGTTCATCACATCTGTCTATGAAATGATGTGACTGAGGATAGTGTGATGTCCTTACCGCATTAAGACCTAATTCGTTCTTAAGGATATCGGCATCCATCCTCTGCATGGACTTAGGCATAGCATAGCCGGCATAGGGCCACGACTGATGGCGGTTAAGTCCTCTCAACTTGATCTTCTTTCCGTTGAGATAAAATCCTTCAGTCCTGAACTCTGCCGTTCTGAAACCGAATCTTACCGAATACGAATCACCGTTTTCCAGACTCATAGTAAGTTCATAAAGGTTAGGATCATCGAGCGTCCAAAGCTCTGCATCTTTAACGGTTATCTCTGCCTGAACCTCACACGCACCTTCGAAAACAGTTTTCCCGCTCTTAACCTCAGTTATCTTTGCTGTCAGTTCACCTTCACCTTCTATGTCAGTCCTGACATGAACTTTCTTCTTCATATCAGCGTATACAAAGACATCCTTAATATGATCCTTCTCCCTTACATCGAGACGGACCTCTCTGTAGATGCCTCCGTAGGTCATGTAGTCGATAACAAAACCAAATGGGGGAACATTCAGCGTTTCGTTGCTGTCGCATTTAACTGCAAGGACATTCTCACCGCCGAACTTTAAATGCTCAGTCAGATCTGCAGTAAAAGCCGTATATCCGCACGAATGCTTCGCGACTGATACTCCGTTGATGAAGACTTCCGCCTCATGAGCTGCTCCGTCGAAAGTAACAAAGATCCTCTTATCCTTCCACTCAGAAGGAGCAATGAACTTCTTCCTGTAGCAGGACACCATCTGGTATACGTGCGCATCGAAATAGTTAAGCGGTGTGACACATACCGTATGAGGGATCCTCACATGCTCCATCTTATCTTCACCCCTGAAGACGGGCTTTTTCATTTCATCTCTGAATTCAGGCGACCACAGCCAGCCGTTATTGAAGTCGATCCTCATATTTCTTCTCCCCAAACAGTTTTTATCCGGTCTTTTCCATAGTATATATTCTGGAACCGAAATCAGGATAATATCTCATATTCTCGTTATATCCGCCTGATGCGAACGCACTACGAAGATGAACGCCTGCATACATCATGGCATCGCCATACATATCATGTTCCTCTTTTTCGGAATGCATCTTATAGAACTTAGCTATAGTCCTGTGCTGCAGGCTGTCCTGCTTAACGTGGATAGGAGCAACATAATTGATCAGTCCTCCGAATTCGCGCAGATCGAACCTCAGGTTACGTCCTTCGATGTGATACTTAAATCCTTCTTCAAGTCCCACAGGCTTAAGCACTCCCCACTGTGAATTGGGGTGCGTGAAAAGCTGCATGGTCATTGAGACTGCGCGTGTCTTATCAGGTGATACAACCGTCCACGAGATATCATTTCCCGGAAGAGGATCCAGAACGCTGTATCCGCAGGCGCCCAGGGCATCTCCGTCACAGCTCCTTGAATCGTTCATTGACCTCGAACGGTAGAATCTTCCGAACTGCATGACTTCACGCCACTTCTTATACATTGCTATCTGAGCTTTAACAGATGCGAAATCTTCAGGGCTCATATCGTTAAGATTGCACTCATATCCGAGCACACCGAAAGCAGCAACATTAAACCTCGTCTCTATGGGAGTTCTCCTGAGCGTCTGGTGATTCGGGCAATCAGAAACATGCGCCGTTACCGTCGACATCGGATAACAGTAACTGTATCCGTTCTGTATCTCTGCCCTGCACACGGCATCCGTGTCATCACTTCCCCAGATCTGCGGGAAGAAACATAAGATGCCTAAGTCAAACCTGTTGCCGCCTGATGCGCATCCTTCGAACAGAATATCCGGGAATCGCTTCGTGAGTTCTCTCATAACGCGGTAAAGGCCCAGTATATATCTGTGAGTCACTTCACCCTGTCTGTCATCAGGAAGAGACTTGGAGAAAATATCTGAGAAGTTTCTGTTCATGTCCCACTTAACATAAGAAATATCAGCAGACTCGAACACATGGCTCATAACCCTGATAAGATGGTCCTGAACTTCTTTGGAAGCGAGATCCAATATCATCTGGTTCCTGCCTTCGGAATGCTTCTTACCCGGGATCTCCATAGCCCACTCCGGGTGCGCGAGATAGAGTCCGCTCTCACGGTTTACCATCTCAGGCTCGACCCAGATACCGAAGTCGAGACCCAGTGCACGGACCTTATCGCAGATACCCTTTACGCCTCTCGG
Organism: Saccharofermentans sp.; assembly: GCA_045532275.1. GTDB lineage: Bacteria > Bacillota > Clostridia > Saccharofermentanales > Saccharofermentanaceae > Saccharofermentans. The sequence continues at coordinate 15,039 of JAZSFQ010000045.1, read as the reverse complement.
GAGTTTCTTTGTATCTGGGAACCAGTCACCCAGTGAAGACGTGTCGTCTTTACGTTCACCGAACCAGCCGTCATCCATTACAAAGAGCTCGATACCTGCTTCCTTTGCTTTTCGCGCAAGGCGCAGGAGCTTGCTCTCGTTTATCTTGAAATAAGATGCTTCCCATGAATTCAGAAGAACGGGCCGAAGTCTGTCTTTCCACGGACCGCGCAGGATGTGCTTTGACACGAAGTCATGCATCTGCCCGCTCATTCCGTTATATCCCGCAGAGGAATATGTCATGACCGCTTCCGGGGTCAGGAAAGACTCTCCTTTCGATAGTTTCCATTCAAATGCCGTAGGGTTAATACCCGACAGGAATCTTACTTTTCCGAACGGGCTCTTCTCTACGGACTCATAGTGATTGCCGCTGTACACAAGATTAAATCCGTATACGTCTCCGTATTCTTCGTTAGCTCCGCGTTTCGATAACATAACAAAAGGATTGGCACGGTTAGAAGAATTACCCGTGAACGAAGAATTAACCAGGCGTGCAGATGATACCGACATATCAGTCTTCTTCATCTCTCTGGCCCATGCACCCGTAAATGTAGTAAATACATAGTTGTCAGGATCAAAGTCGATCTGAGTGCTCATTATCTTCTTTATCCTGATATCACCTTCACCGTCGTTAATAAGGCTCGCTGTTCTGGTGATGACATCAGTATCCGGGTAGACACAGTAAATAAGTTCGAGCCTTAAGCTGTTCTCGTTATCATTCAGCGTAATCGTAAGCACTTCTGCTTCCTCTCCGTATGAAGACGGAAGGCCTTCCGTCCCGCCGTCACGGCCCTTACTCTCTGCATAGCCGGAATACAGGAAATCAGATGTCATGCTGCCGTCTGAATTGACGATCTCCACGAATGCTTCCCTTACATCGCCTTTGCCGTATGAGCTCATCTCAAGACGCATGTCTTCCAATGAGAAATTGCCATGTTCCTGTGAATAGACAACCGAAGTTCCGGGAGCAAATTCATGCTGTTCCGTAAGACCGTCCTCACTGTCAATACGGATCTTACGGCCGTAGTAAAGATGCTCAATATGGCCCGTATCCGATACCTTCATCGCATATGTCGTATGACCGGTATCAAGGATAAACAGAGGGGTCTTATCTCCTTTTACAGTGATCATAGAAATCAACTCCTTGCCTTAAGTTCCCTGGTGATCTCTTCAAGCTTCTTGTCTGTAAGGATATACTTTGCTTTGAATATGAGCAATGCGATCACGAGAACAAATATCGGCGTAAGCGTCATTACCATTCTCAGACCGAACACTGCGCTCGTATCGATCGTCTCGACAACACTGTTCCTGATGGATGAAACCTTGTTCATAAGAACGTCAAGTGTCATTGCCACATCGCTGTTCTCCTGGATATTGAATATTGTGAGGCAGACAGATGCTACCAGTGCAGCGATTCCTGATGCGAGCTTAACAACGAATGTCTGCATGGAGAAGATGACCGATTCGTCTCTTCTGCCGTTCTTCAGTTCACCGTAATCGCAGGTGTTTGCGAGGAACACCGTGCAGATAACATTGAGGATCCCGACAGCACCCATGATGAAAAATCCGGGTATGAAGAAAGCATATACGTTCTTAGTTCCGGCAAGGGAAAGGACGAGAAGGATAATGTATCCTGCAATAGCCGCGAATACGCCTATATAGAAGATCTTCAGTGTAGAGAATATTTTTCTTAAGATCGGGAAGAACAGCATCATTGCCAGTATCTGCATAGCGCCTGCGAACATATTGAACAATGTGTAATTGCCCTGCCAGTTCGATCCGGCCAGATCATACTTAAAGAAGTAGATCAACAGGTTCGAAGTAATGTATGTTGCCGTATTGAACAATACGATCGTAATAACTATAGTCATAGCCTGATCGTTTCCGAGAAGAGCCTTGAACATCTGCTTAACGGAGGGTGTCTCCATATCGACAGAAGACTTTTCCTTAATGCAGAGACATGTAATACCGATGAAGACTATGAACAATATTCCGATGATGAGTGAGAAATACTTGAAACCGACTCTCTCAACTTCCAGTGTCGAATTCATCGTAAGAACCGCGTTAACGGAATCGCTGTTCTTTATAGCTGCATAGCTTTCCGAATCCACATAGAAGATCAGTCCCGCTTTTCCTTCGGCTTCCGAATCCATAACGAACTCCACTTTTGAAGTTTCTGCAGTAACACCGTTGAGCGTGAACTCATATTTTGTGTTATCCGTATTGAATGAATAAATGCCTTCAAAAGCTCTTTCTGAACCTACTATCGTAACGGACACGTCTGTTTTATCATCAGCATATTCGATCACATTGGAAGTAGGATTACCGTCACTGTCCAGTTCGATAACATAAGTATTGATCGTTGTATCAGATGAAGTGAACTGCTTTGTTATATTGTCAGTGCTCTTGGCGGTGAGCGAAGATCCGATCGCTGTAACAGCCATAACGGTAAAAACAGTAACGAGTGCCGAACCTACGCCTGCGCATGAACGTGCAAGAGCTGAAAGACCTTCTCTTTCCTTGCCGCCCTCGGTAAATGCAGGGATCATCGACCAGTAAGGGATATCCATCATGGTATAAGTAATTCCCCAAAGGATATAGGTAACTGCAGCATATGCAACGAGGCCCCTGCCGTCCAGTGACGGCGGTGCCGAGAACATGAGGAAGAGGATCACTGCATTGGTGATAGTGCCTATAAGGAGCCAGGGACGGAACTTGCCCCACTTAGTCTTTGTTTTCGCGACTACAACGCCCATGATCGGGTCATTAAACGCATCGAAAACTCTCGCAACGAGCAGAATGACACCCATGGCGATCGCGCTGGTCTTCATAATGTCCTGGAAATAGTACAGGATATAAGAAGCCGACAGCATGTAAACCATATCTTTGCCTACGGCACCGATACCATAAGCAAACTTCTCTTTTCCGGTCAGACCTTTCTTAGTATCCATATGTCTGCTCCTTTCTTATTTCTTCATTCCCATGGCGATCTTAACGACCTGGTATGCTCCGTCATAGATGCCTAAGGATTTGTTTCTTATTATGTTTCCGCACATATCCGCCAGCGTAACATCGTCTTCCATAAAGAGCCTTATCATCTGCAGTGTGTGCGGTATATCCCTGCACTCCAATGTTCCGTCACCGATCTCCGCAGAGTGGATAGCTCCCCACTGCTCGTGACCGCCGATACGCTTGATGAATAACTTCGGCACGGGATAGAAAGAGAGCTCAGAAGGCTTCGTAACGAGCACGTCGCAGGATCTCATGAGAAGATTCGTTGCGTAAACTGCCTCGAAAATATACTCGTGACAGAAAAGGTGTATTCCTTCAACGTCTCCGCCCAAAGCATCTTCACAGAACTTTCTTGTGTCGTTCCAGTCATTGAAGTGAGTCTTCGCGACGCCTTCGATGCCGGGTACCATCTTCTTCAGGTCTTCCCAGACATTCTGATAATCGCCGATATTTACATAGAGAGCAGCTTTACGGCTCTTAATGTCTGGCATGAGGTCATTGATTATTGCAGCGAAGATCTCCTTCTGTGCACCTGCACCGCCTATCGTAAGAAGGAATCTCACAGGCTTGCCGGAAGATTTTCTCTCGAGTCTTTTCGCGCAATCTGATTCGATATTAGCCACGAGTTCGTGATCGATATAGTGACCGACATATTTGAGGCTGTCTTCGGGCATCGGGTTCAGGACTTTCTTTCCGTCCATGCCGTTGCAGATCCTGTAGCCCTGATATGCATAATGTGTCTGGACCGTGTGTATGCTTCCTTCAGCAAAATGGAGCGCCATAGGCCAGTTATCCGGAATAGCGTTTACGACATTCTTCATTCCTGCATGGATAGCGGCCTGCGCCGGCCATACGTGAGTGGCAACAACCGGAATATCCTTAGGCACATTCTTATAAACGGGAGCCATTAGTTCCGCGTTCTTCTGATCAGCTGAATTATAGGAAAGTTTTCTGAAGCCTTCGTAGTTTATAGGTTCCCATACGATCTTATTGAAGAGCTTCGACTTCTGTGAGATCCTCGAGCCCTTAGAATACAGATCGTTCTGCGCCGAGATGACCTTCGTGCATGTCGTCTGCTTATATGAATTAAGATCCATCCAGTAAGGTATGTAACCCATAGAATTCGCTGCAGACGCGATCGCCATGGAGATCCTGTAGTGTCCGAATCCCATCCTTATGTTGCCTACGATAATGCCCCTGTCCTGATCAAACCCCTGAGACAGGCCTTCTTCGGCATCGCCTACAGCGATATTCTTAACACCTAAAATGTCACCGATATATTCGTTCTCAACGACTCTTGCGGAATAGTTCCTGCCTGAATCATCACCGAACTTCCTTGCGTATTTCGCCTTGGATTTAACAGCTTTTTTATAAACTGAATCAGGCTGGATATTATTGAAGATGACTTTCGACTTTTCCATATAAAGCTCCTCTTATGATGCGGTGATTCCGTTTAAAAGAATGTCTACAACTTCATTCAGGTAATCGTTATATTTCCTTGTGCTTCCCTTCATAACATCCTTCTCGAAGAATCTCTCGAGAGAAGCTTCCATCATGATCTTGAATATCTTCAGATCGGCATCTTCCCTTATGATGCCTTCCTTCTTTCCCTGCTCCAGAAGGCTTATCGTCGGCTCCCAGCCGGTCTCCAGACGCTTCTGAAGTTTCTTATAAACCTTTGGGTATTTTTCCTGTAACGGATGTAGTTCCTGGAAATTTATATTCCTGTAGCTTTCAGGCATAGCTGACAGCAGCATTCTTATCTTCTCCACTGTGGTATATCCTGAAGAAGCAAGGATTTCCTCTTCCCTGGCCTTGATGTTGTCGAAAACATAATCTACCATCGTGTCGAAGATCTCATCCTTGCTCGAAAACTCTTTATATATAGTCTTCTTTGATATCTTAAGTTCTTCGGCAACATCGTCCATCGTAAACTTAAGGCCTTTTTTGTTAAAAACCTGGATAGTACCTTTAAGGATCTTTTCTCTAATCTCAGTCAGCATCTTTACCGGAATTCTCCTTCGGAAACCAATTATAGTCATTTGAGTTTCCACCCTAATGATAGCAAGTTATTGCAAAAACGGGATATTCATATTGGAAACTGATTTCACAAATTTAGTTTCCGAGTATTGTGCATAATACGCATGTGACTGTTTTTCAAACTCAATCTATAATCATGCTATAAGATCCCGAAGGAGGTCCGTCATGCTTGATCCTGCTGTAATAGATTTTAAAGATATCTACTGTACTGACGATGCTGATGAGAAGCAGACTGCCAGATTCAACAATGCTATAGAAGAATTTAAAAAAACTTTTCCCGGAATTGAACCGGAGGCTCTGTTCAGCGCTCCCGGCAGGACCGAGATCGGCGGAAATCATACAGACCACCAGCACGGTGAAGTTCTGGCAGCTTCGATAAACAAAGACGCGATCGCAGTCACTGCTCCGACCGGTGACAACAAGGTCAGTATCCTCGCCGAAGGCTTCGGGATGACTGATATCGATCTCGGTGACCTCACGCCAAGATCAGATGAGACCGGTACCACTGCCTCCCTGATAAGAGGCGTTCTGGCAGGACTTAATAACAACGGATACAGACTCGGCGGATTTAACGCTTACATCACCAGCGATGTCCTCATCGGAGCGGGACTTTCCTCTTCAGCAGCCTTCGAAACTCTTATAGGAACGATAGTTGCAGGCCTTTACAACGACATGAGTATCGATCCCGTCGACATTGCCAAAGCCGGCCATTATGCGGAAAACACCTATTTCGGAAAACCATGCGGACTTATGGATCAGATGGCATGTTCTGTCGGTAATCTTGTTCATATCGACTTCAAGGATCCTGATCAGCCTTCTGTCGACAGAATAGATTTCGATTTCTCAAGAACTGATTACGTGATCTGCATTACAGACACTAAAGGTTCCCATGCTGATCTGACAGACGAATATGCGGCGGTTCCTGCTGAAATGAAGAAGATCGCTTCTCTTCTCGGCCATGATATTCTCCGCCCTGTTACATTCGAAGACATTACGGAAAACATCGGTATGCTCCGCAAGGAAGCCGGCGACCGTGCAGTCTTAAGAGCCATTCATTTTGTCAACGAGACCGGACGCGCAGGAGCTGAGGCCGAAGCGTTAAGACGCAAAGATACAGATGAGTTCATAAGACTCGTTAAGGCTTCGGGAGATTCATCTTTCAAGTATCTGCAGAATGTCTATTCCAACAAAGACGTAACGGTCCAGAACGTCTCACTGGCTCTCGCAATAAGCGATACGGTATTGGGTGCAGGAGAAGCAACCAGAGTGCACGGCGGAGGCTTTGCGGGAACTATACAGGCGTTCGTAAAAAAGAAAAATGCAGCACTTTACCAGAAACAAATGGATAAGGTTTTCGGTGAAGGCTCATGCGAGATACTGGCGATCCGTAAATACGGCGGTATCAGAGTCCTTTAACGGAGGAAAAACATGATCAACACATACATAACCGAACTTGTAAATTACGGGATCAGAAACGGTCTTATCAACGAACTCGACCGAATCTATTCGATCAACAGACTTGTTGAACTTATGGAACTGGATGAATACTCGGTTCCTGAGATAATGCCGGCGGAAAGGCCTGTGAACCTAATCCTTGAAGACATGATAAAATGGGCTTTTGAACATGGCGTTATGAAAAGCGACACCGCTGCAGGCAAGGACCTATTCGACACAAAGATCATGGGCGTCATCACTCCGCCCCCTTCTGTCGTGATCAACACATTTAACACTCTCCGTGATAAGTCACCGAAGCTGGCTACAGCCTGGTATTATAACTTTTCAAAAGTCACAAACTACATACGAGTTGACCGCATTGCAAAAGACGTTAAGTGGATCTCACCGACAGAATTCGGCGATATCGATATCACGATCAATCTCAGCAAGCCCGAAAAAGATCCCAGAGACATTGCCGCCGCAGGAAAAGCAAAGAGCACATCTTATCCGAAGTGCCTGCTCTGCCCTGAGAACGAAGGCTATGCGGGAACACTAACGCATCCGGCAAGACAGAATCACAGGATAATTCCGATCACGTTGGACGGCGATGAATATTTCCTCCAGTACTCTCCTTACGTTTACTACAACGAGCACTGCATAATCCTGAACAAAAAGCATATTCCGATGGTGATCAACCGCTCGACTTTTAAAAAGCTCTTAAGCTTTGTTGATCAGTTCCCCCACTATACTGCCGGCTCTAATGCGGACATTCCGATCGTCGGCGGATCTATCCTGAGCCACGATCATTTCCAGGGCGGCTGCTACGTTTTCCCGATGGCTAAGGCCGGTTACAAAAGAACATTCACGATTCCCGGATATGAAGATCTTAATGCCGGAATCGTTAAGTGGCCTATGTCGGTCATAAGACTCCAGGGTGAAGATATCGAGCGTCTGACGGAATGCTCTGACATGATACTCAACAAGTGGAAATCTTATACGGACGAAGCTGCATTTATCTTTGCTGAGACAGACGGCGTTCCGCACAACGCGATCACTCCGATAGCCAGAAAGAATAAAGACGGCCTCTTTGAAATGGATCTCGTGCTGCGCAATAACATCACGACAGACGAACATCCTATGGGCGTATACCACCCCCATGCAGAGTATCATCACATCAAGAAAGAAAACATCGGTCTCATCGAAGTAATGGGCCTCGCAGTCCTTCCTGCAAGGCTTAAGAATGAGATGGCACTCATGGAGGATGCAATACTCAACGGTAAAGACATCCGCACGAATGATGTGATCGCCAAGCACGCCGACTGGATCGACGAATGGAAAAACAGTTACGACCTCTCATCAGGAGAAAAAATACACGAAGCGCTTAAGATCGAGATCGGAAAGACATTTGCAAGGATCTTAGGCTGCGCAGGCGTTTACAAGAACGATGTAGATTTTATGAGGTTCATCTCCATTCTCTGATGCATCTTACCGACGGTTTTTGCATCTCATCCGTGCGCATATTGAACGCAGTCTAAGGCTGTCATATAGTCGTCTCAGCAAATGGAAATGAGGTGACAGAAATGACAACTATACTTTTATCAATCCTGGTACTTTTAGAGACCGGATTTATGATTTTCGGACTTATCCGGAAGGATTCAAAGAAAACTTGGACAACTAAGCGTCTGGCAGTCAGCGCAGCGGAACTCGTCGCATTTTTCGCTTTGCTCCTGCTTCCGGGGATCGATACAAGTTTCAGGTTCATTGGCTTGATCGCAATGCTCGTAATAAGGATAGTTGTATCAGGAGTCTTCTTTATCATCAACCGTAAGAACACTAAGTCAAAGAAGAAATCAGCAATCGTATTTGGCGGATTATCCGGTGCGATGCTTATCGCTGTATCCACCATCCCCGCATTTCTCTTTACAGACTATGAAGGAAGACCGGTCACAGGTCCTTATACTGTCGCACAGTGCAACTGTATTCTTGTTGATAAAAACCGCATTGAGACTTTCGAAAACGACGGTTCAAACAGAGAAGTGCCGGTATATTTTTTCGCGCCCCAAGAAGCAAGAGACGGCGAGATATTTCCTCTGGTACTATTCTCACACGGAGCGTTCGGATACTATGAGAGCAACGCTTCCTCTTATCTCGAACTTGCGAGCAACGGCTATGTGGTCGTGAGCATTGAACATCCTTATCACTCTTTCTTTACAAAAGATACTGAAGGAAAAACGGTCACCGTTGACAGGGATTTCTTCAGCAGCTGCATGAACGCAAATGGCGACATGACCGAAGAGAAGATATACGAGTTGTCACGTTCCTGGATGGATCTTCGTGTAGCGGATATGAACTTCGCGCTCGATTCACTGATCGCAGGTGCTGATTCGGGAAATCTTGAGAGCTTCTGGTTCGAAAATGATGTATCGAAGGAATCAGTAACCCGTATGCTCTCACATATAGACACGGATAAGATCGGTCTTATGGGACACTCCATGGGTGGCGCGACAGCTGTCGAAGTCGGAAAGATAAGAGACGATATTGATGCCGTGATCGATATTGACGGCACGATGCTCGCCAACATTAAAGGTGTTAAGGACGGCAAGTACATTATTGACGAGACGCCTTACACGGTCCCGCTTTTCGAGTTGGAGAATGAGACTTCACACTGGGACCTTCAGGAGTTAACAAAAATGGACTATCCTTATCCCAACATTACGATCAAGGATACGGCAGAGACTTATTACTGCACATATGTCGAGGGTACACTTCATATGGATTATACGGATCTTCCTCTCTTCTCTCCTGTCCTCGCAAAGATGCTCGGGTCCGGAAATGTTGATCATGGTTATGTATCAGATACGGTCAATTCTCTTGAAGTAAGTTTTTTCGATTGTTATCTTAAAGGAAAAGGCAGTTTCAGTGTAAACGAACACTACTGAGGTATCAATGGAAATAACAGTTAAGAAGATCGGTGAAACCGAAAAAGAATATATAGAGATCGGGTGTCACAAGAAAGACGAGCGGATCGATGAGATCGTCCGTTTCATCAGATCCCGCGAAGGTATTTTAAAAGGTACGAAAGATGACCGGCAGTACAGTCTCGCACTGCCGGACATTCTCTATATCGAAGCGGTCGATGAGAAGACTTTCATCTATCTCGAGAAGGACTGCTACGAATCAGGCAGACGTCTATATGAATTCGAAGAAGCACTCGCTTCCAGAAACTTCGCGCGCATCTCAAAATCAGTCGTCGTAAACCTTATGAAGATCACTTCCATCAGGCCGTCATTAAACGGCAGGTTCTCCTGTGTCCTCACTAACGGCGAACAGGTCATAATCTCCAGAAAATATGTCCCTGACATAAGAGAGAAGATTAGAGGAGGAGCAGTATGAAAGAACATTTAAGAGCCCAGCTCGCAAGCTTTTTTATATCAGTTACGCTTATAGATCTCGCTATGCTGATACTTGGGTGCCTGCTTGAGCCTGACCTCGAATTCGGTTACTCTGCTTTTGCATATCCCCTGATCTATGGTGTTATCGGAAGCCTCCCCGGCCTTGTCATGTATTCCAAAAAGGAACTTACGATGAAGCAGACGTTAATAAGAGAGATCATTCAGATGCTCCTTATCGTAGTCCTCATCATCGCTTTCATGTTCGGCAGGTTTAGAAATATCGAATACGAGATGATCCCGCAGATAATTGCAGTAGCAGTAAGCGTAATGGTCATCTACGTTCTTGTACATGTTTTCGGCTGGCTTATTGACCTTAAGACAGCCAATAAGATGACTGAAGATCTGAAGAAATTCCAGGCCAGAGCAGCTAAAGAATAATTATTGCATTCCGCTCTTCCAGACATATCCTGTCTTGATCACTGTCTCGATATGATAGCCGGCTTTACCGAGTGCTTTTCTGAGCTTCTTTATATGTGAGTCTACGGTCCTGTCATAGCCTTCAAAATCAGAGTTCCAGACAATATCAAGGATCCTGTCCCGCGTAAGGACAATGTCTTTATGATCGATAAACATAAGCAGAAGATCATATTCCTTTGGCGCCAGGTTAATGGTCTTTCCGTTTACGCTTACAAGGTGCCTTGCCGGGTCAATGGTTATTTCATCTACGATAAGACATCCGTTCTTTACAAGAAGCCCGTGATATCTGCTTATCAGGGCATTAACCTTCATGAGCAGGACTTTTGTCGAAAAGGGCTTGGTAACATACTCATCCGCGCCGATCTCATAGCCGGAGATGATATCGCATTCATCGCCTAAAGCCGTAAGAAAGATGATAGGCACATCATACCTGGATCTGATATGGCGGCACGTTTCCTTGCCGTCCATGCCGGGCATCATGATATCGAGGATGACCACATCATACTTCTGCTTATCCGCCAGAGAACATGCATCGATCCCGTTATCTACAGCATCGATCTCAAATCCGTTTTTACGGAAAAAGACTTCAACGACTTCTCTTAATGTCACTTCATCTTCAGCAAACAAAATCCGATACATTCTTCACATCCTTATCAGGCCGTCTCATGAGCCGGCATCGAAAACTTGAATTCCGTTCCGTTATCACCGCTCGTGCAGCCGTAATCAGCCTTGTGGGCATCAAGGATACTCTTTACGACTGAGAGTCCGACGCCGCTGCTGCTCACCCTGTCGGTTCTGGCCTGATCTGTCGTATAGAAGATATCCCATATCTTGTCCAGATCCTTTTTATCTATCTTAGCACCATCATTGGTGATGCTGAACTCTATTTTCCGTCCGCTCCTTATGAGTTGTATCTTGATGACATGATCGCAGTATTTGACCGCATTCGACATGAAGTTGCCGATCACCATATTCATCATCTCAGGATCGGCAAATACCGTATAAGGCTTTTCGTCACGGTTAAAAGTGACAGTGATATTCCTTTCACGGATCAGTTCGCGGCTCCTGCCGATTATCTCATCAGTCATTTTCTTCAGGTCGACTGCTTCGCGATCGAGCTTACTGCTTCCTTCTTTTATCTTTGATACATCGAGGAGCTTGCCCACCATGTCCGACATGTGATCGACTTCGTTTACGATCCTTTTCGAATAATCCTTACGGCGGTCATCATCAAGATAATCCCAGTTCTCAACGGTTGCTTTTGTAACAGCCAGAGGAGTTTTAAGTTCATGCGCAATGCCGCGCGTAAGCTTCTGGTTCCTGATCTCATAGTTCATCTGATTGCGGTAGAGCATAACAAACGAGATAACGACTGATGCTTCTATGAATAAAAAAGCCGAAAGGATAACAATATAAGTCATTGCATAAGTCTTAAGCACATTTTTAAAAGGTTTTGCTACTACGCCGTAAGCAACATATATATTCCCGTTTCCGGAGGGGCTCAACACTCCGTATGTCGAGGTAAATACTCCGGATTTGTTATTGTAATATTTGTGGTTGATATAATACTGTTCAGCCTCATCGCAGATTTTACGCGCTTCATCACTGAGCTTTTCTGTCTCAGCATCTCCACGATTTCCGGCATACTCAGCATAATCAAGGATAATCTCGCCGCTTCTGACATCCTTTACCCAGGAACAAAAGCCTGAGTGTTCCGTCTTGTTCTTCTCGTAATAATCCCACGATTCAGCCACTGCCTTTTCCAAATGGCCATCAATGTTTTCATCATGATAATCAATGTCTGTCGTTATGATTGCCAGCTTGAATTCGCTGTTAAATTCTTTGACCTTGTTGCCTGTGTAGATACCAAATACGATCAAGAATACCAGTAACACCAAAATGCAGAATACAGTTCCATATCTAATATAATTTTTTTTCATTTTATTTCCCTTCCATGACCTTGTTTCTTATTCCTGCCGTAAGTCTATGAAATAGATCTGTCATCATAAACATCCATCATGAACCAGAAATTCGTTCCTTTGTAGCCGCTGTAGCATCCGTACTTTGCATTGTGTGCATCAAGAATACTCTTAACGACAGAAAGGCCTACACCGCTGTTCTCATCCGTTTCTGATCTGCCTTTATCAGAGTTGTAAAGAACATCCCACACTTTATCAAGATCTGTCTTGTTGATCCCGGCACCGTCATTTGTGATGCTGAACTCTATTGAATTTCTGGACTTTTTCAGCCTGATCGTGATAGTGTGATCGCAATACTTGATGGCATTTGTCATGAAATTATTGATTACTATGTACATCATCTCGAGATCTGCATATACCGGATAAGCATCCTCATCATTATCGTAACCGAATGTCACATCGATCTTCTTATCAAACATCGCTTTTCTGTTTCTTTTCATTATGCTCTGAGTGAGCTTGAGCAGGTCAACATCTTCCCTGTTGAGCTTAACGCTGCCGTCAGTCAATTTGGACAGTTCAAGAAGCCTCGTTACCAGAGAAGACATATGATCCACTTCAGATATTATCTTCTCCGAATATTCAGGACGCTTATCTTCATCCAGGCTTTCCCATTTTTCCAGGTAATCCCTGGTTACGGCCAGAGGCCCCTGAAGATCGTAAGCAATGCCTTTCGTCAGCTTTTCACTCCTTAATTCGAAACGCTTCTGATTGCGATAGAGTTTTCTCACTGCGTATATGATGACCGCCTCGACCAGAACGAGCGCCAGGACGGATAAAATGTAGATCATCAGATTGTTTCTTAATACTATCTGAAGCGGATACATTACAAAATAATAAGTGACTAAATAAAGCCCTTTGTCAAAAACAAAGATTTCTGAAACAGTTGAAGTGAAAACACCTCTCTTTACATTAACGCCGTCAGATGCTTTGCCGTTCATGAACTGATCAACATATGCATCACTTAACTTATGTGCCTTTTTGTTTTTCCACGAATTCACGTCATAAGAATAATGCTCTATCTCGTCGATCCTGACGACCCACTCTTCATAAGGTACGCTGTCGGCCTCATTGACTGAATCAGGCTTTGCAATATTAAATGTCTTTTCTTCATTCGCGGTAGTAGTAAAAGTCAGTGCACCTCCGTATATGAATGTATCATCACATCTGGCTCCCGTTATCGTGACATTATTATTATTCGGAAAACGGAGATCTGTTAATTCGTCCTTTGTCAGAAACACCGGTTCTTCAAAAACCATAAAGCGGTAATCGCCGGGAGCCAGCTGAGTCGACTTCTCTTCATATCTGTATGCACTATTCTCAATGATCTCAAACTCAAACTCGCCATAATAACGGACTACAAAATAATCCTGAGATTCGAACAATACACCGCCATTATTCGTTTCAACCACAGAAGAATAGACACCGATATCATCTAAACGAGAAAGGAATTCCCATGAATCTATCGTACTTCCGACCAGCGCCTCTTCGTCTGAATAATCTGCATAAGCCATCCTGAATTCCGGCCAACGCGAAATGCTGCGCAAACTGTCATTTTGCTCATCGATTTTTTTCTTGGTAAAAAACGAGACAGCTGCCAAAAAGATAAGCAGCACCAATACACAATATACTAACCCGAATCCCAAATATTTCTTTTTCATCTTTTTATTCCTTTCCACGACATCCGTCTTCGTTCATCGTGAGTATAGAAAAAAGATGTGACCTCTTTATGACCACACAAATATGAATCAACAGTGATAGAATGATTATATCAAAATAATTGGAGGTGCCTTTTATGGACTTAGATGTTAACAAGGCTGTCGGTGCTGCTCAGGACGCATTAGGTGCTGTGGCTAAAGATGAGAATGCAAAGAAAGTAGCTAATGATGCTATCGATAAGGTCGAGAAGAAAGTCGGCGTGGATCTTCCGGACGTTGATAAACTCAACGACACTTTCGGAAAGAAGTAAGAGAATTTAACTAAAATAGTTCGTACCCATTAATCTATTGTTTTCCTTAGATTTATGGGTACTTTTTATTGGTAAACATTCATTTTTTCGAGCAAATACCCATAAATCCTTTGACTTCACCTGATTTATGGGTATTTATCATTACAGTTGATCAGCTAATCTTCAATATATACCCATAAATCCATTGTTTTTCGCTTTTTTATGGGTACATGTGTATTTCGCCACTGAAAAGGAGACCTAATTAAGCAGGCAGCTTTATCCACAGACTTTCTGTGAAGTGTTTAATATTCACTTCTTCTGCACAGGACTTTTCTTTCTCTTGATGTGATTACCGACGATCTCTGAGACATCCGAAATAGTCATAAAAGCAGACACATCAGCATCGTTAATTATCTTCTTTATCGCCGGCACTTCGACTCTCGTGATAACGCAGTAAAGCACGGTCTTCTTGCCGTTGCTGACCATGCCTTTGCCTTCCATCTGCGTGCATGTACGGCCGAGCTGCGAATAGATCTTATCGGCAATGTCCTTGCCGTGATCGGTGATGATCATAACAGACTTGCCCTGCTCCATTCCGTTCTCGACAATATCGATTATTTTCGATGTTATGAAATAAGTAAGGAGCGAATAGAGCGCCCTGTCAGGTCCGAACAGGAGACCTGCAACACCATAGATAATGATGTTGAAGAAAAGCACGATC
>JAZSFQ010000011.1:0-31401 GCA_045532275.1 Saccharofermentans sp. | reverse complement strand
CATTCTCTTAGTAGGTCTCTTGCTCAAAATGTGGCTTCTGAATGCCTGCTTATGGAGAACCTTACCGGTACCTGTTACCTTGAATCTCTTCTTTGAAGAAGTGTGTGTCTTCTGCTTGGGCATATTTATATCCTCCTAAATTATTTTTTCTTTGCCGGTGACAGGTACATTACCATGTTCCTGCCTTCTATCTTCGGCGGTCTGTCTACTGATCCGTATTCGGTTACGCTGTCAGCGAAGTTATTCATGACCTCGAAACCTTTATTCTGGAAAGCCATCTCGCGGCCTCTGAATCTGATGTTAACCTTTACTCTGTCTCCCGAAGAAAGGAATCTTATGACCATCTTGCGCTTAACTTCGACATCGTGAACATCTGTTGTAAGCTTCAGTCCGACTTCCTTGAGTTCAGTCTCTTTCTGCTTTTTCTTTGCTTCCTTCTCTCTCTTACCCTTTTCGAAAAGGAACTTGTTGTAATCCATGACTCTGCAAACCGGGTTATCAGGATTAGGTGAAATGCAGACGAGATCTAATTCAGCTTCTTCAGCGCTCTTAAGAGCCTCTTCGATTGACACAACGCCAACCATCTGTCCTTCTGCGTCAATGAGACGAACCTGAGGGAACTTGATAGCTCCGTTAATCATCTGAGTATCATTGGTCTTTGCGATGGTAGCCACCTCCTTAGTTAAGACTTCTGTAACCTTACATAAAAAAAGAACGGATAAAATCCGTTCTCTCATAACTACCCTGCCTTAAAGGCATACCCCTCGAAAAATAGGTTATTATCTAGTTATTGACCTCTTTACAAGCTATAAGCCGCTTGAGGTGAGAAACGGATGTTCTTCTTTCACGAGCGATATAATACTTAAACTTTGCCACAAAGTCAATAGGGCGAGTAATATTCGTTCGCAAGTGCGAGGCTTCCGCGCGAACTTTGTTCGCTTGTGCAGAGGCACTTGCGAACAAATATTAACTCATTGTCTTCAATGTATTACCTTCAGGAATGAGCGCCGATGTATCGGGGTCATTCCTTTTTCGCGGATGGCGGCATAATGGTCTTTTGTGCCGTATCCTTTATGCTTTGCGAAGCCGTAGCCCGGGTACTCTGCATCATATTCAGTCATGATGTGGTCTCGAGTTACTTTGGCAAGAATGGATGCTGCAGCGATCGAATCTGATTTTGCATCGCCTTTGATTATCGGGATGACATCAAGGCCTGTGCCTGACAGATTGACAGCATCGATAAGAAGGATATCAGGAGACCTGCCTTTATCAGCAAGCTCTTTAACGCAATTCCTCATAGCTTTTTTTGTAGCTTCAAGGATGTTGATCTCATCGATCTCTTCAGGGCTTGAACTGCAGATCGCATAAGCCAGAGCCTGTTCCTTTATTTCCAGGAAAAGCTCTTCCCTTTTCTTCTCGGAAAGCTTTTTTGAATCATCAAGACCTAAGATCTTCACATCAGGATCAAGGATGCAGCATGCAGCTACAACAGGGCCTGCGAGAGGGCCTCTTCCGGCCTCGTCGATACCGCCGACCATCTTGAATCCTTTGGCGAAGCAATCCTTCTCATATTCATACATCGCATCGTATTTTGCGATCAGCTGTTCAGTCGTAAGCTTAGGCATTTTCGGGCTCCTTACTTGTAATCACCGGGCATCTCAAGAGTTATCCTACCTGTTCTGCCTTCCTTAAGATCGTTTATGAAAAGCCTTGCAAAGCGCTCCTCATCGATCCTTCCGCCACTCAGGATACATCCTCTCTTTTTTGCCATCGCAAGGAAGATGTCATAGAACGGATCCTGAAAATATCCTTCATCTTCCTCAGCCTGGACCTCCATGTCCACACCATAGCGTTCCTTCAGAAGATCAGGATATATATCGTACATTATCTTCAAAGTCTCATAGGCAACTCTGACTACATCTGTTATCTCTTCTTTGACAGATCCCAAAGCCGTAAGGCATATTCCGCTCTTGGCGTTTGCGATCCTCGGCCAGAGCACGCCTGCCATATCCATGAGCTCAAGCCTGCCGCCTGTCATTATCCATTTGAAATCTTTGGTAACACCGGGCTTATCGCCTGTCACAGCCGCTTTACGTCCCGCGAGAGCATTGATGAGCGTGGACTTTCCGGTATTAGGCGCGCCGACGACCATAACCCTTACGGGTCTTCCGATACGTCCCTTCTCAGCAGCCTTCTCAAGCTTATCTTTCATGAGTTCCATCGTAATGGCATTAAGCCTGTCAAAGCCCTTTTTATGCGTGCTCTCAAGCGCGCAGGCACGAAGTCCGTCTGATTCAAAACTGTTGATCCAGACAGGCGTTTTCGCAGGATCCGCAAGATCAGCCTTGTTAAGGATAACGATCCTCGGCTTGTCACCGATAATTTTATCCAGTTCGGGATTCCTGCTCGAAAAAGGGATCCTCGCATCGCACGTCTCATAGACAAGATCGACGAGCTTCAATCTCTCGCCTGTCTCGTTCAGGGCCTTTCTCATATGCCCCGGAAACCAGTTAATGTCGTTCTTTTTCTCTGCCATAAGGAATCCTCGTATTTTACTCAAAGATTGTAACACATTAATATGATTCTTTTCGAAAACGGGAACACATATAACCCTAAACCTTTGTCTAGTTTTTTGTCTAGGAAAATTGACCTGATATGCTAGACAAAATGTTGATTTTCCTTAAAATCCAGTTTTTTGTCTATCACTTTAACTGCTTTTTCCTAGACAATTTCCTATATACAAAAAGACCGCCTCGGGTGAGACGGTCCTTAAACGATTTCTTAAGTTCTGGCTCAGATCTTCTGAGTGATCTTTGCAGCCTTGCCCTGACGATCGCGGAGATAATAAAGCTTTGCTCTTCTGATCTTACCCTTACGAATAACGTCGATGTGATCGATCTTGGGTGAGTTAACAGGGAGAATTCTCTCTACGCCGATACCGTAAGATACACGGCGGATCGTTATTGTCTCTGAAAGGCCGGAACCTTTTCTTGCGATGACATAGCCTTCGAATACCTGAATACGCTCCTTAGCGCCTTCCTTGATGAGAAGGTGAGCCTTTACGAAGTCTCCGACTTCAACTTCAGGATACTGGTTGCGAATATTCTCGCTCTCGATGACTTTTACTAAATCCATATTGTTCGTTTCCTCTCTTTCCTGCAGATGTTCTTGCCTGGATAATGGCAGAGGACCACCCTGATAACTGGAAAATTTTAGCACATGCCTCTTTCAAAGGCAAGCATTTTTGCCCAATCACTCTCGGAAATGTCAAGTTTATCAAGCATATCGGGCCTGTTGTGCCATGTATCGACCAGTGCGGCTATGCGGTTATAGTCCGCAATAGCAGCATCGTTGCCATTCTTTAACACTTCAGGCACTTCCCTTCCGTGCCATACAGGAGGCTTCGTATATTGCGGCGCTTCGAGCATTCCGGCAGTGTGGGACTCGTTGGTATAAGCCTCTTCATTGGGAAGCACGCCCGGAATAAGTCTTGCCACGGCATCGATAACAACTATCGCAGCAGTCTCACCGCCTGTCAATACGTAGTCTCCGATCGATATCTCCTCATCGCATATCTCGTCAATGACGCGCGCGTCTATGCCTTCGTAATGACCGCATACGATCAGAAGGTTCTCATACCCGGCAAGCTCATGCGCCTTCGCCTGATCGAAAACACTTCCCTTGGGCGACATATAGACAGTGTGCGGTTTCCTGCTGCCGCACATTTCGACAGTCTTCTCATAAGCACCGTAAACAGGTTCGCAGCGGATCATCATGCCTGTGCCGCCGCCGTAAATTGTATCATCCACACGGCCGTAATTATTCGGAGCGTAATCCCTCATCTGGATGCACTCCAAAGAGATAGCGCCTTTTGCGATACCTCTGCCGGTTATGCTCGTGTTGAGATACAACGAGACCTGTTCGGGAAATAATGTGGCTACGTAGAAATTCATGTCGTTTCCTGATCACTTCCGGTTAATATCTTTACATTGCCGGCCTGATCAACCTTTATTGCCGTTCCGCAGTACTGGCAGTAGCCTACCGTTGCCTTACGGATCTTGTTGGCTGAAGCTCCGCAGTTGGGGCAGCTTACTGCAACAAACTGTGTCTCAAGCTGGTCATTATATTTCTGCTGGTCAAACTCGGTCTTTTTCTGTGCTGCTTCGGCCTTTTTCTTATCCGCCTCTGCTTTTGCCTGTTCGGCTTTCTGCTTGGCCACGGCAATCTTACGCTTACGTATTATGTGTACCATGATGATAAGACCGATAACAAGGGCGATAACTACAACTATTATCGTGTAAAGAACGTTCAGCGGTATCTGCTTTGTCATGATCCTGTCTGCACTGCTTCTGAAAGCCCTGCCGAAGAACTGTCCTTCATTAAGTTCGGAATCTGTATAGTAATAATCGATATAATCCAGCAGGATCTCTTTTGCCTCATCATCAATTACCTGTGTCTCGGCATCGTAACCCGGTGTTACTGCGCAGATATAATTGCCTGAAGCATTAGGATACTCGCGGAAAACGACAAGAACATGACCTTCGTCATCGCCAAACATATCTTTATATGTAGCCTCGGAAAGTTCTGCAATGCTTCCTTCAGACATATAATCCGCGCCTTCTTCGCCCATGATCCAAAGATAAGGCTGTACGCCGGTCGTCTCGTAGAAGTGATTAAGACCGTTTACAAGCGAAGTCTCCTCCCCGGTCTCATCGATCCAGTCGCCCCAGTCGTCCCTGTACCACTCGTCGATCGCATCACATTTCGGAGCAGGAAGCGCTTCTCTCTGCACGGTCGATCTTGTTATATCGAAGAATGTGCCGACATCCATATCCTCGACAACCCCGTAAATGATTCCGAGAAGAAGCAATGCCGGAAAGATCAGGACCCACCCGCATCCGCTAAGGCAGCCGCTTGAGCGTCCGCCGTAACTACTGCCGCTTCCGGATCTGTATGAACTTCCGGAATGGCGCGAATACGAAGAACCCGAGGACCTGTAAGTAGATCCCGAAGATCTGTATGACGAACTTGATGATCTGTAAGAAGAACCGGAAGATCTGTGTGAACTGCCGGAATGTGAATGGCTGCTGGTATGATGTGAGCTGTGGTGCGAACTGCCGCCTCCTCCGCCTCTGCCCATAACACTATCCTCCCCTTTTTCGCTGTAAAGACAACGTATTCCATGGAGAATAATATCATAAAAACAGATTGTTTTCGAAATATAAAACTGCCTCACCGCATAACGCAATGAGGCAGGTACTTTCAAATCAATTAACTGTCAGCTGTTCGAAAACATCCATCGTCTCTGCTTCAGTGTTCCCGGAAATATAATATGTTGTTCCGCCGGCTTTGAAAGTAATGTAAGCATCAGATCCGAGATTCATGAATACCTTGCAGTTACGCTCGCCGTTTACACTAAAGGTCCCGAAGTAAACCGGAGGCATATTAAAGCCTGCCTGCTTCATCAGAGTGACCGAGGAAGCATCATAAAAGATATCGGGATCCTCGATATCCGCAACAGGGATGCTGTACCAGTCAGTAAGCTTCGTGCAGATAAGAGTACCGTTCTCGATCTTCACAGACATGGAAGATTTGCCCACAATGGTGGAAAAGATGACCATGACCATAACTCCTATTATCAGAAGTCCGCATATTACCATTATCGCCTTCCCTGCAGGATGGGCAAGGTTGATCGTTCCTCCGATACCCATTCTTTTCGCGACATTGAGCCTCTTGTCATCAGGATTGTAGTAGAAGGATCCGAGCAGCCATCTGTCGTCATCATCGATATCGACAGTGGTCTTGTTACGGTAATTCTTATCGACTGCAAGGCTCTTCCGGGCAATAAATATGAGAGATGACATGATGATCAGCAGATAGACCGCCGTAAGCAGGATCATGACGATGTCGCTGTACAGGAATAACACCACCGGAACAGAGACGAAGATAAATACCGTATTGATCCATGACATGAGAACGAACCAGTCCGCGAAGACCTTCTTCTTAGCCCTGTTATAGTTCATATTTGTATCGCTGTCCTCAGATATAACCTCATTGCGGATGCGGTCCATCATTATGGCTACAGGGATCAGGATAATGCCTATCAGCAGAAATGCTCCCGTCATCGAAGATATCACGAATGTGCCGGATTCATATGAATCTGCGGCTATGCCCGGATTATTCTTAAAAACAAGTTCGAAGATTAACGCAGCAATGAAAAAGACAACAGATAACGCGTTGGGTATCACTATGTCCTTTATTTTCAGTGCGTGCACAGAGCCGGCGCCCTTAAGATCCGTATAGACAGTGCCCTGTGAAGATCTGATCCCGATCTCCCTCTTAAGGCTCTTCATCTCGCGGTTTGCTTTCATGAACGGCACCATGCTCAGTATCAGAGCTGCGAAAACAAACACTATCCAGAATGACATTCTGACCGTTAAGTCAGGCAGCAGCATGATGAGTCCCATTACGGCAAAAGAACCGATCATTATTATCAGCGCCTGCTTTCTTGTCGAAGCCGCAATCCTACCGATCTCGGCTGCGGCCTTCTCTTCCTTAAATTCACTGCGGTTCCTGACTCCGAAGATAAACTTCCTGTCTTTCCAGTTCGCAGGATATTCATAGAAAAACATGATCAGCAATGTCGGAACCATCACTGCCAGCATTATAATGTCCAGATATTTATCCATACTTTTTTTCTCTTAAAACCTATGTCCTTAAATCTTATAAATTCCCGCTGTAATACTCGTCCACGAGTTTCTGGATATCCTTCTTCGGCACGCCCGAGAGCCTGGCCTCGGAGACTATCCTTTTCAATTCATTCTTGTTCTCAGCAGACATAACGCCTGACTTCTCAATCTGCTGCCTTACGCGGGCGCCGTTCTTACGGTCCGTCATGATGTAACCTTCGCTCTTTAACATCTGATAGGTCTTACTGACCGTCATCGTGTTTATTCCGATCTCCAGAGCCAGCGCCCTTACCGTGGGAAGCTGCTCTCCGGCTTTGAGTTCGCCGGAAGAGATGCCCATCACAATCTGGTTACGGATCTGCATATATATCGGAACGTCTGAGTATTCGTCGATCCTGATTATCATATTTTCGGATTCTCCTTATATGTTATTACGATTCAGACTTAAGACTTAGCCTTCTTCTCACCCTTCAAAACAAGTGCAGCAATTATCACAACAAAGATTATTGTAGGAATCATGCCGATAAGTCCGTTATATCCGGGACCGAATACCATAAGTCTGTCAATATCCTCTATGCGGCTGCCGTCAAGCACAATGTTGTAAATTGTAACTGCCGCATTTATTGAGCCGTGTAAAAGAGCCGGGAACCATATGCATTTTGTCTTATCGTAAATGATCTCATGAAGGATTCCGACGACAATACAGAAAACAGTAAATGTTATAAGTCCGAGGACAGGCGAACCTATATAATCCTTGCCGTATTCGAATCCTGCGATCAGCATAGCCGGGAAATGGAACATTGCCCAGATGATTCCGCCAATGATCCAGGTCTGAACCCTGCCGAACTTTTTATTGAGTTCCGGATAAAGAAAGCCTCTCCATCCGGCCTCTTCACCAATAGCCAAAAACATGTTTATGAACGGAGCATAAGTAACACACTGTACAACTGTTAAAAGCGAGAGCATAGTCATGCTCATTCCAGTCTGGGTTATTGCTTTCTCAGCCTCAGCTGCATCCATTCCATAAAGCTCGTAAGTCTTTATAAGATAGGAACCGTCAAGCGCGAACAGGTCAGGCCAGATGGCAAAGAATAATACATATCCTAAAACTGTCAGTACTACAGGGGCAAACAGTGCGATCAATAACCACTTGAAATTCCCCTTCAGCCCGGGCTTCCACCCCATGTGCTTAATGTCCGCTTTTGAGATGACCGCAGCCGCCAGCGGCATGAACATACATACAGCCAGTCCGCCCTGAAAGATCATATTTCCCGTCAAGCCGGCCATGTTCTCACTTATGAGCGAGACAACGATCTGAATCGTCCATGACAAAGCCAGCGTAATTGCCGTGTACTTTACAACTTTTTTGGTATCCATAAAATCTCTCCCTTTCCTTACCCTCATACATGCGTTATTCCGGACGCGTGTATGCTTTGTATTAGTTGTTCTAATACAAAGCATACATTATTTTTGTTTGTTGTCAAGAAAAACCGGTGGGAGAAGAAGTGTTTTTGTTTGCCTGGAATGCCTGATTACATTTTTATCAGTATCCATGTCGGGATTTGCATGTTTTCGAAAACAACATGTCGGAATCGCTTAAAAATCGAGCAATTCCGACATGAGAATCCATAATTTATTGTTTTCCGACACGCAAAAATTGAATAACTCGTCTTCACAAATCAAAGAACAATAGCAGCGATTCACTCCCCGTACTTTTCGCCGCCCCACTCGACGACCGTAAAACCGGTCCTCTCAGAAGGATTCATACTAACCAGATCCTGCGGTTCGAGCTCAACATAGGAATCCGAAGGATACCAGAGCATATTAACTCTTATAACAGTATCCGGCGCAGGACAGATCTCAAGCGCAGCTACGTCCTCATAAGAAGCTGTCTGGAACGTAATAACGTTGTACTCGTTGTTCTCCATCTGCGGGAGCCAGTACATGATAAAAGCATTTGCTTCAGTATCAGAAAGGCCTGATTCTTTCAGTGCACACTCAAGGAATGACGCAGTATCTTCGCCTCTAACACAGAAGCCATGACTCATATCTGGAATCATCTCCAGATCGGCTTCCCAGAAAAGATACGAGTAATTCCTGCCGCCAAAATCCGTAAGCAGACCTTCCGGAGAAGCTGTCACATTCCAGCCTTCCGCATCATCATATAGCGGATAAGTCGTCGTGAGATTCCCATCCAAAGACAGCTTAACATTTACTGAAGTCTCTTCTTCCGGATAGAGATATATTATCGGGGCATGCGCACGAATCCGCGTAGTTGTCCTTTGAGCCATGCGAATGTACCTGATCACGCCAAGCATTCCGGCACTGAATAATACGGCTAATGTGATCATAACGACAGAAACAGCAATCATGCCTTTCGCACCGCGGCTTCTTTCTTCCTTAGGAGTAGACAGAAACACCATCAGCACCAGACTGAAAACAAATATCTGCACGCCCGGGATCAGAGCTACAAAAACAAATCCTGAACCGCTAAAAGAAGCAACGCTGTTATGTCCTATTCCTTCTGAAGAAGCAACGCTGTTCAGCCCAACTCCTTTAACGGCATAAACATAATCATAGTCCTCAATACCGGCCTTTTTCCCATAGCATACAGTTATCTGCTGTCCCTTGGAGATAGATATTCCGCCATACATGTTGGCTATATTGTCGTAAACATATGTAGAAGTGTTGGCAACGAACCACTTGTCGCCGCCGGCACCCGTAATTCTTATCCTGGCTGTCGTAATGCTCTCCATGCCGATATCGGCAGAATCGGCCTTTTTGTACTGATCGTTTCCATTAAGATTTGAATCAACATCATTTCTGATCTCAATATAATTCATAACCTCGATTTCAGATATTTTACCGCTGAACGTCGGATATGATTCGTATTTGGCATCGCATGAGCTTACGGAAGAATCAGGCAGATACCCGACCGAAGACGGCTTTAGAAGATAATAGGCCAAAACATTCGCCAAAGTTAAGACGAACAGTTCCGCACCGATAAAGATTATTTTTCCTATAGTCAGTTTTCCGTTCAGCATAGTAGATACCTCCTCCGTATACCTTAGATACAGATAAGAAGAGGCAAATGTTGCAAAAATATTTTATTTATTCGAGATTTGCGAAAAAAAGATCAGTCGTACAGTTCGTACAGGCCGTCAGGCATCTTACATTTGATATAGCCGTTTTCGATGCTGACTTCATAGCAATATGCTTTTACAAAAGGGATCATGAGGTTTTTCTTCTTGTCACGCCTGATCTCGAGCGTGAACTGGGGACCTGTCTCGAAACAGTCGATGACGGTCCCTACTTCCCCTCTTACGTCATCTATGACCTTGAGTCCTTTAAGGTCGGTAATAAAATAGTTATCCTTCTTGAGCTTAACGGCATTATCCCTTGTAACGGCAATGAACCTGCCGCGCAGGAGTTCTGCCTTGTCCCTGTCAGGGACGCCTTCGAACTTCAAAAGAACGTTTCCCCTGTCGAGTCTTGCGGATGCGCATAAAACAGCTTCGGGCTTCTCGAAATTCTGCCCGCAGGTGAAACATTCCTTAAGTTTAAGGAAACGGCGCGGGTCGTCCGTCAAGGGGTAGACTTTGAGTTCCCCGCGGACGCCGTGCGCGCCGGTAATCTTTCCTATAATGATGAGATCTTCCAAAAGAATCAGCCTACAATATCAACAATAACGCGCTTACCTTCTTTGAGGTACTTAGCCTTCATTATCGAACGGATAGCCTGAGCTCTCTTACCGTTCTTGCCGATAATCTTTCCTGTATCTTCGGGAGCAACGGACAGCTCGAAAACGACAGTGTTTCCGCGCTCTGTCTTCTTAACTTTAACCTCATCGGGATTGCTGACAAGTTCCTTGGCGATATAAACCAATAAATCGTCCATATAAAGCTCTCCTTCCTATTATTTTTGAGAATCAACTGAAAAAATGATCAGATGATGCCCTGCTTCTTAAGAAGAGACTTTACTGTATCTGTAGGCTGTGCTCCGTTAGCGATCCACTTCTTTGCTGCTTCTGCGTCGATCTTAACGCTGTCTGTCTCTGTCATGGGATCATAGTAACCGATCTCCTCGATGAAACGACCGTCTCTGGGGTATCTTGAATCAGCAACAACTACACGATAGAAAGGTGCCTTTTTCTTACCCATTCTTCTTAAACGAATCTTTACTGCCATTTTGTTTTCCTCCAAAAATATATTTTTTGTTTTTATAATCTGCGCCATAAATATGACGGGATCGACTTTATCTTCTGCCCTTGCGCTTCTTCTTGCGGTCGCGTCGGCCAGTGGGCGCTGCTGCGGAATAATCGTCACCTGTATCCTTCGGCATTGAAAGGCTGCCTAAACCCTGGGGCATTCCGGAACCCATGCCTGACATGCCGCCCATACCCATATTTCCGAGGCCGCCCATACCGCCCATGTTGCCCTTAAGGCCCATCTTGGCTGCCTGTTTTGCAAAGCCCTTGGGCATCTTGAATCCGCCCTTGCCGTTACTGAACTGCTTCATGATCTTCGCAGTCTGCTCGTACTGTGTAATAAGTTTATTTACATCTGATACCTGGACGCCTGCACCTGCCGCTATTCTTTTTCTGCGGCTGGCATTAAGGATCTGGGGAGCTCTTCTCTCCTTCTTGGTCATGGAAGTAATGATGGCCATCTGTCTGTCAACGATCTTGTCATCCAGATCTTCCTCATTCACTTTTCCTGCAGCACCGGGCATCATGCCTACCAGGTCCTTAAGGGAACCCATCTTCTTCATCTGTTCGAACTGTGAATAGAGATCATCGAGGGTAAAGGAACTGCTCATCATGCGTTCCATTGCCTTCATTGCCTCTTCCTCGTCGATGTTCTGCTGTGCCTTCTCGATGAGGCTTACGACATCGCCCATTCCGAGGATCCTGTCCGCCATACGCTGGGGATAGAACTTCTCGATAGCTTCTACCTTTTCGCCTGTACAGATGTACTTGATAGGCTTGTTTGTAAGCTTACGGATGGAAAGCGCGGCACCGCCTCTGGCGTCGCCGTCGAGCTTTGTCATGATGAAGCCGTCCATTCCGATGTTCTGCTCGAAAAGCTGTGCTACGTTAACAGCTTCCTGACCGATCATGGCATCGACAACGAGGAGCTTCTCGGTAGGGTTAACAGCGGCAGCGATATCACGGAGCTCTTCCATGAGCTCTTCGTCTGCAACCGTACGTCCTGCCGTATCTATGATCAGGTAATTGCAGAGCATGTATCTTGCTTTGCCTTCACCGTCCCTGGCGATCTTTACCGCGTCCTTCTCTTCGGGATCGATATAACAGTCAACACCGACGCTGTCGCTCAGGACCTTTAACTGCTGTGCAGCAGCGGGTCTGTGAACGTCAACTGAAACGACCATCGGCTTCTTGCCGTCCTCCTTAAGGAGTTTTGCAAGCTTGGCTGCGGTAGTCGTCTTACCTGCACCCTGGAGTCCGTAAAGGATTATCGTATTGAATCCGGAAGAAGATACTTTGAGCTTGTCCTCGCCTTCTTCCCCGCCTAAAAGTTCCGTAAGCGAATCTCTTACGATCTTTACTATCTGCTGACCGGGCGTAAAGGACTGCTGTACATCAGCGCCCTTGCACTTCTCGGTCATGTCGGCAACGAATTCTTTAACAACACCGTAGTTGACGTCTGCTTCGAGCAGCGCCATACGGATCTCGCGCATCATATCCTTGATGTCGCTGTCACTTACGCGGGCCTTGCCGCGCATCTTTGAGGTTATATTCTGAAGCTTTTGCGATAAGCTCTCAAACACCTTATTACATTTCCTCTATCAGTTCTTCCAGCTCCTTGGCAGCCTTTGCGATATCACCGCTGTTAAGATGCTCCAGAGCAGTCTTTGCTTTTGCCTGCTGTCTCTCGAAAAGCTCGAGAAGCCCTAACTTCTCTTCATACTCTTCAAGCTGCTTTTCCGCCCTCTTTACCGTGTCGTGAACGCCCTGTCTCGAGATACCCTCCGCTTCTGCGATCTCCGCCAAAGTCAGATCATCATTGTAGTAGCTCTCGCAGGTACGCCTCATCTTGGGCGTAAGAAGATTGCCGTAAAAATCGAGCAAAAGATCCGTTCTGACTGATTTTTCGCGCATTTAAAGGCAAGCCTCCTTAATACAAGCCTGCACATAATAACAAAGCTTCAGGAGTGTGTCAAGTATTTTTACTTGTCAGTCCGGCAGCATTATACCGCGTATTTTTTGACCGGACCAGTCATGGTATACTCATTATCGGAATACGAAAAATCTTTGATTTTTTGCAAGGGAGATTATGATATGAAAAAGATTATAAGCATTATTATATCTGCAGCCATATTACTTATGTCCGGCTGCAGTTCGGTCCGCGAACCGGTTACCACCATACCGCTCTATGCGGAGTCAACTACTGTCGGAGATGTCGCCGGAACCATTGAGGGTTACAGATATAT
Source organism: Saccharofermentans sp. (assembly GCA_045532275.1). Lineage (GTDB taxonomy): Bacteria > Bacillota > Clostridia > Saccharofermentanales > Saccharofermentanaceae > Saccharofermentans. The sequence continues at coordinate 18,259 of JAZSFQ010000011.1, read as the reverse complement.
AAGCCATGCAGGCGGCATAGCTTATAAGTTAACAGGCGATTATACGGTCGAATGGTTCGATACTGATAATAGAGATATATTAATGAACGACTATTCCGGCATAGACATAGGAGGTCCATGTTTTGTATGGGACGGCCGGGCAACTTTGAAGATCGATTTTGTACTTGATGAACATCTGAAAGAAGACGCTACGAAAAAACATACTCTCGAAGAATGGAACCAAAGCGTAAATTATACTATTAAGAGTATAGAATACGTCGATGACTACAAGGTGGACGGCAGATCCTGTTTCGCGATCAAGACAGTATTAGATAAAAACGGTTATGACGTCTCAGCACTTCAGATCTATTTTTTCCAGGATAACGGATTGCTCGTTCTGTTCACGATCACGGCCGTAAACTTCAAGGAAGCCGATAAAGTCGCTAAGAATCTTCAAGTCGCATGATCAGCGCAATACCACGTCTTCCCTGCCAATGGCAGGAAGCCTGTATTTTCGCAGCGTGAAAAATCACAAATGAAATAAACGTTTTTTTCAAATTCCTATTGACAAGGTGGATTATTCATAGGATAATTACTTTGACGCAAGTAAATTGTGCAAAATTAAATTCAAGCGGATAAAAGAAGAACGAATATGAAGAATTCAAAGAAGTACGACTCGCTCAAGCTCTCAAACCAGGTATGTTTCCCGCTCTATGCGTGTTCGAAGGAACTGGTAAGCCAGTACACTCCCTACCTCAAAAAGCTCGGACTCACCTACACGCAGTACATCGTCATGATGGTCATGTGGGAATCCTTAAGCGTTTCTTCGAGAGATTTGGCAGCCAGGGTCCACTTGGATTACGGAACTCTTACTCCCGTTCTTAAGAAGCTTGAGACCACCGGATACATCACGAGGAGAAGAGATCCTGAAGACGAGAGACTCCTGATCCTGGAGCTGACTGACAAAGGCGAAGCCGTAAAGGATGAAGCTCTCAAGATTCCTCCCTGCATCGCGTCCTGCGTGGGACTTAATGAAGAAGAGTTCAAGATGCTTTACATACTTACTTATAAGGCATTGAACAATATGGAAAACGCAAAGTGCAAAAAACAGTAAAAAAAAGAAAAGGAGAACAGCCATGATCTACGATTACGAAGTTACCACAGGAAAAGGCGAGACATTAAAGCTCTCGGAATTCAAAGGAAAAGTCATCCTTGTCGTTAACACTGCAACAGGCTGTGGCTTTACTCCTCAATATGAACCTATCGAGAAGCTTTACAAAGACTACCACGATCAGGGCCTCGAGATCCTTGATATCCCCTGCAACCAGTTCGGTGGCCAGGCTCCCGGAACTGACGATGAGATCCATGAGTTCTGCACTCTGCATTACAAAACTACTTTCCCGCAGATGAAGAAATCTGACGTTAATGGTGAGAACGAACTTCCCCTTTACACATATCTTAAGTCACAGAAGGGCTTCGCAGGATTTGAAGAGCATCAATATAAGGCACTTCTCGAGAAGATGTTCTCCGACGCAGATCCTGACTGGGACAAAAAGCCCGACATCAAATGGAACTTCACCAAGTTCGTAATCGACCGTGAAGGAAATGTCGTAGCCAGATTCGAACCTACAAGCGACGTGAAGAATGTCGAGGAATGCATAAAAACACTTTTGTAAGGAATCAGTTCTATGAGCATTTACGATTTTAAAGTCAACGACAACAAGGGCAACAGCGTGTCCTTATCGGAGTTTGAAGGAAAAGTCCTCCTCATAGTAAACACCGCCACAAGATGCGGTCTTACGCCCCAATACGAAGGACTCGAGAAACTCTACGAGAAATACAGAGACAGGGGATTCGAGATCCTCGACTTCCCCTGCAACCAATTCGCATTCCAGGCGCCCGGAAGTGCCGAGAAGATCGACAGCTTCTGCACCCTTAAGTACAATACCAAATTCCGCCGCTTCGAGAAGATCAAAGTGAACGGCAATGACACTGCTCCTATCTACCAGTATCTTAAGCAGCAGAAGCCCGGGCGCATAGAATGGAACTTTGCCAAGTTCCTTATAGATAAGAATGGCCAGGTGGCGGAAAGATTTTCGCCGCAGGAAAAGCCCGAAGCACTGGAAGGCGCCATCGAGAAACTCTTAAACAATTAAGGAGACAACATAATGACATTTGCAGTCAGATACTATACACAAACCGGTAACACAAAGCGCCTTGCGGAAGCCATCGCAAAAGAACTGGGTGTTGAGGCCCTCCCAATCGATATGCCCATTATCGAAAATGTTGATGTTCTTCTCCTCGGCAACTCATACTACGCTTTCACGATAGCTCCCGAAGTAGGCGCATTTGTGTCCGGCCTTAGCAAAGATAAGGTCGGCAAGATAATCAATTTCGGAACGGCAGCCATGATGAAATCCACATACAAGAAAGTAAGATCGGTTGCAAACACAGTCGGCATTCCCGTGCTCGATAAGGAATTCCACTGCAAGGGAGAATTCAAAGGCATGAACAAAGGCCGCCCCAACGAAGACGACCTTAATGCAGCACGCGAGTTCGCGAGAAACATCAAAAAGGAGATGGGATGATATGTCTAAAGTCTTAATAGCTTATTTCTCGGCCAGCGGCGTTACCAAAAGACTCGCAACGACTCTGGCTCAGGCAACCGGCGGTGACCTCTTCGAGATCGTTCCGCGCGTTCCTTATACAAAATCAGATCTTAACTGGATGAATCCCCTGAGCAGAAGTTCTGTCGAGATGAAGAACCGTGAGAGCCGTCCTGAGATCGCATCCACGGTCGAAGACATGTCCTCTTACGATGCGGTATTTATCGGGTTCCCCGTATGGTGGTACAGAGAGCCGTCGATAATCGATACCTTCGCTGAGCAATATGATTTCTCCGGCAATACGATAATCCCCTTTGCAACTTCAGGTTCAAGCGGAATCGGTTCGTCAGGTGAAAACATCGCAAATCTTGCAAAAGGCGCAAAAGTCACGGCCGGTGAACGTTTCAAGGCAAGCGCCACAGTCGATGAACTCAGGGAATGGGCTTCCAAGTTGCTATAAGGCTTTTTTCGAGTTTAGGAAATCACCGTAAAAGTCACAGTAGACCCTGACGTCTACTGTGATTTTCTGCAATATCAGGTCAAAAACCGGCTGTCCGGAAACTAAAATGCAGGCGGGTCACTCCCTGACCCACCAGTAGCAATAAGCCTGGGTTCTTGCAGCAAAGTTAGTCTGCTTAAGAAGTTCTCTTACCTCTTCTCTGGTATACCAGCGCGCTTCGATCTCTTCCTCATCTGATGTGCTAGGAGCAAACTCGCCTTCTGCAGTACCAATCACGCAGCAGCTTCTCTCATTGGTAAGACCAACACCGGAGAAACTCATCGGAAGAACTTCATCAATAGAAGTGAGCTTCAGACCGGTCTCTTCCCACAGCTCTCTGGCGGCCGCTTCTTCAGGAGTCTCTCCTTTATCTATAAGGCCTGCAGGGAAATTGATCGCAAATCCTCCGACAGCCATTCTGAATTCTTTGTTGAGCAGGAGCTTGTTGCCGTCAGGGCTGGTGATAATAAGCACCACCGCATCACACTTCTCACGCTGAAGATCTTCGAGACTCGTTATGTTGTGATCTCTTGAACTCATCTCATAGATCTTGGTATTTCCGAGATTTGTCTCGTATTCAGCGTTATATGCCGTAATAAAACGTCCTTCGTGGACCTTCTTTATTCCTTTAAACTTCATTTCTTATCTTTTCCCATTCTTTTCTTGATGATATTTTCGGGAGCTACGGAGTAGCCGAAGAAACCGAGCTTCTCGCCAAGGAGATAGTATTCTCCGTGATTATATGCTACCAGCCTTGCATTCTCGAGACAGAGCTTGCCGTTCTCATCGAGCAGGTATGAATCAGCAGTAATTCCGACTATCTCGGCTATGAACATATCATGTGAACCTAATTCCTGTACACTCTTTACTTTGCAAGAGATAGATACGGGGGCTTCCTTGATCGCATATGCATATTCAAGGCCTTTTGCCTTTACGGGTGTAAGAGAGCAGGACTTGAACTTATCTTCCTTGTCTCCCCCTCTTACGCCGCAGTAATCGCAGGCCTTGCAGAGCGACTTGGATACAAGGTTTACAACAAACTCTCCTGTCTCGGTAATGAGCTTATGTGAATGTCTTGATTTGCGGACACTGATAGAGAGCATCGGCGGCTCGGAATTGATTGTGCCGGCCCACGCTACCGTCATGATGTTCGGACGTTCTGCTTCAGATCCAGGATCCTTGCCTGCAGAAGAAACCATGACTACCGGAACGGGGTTAAGTATAGTAGATACCCCGACTTCGATCTTATCGTGTTTTGCCATATATCATCCCTCCTTGGATATAAGCGGTGTTACCGCGGTAAAGCTCTCATGAAGGAGCAGATAGTCCTTGATATCGATTCCCGCGGAATAACCGACGATGCTTCCGTCCTTACCGATTACGCGGTGGCACGGAACGATTACAGCGACCGGGTTATCAGAACACGCGGCGCCGACGGCCCTCGTGATCTTCCTTGCTTCCGGAAGCGCACCGTCCGTCAGCATGAGCGCAATATCCTCATAGCTGGCAGTTCCGCCGTAAGGAATGGAATTTAAGGCATTCCACACTTTCTTCTGGAAAGGCGTTCCGATACTGAACCTTACATTGATATCAAAGCCAGCCCTCATGCTGTCAAAATACTCACGAAGCTCGGTATAGGCCTTTGCAAGCTCATCGGGAATGTACTTGAGCTGCTCTTCTTCGAGGTTATATCTGCCGTCATCGTTTCTCGAAAGCCCCCCGTTAGAATCTAACAGCCCCAACGATGAAGCGATATTCCTTGCGAATGGATCTGAAATCTCCTGCCCATAGTGGAAGAGCCTGACCGAATCAACATAATCGCTGCCGCCCGATACCATCGCGACGCCCCTTTCGAAAGGCACAAAGCAGATATTGTATTTCGGGTATTCATAGGAAAGCATCGCATAAAGCGCTGCATCCTCAAATCCGTTCTTAAGGCGGACCTCATCCCTTAATACAGCCTCCTGGTTAAAGCCCGCACCCGTAAGTATACGCTCAAGACCCTCGTTGCCGTGACTGCAGATCACGGTTACCTTATGATAGTACTGGTCCAGAAAACAGTATCTAAGGACTTCGTCCACTATACCGCTCTGCGTATCAGCATTCGCATCGCTTGTAAAAACAGGAGCAATATGCGCCCTGCAGTTTTTCCTGTCAGGTCTGAAGAGCTTTATCAGCGCATAGATGACACCGTCCTTCTCCGCGAGCATAGCCTCGCCCTGGCTTCCGGCACCCAACGCCCTGATATCATCCTCAATGAGCTTGATCGTACCCTCCATCAGGCCTCTCCTGCGGAGTTCCGAACTGTCCGAAATACGTATCTTTCGAAGATCTATCTTATCAGCCATAGCACTTCTCCGGATCAAAGTCCTCATCCTGCTTTACAAATTCCGCCGTGTATTCATTGGTCCTGGTAAAGACCTTGCTGTCATAGGAATCCGGGCAATAGACCGCATTGTCCATCGTCTGCCTGAAGTCCGATGCCATATGCCCGAAAAGAGGATCATCAGATATCAGGTCCCAAACCGCATCATTTCTCGAAAGAGGCATCAGACCGGTCATGTTTTCGAGCCTGTAGATAAGGAGCAGCGCATCGGTATCGTATGAGATAAAAGCTGCAAATTCAGCGGCAAAATCACGGTTAACGGATTTTTTTGATACGCAGAGAGAATATGTACTTATATAGGGAACGCCTACATTCGAAGCATCTTCACAAGGAATATGCAAAAGATAAAGGCTGTCCGGATAATACTCTGACCATGCTTTGACATTGGAGGAAGAATCCACCCACAAAGCAGCCTTTCTCGAATAGACCGGATCCGCGCCATCAATAAGATCCACCGCAAGTGATGACGAATAAAAATCCCTGACATAGGAAGATGCGCGGTTTATAATCTCCTTAGCAGAGTCACGGTCTTTCATATACTCGTCAAAGACCATATACGAAGTCGGAACATCCCCGTTAAAAGCAGCCCCGAGATAAGGAATAAGCTCATAAGCAGAGGCAAAAGCGGCGCATTCATACTCTTCGCTGATCTCTTCAAGGTACTCACTCAGGTCCTCTTTAGTATTCTTGGTCTGAAGCTTTCCGCTCTCCGAAGGAATAAACTCGATATTTCCCATCAGGATCTTTGCAGAACAATAATGAGGAACAGCATAGAAAATACCTTCAATAGAATCCGCAGTCAAAGCACCTGTATAGATATTCTGGCTGTTAAGGTATGTGTTTTCGGAAAGATAACCGTTCAGTTCTGCAGCATATCCGGCCTTCCAGACAGCATTGCTGTCCTGCGCCAAAAACAGGTCAGGCAGTTCATTTGCACCACTCCACGACCTGACACTGTCAAGATTAGCACCCGTACTTCCGCAGCCGATATTAGTAACAACGTAATTGGTAGCCACAGAAGACAGATAATCAGTATCTATCGAAAGCCCCGTGTCTGAACTGTCCCAAAGGCCGTTGTTCTTGCTATAATACATGGCAGCCAGGCACTGGATAGTAAGGTCCGAATACGGGAGAGCGACGTTGAGCTCACGGATATCGCTATCCGAAGAAGGATCCGCAGTCACATTCGTCTCTTCAGTCACCTCGGGACGGCCTTCCGGCAGATCGATCTCAGGGAACATATCATCACCCTTTTTGCAGCCCGTAAATAAAGAACACGTCAAAGACGTGCACAGTATAAGACCCGCTATTTTCCTGCCGAGACCCCGTGCATTCATCCGATAATACCTCCGATAGGATAATTATATCATTATTGGCTTTAATCCCTATCGGTTATCCTCTTACTTGACACTTATCTTTCAAATGGGTATATTTTTATGGCACGCCAAAGTGGCTCAGGGGTAGAGCAATTCACTCGTAATGAATAGGTCGCGGGTTCGATTCCCGCCTTTGGCTCCAAAAAGGTAAAGGGGCGTCCCGAAAGTGATTAATTTCACTTGTGGGGTGCCCCTGTATATTATAGCCTGATTATCTGGACAATGCCGCTGACGAAACTGTCGACGATTTTCCCTGATTTCGTCGACAAATCGTCGACCGCTTCCTTAAGCTGCTTATCAGAACAGTCCTCCGCCGGTAACAGATCTGTTAAGCGCGGAAACAGCTGAATTAAGATCCTTTATCGACTGGTTAAGACCGTCGATATCGATATTGCTGATCTTCGTTATAGCCTCAGACATAGCTTCTGTGTTGTCACTAAGGACCTGATCAACGTCTTCGATCATTTTATTCATGCCGTCAAGCGAACCGTTCAGGTTCTCAAGAGTATCCTCAGCCTGGCTGACAAGCTTCTCTGCTTCTTCAAGAGTCGACTGGACCTGGTTCAGAGTCCTGACTACAGGGGGAACGATGATGATGGCTGCAACGATAAAGACTGCCGCGATAACAAACAGGGCTGCTGCTACCATTGTCGTTCTGCGGGCAGCCTTCTTCTCATACTTGAGGATCTCGGTCTGAAGATCATGATCGGAATAATCTACATACTTGCCCTTTACGATCTTATCTTCCCTGTCGTCATCATTTGAAGGAGCTGCGGCAGGAGCAGCTTCGGCTTTGATCTCCTCTTTTACAGCTTCCTTTATCTCTTCCTTGACTTCTTCTTTGATCTCGTCTTTTAAATCTTCTTTTATCTCTTCGATATTTGTGTTTTTCTCTTCTTCCATAATAACCTCCTAAACAGAAAAAGGGGCCGCCTCGCCAGGAGACAGCCCCGTGATAAACAAATATTAATGGTGGAAAAGTCTCATTCCTGTGAATGCCATGGCGATGCCGTACTTATTGCATGTCATGATAACGTGATCGTCACGGATAGATCCGCCGGGCTCAGCGATGTACTTAACGCCGCTCTTGTGGGCACGCTCGATATTATCACCAAATGGGAAGAATGCATCGGAACCGAGAGCAACGTTGTCGTTCTTGGCGAGCCATGCCTTCTTCTCTTCTCTCGTGAAGACTTCAGGCTTTACCTTGAAGATATTCTGCCATGTACCTTCTGCGAGAACGTCCTCATACTCGTCTGAGATGTAAACATCGATAGCGTTGTCTCTGTCAGGACGGCGGATGTCGTCAACAAACTGGAGACCCAGCACCTGAGGACTCTGTCTTAGCCACCAGTTATCAGCCTTGTTGCCTGCGAGCCTTGTGCAGTGAATTCTGGACTGCTGGCCTGCGCCGATACCAATCGCCTGACCGTCCTTGACGTAGCAGACGGAATTGGACTGTGTATACTTCAATGTGATAAGAGAGATAAGAAGGTCGATCTTCTTATCTTCAGGGATCTCCTTGTTGTCAGTAACGATGTTGTCCAAGAGAGCATGATTGATCTCGAACTCGTTTCTTCCCTGCTCGAAAGTAACGCCGTAGACTTCCTTGGTCTCGATCGGAGCAGGCTTATAAGAAGCGTCGATCTTGATGACGTTATATGTTCCCTTACGCTTGGTCTTGAGGATCTCAAGAGCTTCGGGTGTATAGTCAGGAGCGATGATGCCGTCGGATACTTCTCTTGCGAGCATTGTAGCCGTGATCGCATCGCAAGTATCGGAAAGAGCCGTGAAGTCGCCATATGAAGACATTCTGTCAGCGCCTCTTGCTCTTGCGTAAGCACAGGCGATGGGAGAAAGCTCGCCAAGATCGTCTACGAAATAGATCTTAGCTTCTGTTTCTGACAGGGGCTTACCTACTGCAGCGCCTGCAGGTGAAACGTGCTTGAAAGACGTTGCTGCGGGAAGGCCTGTTGCTTCCTTTAATTCCTTGACAAGCTGCCAGCCGTTGAAAGCGTCCAAAAGGTTGATATAACCCGGCTTGCCGTTAAGCACTTCGATGGGAAGCTCAGAACCGTCTTTCATGAAGATCCTGGAAGGCTTCTGGTTGGGATTGCATCCGTACTTGAGTTGCATCTCGTTAGACATTGTTATTCTCCTTTTTTTCGAAAAATCAAACGTTCTTATTTACGATTCTTGTCTCAACTGCGCCTGTCTCGATATCGATGTATCTTACGAATAGAGATACCTTGTTATCCTCGTTGAGGCTTGTCCATACTTCATTTGTGAATGTATCGATATCGCCCTTGAGCTCTACCTTCTCAGGCTCGCCTTCGAATGAAGGAAGCGGGCTGCCGTCACCCATGTATGTATGGAGGAATCTGCCGATACCTGCCTTGGGATTTGTATATGTGAATGTGTGACGTTCGCAGGAAGCCGGATCACCGTCATCACTCTTGAGGATGGACATAGCAAAATTGTATGTGCCGTTCTCAACATGCATGATTCCGGAGATTCTGGGCGTATAGTTCGGAGCATCGTCTTCGAACTCCCTGCCTCTCAAGGACTGCTCGAAAGTCATCTGCTTGTCCATGAGCTCATAGATAGTGTCTGTCTGGTCACCGTTGGTAACAATAGTCTTGTTTCCGAGTACTCTTACGGGTGAATAAATGATGAGGTGCGGATCAGTAAGAAGCGAGGGATCGAAAGCCTCTGTCTTGATTCCGTCTTCTGTTGCTGTGAAAACGCGGTTTCTCGAGTTAACGCTTCTTCCCATGATGAAATACGCGGTAACAGCATACTTACCGTCCTCGGACTTTCCGATAACGATTCCTCTTCCGGGATAAGCATTCTCTTTAAGGATCTGTCCCAAGTTCTGTGTGATCATTTTGCACCTCCAATAAATTAATACTGATTCATCTTACGTAACAGATATTGTTCTCTATCACTACCCTGCCGTCCGCGATAAGTCTTATAGCCTGCGGCAGTAACTTCCATTCGCATTCCTGCATGATCCGTCTCTGTAATGTCTCAGGTGTGTCGTCCGGCAAGACGTCAACAGCTTTTTGCAAAAGGATAGGACCCTCATCGTAATTCTCGTTAACGAAATGCACCGTCGCACCGGACACCTTGACACCCTTCGCAAGAGCGGCTTTATGAGGCCTTATCCCGTACATTCCCGCACCGCAGAAAGAAGGTATAAGTGCCGGATGGATATTAATGATGCGGTTGGAATACTTATTGATGATCTTGGGACCGAGCAGAGACAGATAGCCGGCAAGAACAATGAGTTCGGCACCGGACTTCTCCACTTCGGCAACTACGGCATCGTCCCATTTTTCTATGGAATCGAAATCCTTGCGGGATACGACAGCAGACCTAATACCGTTATTTGCGGCTCTTTCGAGCGCATAAGCATCCTTTGAAGATGACAGTACGAGAGTAATATCAATATCCTTTAAGGTACCGTCTTTGGTATTGTCGATTATCGCCTGAAGGTTCGTTCCGCCTCCAGAAACGAATACTGCTATCTTCATTAATTATCTCCTGTAATTAAGTATATTTGACCTTGTGAATTGACTCTTCATCGTCTTCAGGTTTTCCTGCGATAAAGTTGCCGTCAAAGCAAGCGGAGCATACGCCGCAGTCGATAGTGTTAAGAGATGCTCTGAGAGAATCAAGGCTGATGTAAGCGAGCGAATCGGCACCGATCATATCCCTGATCTCTTCAACAGACTTTGAGCTTGCGGGAAGCTCTGTCTCTGATGAAGCGTTAACGCCGTAGCAGCAGCCGAACTTTACCGGCGGAGATGCAAGTCTTACATGGACTTCTTTCGCGCCGTTCTCCCTTAAGAAAGTGATGATATGCTTTGTCGTCGTACCTCTTACGAGAGAGTCGTCAACGATAGCGATCTTCTTATCTTTAATAGCTGTTTTGAGGGCCGCAAACTTCATGCGTACGGCGAGTTCTCTCTGCTGCTGTGTACTCTTGATGAATGTTCTTCCTACATATCTGTTCTTCAGAAGGCCTGCGCCGTACTGTACGCCAAGGCCTGCGGCATAACCTTCGGCAGCAGCGTTACCCGAGTCGGGAGCGCCTATAACGAGGTCAACATCTGCAGGGCTTTCCTTTGCCAGAGCCATACCTACTCTGTATCTTGAATCGAAGATGGACATCTTGTCGATCATGGAGTCAGGTCTTGCAACATATACGTACTCGAAAACGCAGACCTTGCCGTCCTTCTTTTCGACATTCTCGTCATAACGGATGGAACTCATGCCGTCTTTCGAAATGGTAATGATCTCGCCGGGCTCAAAGTCCCTTATTGTCTCGCATCCGATTGCGTCAAGTGCGCAGGATTCGGAGGAGATATAGTACTTGTCACCGAGCTTACCAAGGATCAGAGGTCTTAATCCGTAGGGATCCCTTACGCCGATGAGCTTATCCTCTGTCATGAAGATCATGGCATAAACGCCGTGGATCTCCTTCATTGTCTCAAGGATCGCATGCTCGCAGTCCTCTGTTCTGATCCTGTTACGGGAGAACAGCGAAAGGATTATCTCGGAATCCGTATTTGTCTGGAAGATAGCGCCCTGATCCTTGAGTTCATCCCTGATCTTGTTGGCGTTCATAATGACCGAATCAGATGTAAGAGCAATGCTTCCTACTCTGGATTTGATGGAGATAGGCTGGATGGCATCAGTACCGCTTTCTCTGGGCGAGCCGCCTCTTGCGTGTCCGATGGCACATGTACCTGTCAGCGCAGACAGCGTAACTTCATCGAAGACATCAGTTACCAGACCCGGGGCTTTGTGTACCAGGAATGTTCCGTCATCATTGACTGCGATTCCCGCAGATTCCTGACCTCTGTGCTGCAACGAGAAAATGCCGTAGTAAGTATCTCTCGTTACGTCCAGCTTACTGCCCTTGATGTCATAGCAACCGAAAACTCCGCTCATGTGCTTTTAGCCGTCCTTTACTCTGGTTAATATAAGTTAATGGATCTTTATCCAGTAACAGTTAATTCATTTCAGCGATCTTCTGCTGAAGTCTTGCGTCCCTCTCCTCTACCGATGTTGCGAGACCTGCCTTGTAATCCTTGATCTTCTGCATAAGTTCGGGATCTGAGATCGCGAGCATCTGACACGCAAGGATGGCTGCATTGGAACCGCCGTCAATGGCTACCGTGGCAACCGGAATGCCTGTAGGCATCTGAACCGTTGCATAAAGCGCATCAACGCCTGCGAGAGCGCCGCCCTTGCATGGAACGCCGATTACGGGGAGAGCAGTATTTGCGGCAAGAACACCTCCCAAATGTGCGGCAAGACCTGCTGCCGCGATAATTACCTTAAAACCTTCGGCTTCAGCGCCCCTTGCAAGAGACATGGCCTTGTCGGGTGTCCTGTGGGCAGATGCCACCGTAGCCTTGAATCCCACGCCGAACTTGTTCAGCATCTTAAAGCATCCTTCCATCACGGGAAAATCAGAATCGGAACCCATTACTACAAGAACTTTTGCATCAGCCATATACGGTACCTGCCTATTAAAAATCTATGCGGCGTTACTCATCGCCCTGCGCCCATCCGAGACGGTCCATAACCCTGAAATATTCCTCCGATTCCCACTCGTAAGGCTTCGGACAGAAGTCATTTCCGGGGCGCGTGGAAGTCTGGGAATAAGGATAAACCCTCAGTCTATAGTCTACGCAAGAAGAGCCTGCCGCGTCCATAAGAAAATCACATTGAATTATAACAGAATCGGGGTCCGATAATGAGTAATTTCCACCAAAACAAAAGTTCGAGAGCGAATAGAAGATGTAATGCCCGTTATACTTTTCGATAGGCTGCAGACGGTGCGGATGTGTACCTACCACGATATCGACGCCGTAATCATCTATAAGGTGGTGTGCGACCCGCTTCTGCCTGTCAGTGGGCACATATGTACCTTCAGCTCCGAAATGGCATGAAGCGATGATTATCGAAGCGCCCTCTTCCCTGAGCTTTGCAATGATGCCTGCTACATCAGCGGCATCAGTATCATTACCAAGACCGACCATACCGATCACAAAGCCGCTCTCCGTCGTAAATGTTGCCCCGTAATGATCATCACTCCAGATGATCCCGTACTCGTCAAGATAATCCCTGGTATCCTGCAGACCGTCCTGCCAGAAGTCCATAGTGTGGTTATTGGCGATATTTACGGCTTCTATGCCGTTAAGCGTAAGCATTTCGAGATTCTCGGGATCCATACGGAAGATATACTGGTTGTCCTTATGGCTCGTCCTCTCCGTAACGGGGTTCTCAAGATTGATCAGGGTCATGTCGTCGTTCTTGAACATCTCGGCGCAGTTCTGGAAGCAGTATTCCATATCGCCGTCTACGGTCTGATCGAACTTATCTACACTTGCCCTGTAATCCTGCGTCAAAGTGCAGTCACCGGTGAAAGACACGGTAACAACGCGCTCTTCGGGCGCAAGCGTCGGCTTGGGCGTAGGTGTCAGCGTGGGAGTCGGCGACGGCGTGGGCTCAGTCGATACGGTCTCAAGCATGATAGTCGTAGCTGCAGACTGCTCTATCTCAGTATTTAAGACTGTCTCGAGCACTTCCGTAGGATCGGAAGGATCCGTCTTATTTGAACATGAAGCTACGGCTGTAGTAAGCACGGCAACAGCTATCATTGCCGTAAGGATCTTCAATGTGCCACGATGACCGGTACTTCTCAACTTGCCTTTCTGCCTTTCGAAAAATTAGAAATGCCGACTTATCCGCCGGCAGATTAATTCTATCATTCTTTTGCCAAATCTATAAAAAAATAAGCTAAAACATTTTTTATCACAGAAATCTATTTTCACAGAAAAGTCCAAGCAGGCTGTGACAAAAGCTGTGATTTTGGCTTGATCTGACAGATTATTCCATACAAACTCACAGCAGGCGTGGATTTTACTGTGATTTACGATGTCGAAAAAAGACCCGCATACATTTTATCAAGGAGAACAGATAGCACCTGCAGTCTTCAAGACGGGGCAAGCCCCGCCCTGCATCTTAAGATGCCTGAATTTATACAATTGCAGGGAGTTTAGGTTGATTGATTGACATCTATCATGATGCTACAATTTGTTTACGAAAGCACGGTCTGCAGAGACGGTTGCTTCAGAGTAAAATAATGTATTTACCTCACTCTAGATTGAACGCCTTGGGTGAGGTTTTTCATTTGCGCCGATACCCTAAATCCGGGTTACGGATTCAGGCAGTGGCCGTCTGAATCAAACTTGTAGCGTTTTCCATTGATCACTCTCAAACCGGTTATCATGGCACCGGTTTCGTCAAGATAGTACCATTTGCCGCCAGAGTATACCCAGCCGGTATGCATTGCGCCGTTGGGATCCATGTAATACCACTTATCGCCTGATTTCAGCCATCCTGTATGCATGGCTCCTGACGGATCAAGATAGTACCACTTTCCGCCAGAATACTGCCATCCGGTAAGCATTGCTCCTGAATCACTGAAGTAATACCATGTTCCGTTTATCTTCTCCCAGCCCGTTGCCATTGCGCCCGAGCTCTTGAGGTAATACCAGTAATTGCCATATGAGAGCCATCCGGTATACATCGATCCGGAAGGTCTTAAGTAATACCAGACTCCCTCGATCTTCTGCCAGCCTGTCTGCATTACTCCGGAATCATCGAAATAATACCAGGCACCGACCTTATACCAGCCCGTGACCTTGTTCCCGTCCTTATCATAGTAGAACCAATTAGAACCTTCCTGAACCCAGCCTGCCTTCGGTGCTACTGTAGGTGTAGGTGTTGCTGTGGGCGTAGCTGTCGCCGTGGGGGTAGCAGTTGCCGTAGGCGTAGCTGTTGCTGTAGGCGTTGCTGTCGCTGTAGGTGTTGCTGTTGCCGTAGGTGTAGCTGTTGCCGTAGGTGTAGCCGTTGCCGTAGGCGTTGCTGTTGCCGTAGGTGTTGCTGTCGCTGTAGGCGTTGCTGTTGCTGTAGGTGTCGGGGTAGCCTTTGCTGTAGCCTTGAAAGTGGCAGTGTAAGTAGCATCACCTGTTACTTCAACTATTGCCGGCGTCCAGCCTGAGAACTCATATGTATATTTGCTATCTGCAGCCTTAGTAGGTGTTGCACCCGTATAAGCAGGTGTTGCACCGTAATCAACCTGAACTGACTGGAGCACTGTTCCGTCAGCATTGACGAACTTGATCGTATATTTATTTACTGTTGATGAATATGTTGCAGTATATGTTGCATCACCGGTTACTTTTGCGATTGTCTTATCCCAACCCTTAAATGTATACGTGTACTTGGCTGTAGCAGCCTTTGAAGGTGTTGCACCCGAATAAGCAGGCATCTCATCGTAAGCAACCTTGCCTGACTGGAGTACTGTTCCGTCATCGTTGACGAACTTGATCGTGTATTCATTTACCGTTGATAAATATGTTGCCGTATATGTGGCATCACCTGTTACTTTTGCGATCGTCTTATCCCAGCCATTAAATGTATATGTATACTTTGCTGTTGCTGTCTTTGTCGGTGCTGCACCTGTATAGACAGGTATTGAACCATAAGCAACCTTACTTGACTGAAGTACTGTTCCGTCATCATTAACGAACTTGATCGTGTATTCATTTATTGTTTCACTGAAAACAGCGTAGTATGTCACATCAGCTGTTACTACAGGGATCTTATCCGGCGCATATGTTGTCGTACCGTCGCTCCAGCCTGAGAATGTATATGTCTTTTCAGCAGTAGCAGACTTAACAGGAGTCTCGCCTGAATATGAAGGCTGAGTATTAAGATCCCACGCTTTAGTCTCAAGAACAGTCTTGCCGTCTTCAGAACAGAATGTGACATCTGCTTTTATCTGCTTGAAAGTTACATTTACCGTTACTGCTGATCTGGGCATCTCGAAAGAGTACTTTCCTTCAGCATCAGGTGTTAATGTGGTAACGTTTTTATCCTTATCTGTAACTGTGACAGTTGCCGGTCCGAAATTATGTACAGGAGTAAAGCTCAATACAACAGTATCTGAATCACAGGCCTTAGCAACACCACTTACTGTTCCGTTAGTGTCACCGGTATATGTGATGCTGTATTCGTAGTATGTAAACTTCAAATCAGGATCGCAATTTTCAAATACAGTGTCATCAAGTGAATTCTTCAGACCTTTGTTGATCTTGACGGTTGAAAGATTAGCGCAATCCGAAAATGCATAAGCTTTAATTGATTCTACATTCTCAGGAATCACAATATCAGTAAGGCTTGAACAGCCGTAAAAAGCATAAGCGGCAATTGATGTCACACTATCCGGAATATCAATGCTTGTAAGGCTTGTGCAACGAGAAAAAGTGGCAGCACCAATTATAGTCTCACCCTCAGGAATCTTAATGGTTGTAAGACTTGAACAACTAGAAAAAGCGCCAGCTCCAAATGAAGTCACACTATTCGGAATATCAATGGTTGTAAGACTTGAACAACGAGAAAAAGCACCATCTCCAATTGAAGTTACACCTTCCGGAACATCAATGGTTGTAAGGCTTGAACAATCATTAAAAGCGTATTCGCCAATCGATGTCACACCAGACGGAATATCAATGCTTGAAAGACTCGAACAACCTTGAAAAGCGCTTTGACCAATTGAAGTCACACCATCCGGGATATCAATAGATCTAAGGGATTCACAATTGAAAAATGCATAATCGCCAATAGAAATCACACTGTCAGGAATAACTATGTTTGCAAGGGATGTACATGCATCAAATGAAGATTCACCAATAGAAGTCACACTATCGGGAATAACTATGTCTGCAAGGTAATCACAGCCATAAAATGAATAATCACCGATAGAGGTCACACTATCGGGAATAGATATATTTGTTAGATACACACATTTACTGAATGCAAAATCACCAATGGTTGTAACACCATCTTCAATGATTACCTTCTTTATTTTAACTGTTTCAAGAGTGTTATTATTTCCCCAAGGAGCAGGGTTAAAAGGCTCATAAGGATTTCCCCAATCTGCCATCGCGCCTGTACCTGAGATCGTAAGAGTGCCCTGATCATCCATTGTCCATGTCAGGTTATCGCCATCCTTGCCGCATGTTCCGGACTTCCTGAATGTCGCACTTACCGTTACGGCTGATCTTGGCATCTCAAAAGAATACTTTCCTTCTGCATCAGGGGTTAATGTGGTTACGTTTTTATCCTTATCAGTTACAGTAACCTCATATACCAAATAATAATTTTCAGTATTAAAACTCAGTTCAACAATATCGGAATCACAGGCCTTTGCCACACCGCTAACCATGCCGTTACCATCATCGGTATATGTAATACTGTATTCGTAGTAGGTGAATTCCAGATCAGAATCGCAGCCTTCAAATACATTGTCATCAAGTGAATTCTTCAGACCTTTGTTGATCTTGACAGTTGATAAACCCGTGCAGTCTAAAAACACTCTATTTCTAAGCGAAGTCACACTATCCGGAATATCAATGGTTGTAAGACTTGAACAATTAGAAAATGCATAATCACCAATTAATGTCACGCCTTCCGGAATACCGATGCTAGTAAGGCTTGAACAGAAAGAAAAGGCATGTGACCCAATTGAAGTCACACCATCCGGAATATCAATGTTTGTAAGGCTTTCACAACTATCAAATGCGCAACGGCCAATTGAAGTAACACTATCTGGAATAGTAATGCTTTCCAGATTCTTACAATAACAAAATGCATATTCACCAATGGTTGTTATACCATCTTCAATGATTACTTTCTTTATCTTTTCGGTCTCATAAGTCTTATTTTTTCCCCAAGGCGCAGGGTTAACACTATCATCAGGCGCGTTCCAATCTGCCATCGCACCGGTACCGGAGATCGTAAGGGTACCTTCATTATCGAGTTTCCAGGTAATATTATCGCCGCAGGTTCCTTCATTCTTCTTGAATGTCGCATTTACCGTTACGGCTGATCTCGGCATATCGAAAGAATACTTACCTTCATAATCAGGCGATAGTGTGGTCGAATTATCATCCTTATCTGTTACAGTAACCTTATCTACCACATAATAGTTATCAGATGTAAAACTCAGTTCAACTGTATCGGAATCACAGGCCTTTGCCACACCGCTGACTGTACCGTTAGCGCCATTGGTATATGTTATGCCGTATTCGTAGTAGGTAAACTTCAAATCAGGATCGCAACCTTGAAATACAGTATAATTCATCAGGCCACGGTTGATTCTGACTGTTGATAACTTAGTGCAATCCGAAAATGCATATTCATCAATTGAGGTCACACTTTCAGGAATAGTAATGCTTGCAAGGCTTGTGCACCTAGAAAAAGCTCTTTTACCAATTGAAGTCACACTATCAGGAATAGTAACACTTGTAAGGCTTGTGCAGTCGTA
>JAZSFQ010000014.1:0-34730 GCA_045532275.1 Saccharofermentans sp. | reverse complement strand
CATAGCCAAGTGGTAAGGCATGGGTCTGCAAAACCCTGATCCCCAGTTCAAATCTGGGTGGTACCTCCAAAAAGCGTCGTTTTGTATTTCTTACAAAGCGACGCTTTTTTTGCGCCTGCAATCAGAGTAGAATAGATGAGTTATAAAATCGGATAATACCCCGGAGATGAGGTTTGC
Source organism: Saccharofermentans sp. (assembly GCA_045532275.1). Lineage (GTDB taxonomy): Bacteria > Bacillota > Clostridia > Saccharofermentanales > Saccharofermentanaceae > Saccharofermentans. Next base: position 34,553 of record JAZSFQ010000014.1, on the reverse strand, counting down.
ATGAGAGAGGATATTAAGGAATTACTCAAAAGATACGATGAGATCGGTGCACTGATCCTTGAGCAGAAGCTCGATGAATTTGGCGATAAGCTTGACCAGAAGCCTGAGGGCGTCGATGACGTCACCTATGAGGAATATATTCAGCGTCTTGCCAAAGAAGAGACTGATATGGCTACGGTCAAGCTCGAGAATGAGCCTGATGAGCGTCTGGGCGACAAGTCGATGCGCCAGGTATGGGATGAGATGAGTTTTGAAGAGAAGACCGAAACTCTCGAGTACAGTGCCCTTAATCTCGACAGAGGCGTTCCGCAGTCACTGGTATCAAGCATAGCATCAGAACCGGCCGATATGGTAAGGGATTATTGCGGAAGGATCATTGGCGAATGCGCCTGGACCGAAGAAGAGATGTCTGATGAGAATGTTCTTTTCGAGATGCAGTTCCAGAAGGCCATCGCATGCTTTGACGTCCTTACACAGATGAAGGAACCCTGCTTTATCCAGGCGGTTCTTGACCGTTACATGAGCTATGGAAAGACCAGGGAATTCGTTGCCGAATCTATTGCCGGCTACGTTGAGGCTTTCCCTGAAGTATCAGAACCTTTCCTCATCAACATCATCGAGACTAATGTCGAGAGCGGGCTTGAAGGCCCCTGCGAGGATGTCGTCATCATGCTTACCGAGATAGGCAAAGAGCATAAGACGGAAGAAATCTATCAGACGCTGAGGCACGCTTTCAGATATATGACGAACAAGATCTATGCCGTCATATGTCTTGCGGATTACGGCGATGACAGGGCGGTCCAGATGTTCAAGAATTATATCAACCGCAATCAGAAAACGATCGAAAGAGATCTGTTCTATGAGATGATGTCCGCCATTCAGCATCTGGGAGGAGATATCTCGGATATTCAGGATCCCTTCGGAGACTTTCAGAAGAAAAAAGGCAGTAACTGATGGGTTTTAAGTATAAAAGATCAGAGAAGCTCGAAAACCTCCTCGGCATATTAAGGGACTTCTCGGAAAGTGACCGTATCTTATTCGGACAGCAGAACGCTGGACATATCGGCGTATCCATTAGTGTTAATGACGGCACCGAATCCGACTGCAGGAATCTGTGCGGCAGTCATCCTGCCATCGTCGGAATCGATACGCTGAGTTTCCTGGGTTATGAGGGCACGATGAACGACCTCATTACTGTCGTCAAGAACATGAGACGCCAGGGGCTGATAATAACTCTTTCTTCTCATATGCCGAACTTTTCCCTGGGCGGCGATGAATTCTATGATTATTCGCCGAACATTACCGAAGGCGACTGCGGGAGAAGGATACTTCCCGGCGGGGATCTCAATGATAAGTACCGCAGATTCCTGGATATGATCGCGGATTTCGCAGACAGATGCATCGATGTCGAAGGCGAGAAGATCCCCATGATCTTCCGTCCGTTCCATGAATGTAACGGGGACTGGTTCTGGTGGGGAAAAGGCTTCCTGACAGACGAGGAATATATTGAATTATTCAGATATACCGTTGATTATCTTCTCGGACAAAAGGGCGTTGATAACCTTGCCGTCGCTTTCTCACCGAACGGCGCGATAGCCAATGAGAAAGAGTACATGGCAAGATATCCGGGAGACGATTATGTCGATATTCTGGGTATGGATCTCTATCACGATAAGCCGCATAAAGGTGACGGATTCTATCACAAACTGTCTTCATCTCTGGATGTTATTTATGACATCGCAAAAGAGCATGGCAAGATCACCGCACTGACGGAAATAGGATACCGATCCTTAGAGACTGAATACGGTTACTTTGAAGGTCTTGCGCCGGTGGATAACACGGTTAAAGACTGGTTTACCTCGACGCTTGATGCGATAACGTCAACGGAGGGCGGCAGGAGGCTTTCTTACATGCTTGTCTGGGCCAACTTCTCTGATACCCAGTTTTGGATCCCGTTCGCCACAGAAGACTTCAGACATGAGATGTGCGACGACTTCATAAAGTTTGCCGGAGATGACAGGATCAGGATGGCGCCGGTGTTTGATTTCAACAGTCAGGTCTGATAAGATTGCTTTGTTCTGAAGCTTTGCGGGTTTAACTCAGTTGGTAGAGTGTCAGCTTCCCAAGCTGAATGTCGCGAGTTCGAGCCTCGTAACCCGCTCCAAAGATTTATTAAGGATGTCTTGTTCAGAGGCATCCTATTTTGTTGGCTGGCCTTTGAAGAAAGAATATTAAATCAGAGAAAAAAAGTGTAAAATATTTTTATATCAATCCCGAGGAGGACATAACTATGCAGAAATATGTATGCGTATTTTGCGGCTACGAATACGATCCCGAAGTCGGAGATCCTGACAGCGGAATCGCACCCGGCACAGCTTTCGAGGATATTCCTGATGATTGGAAATGCCCTGTCTGCGGCGTAGGCAAGGAGAATTTCCAGCCTGCATAAAGATATAGGTTGATCGGAAACATCTGGGGTTGCGGGTTTTCCGCAGCCCCGTAGTAATTTACGGAAAAGAGAAATCAGATCATGACTGAAACGGAAAAAGCATTTTCCAGGGAAAAGACGATAGTAAAGACCGGAGTTATAGGGATAATAGCAAATGTCCTGCTGGCATCTTTTAAGGCTCTGGTTGGTATAGCCGTCCATTCGACAGCCATGGTCCTTGATGCCGTAAATAACTTCAGTGACGTCCTGTCATCTGTAGTCACGATAATCGGAACCAAGATTGCTTCGAAGAAACCGGATAAGAAGCATCCGTTAGGACACGGCAGAGTGGAATATCTGGCACAGATGATCATTGCGGCGCTGATAATATATGCAGGTATTACGGCGCTTTGGGAATCTGTCAAAAAGATTATCGAGCCTGTCGCGGCTGAACATTCCGCCATTTCGCTCGCAGTGATCTCCGTAGCGGTAGTTGTAAAGATTTTCCTTGGACTCTATGTTACGAAGCAGGGTAAGAAGGCAAAGTCAGACCTGCTCATATCGTCCGGAAAGGATGCACTTTTCGATGCGGTCTTATCCACTGCGGTCCTTATATCCGCCGTTATCCTGCTTCTCGTTAAGGTAAATATCGAAGCTTATGTCAGCGTGGTCATCTCGTTCTTCATCTTTAAGGCAGGTGTCGAGATAATATTTGAAGCCGTTGACGATATGCTCGGTCACAGGGTTGAAGGAGAATACACTAAGAAATTAAAGGCCTGCGTATCGGAATTACCGGAAGTCCACGGCGTTTATGATATAGTCCTTCATAACTACGGTCCTGACAGATATCTGGGTTCGCTTCACATTGAGGTCGATGATACCATGACCGCGGACAAGATCGATGCCCTCACCAGAAGCATTACCGAGAAAGCTTACAAGGAAACGGGCATAATGCTTACGGCCGTCGGAATCTATTCGAACAATTCTTCCAATGAGAAGCTCATGAAGATGAGAAATGACATCACCGAACTTGTAGTAGACCATAAGCACATCCTCCAGCTTCACGGCTTTTATGTCGATGAGGTGAAGAAGAGGATCACATTCGATGTCGTAGTGGATTTTGACGAACAGGACAGGGAGGGTCTTATTGCCCATATTATAGGAGATGTTAAGAATGTCCTGCCGGAATATGATGTTGCCGTATCGATAGACAGTGATATCAGCGACCAGTAAATGAGGCTGCTGCCCGGGCTCTTCACGGAAAGAAAAAAAGCGAAAAATATAAGTTGACAAATCAGGGACCCGACAATATAATAATCAGGCACGCGGGATTAACTCAGTGGTAGAGTGTCACCTTGCCAAGGTGAAAGTCGCGAGTCCGAATCTCGTATCCCGCTCCACCTAATAAAGGCTGTCTCAATTGATGAGGCAGCCTCTTTCATTTTGTTTTCCGGTTATTATCCGGTGACCGTCAGCCGGCAGCTTTCTCTTTCTTCTTTCTGAACAGAAGCTTCTGCAGGAGCTCCGTGATCTTCTGTTCGATCACGCCGAGTATAACAGACAGGATAATGACCGCGACAGCGTAGACCAGGAGATTATATTTTCCTGCTTTGATCGGAGAGTCGGCTTTTTGCAGAAATCTGAGAGCCGTCAGGGCAGCAAGGTTCATAAGGTATGTGTGGAGCGAATACTTGCCGAAAAAGCGGGTAACCGGATTGCTTACATGATATTTCATCAAAAAGATGATGATGGTCAGGCCGAGTACCAGGAACAGAGGAACCTGGCAGAAATAAGTCTTTATCTTCTCTTCGATACCGGGGCCTTTTCCCATATATTCTGTCCAGTAGCCGAACTTCGCCTGTCCATAGGCAGAGAGCTTGTAGAAGACCATGGCTATGATGAGGAGCACATGGAACTTGAGAGCATATGCTTTCTTGAAAAATGCAGTGAGCTGTTTTTCGCAGCTTGCGAAAACAAGTCCGGTAAAGAAAGCAGGTGCCGAGTTGACCCACCATTCTCCGCTGAACCAAAGAGCTTTTTCTGCCTGCCACCAAAGCGCTTTTTTCGAGAGAGCGGGATTTAACCACCAGTTGTCAGATCCGTGCCACCATGCGAAGTGACCGTTGTAGCAGAATAAGATTCCGAGTCCGATGATGAATGCAAGAATAATCCCGAGACATACCGGGCGGTTCTTGATGAAGCGGAAGCAGAGATAGAAGACCAGATATAGAATCGCTAGGACGATAGGGAACCAGGCATACTCATTCATCATAGTAAGACCAAGGAAGTTGAAGATCCAGCGTTCCGAGGGCAGCTTGTAACCGCTGATGAACAAAAGAAGCCCGTAGATCAACGCGTTGACATAGAAGGGCAGTACGATGGCCTTGACTATTCTGTTCCTGATAAATCCTTTGAGATAATCCTTCTTTGAATCAAGGCTTTTGATAAGACCGTATCCTGAGCAGAAAAAGAATATTGCGACAAAGTAGGCGCCCGCATTTACGAAGGGAGAGAGAACGCCTTTCTGCTGAAAGATATCTTCCTGAGAGATATGGTGAAGAATAACTCCTATAGCGGCAAATCCGCGAAGGGATTTCATAGTATCGAGACTTGTAAAATCGTCGTTGAATTCGAGCTTTTTTCCGAATTTATTGGTCCCGCCCCAGATAAAAAGAATGAGATAGAAATAGAATACGACCTGATCCAAGACCGACCAGACGGTCAGATCCTTTAAGAATTCCAGCATAACACACCTCGCTTGTTTTACGATGAAGTGAGTATATTATCTCATTTCAGTCGGAGTAAAAACACCTGACAGATTATTGACTTTAATGCTTTTAATAGAAGAGTTCGTATTGTATATTTATCTTATCAACAGAATTTAATTTTCGGAGGTTTAAGCAAGTGAAAGGTATTATTCTTGCAGCAGGAAAGGGTACCCGTCTTTATCCTATAACGAAACCGGTGTGCAAGCCCCTGCTTCCCGTCTACGATAAGCCTATGATCTATTATCCGCTTTCAGTACTTATGGAGGCCGGAATAAAGGATATCCTTGTGATCACTCCTCCTGATGATACAAAGCCTTTCGTCGATCTGCTGGGTGACGGATCCCAGCTCGGTATCTCTATTAAATACATGGAGCAGAAGGTCCAAAGAGGTATCGCGGATGCCTTTATTATCGCTAAGGATTTTATTGACGGAGATTCCGTCTGTCTGGCACTGGGAGACAATATCTTCTATGGTCCTTTCTTCAGACGTAAGCTGAGAATGGCAGGCCGTCAGGAAGAAGGAGCTGTAATCTTCGGTTATTATGTCGCAGATCCCAGAGCTTTCGGCGTAGTCGAATTTGACGGTGACGGAAAGGCAGTTTCCATCGAAGAGAAGCCCCGCCATCCGAAGTCGAATTACATCGTTCCTGGTCTATATTTCTATGATTCGCAGGTATGCGACATTGCAAGTAAGATCGAGCCTTCCGCAAGAGGCGAACTCGAGATAACGACAGTCAATGAGGAATACCTGAAGCGCGACCAGCTGCATGTTATTCCTTTGGGAAAAGAATTTTCATGGTTCGATGCAGGTAATCCGGACAGTCTTTATGAGGCTGCAGGCCAGATCAGGGCGGCGCAGAGATCAGGACGCATGATCGGATGCCTCGAGGAGATCGCATGGCATAACCGCTGGATCGAGAAGGACCATTTCCTCCAGATCGCACAGTCAATGTCCAAGACTGATTACGGCCAGTATCTTTCATCTTTGGGAGAAGATATCTGACAGTAAGCCTGCAATTCGCTTTGCGAAGATTATAGTGTTATAATTGACATATGTCGTTAACTCGGCATATGTCTTTATTTTGGAGTGAAGAAATGCCAAGACCGGTAAAAGTAAGAAGGGTCTGCGGAGAACCTAAATATACAAGATTTGTGCCGTCAGGCACGGATAAGACGGATGCGCAGGTCCTGAGTATAGAAGAGTTTGAAGTTATCCGCCATGTTGATTATCAGAGAATGACGCACGAAGAATGTGCGGTCAAGATGGCAGTCTCAAGAACAACGGTAACAGAGATATATGAATCTGCGCGCTATAAGATCGCAGATGCTATCACTAACGGAAAGGTCTTATGCATAGAAGGCGGTAATTACAGGGTATGTGAAGGCAGCGGATACTGCGATTCCGCAAAAGACGGCTGTAATAACAAACTGTGTTAGGTTGATTACAAACGTCTGTCTTTCATAGTAAACCTGATGTTCCTATGAGATAATCATTTTTAATAACAAGATAAGGAGAAGAATATATGGCAGAGATCGTAGTAACAGACAGTAATTTCGAATCAGAGGTCCTTGGAAGCGATATTCCGGTCCTTGTTGATTTCTGGGCAGAATGGTGCGGTCCCTGCAGGATGCTGGCACCTGTCGTAGCTGCAATAGCAGAGAAGTATGAGGGTAAGCTCAAGGTATGCAAGCTTGATGTTGACGAAGCGATGGAAACCGCTGAGAAGTATATGGTCTCAAGCATTCCTGCTGTTAAGTTTTTCAAGGGCGGCGAGGTCGTAAGAGAGTCTATAGGTTTTGTCCCCCAGGCTAATCTTGAGAAGATCATCGAAGAGATCATCTGAACTCAGATAAAACTGAAATTCTTTGATCCCGGCTTCACGTTAGGAAGTCCGGGATCATTTCTTTTCCTGAAGATTCATATTCCTGGATGAAAGCATTTGTCTGTCCTGAGGAAGCAAGATAATCTGCAAGGCTCACGCATGTTCTCTCGGAGGGGCGTTCTTTCAGCTTCCCTGTGCAGGAAGGCATCGGAGTATACTGGCTCATGAGGCTTATAAATATCCTGTTGCCGTATCTCGAAGTAAGATAATCAATTATGTGTTTTGAATCGAAAAGTCCTCCCGGCAGTATCAGGTGTCTGACGATAACTCCTTTTTTGATCAGTCCGTCATTGCCCAAAACCATATCTCCGGTCTGTCTTATCATCTCATCTATTGCGCTGCAGCACACCTGAAAATAATCAGGCGCATGTGAATACTCTGTAGAGAACTTGGAAGAGAAATACTTCATGTCAGGCATGTATATGTCGACAAGCCCATCGAAAAGCCTGAGTGTAGATACGAGATCATACCCTGAGCAGTTGACCGCGACGGGAATAATAAGACCGGAAGTTTTTGCCTCAGCGATGGAGTCTGCAACAACAGGCGCGAAATGCATGGGCGTAACGAGATTGATGTTGTTTGCGCCCTGAGCCTGAAGGTTGAGATAAGCTTCTGCAAGACTGTGTTTATCCATTGCCGTTCCGCGCCCCGTCGGACCTCTCGAGATAGTATGGTTCTGGCAAAATACACAGCCGAGACTGCAGCCTTCAAAGAAGACCGTGCCGCTTCCGCTCTTTCCTGAGATTACGGGTTCCTCGCCGAAGTGGAGCTTTATCAGGTTTACGACAGGATAGTCCGGCATCCTGCAAAAGCCGGTCTTACCGCCGGCCCTGTCTGCACCGCAACGCCTGGGGCAGAGGTTACAATTATCAAAATATCTTTCCATAATAGAGCTATTGTACTACTAAGATAAATGTTCCTTGTTGTTATATCCAAACAGACTTAAAAGTCATGCCTGAAAATACAGACATTTTACCGCATATATGTATTAAAGCTTGATGATAAAATCTACTCATGGCCATACATGAGGAATGCGGAATATTCGGAATTCACGGCAGTAAGTTTTGTGCCAGTGATGTTTATTACGGGCTTTTCAGTCTCCAGCACCGGGGACAGGAGAGCTGCGGTATTGCCACGAATGACGACGCCTCGATAGAGTGCGTCAAGGGGATGGGGCTTGTCAGCGAAGTATTGAGCAGCGACAAGATAAAGAATCTTAAGGGCGATATCGCTATAGGGCATGTAAGGTATTCAACGGCAGGCGGAAGTGTTCCCGAGAACGCACAGCCTATCGTTACCCAGTATTCCAAGGGTACATTATCCATCGCGCACAATGGAAACCTTACCAACGCGGATGTCCTTAAAAGAGAACTTGAGGACAAGGGCGCTATCTTTCACACGACTACCGATTCAGAGGTTATCGCATATCTGATCGCTCATAAGAGATCTTCCACGCCTTCGGTTGAAGAAGCCGTAAAGGAGGTCATGGGGATGATCAAGGGCGGATATGCGCTTCTGGTAATGAGCCCCCGTAAACTTATCGCCGCAAGAGATCCGTTCGGCTTAAAACCACTCGTCATGGGCAGGCTTGATGACGCGGTCATCTTCTGCTCTGAGACATGCGCACTCGAAGCCGTCGGAGCGGAATTTATAAGGGATGTTAACCCCGGTGAGATCATCATCGTTGAAGACGGTAACATCAGGACTTTGGATTCCGGAATTAAGCGCGGCATGAAGAAATGTGTTTTCGAATACATATATTTTGCAAGACCTGACTCTGTTATCGACGGCATCTCTGTTGCTGAAGCAAGAAGAGAGGCGGGAAGGATACTCGCAAGGAAACATCCTTGTGACTGCGATATAGTGATCGGCGTTCCCGAGTCCGGGATCGATGCCGCTCTGGGATTTGCGGCAGAGTCGGGTATTCCTTATGAGAAAGGATTCGTCAAGAACTCCTATGTCGGAAGGACATTTATCAAGCCATCCCAGGAACAGCGCCAGCAGGCTGTTAAGATAAAGCTCAATCCTATCTCCGCTGTCGTAAAAGGCAAGCGCGTGGTTATAATCGATGATTCGATCGTAAGAGGAAATACGATTGCCAATCAGGTCAATATGCTAAGGAATGCGGGAGCTGTCGAAGTCCATGTAAGGATCAGTTCTCCGCCGTTTATGCATCCCTGTTACTACGGCACGGATGTGCCTGATGAGAAATACCTTATCGCCTGCAGTCACACAATACCTGAAATCTGTGGCATAATAGGCGCTGATTCTTTAGGATATCTGGATAATGAGGATTTGGACGCTATGCTTGGCGGTGACGGGTTCAGATACTGTGACGCCTGCTTTACCGGGAATTACCCGGAGCGTTGACCGGGGATAATAGAAAATGCAAGACGATGAGTTCCGCCACAAGGAACATGCACGGGTAAGATCTGCTGATGCCGCAGTTTTTAAAGCTGTGGAGCACGAGGCTGCCCTTGAGCGGAAGGAAAACCGGAAAGCACAGAAAGAAATGGGGAAGGTAAGAAAGAGTTCTCCCGGATCTTTCAGTTCCGAAGGCTCAAAGCCGAAACGCATAAGCCGCGCAAAAGAGAGAAAGATGTACGGCGTGAAAAAGAGGAAAAAGCACCTTGCTCCTCTTATAATCCTCCTGATCCTGGTCCTGCTCTTCGGCGCTGCCGTTTACGGAGCATTCTATTTTTATGAAAAGGACACCGCCCTTATCGTGCCCGAGCATACCATCGAAGCCGGAGAAAGAGCTGATCTCAGTATGTACATTACCGGGGAACCGATGTTCGGAGACTATGTTTCCTGCAATCTTGATTTTGACACGGTGAATTATGTCCTTCCGCAGACCATAAGATTTACCGTCAGGATGTACGGGACAAATTTCCCGTGCGTTCTTACCATAGTTGATACGACGCCTCCTACAGCTGAAGCCATACCGCAGACCATGTATTCCATTGATAATATCCCGCCTGTGGAAGACTGTTTAACGAACATCTATGACCTTAATGATGTCACCGTGGAATGGGTCACTCTTCCGAACATTACATGGGGAGGGAATCTTATAGCCAAAGCATCGGTAAAGGATTCATCGGGCAATGAGACTATAGTTGACGTTCCTTTTATGGTCACAAGAGACATAACGGCTCCCGTAATCGAAGGGACCGAAGATATTGAAGTGTTTATCGGAGACGCTATCTCATACCTGGAAAATGTCACTGTAACTGATGACATTGATCCGAACCCTAAGCTTGAAGTCGATACATCCGGAGTTGATTTCGAAGAGGAAGGAACTTACGAGGTTATCTACAGAGCGACTGATTTCACCGGAAATGTTTCCGAGACCGCGATAGAACTCACGCTTGTGGAAAAGCCTGATACCTGGGTCGATCCAGAGCTCGTTTACGAGGAGGCAAGGGATATCCTCGAAAGGATCACATGGGACTCTATGACTGATATGGAAGTCGCGCTTCAGATCACATGGTGGGTAAGATATAACATCAATTATGTTTCCGTTTGTGATGACACGAATTGGACGAGAGCTGCCTATGACGGACTTACAAAGCGGTCAGGTAACTGCTATGTATTTGCGATGACAGCAAAAGCACTTTTTGATGTGGCCGGGATCGAGAATATGGTCATTATCAGAGATCCGTATATCTATAATCCGCATTTCTGGAATTACATCAATATCGACGGCGAATGGTATCACTGTGATTCCACGCCGAGAATGGGCTATGACAGCTATTTCTTTATGTACACGACGGAAGAACTTGAGAATTTCTGGCACAATGGCTGGAACGGTTATTCCTTTGACGAGGATCTCTATCCTGATTCTGCCGAAGATTCTGTCCAGTACATGATCAACTACAGCGGACATTCGATAAGAGACTGATATGAATAAACCTGTTGACGGCAGAAATCAGGCTCCTGTTAAAAGAACTCCGCCCCCCTCCGCTAACAGAGGATCCGCCAAACCGGCAAATGCCCCTGCCGTGAGGAGACCTGCTCCCTCCGGGAAAAACGCAAAAAAAACGGCGCAAAGTAACGGACAAAAAAACGTTAAGCAGCAGGGAAAAATAATCAGGTTCCTCATGATCTTTGTAATAATCCTGCTTATTTCCTTAGTGGCAGTAAGGGCTGTTTTGTTCTTTAAAGACGAGACGGAGCTTCTCAATACCGAAGTAACGATAGAGGCCGGAACCGTAAAGCCTGATATCAGCATGTATTTCAAGGAAGAACCCGCTTTCCCGGGTCTGGTATCCTGCAATCTGAATTTTGATGAAGTAAATACGGAGCTTCCGCAGACCATAAGATTCAACATCAAGTTGTACGGCATAAACCATGCCTGCACGCTGATCGTTCAGGATAGTATTCCGCCTGCCGCAGAGGCTGTCCCGCAGAAGATATTTGCCTGCGGAGAGCTTCCTGATGCGCTGACATGCGTGACTGGTATCGAAGATATAACCGATGTAACCGCTGCGTGGAAAGATGTTCCTGATTACTCTCAGGGCGGAGCTTTCTATATTCCTGTCGTGCTTACGGACGGATGCGGAAACGTGACGGAGATACTTATTCCGTTTGAAGTTACAAAGGATTCTGTTCCTCCGGTTATAACGGGTGCCCGTGACATTGAATACTATATCGGGGATTCGATTTCTTACAGAAACAATATCGAGGTGACGGACGATTATGATGAGGAGCCGGTCCTTGATATCGACATCTCGGATGTTGACACCGGCACGGAAGGAACGTACGACGTCATCTACAATGCAAGGGATTTTTCGGGTAACGAGTCATCAGTTACCGTAAAGATTATCGTGAAGGAAAAACCTGCGAACTATGTGGAACCGGAAGTTGTTTATGAAGCTGCAAAAGAGATACTCGACGAGATAACAGAACCAGGCATGACCGACGAAGAGATCGCCCTTCAGATAGTCTGGTGGTGCAGATATAACATAAGATTTGTCCTGGCTACAGATTATGATTCATGGACCGAAGCGGCTTACAGCGCATATACATACAGGTACGGAAACTGTTACGCGACCGCATATGCCGTAAAAGCGCTACTCGATGTCGCCGGTTTCGAGAACATGATAATCGAGAGGTGGCCATACCAGACTGCGACGCATTTCTGGAATTATGTTCTGATAAACGGGCAGTGGTATCACTGTGACTCGACTTGGCGCGAAGGATATGACAGCTATTTCTTTATGTATACGACGGAAGAACTTCATGATTTCTGGCAGGGAGGATGGAACGGATTCCAGTACAAGGAGAGTGAATACCCCGAGAGCGCAAAGAAATCGGTCCAGGACAGGATAGATTATAAGAACCATACTATTATGAAGCCCTGACCTTCCCGTTGAGCAAGTTAAACCCAAGTCTGTTATAATCTAGTATTATTATTTGGTTTGTGGAGTTTATGATGACGCCTGTATTGTATCTTGTTATCCCTTGCTATAACGAGGAACAGGTCCTTCCGCTCACGAGCGGCAAGTTTAAGGGCAAATTGGATGAACTTGTTGAAAGCGGCAGGATAAGTGATAAGAGCCGTGTTATGTTCGTTAATGACGGCAGCAAGGATACAACTTGGGATATTCTTTCTTCACTCTGCGATGAAGATCACAGATACTGCGCAATCTCCTTATCCCGCAACAGAGGTCATCAGAATGCGCTTATTGCAGGTCTCATGGAAGCCAAGGAATATGCAGATATTACCATTTCGATGGATTGCGACGGTCAGGACGATATCAATGCGATCGGCCAGATGGTCGATGAATATGCCAAAGGCAACGAGATCGTTTTCGGAGTAAGGAACGACAGGTCCACCGATACGTGGTTTAAGAGGACGACGGCGCAGTCGTACTATAAATTCCTCAGGGGAATGGGAGTTGATATCATTCCCAATCATGCCGATTACAGGCTGATGAGCGCAAGAGTGCTTGATGCTCTGGAAGGTTACGGCGAAGTTAATCTTTTCTTAAGAGGCATTATCCCGCAGCTCGGATTTAAACAGTCCGTAGTCTATTATTCCAGAGCCGAGAGAGAAGCAGGAAAGACCCATTATCCGCTTTCAAAGATGGCGTCACTTGCTATAGACGGAGTTACTTCTTTTTCCGTAAGACCGTTGAGGATGATCACGCTGCTGGGCCTTATAGTCGCTTTCTTAAGTTTTGTCGGAATAATCTATGTTCTTGTTTCCGTTATTACGGGTTATTATGTTGACGGCTGGGCATCTACTACGTGTATAATCTGTTTTGTTTCAGGTATCCAGATGATAAGCCTCGGAGTAATAGGTGAATACATCGGAAAGATCTACCTGGAGACAAAACACCGTCCCCGCTATATTGTCAGCGAGAGATTAAACATTCCGGAGAAATGATCAGTGGATATCCTTTATATCGTCATGCCAGCATATAACGAAGAAGATAACATCATTGATGTTGTCTCGTCATGGTATCCGGTGCTCGAGGGTAAGGATACAGCATCGAGGCTGGTCGTTGCAGACAGCGGAAGTACAGACAGGACGCATGATCTTCTGGAGATGTTCAGGAAGGATCATCCGCAGCTGGAAATCCTCTCTGATACGGGAAAACAGCATGGCCCGAAGGTCATAGCGCTTTACGATTATTCTATTAAGAGGGGTGCGGATTTCATCTTCCAGACCGATTCTGACGGACAGACGCTGCCTGAGGAGTTTGATACGTTCTGGCAGATGCGCCGCGGATATAAAGGAATCTTCGGTCACAGGAAAGTCAGGGGAGACGGTAAGTCGAGAGCATTCGTTGAGAAGGTCGTATGCTTCCTTCTCAAGCTGTATTTCCATGTAAAGGTTCCGGATGCCAATGCGCCTTTCAGGCTCATGGATGCAAAGACCGTAGCCAAGTATCTTCCAAAGCTTGACAAGGATTATAATCTGCCGAATATCATGATGACGACTTATTTCGTTCATTACGGCGAGGAATGTGTTTTCCGCGAAGTTACTTTCAGACCCCGTCAGGGCGGAAAGAATTCCATAAACATCAAGAAGATCATAAAGATAGGATGGAAGGCCTTAGGTGACTTCCGCCGTCTTAAGAAGGCTATGTAATGACAGACAAGTCACTGAAAGAACCCAAAACCGCAAAGAAAATCATTACCGCGCTGGTCCTTCTGGCGCTTTCTGTTGCAGTTCTGTGGTTTGTCCAGAGGCTCCTGATGCCCAAGTATCAAAGGGGTGTCATTGAGGGATCTTTTACCGAAGAATACTATAAGGAGAAGGTTCCGCATGACGTTATATTTTTTGGCGACTGCGATGCATATGAGAGTTATTCGCCGGTCAAGATGTATGAAGAATACGGCATCTCTTCCTACATCAGGGGATCCGGTGAACAGTACATCAACCAGTCCTATTATCTCTTAAAGGATGTATTGAGGACCGAGACGCCTAAAGTCGTTGTACTGTCCGTACATAATCTGCAGCATGACGTTCCGAAGAACGAAGCATATAACCGCATGACTCTGGACGGAATGAGATGGTCCAAAGACAAGGTCGATGCGATCAGATCCTCAATGACAAAGGGAGAGACTTTCGCTTCTTATGTATTCCCGGTCCTGAGATACCATGACAGATGGAATAAGCTGACAAAGACGGACTTTGAACATGTCTTTTCAAAAGACATTACATCTCATAACGGATATTACATGCGTTGTGACATCGTTCCTTATGATAAGTTCCCTCCGAATGTACTGCTTCCGGATTACAGTTTCGGTGATAATGCAATGTATTATCTCGACCAGATCAGGCTGCTTTGCGAGGAGAACGGCATTGAACTGCTTCTCGTCCGTGCCCCGATCGAATACAAATGGTACGAGGAGTGGGATGAGAATGTGGAGAAGTATGCCGCCCAATACGGTCTTACTTACATCAACTTCAATGATTATGCGGATGATATGGGCCTCGATATGTCTGTAGATACTTACGATGCAGGTGCTCATCTCAATATTTACGGTGCCGAGAAGCTCAGTGTCTATTTCGGCCGCTATCTTACCGAGCATTATGAACTGACAGATTACAGGACGGTTCCTGCGGTAGCTTCCGAATACGAAAAGGACATTCAGTTCTATAACGACATGAGAGACGATCAGCTTTACGAGATAGCTACTTACGGTGAGCTGAAAAGCTACGGTGTGAAAGCAGCCGAAAGCTAACCTACGGTTTTACTATTTAATTAGTCATTTTAGAGTAAAAAAATACAGCAGTTTTCCCTATTTTTGGCATATTTGAGATACATGGTTGGTGTATCATATTATGGTGAAAATTTAAGCGTTTCGGAGGAAATAGGATAATGAAATTTGTCAAGACTGCGGTTCTTCTCATGGGCTTAAGCATGATCGGTGCAAGCCTTTGTGCATGCTCAAATGAACCTGAGCCGGTCTCATCGGAAATAAATATAATCTCGACACAGGCACAGAATTCAGGTGTTACCAATGCAACAGAGAGTGCTAAAGCTTTCGTGTTCGATTACAATGACTTCGTAATCGGTACTACTGTTGATGAATCCAAGATGCCTGATGATATCGAAGTTATTGAGACCTTTTCATGCGGAGGCGTAGGTCTGGCAACTGTTTACAAGACACCTTCATTTGAGGTGGAACTGAGACCGGGTTCCCAGATCATTACACAAGTCCGTTTTAACGATGATACAGTGTATACTCCTGAGGGCATCCATATCGGCAGTACCATTGATGAAGTTAAGAGTGCTTACGGTGATTCCCCGCTTATGGAAACAAGTGCGGCAATCAAGTATGGAATTGATTCATACGAACTTCAGTTTAATTTTGATGAAGCTACCGGAAAAATAACTTATATCATGTATCTTGAGTCGTTTAATTGATCATGAGCAGAGCAGGAAAGAAAGCAGGACACATCTTTTTAAGATTTTTGGGATTGGCGGTACTGCCGCTGGTCGCCGGAGCTGCTCTTGGCTTCGGTGCTGCTTATTTTCTGCGTACTGACCTGATCAACTGCATTGACAGGGAGTGTCTCGAACAGGTCGACATCGAGTATGGTCATCCGATCACACTCGATTGTTTTTTTACGGTTGTTCCGCCGAATACCAGTTTTATCACCAATGTTGACATGATAGATACGGGCATGCTCGCTTCTTATGATATCGCGATTGACTGTGGCGGACATGTGGTTCATTCCATCCTTAACGTTGTTGACCGCACGGCTCCTGTCGCTACAGCGGTACCGGTCAAGATGTATTCCGGAAAAGCTCCCGAGCCGGCGAGCCTTGTTAAGGACGTTTTCGATATGACGGAAGTGAAGTGCGAGTATAACGAGGGCGAGCCAGACCTTTCGCAGGGCGGAAGCTTTATGGTCGGAGTCAGGCTTACCGATACGAGCGGAAATTACTCCGTAGTTGATGTTCCTTTCAGTATTGTTAAAGATACTCAGGCTCCTGCCATTATCGGCACTCACGATATCGACGTAATGGTTGACAGTGATTCCATAGATTACTCGGAGGGAATTGCCGTTACAGATGATTTTTGCGACAAACCCACTTTGGAGATTGATGATTCTCAGGTTAACCTCAGCGTCGTCGGAGATTATCCTTTGACATTTACGGCTACAGATGATGTCGGTAATTCGACGTCGGTTACGGTCAAGGTACACGTTATCATAATCGACAATGCCGAGATGACTTCGGCTGAGACCCAGGCTTACGTTGAGGAAGCGTACAGAATGGCCGAGGAGATCCTTGATGAGATCTTATGGAGAGAAGATACAGAAGTCGAGAAGGCTATGAAGATCTTCTATTGGGTACATAAGAACATCAGCTTCATGTTAAGTACTCCCCAATATGATAACTGGGCTGTAGCTGCTATCAATACTTTCACAAAGAGATATTCTTCGTGTTATGGCACATGGGCTTGCTGCAAAGCGATGCTTGATGTTGCCGGCATCGAGAATATATGTGTCGTCAGGGAACGCCGTAACGACTGGGATAACTGGCACTATTGGTGTCTGGTAAAACTCAACGGCGAATGGTGGCACTGCGATGCTCAGAAATATTTCAATGACTATACGCCTAAAGGATATTTCTGTTTCATGATGAATGATTATGAGATCATTCATGCGCCGACGAACCATGATTTCGCCGAGGATATGTATCCTGAGCGGGCTACTGATTCCGTTCAGAGTTATATTAATGTTTACCAGGGAACAGTTTCTTCAAACTTCCCTTACATTGACTGATATGAGATACTTAGAATTACTTTAATGGGGATTAAAGGAAAAAAGACATGAAAAAGACAAGTGGAAATGATCTGATGAGGTTTAACGGTGACCCCGGCGCGAATAGCGGCGCCAGAAGACCGGAGATCGGGCCCAATGACAGCTTCTACACAGACTACAGTTCAGAAGCTCCTGCTGATCCTGTTGTTGAGGTAGACGGGTATTTCGACGGTGATTACAGCGTTGATGCCCCCTATATCGGGAACGACGGGTACAACGGCTTTTATGATGGCAATGATGCGGAACCCTATAAAGTGAAATCAAATACGAAAATGGGCAAGGCACAGATATTCATGATCATAGGCATGGTCGTGCTTGCAATCGTTGCGATCGTGTGCGGCATTGCATTATTCAAATCATTTGATGAGAATGCCGAGATCAGGACGGATGTAACGATCGAAGCAGGTACTATGATCACTCTTGATGCTTTTTTCGACAGGGTGCCTTCAAATGCCGAATTCCTGACTGACATCTCCGGGATCGACACAAGAGAGCCGGCTGCTTATCAGTTGAGGATCGGATACGGCAACAATCAGGTGGCAGACGTTATCCTGCGTATCGAAGATCACACAGGTCCTACGGGTGATGTTGTTCCTATGACGTTCTACCTCAATTGGAAAATGCCTGAGGCAAAAGATTGCGTTACCAACCTGTATGACCTTTCCGGAATCGCCAAGATCGAGTATCAGGAAGGTACTCCGAAGTTCAGCAAAGGCGGCGAATTCCAGGTTCCTGTCATTGTTACGGATGTATATGGCAATTCTACCGTCTTCCAGGTTCCTTTCACCATTATTGATGACCATACTCCTCCGGTCATAAAGGGTGTTCACGATTTCGTTCTTGACGGCAACCCCGATCAGCTGAACTTCTTAGCCGGAGTTACTGCTACTGACGATTATGATCCCAATCCGGTCATCAAGGTTGATGATTCGGCAGTCGATTATACTAAAGCGGGCATTTACGAGATCGTTTATAAGGCTATAGACAAGGCCGGAAATGTCGGCACCGCTAAGGCAAAGCTCGAGGTCAAGATGCCTTCCGAAGAGGTAAAGAATCCATCTTCTTCGAACGGTGATAACGGTACTTATTATGTCGGTGACGGTGATCCCTATGCCCTCGCCGAGAGTATACTGTCGGGCCTTAGAAGAGGAAGTGATGTCGAGACCGCAAGAGCGATCTTCAACTGGGTTCACGACACATTATGGTTCAAGCTCCTTTCGGGAACGCCTGATTATGAGGCAGCAGCATACAGAGGATTTACGCTTCACAGCGGTGACTGCTATGTTTACTATTCATGCTGCAAGATGCTTCTCGACTGCGCCGGCATCCCGAACATGAGAGTAGACCGTTATCCGGCATATAACGGAAATATCCATTTCTGGCTCCTTGTTTATCTTAACGGCGAATGGTATCACTGCGATGCCACAGAAGGTTACAGCGATCACCCCGGTGTCTGGTTCATGTGTACAGACGCAGAAATAGATGACAGATACCATCAGTTCGACGGTTCGCTTTACCCCGAGCGTGCCGGCGGTTCGACAGAATATAAGGCGTCACCTACGCCTACGCCATCGGCATCACCGTCACCTTCGGTATCACCGTCACCTTCGGTAACTGTAACGCCTACCCCCGGACCTACAGGAGATATTTCACCGACACCGACAGGTTCACCGGAAGATGTTACTCCGACTCCTACGGGTAATCCGGACATAACGGATACTCCGACACCGACACCTGAAGATACGCCGTCGCCGACGCCGGAGGACACACCGTCACCGACGCCGGAGGATACTCCGGCCCCGACACCGGAGGAAACCCAACCGGAAGATACGCAGCCTGAAGCGTAATTTTTCCCTGAAGTAAAAGCGACTGTCTCAGCAGTTTGGTTTTTGAGCGTTCAATATGTTAAAGATAATCGGTAGAATAGGTGCGTTTCTATACTGTGCCGCTATAATCGCGGTAGCTGTAGTATTCAATATCAGAAACGCCGACACTAATCTGAAAAAAGAAGTGCTTATCGAAACAGGTTCAAGCATTAATATTGAGGACTTCTTCGTTGAATGTCCTTATGATGCGAGATTTATATCCGATGTTTCGGGCATAGATACGAGCTCGCCTGCTGTTTACAGGCTCAAGGTGTTCTATGACGGCACGTTTGAGAAAGAAGTTATCCTGAGGATTGAAGACCATACCGGACCTCAGGGAAGTCCCGTTTCGCAGTTCCTTTACACGACATGGAAGGTGCCGGAAGCAGAGGCCTGTGTCGCTTATCTTTATGACCTTTCAGGGATAGCAAAGATAGAGTATCAGAACGGCACGCCTAAGTTTAACGAGACCGGTGAGTTCGACGTTCCGGTATGTGTAACTGACGTTTATGGAAATATCACAGTCATCATGGTTCCTTTCACGGTCATCGATGATCATATTCCGCCTGTGATCAAGGGCCTCAGCTATATCAGTATCGGAGATGATCCGCATAATCTCAATCTTTTCAAGGATGTTACAGTCACTGACAATTATGACGATAACCCCGTTCTCAAAGTTGATGATTCGATGGTGAACTACATGAAGACCGGTGAATACTCGATCCTCTACAAAGCAATCGACAAAGCCGGAAACATCAGTACTGCCAAAAGAAGGATCAAGGTAACCATACCGGGCGAAGATCCTGAAAACCCGACAACCGAAGAAGATCTGGATGCACTGTACAATTACTATACCAGCAACTCCGGAGATGCCTATGCGCTTGCGGAAAACATTATGGCAGGCCTTTGGAGAGGCAACGATGTGGAGACTGCGAGAGCGATCTTTACCTGGGTGCATTCCAACATCTATTATGTGTCGATCAGTTACTACCAGTCTTACGAAGCCGCAGCTTACAGGGGATTCTCGCAGCGCAACGGTGACTGTTATGTCTATTTCAGCTGTTGCAAGATGCTTCTTGATATTGCCGGTATCCCCAACATGATGGTAACGAGATATCCTGTCACGGGAAACGGCCATTTTTGGAATCTGGTCCAGCTTAACGGCCTTTGGTATCACTGTGACGCGACAGTATTCATGGACCATCCGGATATGTATTTCATGTGCACTGACGCTGAAATAGACGATTATCACCATCAGTTCGACGGTTCACTTTATCCTGAACGTGCCGGCGGTTCGACAGAGTTTAAACCTTCTGATACGCCTACGCCGAGAGTAACATCTACTCCGAGACCGACGCCTACGCCGAGGGTAACGCCTACGCCGGTACCTTCACCGTCTGATACGCCTACACCTACGCCTACAGCTGTTCCTTCGGCACCTCCGACAGACACGCCCGAACCAACAGTTACGGAAACGCCCGGCCCTACGGAAGGACCTTCGCCGACACCTACGGAGGAACCGGCACCCGGACCTACGGATGAGCCGGAGCCGACTCCTACTGAAGAGAATCCCCCGGAAATAACGGATGATCCGCATGAGAGTGATCCGTTCATCTGGGGATGATAAATGATATTTGGAATATGGGAAAATAACAGGGGATAAGAGAAGAGAATGATAATCAAGATAATATGTAAGATAGGAGCGAGCATTTACTGTGCCGCAATCATCGCTGTTTCGATACTGTTTACAATTAAGGATGCGGACAGGAACCTGATAAAGGAAATAGTTATTGAATCAGGCTCGGAGATAAGGATCGAAGACTTCTTCTGTGAATGTCCGGAAGATGCGAGATTCATTTCCGACGTTTCGGTGATAGATACGAAAGAACCTGCCGTATATAAACTTAAAGTGGCTTACGACAAGGTCTTCAAAAAAGAAGTTATATTAAGAATAGAAGATCATACGGCACCCAAGGGCATCGCCCTGCCGAAGATGCAGTATGCGGGTCTTGAATGGCCTGAAGCATCTGAGTGCGTCGGATATCTTTCCGATCTTTCAGGGATAGCCAGTATCGAATACAGGGACGGCGTTCCGGATTACCGGTTTACAGGAGATTATATGGTGCCCGTCGTGGTTACCGACTGGTATGATAATTCGACTCTGATAGAGGTCCCTTTCCACGTAACGGATGACCATAATGCGCCGTTGTTCTACGGGATCCATGATATTACGATAGACGATTCGGAGGATGCCGTGATCAATTATTTCGACGGCATTACCGTCAAAGACGATTATGACGAGTCACCGAGATATACCGTTGACACGTCTAATGTCGTGATGGGAGAAGAGGGGACTTATGTGATCACTTACAGCGCTGCTGATGAGGCCGGAAATATCCGCAGGCAGAATGCTCTTGTAAATATCAAGTCGTCAAGCACAGTTGCAGATGCCATGAATGCCGGAAATTCCTGGGACTCGCCTCTGCATAACGATATCTATAAAGCCGCAATGGAACTGGTCGAGACACTTAGGGGAGAGAATGATACCGAGACGGCCCTGAACATATTTACATGGGTACATTCCAATATCTCATACCAGTCTGTCTATGAGCCCCTGACCTTTGAAGATGCGGTATATGAAGCGTTTACCAAGCGGAGCGGTGACTGTTATGTCTCATACGCATGCTGCAAAATGCTTCTTGATTGTGCTGGAATTCCCAACATGACTGTACTAAGATATCCCGTGAACTACAACGGCCACTTCTGGAACCTCGTAAAATTGGACGGCGAGTGGTATCATTATGATTCGACGATGTTCATGAAGCATCAATCGCTGTATTTTGAGATGACTGATCAGCAGATCGCAGACAGCCGCCATCAGTTCAACGGTTCGATATTACCTGTGAGAGCAGGCGGAACACCAAAATACGACTAATCTGTTTTGTAAAGATAATAGGATAAAGAAAAAAAGGAGAAAAGAAGAAATGAAGAAAACAAGATTAATTACGGCAGTAATCGGTTTATGCATGGCTGCAGCACTTATGGCAGGATGCAGCGGCCAGAGCGGAAGCAGCGGATCCGAAGGCGGTTCTGCAGAAGTACAGCGTCTGGAAGGCGGCCAGACACAGATTACCGTTGAGGCTGCAGGCGCAGTTGACTCTTATGAAGGCGAGTACGGTTTTATTCATAACGGATACAAGATCGTTCCCGGCATGACATGGGACGATGCTAAATCGGTCTTAGGCGATGATTATGACCAGATGGTACGTGCCGACTGTGCAAGTAATGAGATGGGATACGTCTACTGGTACGACGGATTCAACTATAAGCTCTATTCAAAGCAGGCAGTCGGCTCAAGTGTCGAAATAATCGAGATGATCGAAATGTCAGATCCTCTTATCGACTGCGGCGGTTTTCACATCGGAGATAATATTGAAGATATAAAAGCTGTGCTTGGAGCTCCTTCTGCAGATTACGGTCTTGCCGGAGTAGAATACTGGGGAACTAAGACGAAGCTCGTGATTACTGCTGATGCAACAGGCAAAGTCTATCTTGTAACATACGGAATTATCGAGTAAGAATAACCGCGAAAAAAGGCGGATTTCGACGAATTTAAGAGAATTCTTTAAGTTTTTTGCGCAAAAACGTTGACATATCCGTTTAAGGCGGTTATTATATGCAGGCTTGCGTATAAAAAGGGTCTATTCAGCCCTTTCGTGAGATAGAAAAATCAATGAATTTCAAGGAGAAAGACACATGGCTACATATGTTGCAACCAAGGATTCAATAGAAAGGAAATGGCTCGTAATCGACGCTGAGGGCATGGTTCTCGGACGTCTGGCTACAGAGGTTGCTAAGCTCTTAAGAGGTAAGCACAAGCCCACATATACTCCTTTCCTTGATACCGGAGATAATGTAATCGTAATCAACGCTTCCAAGGTAGTTCTTACCGGTAAGAAGCTCGACGATAAGATCTATCGTCATCACTCCGGATTCCCGGGCGGAATGAAAGAGATCGACTATCGTACTTTGATGGCAAAGAACCCTGAGAAGGCTGTAGAGCTCGCAGTTAAGGGCATGCTCCCCAAGAACTCACTCGGCCGTCAGATGTTCAGAAAGCTTCACGTTTATGCCGGCCCCGAGCACGAGCAGGCAGCTCAGAAGCCTGAAGTTTACACATTCTAATCGGAGGACTACTGATAATGGCAGCAAAGAAAACAAGCAGCAAAGTATATTATTACGGCACAGGCCGTCGTAAGGACGCAGTAGCAGCCGTTCGTCTTATCCCCGGAAAGGGCAAGATCACTATCAACGGTAAGGACATCGATGATTACTTCGGTCTCGATACACTGAAGCTCATCGTACGTCAGCCTCTTGCAGCTACACAGACAGAGGATAAGTTCGATGTTATCGTTAAGGCTGTTGGCGGCGGTATCTCCGGTCAGGCAGGCGCCATCCGTCACGGTATCGCAAGAGCTTTGGTTGAAGCTGATGAGGAGAGCTACAAGGCTGTTCTCAAGGAGAGCGGATTCCTCACACGTGATGCACGTATGAAGGAAAGAAAGAAGCCGGGTCTCAAGAAGGCAAGAAAGGCATCCCAGTTCTCAAAGCGTTAATCGTTCGGTTTTCCAAGAGATTTCAAAGGCCGTCCTCAGTGGGGCGGCCTTTTTATGTGCTAAATTTTGCTATTTCCCACTCTTGAATGTACAATTATCACGCAAACCAAAAGGAACATTAATGGCATGATCAGATTTAAGACGACATCACCCGAACAGACTGAGTTATTCGGCAGGGAATTTGCCGGATCTCTTATAAGCGGCGACGTTATCGCGCTTACTGGCGACCTCGGTGCGGGGAAAACATGCCTTACGAGAGGAATCGCCGGCGGACTCGGTTCGTCATCTCACGTGTCGAGCCCTACTTTTACTATTGTTAACGAGTACGACGGCGGAAGACTTATGCTGTTCCACTTTGATACATACAGACTGTCCGGGCCTGATGATTTCCTTATGAG
Organism: Saccharofermentans sp.; assembly: GCA_045532275.1. GTDB lineage: Bacteria > Bacillota > Clostridia > Saccharofermentanales > Saccharofermentanaceae > Saccharofermentans. The sequence goes on along the minus strand of JAZSFQ010000014.1, from coordinate 10,304 downwards.
CGGCCTTGATGAGTATTTCTACAGAGGCGGCGTCTGCGTCATCGAATGGAGTGACATCATAGAGGAGCTTCTGCCTGAAGGTACGATAAAGATGAAGATAACCGGTGACGGCAGTGAGAGAATATTCGAGTGTTCCTGTAATGAGGAACAGCGGGAACATATAGAGGGAGCAGTCCGGAAAGCGGGAGCGGAACCTGAAAAATGAGATTACTTGTATGCGATACATCTAACAGCAACTGCAGTGCGGGAGTGTTTGAAGACGGCAGGGAGATCTGCTACGAACTCTCGTTCGAGAAGCTGACGCATTCGGAAACCTTCATGCCCCTGGTACACAGGATCATGATGAAGGCGGGCATGAAGCATGAGGATCTTGACGGGTACGCCGTAACAGTAGGTCCGGGATCATTTACTGGAATAAGGATAGGGCTTGCGGCTGTTAAAGGCATGGCATTGGCATCAGGGAAAAAATGCATTCCGATTTCGTCGACCGAGGCACTCGCGAGATCCTGCGAAAATGCGACGATGACCCCGAAAACAGAGACGCTTATTATACCCGCGATAGATGCCAGGAATAACAGGGTCTTTGCCCAGGCTGCAGAAGATGATACGCTCAAAGCGCTGCTGCCTGAGGCCGCATATGATGCTGACGATCTGGTCGCAAAGATCGCGAAGATCCCTGAGATAATATATGGAAAAAGACGCCAGATCATCGTTGTCGGGAGCGGCGCTACGGTTATCAAGAATGCTTTCGAGAAGGCGAGATCAACTCTCAATATCTATTACGCTCCGGGAGCGGGAATAACGCCCAAAGGCGTTGCGCTTTCCGCGTTCGCCGGCAGGGAGATGATCGACGCGATCGATCTGAAGGCTTGTTATTGCGCTGTCTCACAGGCTGAGAGGCTGAAGAAGAATGACTGATCTCATCATCAGGGAAGCAGCGCCCGCTGATATAGACAGCATCATGGCTTTGGAACAGGGATCGATCGTACATCCGTGGACCAGGGAAGAATTTGAAAACCTCATAAGTGATAAGAATAAACTCTGTCTCGTAATCGAATGCGAAGGACGGACAGTATGCTATGCCGGTGCCGAGACAGTGCTTGATGAATGCAATATCGGCAATATCGTAACTGCAAAGGAATTCAGGGGCAGAGGCTTTGCGACAAGGATCATGGAAGCGCTGTTATCTGATCTGAAGGACCGCGGCATAGTTAAGGTGTTCCTGGAAGTCGAGCATGATAACGTGCCCGCATTGGCACTATATGAGAAGTCCGGGTTCGTCAGATACGGCTACAGGCGGGATTATTACGGGGCAGGAAAAGATGCTGTCCTTATGAGCCTGAATCTCTGATTGATAAATTTAACAAAAGGATTTCTTAAATCCTACTCATTTGGGTTAAATAGTCGAAATTAGGCAGAACGGTTCTTTTTTGGTTGATTTTCAAAGTGCTCAAAAATATACTTATGTCGTATTTCATGAGGGGTGTACCTGTACTATGACTAAAGAAAAGATTGTTTTTGATTGTGAAGATGCTTTGCAGATGAAGGCCGTAGCGGTCATGATCCAGAAAGCTTCACAGTACCACAGCACAATCTATATCGTTCGCAGCGGCAGAAGAGCTAATGCAAAGAGCCTTTTAGGAGTTATGTCCCTCGGAATCGAGAATGGCGCCGAGATCGAGATCGAAGCTAACGGCGACGACGAGAAGGAAGCCTGCGAAGCTCTTATCTCACATCTCAAGAATCCTAAGATTGCAGTGTAATGCCCGCCGGTAAATTTGACGCCAGGCTGGACACGGTTCCTTTAAGCCCCGGAGTGTACCTTATGAAGGACTCTTCGGGCTGTGTTATTTATGTAGGAAAAGCAAAGAAACTCAGGAACAGACTGAAGAGCTATTTCGGAGGCGGAACCATATCTAGTCCCAAAGTAAGGGCGATGGTTTCTCACGTCGCAGACTTCGAATACACCGTAGTAGGCTCGGAACCTGAAGCTCTGCTCCTCGAGAATAATCTCATTAAAAGATATCAGCCTAAATACAATATCCTGCTCAGGGATGATAAGGGATATCCCTATATCTGCATTACTTTGAATGAAGCATATCCGAGAGTCTTTAAGGCGTTCAGGCCCGATCCCGAAGCCAGGAAAAAAGGCGCGAGATATTACGGTCCCTACATGGGTTCGGATTGTTTTGAAGTGCTTAAAGCGATATCTGATATCTTCCCGCTCAAACGCTGTAAGAAGGTTTTTCCGAGAGACATCGGAAAAGAAAGACCGTGCCTTAACTACCATATCGGTAAGTGCATGGCGCCGTGTCTTGGTACAGTCAGCAGTGAAGATTACCGCAATATGGTGAATCAGATCGTCCAGTTTTTCGAAGGCAAATACGACGGTATCGAGAAAAGCATCAAAGAGCAGATGGAGGCATATTCAGAGAACCTTGAATTCGAGAAGGCTGGTGCCTTGAGGGACAGGCTTTTAGCACTCCGTGCCATCAGGCAGAACCAGCGCGTTTACCTTGATATAGAGCGTGATGTTGATGCGATAGGGTTCTACTCAGACTGCGGTGAGACTTGTGTCAGAAAGCTCGAATTAAGACAGGGAAGGATAGTGGGTTCCTCTACATATTTCTTCGCGGGAGAAGAGGAAGATAAAGAAGAGATCCTGAAGAATTTCTTAATGCAGTATTATGAGGATGCTCCGTTTATTCCGCCTCTCATTCTCGTTCCGTTTAAGATGGAAGAGGAAGACCTGGAAGATATTGAGACGACTCTTACGGAGAAGCTTGGAAAGCACTGCAGGCTTCATGTGGCTGAGCGCGGTGAGCTCCGCGAATTGTCACTGCTCGCAGGCAGCAATGCGCGCGAGATGATGGTCCGCCGTATCTTAAGAGGCGGCAATGCGAATGCCGATCCGTCGTTGCCGTTAAGATATCTTGAAGAACTCCTGGGTGCGCCGGAAGGAAGCATATCCAGAGCCGAATCCTTCGATATCTCCAACCTCGGAAATGACGATATCTGTGCCGGCATGGTCGTCTTTAAAGACGGCAGGGCAGATAAGCAGTCCTACAGATTATTCAGGATGAAGAGAGTCGAATCACAGGATGACTATCAGTCCATGAGGGAGACCCTGGAGAGAAGATTCAGCCACAACGAAGCGGACGGATTTAAGTATCCCGATATCATTCTCGTGGACGGCGGCAAAGGACAGCTCGACGCTGTTGCATCCGTTGTCAGGAGCATGAACGGGACGGAGAATATCTACCTGGCCGGAATGGTCAAGAATGATCACCATAAGACTGCGGGAATTGTTTTCGAAGACGGCCGTGAGATACGGCTCGAAGGAAGGACACTGACTGACAGCGAGATGGGACTTTTAAGATTCCTTACATCTGTTCAGAACGAGGTCCACAGGTTCGCCATATCTTATCAGCATAAACTCGCCGGCAAGAGAAATATCAGATACAAGCTCGAGAATATAGAGGGAATAGGACCTGCCAAACGCAAGAATCTCCTCTCGCATTTTGGTACAATAAAAGCCGTGGAAAACGCGTCCGAAGAAGATCTTAAGGAGGTCAAAGGCATATCTGAAAAAGATGCTTCGGCAATCTATCACTATTTCCACGGGGAGTCTTAATGGCGATCTACGCACTTGCCGATCTTCATCTGTCTCTGAGCTGCCCTGAAAAGACCATGGAGGTGTTCGGGACATCCTGGGGTGATTACATTTCGAGAGTTGAAGATAACTGGAGAAGCACAGTTACCTGCGAAGATACTGTCCTTATTCCGGGCGATATCTCCTGGGCGACTTATATCAGTAATGCCGAAGAAGATTTCAGGTTTATATCAGAACTCCCCGGCCGCAAACTCCTGTCCCGCGGTAACCATGATTACTGGTGGACCACGATGAAAAAGATGGAGGAGTTCTTTGCTGAGAAAGGCTTTGACAGTCTTGAATTCGTGAGGACAAATGTTGTGGAAGCGGACGGTTGTCTTATATCCGGCACCAGAGGCTGGATGATCGAGTCGAAGGAGAGCATCGAGGGTTCCGATAATAAGAAGATCTACGAGCGTGAGAAGCTCAGGATCGGAATGTGCATCGATGAACTTAACAAGGCCGATCCCGGGCACGCGAAAAAACATATAATGATGATCCACTATCCGCCTGTGACCGCGAAGCAGGATTTCGTCGAATTCGCGCACATGATGGCAGAGGGCGGTATCGATATCTGCGTTTACGGACATCTTCACGGCACTGCCCACAGGAAGGCTTTTGAAGGAGATTTCGAAGGCATGAGACTGATCTGCGCTTCAGCGGATTATGTCGGGTTTAAGCCGGTGCGGATCGTGTGATTCCTGCGCTTCCATGCTGATCCGGATGCCGGAGTCACAGACGGATTTCTGCCTTGCTATGGGACTGTCAGTTTTTTGTCTGTCAAAATGGCTTTGGAACATGGATGAAAAACTGTATTCTGGGTGATTTACAGGTTTTTGTACAGTTTATTCTTCTAAATGCATAGACAAAAAACTGCACGGCCGATCACCGCAGAAAAACCGGTCAAAATTTTTTTTCGCGTCCGCAAACATAATAAATAAAGGCGTTTGCGGGATACGTAAAATATCTTTGATAGACATCTTTTATATAATAATATATAATAATTCTCGAGCCGAAGCAGAGGGATAATCCCGATGCGGCGGCTCTTTTTTGTCTATATCTGCATTATGAGGTAATCACATGGCATACTCGATGACAGGCTTCGGCCGCGGCGAGAAAGTTTACGACACCAGGAAGTATAACATTGAGATCAAATCCGTTAATTCGAGATTTTGCGATATATCTATCAGAATGCCCAGAATGTTCAATTATCTTGACGGCGAGGTCCGCCGCATATTGGGCGACAGGCTGTTAAGGGGCAAGATAGACGTTTTCATTAATTACGAAGACCAGGGCGAAGCAGGTCAGAGTGTTACCGTCAATTCCGGACTTGCGAAAGAATATTCCGAAGCAGCTAAAGCGATCAGCGCTATCACCGGAAGAGAAGACGACTTCGGTGTAGCGAGAATAGCTACGTTCCAGGATGTATTAAGCGTTTCCCAGAATGAGATCGATGAGGAAGCAGCCGCAAAGGAACTTATCGAGACACTGAATCTCGCCATTGATGGTATGCTCGCGATGAGAAAAAGAGAAGGCGATAACCTCGTTGCAACCATTCTTTCCAAGGTTGATACTCTCGAGGTATTAAGAGGCGAAGTCGTAACAAGAGCTCCCGGCGTGATCGAAGCATATAAGCAGAGACTCACGGCCAGGATCAATGAGATACTTACGAGCGACCAGAGAGAATTCTACGATGATAACCGTCTTGCGGCTGAGGTAGCGATCTTTGCCGACAAGTGCGCGATCGATGAGGAGATGGCGCGTCTTTCGAGCCATTTCTCACAGGCAAGAAAGATCCTCGCAGAAGAGGGTTCCGTCGGAAAGAAGATGGATTTCCTCGTTCAGGAGATCAACCGCGAAGTCAACACGACGGGAAGCAAGGCAAATGATATCGAGATCACTTCAAGAGTTCTTTCCATGAAGAATCTTGTGGAAGAGATCAGGGAACAGATACAGAATCTCGTATAACGGAAGGCAGAAAATGGCATCAGGTTTTATCGACATCGGTTTCGGAAACATAGCACAGGCATCACGCATAATCTGCGTCGCTGCCGCTGAGTCTTCACCTGTAAGACGAATGATGCAGGATTCAAAGGACAGAGGCATGCTCGTTGACTGCTGCGCAGGAAAGAAGTGCAAATCGGTAATAGTTACGGACAGCGGGCTCGTACTCACTTCGGCGCTTGCCACATCAGAGATTAAGGAGATGCTGGGATGAGTGATTTCAGAGGATTGATTGTTGCAGTATCAGGTCCTTCGGGCGTTGGAAAAGGCACTGTGCTCGCGAGAGTCGAAGAACTCCTTGAGCAGGCGAATCCGGGAAGCGTCGGCCATTCGATCTCGGTTACGACCAGAGCTCCGAGAGGACAGGAAAAAGACGGAGTTGAATACTACTTCAGAACGACCGAGCAGTTCGAACAGATGATAAAGGACGGCAAGATCGTAGAGTACGACAAATATGTTGATAACTACTACGGCACACCATCGGATCCGTTAGATGAGATGCTCAGTAAAGGACAGGATGTTCTTTTCGATATCACAATAGAAGGAAGCCTCGCGCTCAACCGTAAGTTCGATGTGGACACGGTCACGATATTTATCCTTCCGCCTTCTATGGAAGAACTGGAGAGCAGATTAAGAGGCAGGGGCACGGAGACCGAAGAGAAGATCGCTAAAAGACTCGGTCAGGCAAAGGAAGAGATCAAGCGTGCCGGAGAATTCGAATACATCATTACGAACGATGATGTGGACAGGGCAGCCGGAGACATTCTGGCGATAATCACCGCTGAAAAGCTCAAAGCTTCGAAGAATATACGTACAGCAAAAGAACTTGAATAAAAGGAGAAGAGAGGTAAAAAGATGTTAACAGATCCTTCAATCGAGAAACTCAAAGAGAAGTCGGCAAGCCCTTACGATCTTACGGTATTGGTAAGTAAGCGTGCCAGAGAACTGACAGACGGCGCACAGCCCATGATCGACGACAAGGGTGCGGCCAATGTCGTATCACTTGCATGCCGTGAAGTAGCAGCTGACAAGGTCGTTGCCGTCAAGGGTGATGTTGAGGATGAGGCAGTCATCCCGATCACAAGAGAAGAGAAGATCAGAAGAAGAGAAGAAGCCGAGAACAGAAGAAAGATGCTCGAGGAAGAAAGAGCAGAGAGAATGTCTGTTACAGGCGGTCTTAACTCCAAAGGATTAGACGGCCTTATTGATGCACTTGCAGGCGGCGCTTCCGAAGAAGAGGATGTAGTTTACGAAGGCGAAGAAGAGCCTGAGACAGAAGACGAAGAATAATCGCAAGGAGCATTTATCAATATGGCAGTAGAGAAAACAATGGATAAGATAGTCTCGCTGGCTAAGATCAGAGGCTTCGTATATCCCGGTTCTGACATCTACGGCGGTCTCGCAAATTCATGGGACTACGGCCCGCTGGGTGTTCAGCTTAAGAATAACGTTAAAGCCGCATGGTGGAAGAAATTCGTCCAGGAGAGCCCTTACAACGTAGGACTTGATGCGGCAATCATCATGAATCCGAAGACATGGGTTGCTTCAGGCCACGTAGGCGGATTCTCAGATCCTCTTATCGACTGCAAGCAGTGCAAGGCACGTCAGAGAGCTGACAACCTTGTAGAGGACTGGAACAAGGAGAACGGCATTGAGAACGTTCCCGTAGAAGGTATGAGCCCTGAAGAGATGGTAGCATACATCAGGGAAAAGAACATTCCCTGTCCTGTATGCGGCGGCCACAATTTCACGGACATCCGTAAGTTCAACCTCATGTTCAAGACATTCATCGGTGTTACCGAGGATTCAACATCTGAAGTTTACTTAAGACCTGAGACAGCCCAGGGTATCTTTGTTAACTTTGCTAACGTCCAGCGTTCAGCACGAAAGAAGATCCCGTTCGGTATCTGCCAGATCGGTAAGTCTTTCAGAAACGAGATCACTCCCGGTAACTTCATTTTCCGTACAAGAGAGTTCGAGCAGATGGAGCTTGAGTTCTTCTGTGAACCCGGCACTGATCTCGAATGGTTCGATTACTGGAAGAAGTTCTGCCACGACTGGCTCATCGGATTGGGTATCAAGGAGGAGGAACTCCGTACAAGAGATCACGCCAAGGAAGAGCTTGCTTTCTATTCAAGAGCTACAACAGACTTCGAGTTTGCTTTCCCGTTCACGGACTGGGGCGAACTCTGGGGTATCGCAGACCGTACTGATTATGATCTCAAGCAGCACATGGAATTCTCCAAGCAGGATCTCACATATTTCGATCCCGCAAAGAATGAGAAGTATGTTCCTTACGTTATCGAGCCTTCGCTCGGTGCAGACCGTGTAACTCTCGCATTCCTCTGCTCTGCTTATGACGAGGAAGAACTCGAGGGCGGCGATGTAAGAACGGTGATGCATTTCCATCCGTTCCTCGCGCCGATCAAGATCGGTGTGCTTCCTCTTTCTGCAAAGCTTACGGATAAGGCACAGCCCATTTTCGAGAAGCTCTCGAAAAAGTATATGTGCGAGCTCGATGACAGACAGTCTATCGGTAAGCGCTACAGAAGACAGGACGAGATCGGAACTCCTTACTGCGTAGTCTATGACTTCGATTCCGAGACAGACGGCTGTGTTACTATCAGAGAAAGAGACTCAATGAAGAACGTCGAGTATGAACCCGGAAACATCAGATTCCCGATCGACAAACTTGACGAATTTTTCGCTGACAAGTTCGATTTTTAATTAATCAGGTATTTCTGATACAATAGATAAGATAAGTTTTTGACAGGCTAAGGCCATAAGAGAAACAAAAAACGAATTCAATAAATGAAAGGCGGATAAAAGAATGACAAAGTACGTTTACCTGTTCACCGAAGGCAACGGAAACATGCGCGAACTCCTTGGCGGTAAGGGCGCTAACCTTGCTGAGATGACAAACATCGGTCTCCCTGTACCTCAGGGTTTCACGATCAGCACAGAGGCATGCACCAAGTATTACGAGGACGGCCGTCAGATCAATGATGAGATCATGGCTCAGGTCATGGAGTACATCGTAAAGCTTGAAGAGATCACAGGAAAGAAATTCGGCGATCTCGAGAACCCGCTCCTTGTTTCCGTAAGATCCGGTGCAAGAGCTTCCATGCCGGGTATGATGGATACGATCCTTAACCTCGGTCTTAATGAGCAGGTCGTTGACGTTATCGCTACAAAGTCCGGTAACCCCAGATGGGCTTGGGACTGCTACAGAAGATTCATCCAGATGTATTCCGACGTTGTTATGGAAGTCGGCAAGAAGTACTTCGAAGAGCTCATCGACAAGATGAAGAACGAAAGAGGAGTTAAGCAGGACGTTGAGCTTACAGCAGACGACCTCAAGGAACTCGCTTCACAGTTCAAGGCTGAGTACAAGGCTAAGATCGGTTCTGACTTCCCTACAGATCCTAAGGAGCAGCTCGTCGGCGCTATCAAGGCCGTATTCAGATCCTGGGATAACCCGAGAGCTAACGTTTACAGAAGAGACAACGATATCCCTTATTCATGGGGTACGGCAGTTAACGTTCAGTCCATGGCATTCGGTAACATGGGTGATGACTGCGGTACTGGCGTTGCTTTCACACGTGACCCTGCTACAGGTGAGAAGGGCCTCTTCGGTGAGTTCCTTACAAACGCACAGGGCGAAGACGTTGTTGCAGGCGTAAGAACACCTATGAAGATCGCTGAGATGGAGCAGAAGTTCCCTGAGGCATTCGCTCAGTTCACACAGGTATGCTCTACACTCGAGAATCACTACAGAGACATGCAGGACATGGAGTTCACAGTTGAGCACGGTAAGCTCTACATGCTCCAGACAAGAAACGGTAAGAGAACAGCTCAGGCTGCCATGAAGATCGCTTGCGACCTCGTTGACGAAGGTATGAGAACACCTGAGGAAGCAGTTGCAATGATCGATCCTCGTAACCTCGACACACTCCTTCACCCTCAGTTCGACCCTGCAGCTCTTAAGGCAGCTGAGGCAATCGGCAAGGGACTTGGAGCTTCTCCGGGAGCTGCCTGCGGTAAGATCGTATTCACAGCTGATGACGCAGTAGTTTGGCATGACAGAGGAGAGAAGGTAGTCCTTGTAAGACTCGAAACTTCTCCTGAAGATATCACAGGCATGAAGGCTGCTGAGGGTATCCTCACAGTACGTGGCGGTATGACATCACACGCTGCAGTTGTTGCACGTGGTATGGGTGAGTGCTGCGTTTCAGGTTGCGGCGACATCGCTATGGACGAAGCTAACAAACAGTTCACACTCGCAGGCAAGACATACAAGGAAGGCGACATCATCTCCCTCGACGGTTCCACAGGTAAGATCTATGACGGCGCTATCGCTCAGGTTGACGCTGATCCTAACAACGGTTATTTCGGCCGCATCATGAAGTGGGCTGACGAGTTCAAGAGACTCGAAGTACGTACAAACGCTGATACACCTAACGATGCTAAGAAGGCTCGTGAGCTCGGTGCTGAGGGTATCGGTCTCTGCCGTACAGAGCACATGTTCTTCGAGGCTGACAGAATCGCAGCATTCCGTGAAATGATCTGCGCTGATACAGTTGCTGAAAGAGAAGCTGCTCTCGAGAAGATCCTTCCCTATCAGCAGGGCGACTTCGAAGCTCTCTAC
>JAZSFQ010000034.1:0-139231 GCA_045532275.1 Saccharofermentans sp. | reverse complement strand
GACAACACCCTTGTTTCCGTGACGTCCTGCCATCTTGTCGCCGATGGAGAGCTTTCTCTTCTGTGCGACATAAACGCGGACTCTCTTATCTACACCGTTCTTTAAGTTTCCGTTGGTCTCCTTTGTGGAAACAACAACGTCGACTACTACGACGGAACCGCCGTGAGGAACACGCTTTGATGTGTCCTTAACTTCTCTTGCTCTCTCATTAAAGATAGCCTTGTAGAGTCTCTCTTCGGCTGTCTGGTCTGTCTCACCCTTAGGTGATACCTTACCTACGAGAATGTCTCCGTCCTTGACCTCTGCGCCGATCATTACGATACCGTTCTCATCGAGGTTGGAAAGAGCATCATCGCTGACGTTCGGAACTTCTCTTGTGATCTGCTCTGCACCGAGCTTTGTCTCACGTGCTTCGCACTCATGTTCTTCGATATGGATGGATGTATAAACATCATCCCTTACGATTCTTTCATTAACGAGAACAGCGTCCTCGTAGTTATAACCTTCCCATGTGGTGAATCCGATGAGAACGTTACGTCCTAATGCGAGCTCGCCGTTGTCTGTGGCAGGACCGTCTGCGATAGTGTCGCCGGCCTTTACCTTATCGCCGATGGCGACGATAGGACGCTGGTTGATGCATGTGCTCTGGTTTGATCTCTGGTACTTAGCGAGCATGTATGTGTCTACTGTGCCCTCTGCTGTAGTAACTTCGATCTTATCTGAAGCAACGAATGATACGACACCGTCGTGTGCTGCTACGATACATACGCCGGAATCCTTTGCTGCGCGGTATTCCATACCAGTTCCGATGATAGGTGCCTCAGGCTTGATGAGAGGCACAGCCTGACGCTGCATGTTCGAACCCATGAGGGCACGGTTGGCGTCGTCGTTACCGAGGAACGGGATAAGTGATGTAGATACGGATACGAGCTGCTTAGGAGATACGTCCATGTAGTCGACCTGGTCGGGGTCAAGCTGCAGGAACTGGTCTAAGTAACGGCATACGATCTTCTTGCCGATGAAACGGCCGTCTTCATCGATAGGCTCGTTAGCCTGTGCGATGTTGAACTCGTCCTCTTCGTCAGCGGACATATAAACAACTTCGTCAGTAACTCTCTGTGCTTCCTTGTCGTACTTTCTGTAAGGAGTCTCGATGAATCCGTACTTGTTGATACGTGCATAGATAGCCAGTGATGTCATGAGACCGATGTTCTGACCTTCCGGTGTCTCGATCGTACACATACGTCCGTAGTGTGTAGGGTTGATATCACGGACTTCCATTGAAGCTCTTTCTCTGGAAATACCGCCCGGACCTAATGCGGAAAGTCTTCTCTTGTTCGTAAGCTCAGCGAGCGGGTTGTTCTGGTCTGCGAAAGCTGAGAGCTGCGAAGAACCGAAGAACTCTCTGAATGCAGCGCTCAAGGGTCTTGTGTTAACAAGGCTTGTAGCCGTAACGACTTCGCCCTCTTTGCTGGAGATCTGGGAGATCCTGTCTCTTGTATTCTTCTCGACTCTCTGGATACCTGTACGGAGCTGGTTCTGAAGGAGCTCGCCTACAGACTTGACTCTACGGTTGCCCAGGTGGTCGATGTTGTCGATCCTGCCGACACCTCTGTGAAGTCCGATGTAGTAGGAAACGAATGCATAGATATCGTCAACTGTGAGGTTTCTGGGCATGAGGTCTTCTTTGCGCTCAGCCATTGCTGTCTCGAGTCTTGCAGCGACATCTGTCTTGCCCTCAGCCTTAACCTGCTCGATGATCTCTCTTAAGATGCAGGCTCTTACTTTTTCGTTGATGCCTGTTCTTGTGATATCGAACTTCTTGAATTCGGTCTTTGTAATGCTGTTTGCGATGAATGTCTCGGCATCGACTCTGCCGTTGCCGATAACCTTGAGCGGTACGTCTTCGTACTCATCCTCATCAGCTGCGCGGACGAGCTTTCTGGGGAAGATGTTAACGGACATAACGCCGGCATCCTCGATCTTCGAAGCGATCTCAGAAGTAACAACAGTGTTCTTCTTACAGATAAGCTCACCGTCTTCGGATACGACATTATCAGCGAGCTTGCTTCCAATGATCCTGGAAGAGAGCTCGAACTTCTTGTTGACCTTGTAGATACCGACTCTTTCGAGGTCATATCTCAGGGAATCAAAATATGTCTTGTTGAGGATATTCTTCGCGTTATCAACTGTGAAGGGTTCGTTGTTACGAACCTTCTTGAAGAACTCCTGAAGTGCTGCCGTGTAAGGATCGGAAGCATTCTTTGTCTCATCCTTCTCGAGAGTCATTCTGAGGCACTCTTCATCACCGAACATGCTGATGATGTCCTCGTCTGTAACGAGGCCTAAGCATCTCAGGAATACCGAGAGGGAGATCTTATGTGACTTATCCACTACGATGTAGATAAGATTGTATTCGTCGGGATCGTTGCTTGCTTCGGGAGCGCCTGCAGCCTTAAGTGCTCTCTCCTTGGCATTAAGCTTGCTCTCCTTCTCATCCTCTTCGATAAGGATCCATGATCCTCTGTAAGGGATAAGCTCTGCGGAAAGGAGCCTGTTGCCCATCTTTGATCTCATTTCGCTGTAATAAGCTCCGGGAGATCTTACGATCTGGTTGATGACGACACGCTCTGCGCCGTTGACAATAAATGTACCCTGATCTGTCATGATAGGGAAATTGCCGACGAAAGCCGTCTCATCAGTAACTGTTCCGTCTATCTTGTTGTGAAGTCTGAGCTGGATGCTCAAAGGAGCAGCATAGTTGCTGTCGTTCTTCTTGCAGCTGTCAATGATTGCAGACTTGGTAAGCTTAACAGGATTCTTAGGCTCCTTGTTCTTCTTGCCTTTACCTTCCTTCTCTTTGCCTGTGGGATCACAGGGGTTCTCGGAATCGAAGATCTTACCGACAAAATAGACTTCGTACTTACCCTGATCATCAGTAATCGGCGATACTTCGTCGAAGATCTGCTGCATACCTTCGTCGATGAACCACTGATAGGACTGCTTCTGGTTCTCGATAAGGTTAGGCACCTCGATTACTTCTTTGATCTTGGAATACGACTGTCGCTCTGTCTTGCCTTGTTTTACGGAATGGACCATTGTTAACGAATCACCTCACACAAAGCTTAAAAACACATGGTTTAAGCGGTTTCTTGGTTGAAAAGCATTTTTATTTACCATAAAAATTCTTTTCCGTCAAGAGAAATAGGCATAGTTGCCCAAACCCATTACGACGCAGTAAAGAATTATATAGAAGATGCCAATAAATGTCAACAACTATTTTCGTGCACCGTAAGGCAATTGTGTTTTTTGCCTTAACGGGTCTCTGACGGCTTTATCTGAGTCCCGACGGACCGGATTCATGTTTTCCCGATTTTTATCCGTAGGTATTTATAAAAAACAATGTGTTTTTGAGATTCTCGACGGTTGAAAAAACATAATTCTTTAAATAGGTCTGTCGGCAGGCTTTCAAGGTAAAGATCAGCTTCAAAAGAAAACCCCTTCTAAGCTTACCAAAGGCTCAAAAGGGGTAATCTTCAGGTTATGCCGCGTGAATAATTAACAATTTGACAGGAAATTCTCCAGCATTTTCTTTCCATCGGGCGTAAGTATCGATTCCGGATGGAACTGTACGCCGTAAATCGGATATTCTTTGTGCTGAACTCCCATTATCTCGCCGTCATCGGCAACGGCAGTTATCTGGAGGCATTCGGGGATCGTGTCACGGTCGGCTGCGAGCGAATGGTAGCGCGCAACCTTTGTGCGGTCACCAATGCCCTTGAACAGCGGGCAATACGTATAGAGGCCTACATCCGACTGCTTGCCGTGCATGAGCTTTTCCGCATAGGTAATTACTGCCCCGTAAGCTTTGCATATCGCCTGGTGGCCTAAACAGACGCCCAGAACGGGAATATCATGGACCGAAGCTGCCACATCACAGATAACGCCGGCATCTTCCGGCCTTCCGGGACCGGGCGAGAGGATGATGTGATCAGGCGCCAGCGCCTTTATCTCAGATACAGTCATCTCATCGTTGCGGATAACTTTGATATCGGGATTGATCTGTCCGATCATCTGGTAAAGGTTATATGAGAAGCTGTCATAATTATCTATAAGAAGTATCATATCTTAAACCTCCTGAGCGAGATTCAGGGAATTCAGGACTGCCTTTGCTTTGTTAAGGCACTCTTCGAATTCTTTCTCCGGGTTGGAATCAGCCACTATTCCGGCGCCGCTCCTTACGAACACCTTGCCGTTCTTCTTGTAAGCGATCCTGATCGCGATACATGTATCCATGTTTCCGGTGAAATCGATATAACCTATGGCACCTCCGTAGATGCCGCGCTTATTGTTCTCGAGTTCCCCGATGAGCTGGCAAGCGCGGATCTTCGGAGCACCTGACAAAGTTCCTGCGGGGAGCACTGCCTCGATCGCGTCCAAAGCATCATACCCCGTAGCGATCTTTCCTCTGACGGTAGATCCGATATGCATAACGTGTGAGTAACGCTCTATCCCTCTTAACTTCTCCACTTCTACGGAACCGAATTCGGAGATCTTGCCAAGGTCGTTGCGTCCTAAGTCTACGAGCATATTATGCTCGGCAAGCTCTTTCTCGTCGGCAAGGAGCTCTTCTTCCAGCCTCTTATCCTCTTCATCGGTCTTTCCCCTGGGCCTTGTGCCTGCAAGAGGGAATGTATGAAGGATTCCGTCTTCCAGCTTGACCAGTGTCTCGGGT
The DNA here is from genome assembly GCA_045532275.1 of Saccharofermentans sp. Lineage (GTDB taxonomy): Bacteria > Bacillota > Clostridia > Saccharofermentanales > Saccharofermentanaceae > Saccharofermentans. The sequence continues at coordinate 134,496 of JAZSFQ010000034.1, read as the reverse complement.
GAGGCGCCTGCGACTTCGACATCGGTGCCTGAGAAATAGAACATATAAGGGGAAGGATTTATCGTTCTCAATATCCTGTATGTATTGAGAAGGCTCCCTTCGAACGAGGCCGAGAGCCTGTTCGAAAGAACGATCTGGAAGATATCGCCTTCATGAATATAGTTTTTCGCCTTTTCCACCATGGCGCAGTATTCGTCTTTGGTGAACAGCGGAGTAACTTCCGAAAGGAGCCTGCCGTCCGCCTCCTCAGCCTTCATCCCTGTCTTCAGAAGGTCTATCAGCGCTTCAAGTTCTTCTACAGCTTCCCTGTATCCCGTATCGATATCTTCGAGTGACATGTTGGATATAAGGATGAGCTTTTGTCTTACATGGTCAAACGCTATGACCTTATCGAAAAGCATCAGATCAACATCCTTGAACTCTTCGGTATCTGTTACATCGCACCTGGCCGAAGGCTCGGCATAACCGAGATAATCGTAGGAGAAATACCCGACAAGACCGCCGGTAAAAGAAGGAAGATACGGCAGTCTCGGACTCCTGAAATGAGAAAGGATCTCTCTTATTATCTCTGAAGGGTCATCCGTTTTTACGGTCTTGCCGCCATACGTGATCTCACCGTTTATGCAGGTAATCTCGAGCTTTGGGTCGAATCCCAAAAATGTATATCTGCCCCATTTCTCATCTGCCTGGGCAGATTCGAGCATATAGGCATGAGTCGATGCGTTCTTTAAGATACGGATCGTTTCGATGGGTGTCGTAAAATCAGATAATATCTCGCAGCTTACGGGTACGACATCATATTTGCCGGTCTTGGAAAGCTCCCTGACCTCATCGATTGACGGTACTGTTTTCATTTTGTCACCTCCGGCTTTTCGTTTTGTCAAAGGCAATAAAAAAGCCCCTGACAAAAGATCCCTATCTTCTGCCAAGGACGAATAAAAACTTATCCGCGGTGCCACCTTGATTCACGGGACGTACCCGTGCGCTTGCAAGATACTAACATATCTCCGGCCTCTTACGCGTGCCTGACGTCGCAATATACTCGGGGATCACCCTTTCCTCCGCGCCCTCCGGAGTCCATTCACTGAAAGTTCCTTGTGTCCGGATCTCACCATCCCGGGCTCTCTTTGACAGGTTTCTTAAAGCTACTCACTCTCCGTCAACGGTTTGTTTTGATTGGAATAAAAATACTATACGAAAGGTATGTTGTCAATCTGAACATCCTTTACAGAAATATGGCTGCCTCCGCATTGGAGACAGCCATGATCTTTAAAATATGTAATAAAAATAAAAATATCAATAAATAAGATATTTAACTAAACCTGCATTTACCGTGTATCCGACGTTACTGCTCTCGAGATCGGAATTCCACTTCTCGAAGTTGGATGTGATCAGCTCGTTTCTTACCGAAGACTGCCAGGCGGGTCTTGAAGCCTCGAAATAGTATACTAAAACCGTTTTATTGTCTGCAGATACTACGATCTTGATGTCGCCCTGCTTGCGGTCACTCTCGAAGAGCCATGCCTCAGCTTCGGCCTCGGCAGGATCCTGGCCCTCGCCCTCCAGAGGCTTCAGGCTCTCAGCCGTAGCATCACCATTGTAACCGCCGCTGAGTATAGCATCGGAATCCTCTGAATGACTCTTTACCGTGTTGTAGAAAGAAAGGGGATCCATTCCCTGTGTGCAGTAAGATGCTGCGTCTGCTTTCGTCTTTTCAACAGCAGCGGTGATCTCTTCAGGTGTGGATTCATTTGTGACGCCTGTGCTCAGAGTTAAGACTCTGTAAGTAACATTGGCAGTCTCATCGAGTCTCTTGTCAGCAATATAGACTACGTAAACGCCGTAATCAGTCTTGATGGTCTTGACATCGCCTGCGGCATTATCGCTGAAGATAAATGCTTTGACGTCGGAAGACATATATGTGGCTGTGGAATAAGTCTTACCCTCGGAGAATGTGGGATCAGCGCCGTCATCGTAGGCAGCGAGAGTATCCTCATCACCCTTTTCCTTAAGATAATCCATAACAGCCTGTCTGAATGTGGCAGAATCCTTTGTCGCATTTGCGATCTTCTCGGCGGAAGCAACGCAATTATCATAATCGATTACTTTTCCCTCATCATCCTTGTCTGCTGCAACATAAAACATGTTGTAATCATAAACGTAGAATCTGAAAGGATCCTCATTGAATCTTTCATTTACCTGGTCATCGGTGGGAATGATCGCAGGATCGAACTGCTTCAGATAATTACCGTATTCCTGAACAAGAAGTTCGCGTGCCTGGAAGTCAGTATATGCTCTCCTGGTCATACCAGTTCCGTAAACAGCCTGCAGATACTGCTGGCCTGACTGGAATCCGTACATCATGGAATAGAGATCCAGAGTCTCAAGATTCTTGGCAGCAACGGCGCGTGCTTTGGAATACTGCATAAAGCCGTTCTGCTGAGCAGCACGCTCTACAAGAGCAAGAGTCTTCATCTGCTTGGCAGTTTCTCTTAAGAGCCAGTCTCTGTAAGTCTCACCTGATGCTGAGTCATAGATCTCGTCAAGAGTATCCTCTGATACCATGCCGTACTGTGAATACGAATCGTAAACTTCCTTGTAATGGAAGTTAGTCTCGAGAACAGAGAAGTTCTTTACTGTCTTGGTCGAACCGTCGGAGAGAGTTTCCGTGATCCCGACTCCTGTCAAAGTCTTGGGAAGTATTCCGGAGATGTATGTGAAATAACCGGCAACTACAAGAATGATAATGACTACTACTGCTGTCATTAAGCCTGTAGCTGCTGTTCTGCTTGACTTTCCGGACTTGGAGGTCTTTGCCATCTTGCCTACCCACCTTATTATTTTATTAGTAAAAAGCACCAAACATTATAATTCGGTGCCCCTGATAATGCAAGGAAGCAATTCGGGAACTTCAATAATATAATCGGGTCCCAGGCTTTCCAAGTCCTTTCTGGGCATCCTCGTCCATCCCACGAGGGCAAAATCAGCTCCCGCATCTTCGGCGGAAAGGATGTCCGGGACGGCGTCGCCGACATAAAGGACACGGCTCATATCCGTTATCCCCATGCGTCTTGCAGCCTCTACCAGCGGATCTCCGTGCGGTTTCGCGCGCTCCGTGGCTTCGCGGAATACCATCGTGTCGAAGTATCCTCCCAGTTCGAGAAGATCGATGGTTATCATGGCGGACGATTCTCTTTTTGAGGTCACTATGCCCTGCTTTACGCCCGAGGCCTTTATTTCCGCGAGAAAACCATAAACGCCGGGAAAGATCGGAATGGCGTTCTCCCTGAGCCTTGTGCGGTTATACTCAAGATAGGCATTGACCAGACGTTCCCCGGTCTCTTTGTCATGCATCGCAAAAGTATCGCCTAAAGGTCTCCCGATATAGCTCATCAGATCATCATCTGTGCGGTCAGTTCCGCCGAGGACGACTTCATAAGCTCTCTTATAGCATTCCATTATCAGAGGGATCGAATCCCAAAGTGTTCCGTCAAGGTCATAGAGGACCAGATCGTATTTACTCATCGCTCTTGGAGCCCTCGTCTTTGCCGCCCTCTTCAGGCGGAACAACGGGATTGATATGGATCAGCACCTTTGCGATGGCATTCTCTTCCACCTTCAGGACCTTGATCCTCAGGTTCTTGTAGTTTACAACCGGCTTCTCCGTCTCTTCCGGAACACGGTCGAGCTGTGAGATAACCAGGCCTGCGATCGTATCGTATTCGTCATCGGTAAGCTCGGTATCAAGAACGTCTTCCAAATCGCTTAATGTCATGTCGCCCCTGACGATATAATCGCCGTTCGAGAGCTTGACGAACTCATCAGCCTCATCGTCAAATTCATCCGTTATGTTGCCGACCAGCTCTTCGAGCATATCCTCGATAGTCGCGATACCCATCGTGCCGCCGTACTCGTCAACGATTACAGCCATCTGCATTCCGCAGTTCTTCATCTCACCGAACAGCGAGGATATCTTTCTCGTCTCGTGAACGATAAGAGGTTCTCTTATGAACTTCTCGAGCTTAAATGGCGCATCCTCGGTAGGAGGCATGATGCCTATAAGGTCCTTTATGTGAAGGATGCCGATGATGTCATCTATCGTGTCCTTGTAGACAGGGATCCTCGTGAACTTCTCTTCCCTTGCGACGCGCATCACTTCGTCGTAACCTGCATCTATGGGAAGTGATACGATCTTCTTGCGGTGTGTCATGATCTCCGAGACTTCCTTGTCGTTGAACTCGAAAACATTCTCGATCATCTCTTTCTCGGTATCCTCGATGTTTCCGGACTCGGAACCGACATCGACCATCATACGGATCTCTTCCTCGGTTACGGGCTTGTCGGTCTGGTTGGGATCTATACCGAAGATCTTCAGGACAAGGTTCGTCGATTTGGTAAGGAACCATACAAAAGGCTTTAATACGGCACCGAAGAACTTTACGATCCCTGCAGCCGCAAATGCCCATTTCTCAGGCATGTTCTGGGCGATCCTCTTCGGAACGAGTTCTCCAAGGACAAGCGAAAAATAAGAAAGAACGAAGGTAATGACGACAGTCCAGAGTGGTTCCATCCAGGGATGGACCGATCCCGGATCAGTCCAGAGAGCCAGCTTATATGCAAAGCTGCTCGCCGCGAAAGCGGATGACAGGAATCCTGCGAGCGTAACGCCAACCTGGATCGTCGCGAGGAAGCTCCCGGGGTTATCCAGGAACTTCAGAACGCGCAGCGCTTTTCTGTCGCCCTCTTCGGCGAGCTTATGCATCTTCGCATCATTCAGCGAGATGACAGCCATCTCCGTGCCTGAGAAAAAGGCATTTATGAGGACGAAAAACACTACCAGTAAAATGTCGAATAATGTCTGCATTACTTCATTCCGTCAAGAATATCTATAAGAGTCTGTCTGACGACCTGGTGATCTGCCTTGCCTTTGAGAGCGCGCATTGACTGGCCGATCAGGAACGTAAGATTCTTTTCTTCGCCTGCGAGGTATCCGTTTACGGCCTTCTCATTGGCGGCAATGATCTCCCTGATCACGGGCTCGATGGCTCCTGCATCAGAGACTATCGCCAGACCGTTGTCGGCAATATACTTCTCGGGATCCGTACCGTTGAGGAACGCTTCCTCTAATGCTTTCTGGCCGGACTTACGGTTGATCTTCCCGTCGTTTACCAGATTGATTATCTTACCCATGATCCTGCCGTCAAAATCAATGTCAGCAGCCAGGACCTTCGCGTCCTTTGCGAGCTTAAGAAGGTCCGTCATGAGCCAGTTGGAGCAGTCCTTGGGCTTTGACGTTACTTCGCAGGCAGCTTCGAAGACCTTTACAAGTGCAGGCGTTCCTGTGATGATCTCGGCATCATATTCGGGAAGACCTAATTCCTTCACATATCTCTCACGCTTTGCATCGGCAAACTCCGGCAGCCCGGCCCTGATCTTCTCAAGGCACTCATCTGAGATGTTGATGGGCATCAGGTCGGGATCCGGGAAATACTTATAATCCTGGGCATTTTCCTTGGAGCGCATGGAATATGTATATTCCTGCTCATCGTCCCATCGTCTTGTCTCCTGGACTACCTTGCCGCCTTCTTCGATAAGGTCGATCTGTCTGTCGCGCTCGTATTCGATGGCGCGCTCGATCGCCTTGAGGCTCGCGATATTCTTCATCTCGGTCCTGGTGCCGAACTCCTTCTGGCCTCTGGGTCTTACGGAAAGATTTACATCGGCTCTCATAGAACCTTCCTGCATCTTGCAGTCGGAAATACCCAGATACTGCATAGTATCCCTGAGCTTCTCCAAGTAAGCTGTGACTTCTTCCGCACTCCTGAAATCAGGTTCTGATACGATCTCAAGGAGCGGTACGCCGCAGCGGTTGAAATCGACCATTGTCATGCCCGTGACAGGGTCATGGACAAGTTTGCCGGCATCTTCTTCCATGTGGATCTCATGGATACCAATGGATTTGATGCCTTCGGATGTCTTAATGTCAACGTGGCCGTTCCTGCATATCGGATAGTAGAGCTGCGATATCTGATATGCCTTCGGAAGGTCCGGATAGAAATAATTCTTACGGTCAAACTTATTGTTTCTTGTTATCTCGCAGTTAAGCGCAAGTCCTGCCTTTACTGCGTACTCTACTACCTGCCTGTTGAGCGTAGGAAGCGTTCCGGGCATACCGGAGCATACTTCACACACGTGTGTATTGGGCTCGCCTCCGAACTTGGCAGAGCACCCGCAGAAGATCTTTGATTCCGTCGAGAGCTCGCAGTGTACTTCAAGGCCTATTACCATCTCATAATCCTGCATGTCTTTCAGCCCTCCCCTCTTAAAGCGTCTTCAGGGATCCTGTTCTCGAAGCCATCGCCGGCTGTTGCCTTCTGGTAAGCAGCCGTAACACCGATAACAGTCTCTTCGCCGAATCTCTTTCCCATGATCTGAAGACCTACAGGGAGGCCTTCACCGGTAAAACCGCACGGAACGGACATCGCAGGGATTCCCACAATATTTACGAGCACCGTGCAGATATCGCCCAGATACATCTTCAGAGGATCTGAAAGGCTCTCGCCCTTCTTCAGGGCTGCTGTGGGTGCAACAGGTCCCAGGATGGCATCGTATTTTGCGAATGCCTGGTCAAAGGCCTGCTTAATGAGGTTCTTAACCCTAAGTGCCTTGTTATAGTAAGCATCGTAATAACCAGAGGAGAGCACGAAGTTACCAAGCATGATCCTTCTCTTGACCTCGAGACCGAAGCCTTCGCTTCTGGACTTGATGTAGAGCTGGCCCAAGTCTTCGACGCCTTCGGGTCTGTAGCCGTACTTAACGCCGTCATATCTGGAGAGGTTCGAACAGGCCTCTGCCGTGCATATGATGTAGTAAGTCGGGATAGCGTACTTGATGATTGGCATGGGGAACGTCTCGACTGTAGCACCCTTTGATTTAAGGACTTCTACGGCATCGAGAACTGCCTTCTTAACGTCCTCGTCGATACCCTCGCCGATGTATTCTTCCGGAATACCGAACTTCTTGCCCTCGAGGCTGTAGTTCTCGATCGCAGTAAGATCGAGCTTCTCAGACTCTAATGAAGACTGGTCCTTGGGATCCTTGCCGCTGATAACGTTATAGACGGCAGCAATGTCTTCAGCCTTGCGGGCAATCGGTCCGATCTGGTCGAGAGAAGATGCGAAAGCAACGAGACCATATCTGGAGACCGCGCCGTAAGTGGGCTTAAGTCCCGTAACGCCGCAGAAAGAAGCAGGCTGTCTTATGGATCCGCCTGTATCAGAACCCAAAGCGACAGGCGCGAGGGCAGCCGCAACGCATGCAGCCGAACCGCCCGATGAGCCGCCGGGAACGCGGTCCTTGTCCCACGGATTGGACGTAGCTCCGAAGTTGCTTGTCTCAGTTGTAGAGCCCATTGCGAACTCATCCATGTTTGTCTTGCCGAGGATTATCATTCCGGCATCCTCGATCTTGCGGATTACCTCAGCATCATACGGAGGAACAAAGTTCCCGAGCATCTTTGAAGCACAGGTGGTCTTGATCCCCTTAGTACAGATATTGTCTTTAATTGCAATGGGAACGCCCGCCAAAGGGCCCGTGAGGGTTCCCGCCTTAATGGCTTCATCAGCCTTTGCGGCCATTGCGAGTGCTTCATCTCTTATTACGGTGATATAAGACCCGTATTCACCGTCAACTGCCTCTATGGCATCAAGGAAAGCCCTGGTCGCCTGTACGGAAGTGATCTTTCCTTCTTTGATCGCCGAGCCGATCTCAAGGGCTCCTGATCTGCGTATCTCTATATCAGTCATATGGCCCCCTTAATCGAATGTCTTCGGCACGAGGATCGTGCCGTCCTTGGTCTCGGGTGCGTTGCTTAAGACCGCATCCCTCATATCTTCATTGGCAATAACGTCCTCTCTGGTAACGTTTACAACGCCTGCGGCATGGCTTAAAGGCTCGACGCCTTCAGTATCAAGCTCGCTTAACTGGTCGAAATATCCCAGAATGTCCCCTAAGGCCTTCTGCGTCTTTTCCTCGTCTTCAGGGCTCAGTTCGAGCCTGCCGAGGTTCTCAAGGTACTGAACCAGATCTTTTGTGATCTCCATGAATTTCTCTCCTGATCCGTTAACATAAAAAACTAATCATAGAATTTTATCATGCCCAATTTTTTAAGTAAATAAAAGGGGCGTCTCATAAGTGAAGTCACTCACTCTTAAGACACCCCTGAAGTATCCGTAGTCTGTTAATGATTACTCATCGTCTTCGTCATCTTCTTCGTCTTCTTCGGAATCCTCTTCATCACCGTCATCTTCTTCCTCTGCAGGTCTCCTGCCCTTTTTGGAAGAACGTGAATTCTCTTCATCACTCTTCTTTTTTGAAGACTTCTGTGAAGAAGCCTGTGATGAACCGCCCTTGCCGTTCTTCATGGCCGAGATAATGAGAATAACGATTACGGCAATTATAGCAATACCGGCAAGGATAAAGAATATCCAGATAAGAACATCGGTCTTCGTTGTCGTGCCGGTCAGCTGGGCTGCAGGTGTTGTAACGGCTGTCGAGTCGGGATTGAACACAACGCCTTCCGTAGGGATGGCATAATCCGGAACCGGTGTGGCCGTAGGACCTGCGGGAGCGGGAAGAAATACATCATCCGTGTGGAAATCGTGCTTCTTCTGGTCGATCTCGTCAAGGATCTCCTGGCTGAGCTGCTTCAGTGCAGTCTGAGAAAGGATATCCTCGCTCTGTTCCTTTAATCCGAGATAGCCGACTACGAAATATCCGTATTCGGGAGCATAGATTATGTCAAGTTCTCCTTCGGTCCTCTCCTCTTCGTAAGCCCACTCTTCGAACTTCGGAACCATCTGTCCCCTCGGAACCGCGATGTCACCCTGATCGTACACAAGACCTGACTCGGAAGCGCTCTGGGCAAGTCCTGTGAGGTCATCTATCGTCTTGCATGAATCCTTCATTGCCGTAGCGGCCTCAAGAGCCTGGTCCTTGGCAGACTGTTCAGCCGTCTCAGGCGCATAGAAGAGCGCATATCTTACATAAGGCACATTCTTCTCTTCATCGGTAAAAGGATAATTCTCGTAATAGACCTTGGAATATGCATCAGCCAGATAATATCTTTCGAGAGCATATCTGAAGTTTGCTTCGTCCATACCGGGTCCATAGTAGAACTGGAGATATTCATCCATTGACTTGCCGGAATCTAAAGCGCTTCCGTTTCTGATCTCATCCAGCATCTGGTCCATTGCCTGCCTCGTCTCTTCAGAAAGCGTCACGCCTTCCGCATCGGCACGGGCACAGAGAATGAGTGTGCTCTCAAGCGAATTCTCCGCATACATGACATAGTAGTCACCGTATGTGCCGTACTCATCACCGGGATACTCGGCAGCAAGATCGATATACTGCAGATTTGTAGCAGGATAATAACCCATAAGAGCATAGTTGCTCAGGTCAAGGAATGCATTGATGAAATAGAAGTTTGATTCCGTTTTGGGAATTGCCTTGCCGTCAAAATAATACTGATGGTCAAGATAATTGGTAAGCTGGGTAGCATAGAGTTCTTCGAATGACTGGGGCTCATTCGGATCAGCTGATACATTGGTATCACCTGCAGCTGAAGCAACAGTAGCCGCCGTGGTAGTGTCAGGTGTCAGTCCGGAAGCCGTGCTCTCCGTAATCTGCTTGCTGCATCCGGCGATCACCGAAGCCGCAAGAACTGCTGAAATCATTAATGTGCCGATTCTTTTCATCTTCATGTGGTTATCCTTTTGTAATCCTGCATGCATGCCGCGATAGTGTCATCCATGTCGTAGTAATTGTATTTCCCGAGTCTTCCGCCGAAAAAGATATTGCCGTCTTCTGCGGAAAGCTCTTCGTATTTCCTGTAAAGCCCGTTGTTTATATCGTTGTTGAGCGGATAGTAAGGCTCGTCACCCGGCTTCCACTCTGAAGGATATTCTCGTGTAATGACGGTGCCCCTGCCTTTGCCGAATTCGAAATGCTTGTGCTCCAAGATCCTCGTAAACGGTGTCTCGGCATCGGTATAGTTAACGACCGCATTACCCTGGAAGTCATCCGTATCAGGCAGATATTCCGTCTCAAACCTCAGACTTCTGTACTCAAGTTTACCCAGGGTGTAATTATAATACTCATCTATCATTCCCGTATAGATGATTTTCGAGGCAATTTTAGCCAAAGAATCCCTCTCTTTCAGGAAATCCATGTTCAATCTAACCTCAATGCCGTCCAGCATTCTCTCTATCCACGCCGTATAACCGCCGACGGGAATACCCTGATAGTTGTCATTGAAATAGTTATTGTCATAAGTAAGACGCACAGGAAGCCTCTTTATGATGAAAGCCGGAAGATCTGTCGCCTTCCTGCCCCACTGCTTCTCCGTATAGCCCTTGACAAGCTTGTTATAGATATCGGGGCCGATGAGCGAGAGCGCCTGTTCTTCAAGGTTCTTCGGCTCGTCGACTTTTCCTTTGGCGATCTGCTCGTCGAGCTTTGCCCTGGCCTCGGCTGGAGTTACGACACCCCACATCTTATTGAAGGTGTACATATTAAAAGGCATCGAATAGAGCTCGCCCTTATAATTCGCAACTACCATATTGGTATAGCGGTTGAACTCCGCGAACCTGTTCGCGAAATCCCAGACTTCCTTATCGCTCGTATGGAAGATATGGGCACCGTACTTATGGACATTTATGCCGTGAATGTTTTCGGTATAAACATTTCCTGCGATATGCGGCCTTCTGTCAATGACGAGACACTTGTATCCGTCATCTGTTGCCATGCGCGCAAAAGCGGCCCCGTAGAGCCCTGCGCCAACTATGAGGAAATCATATTCAGCCATATATTCCTCCCGTCTCGAAAACAGTGCATTTACTATACACTATTTCAACGGAAACTCCTAAACGCAGGCTTCGGACGGGTCATTCCTCAACAAGTTTTTCACAGGCCTCATTGAAGTTTTTAAGCTTATCCGTCTCCGGTATCAGATCATTGAGCTTCGTACCCGGATCATACTGGAGGTTCATGATAAATCCCAGATAAGGAAGCCCTAAGATCTCGCAGTCTTTTTTCAACGCGTCCGTAAGCTCCTTCCTTTCGGATATCTGCTTTAGCGTCCACGAAGGACCGCACTTAAGTTCGGGAGACGCGTCAGCTATATAGATGCTGCCTGCCGGGATAAGGTCTTCGCATCCCTTAAGGCTTAAGAACAGTTCATAATTGCCGCCTTCTGTCAGGAATCTGCCGTATTCCTCGTCATAATATGCCAGTTCCTTTTTGTCGAACTTTATCTCGACTTCCTTCTCACTTCCAGCCTCGATAAAGGGTTTTGCAAACCCGACGAGCCAGAACGGAGCTCTCGGCGTAAGAGGCTTGGTCTTTGAGACATAAAGCTGGACTACGGCCTTGCCGTCTGTCTTGCTCTTATTGGAAACATTGCATGAGACACTGAATATATCTCCTTTACGGAATCCGGAGATGCCGTCTATTGCAAACTTCGAATATGAAAGACCGAATCCGAAAGGATACAAAGGCTTGATGCCGCGCTTCTGATAACCTCTGTAACCGACATAGATGCCTTCACCATATACGCAGGTCAGGTTGTCGGGATAGCAGAGATATGCCGGCGTATCCTTGTAAGACACGGGGAAAGTGCATGGCAGCGCGCCTGAAGGATTTACTTTGCCGGTAAGGATATCCGCCATCGCTTTGGCGCCCATCATGCCCGGATAGAAGACTGCGAAAACAGAATCAACCACGTCTTCCAGTCCTTCGAGCTCAACGGGACCCGGCACGTTAAGTATCAGGCAGATCTTTCCCTTGCCCTTGTCCTTTGCGAGTTTCTTTATAAGAGATATGGTCCTTCCGTTCATCTTCAGGTCAGGCCTGTCATTGCCTTCGCCTGCTGCCACGGTCTCGATAACGACCGCAGTAGCACCGTTCCTGAATTCTTCGATATTATCTTTGAACACACGTGAATCCCCGAGCCTCCCGCATAATTCGGAATAAAGATCAGTGGTTCTGTTCGTGAAGACCTCAGCGCTTCCCTTGCCGTAATCAAGGAAACGCGTCGGACCGAAGAATACTGCTTTCGATGCCTTCTTAAGCGGGAGGTGTCCGCTGTTCTTAAGCATGACTATGCCTTCGGCGGCAGCTTTGTAAGCTGCTTCATCGCCGCGCTTCTTATACTCTGCTACCGTCAGATCAGAAGGCGCCTTAACATCAGCGAACCTGTCGATCAGTTCGAGTATCCTGAGAGCCGCCTCATCGAGAAGGCTTTCAGATAATCTGCCTTCCTCAACCGCCTTTTCAATTCCTGAAGGATCCCACGGGCCGGGCATGAAAAGATCCTGTCCTGCTGCTACGGAATCGCCGGTATCCTTGATGTTTCCTCCCCAGTCGGTAACGGTAACGCCCTTGTAGCCCCACTCATTCCTGAGGACGTCTTTAAGTAGCCACGGATCTTCCATGCAGTGTTTTCCGTTGATAGACGGATATGCGCTCATCAGTGTCGCAGCAACCTTGCTGCACGCTTCAAATGCAGGGAAATAAATCTCCCTAAGCGCACGTATGCCGATGAGCTCATTGATAGTCTTTCTGTTTATCTCGAGATTATTGCAAGCGAAATGCTTTACATCCGAGGCAATGCCCATGCTCTCAACGCCCTTGCACATTTCCGGAGCAAGGATCTTCGTAAGGAGAGGATCTTCCGAATAACCTTCAAAGAACCTTCCGTTTACGGGCTCTCTTAAGATGTTGCAGTTCGGTGTCCCCAGGAGCACTCCGATGTGATAAACGGACGCTTCCATTCCGAGCGCCCTGCCGGTATCATAAACGACTTCCGGGTTCCATGTGGCTCCGAGAACGATCCCCGGCGGATAACAGCCCGGGGCGATATCTATTCCGTTGCGGTATTCGGTCAGAAATGCTTCCGCACTATCCCTTAATTCCTTTTCCGCATCCGTGAGTTTATCCTGCTCATAGTAGCAGAACAATATATCCATCAGTTCAGCGGCTTTATGGTCTTCGGTCACATCTCTGAAAAGACGCGAAAACAGGTGTCCGTGATTGACACCCGTACCGCCGTCCTGAATATTAAGTTCCGGAATAAAACCGCATGATGATTCGAATCCTCCGATCGAGAAAGCCGAGGTTCCGCAAAGAAGCCTCGCTTTATCGGAGACGGTCATATTCTTTAAGAGCTTTCTGGTATCCATAGGGCACCTCCTAAAGACAGGGAGTATACCACAAGTATACCTGATATCTTTTTCCAATGAAAAAGGTTATTTCTTACTGCATGATCGCAAATTTGAGTGTTGCCTTTACAGCTACCTTTCCGTCAACGGTTGCTACAGCTTCTCCGAGACCGACAGGGCCTTTAACGGCAATGATCTTCGTCTCGAGTCTTACTGTATCGCCGGGATAGATGGCAGCCTTGAACTTGCAGTTGTCGATGCCTGCAAAAACTGCAATCTTACCCTTAAAGTCTTCTTTCGAGAGGATAGCCACGGCGCCGGTCTGTGCGAGCGCTTCGACCGTGATAACGCCGGGAACGATGGGATAATCAGGGAAGTGTCCCCTGAAGAAATACTCATCATAGGTAAAATTCTTATAAGCGATCGCATATTCACCCGGAACATAATCCTCGACCTTATCGATAAGAAGGAAGGGATGTCTGTGGGGAATGATCTTCATGATCTCTGTTGTGGTGAGCGAATTTGCCATAGTAAGGATCCTCCTCAGTCTTCAAACTTCTTGACTATCAGAGACGCGTTGTGACCGCCGAAACCAAGATTGTTTGTCATAGCATAAACTATATTACGATTTTTCGGTTCGATAAAGGTGTAATCGAGATCCATCTCACCTTCGCTCTCCTTTGAACCTGCCGTAACATGGACATATCCGTCCTCTATCGCCTTGACGCATGTGATGAGCTCAACACCGCCTGCACCGCCCAATACATGGCCGATCATTGACTTTGTCGAGTTGATGGAGATGTTATAGATATCTTCCTTGAACGCATATTTCATAGCGCGTGTCTCGAAAAGATCGTTATGGTGCGTAGATGTGCCGTGAGCATTGATGTAATCGATTTCGGAAGGCTTGATGCCTGCTTCCTTCATTGCGATTATCATAGCTTCGCCTGCGCCTGATCCGTCTTCTGCGGGTGATGTGATGTGATATGCGTCACATGTTGCACCGTATCCTACGATCTCAGCGAGGATCTTTGCGCCTCTTGCCTTTGCATGCTCATAGTTCTCGAGAATGAGAACGCCCGAACCTTCGCCGATAACAAATCCGTCCCTGTCCTTATCGAACGGTCTTGAAGCTTTCTCAGGATCCTCGTTTGTGGATAAAGCCGTAAGAGCTGCAAATCCCTGAATGCCTGTTCTGCAGACTGCTGCCTCGCATCCGCCTGTAACCATTACATCGGCATCGCCGTACTTAACAGCCTTGAAAGCATCGCCTATCGAGTGAAGTCCCGTTGCGCATGCGGTTACGACGCAGGTGTTGATACCCTTCATTCCGTACTGGATCGCAATGTTGGCAGAAGCCATGTTGGCGATCATCATGGGGATATACATAGGTGCGATCTTGCCGGACTTCTCGAATCTGATCTGCTCTCTTTCGTGAGCCTGCATCGAACCGATACCTGAGCTTACGATAACACCGACTCTGTAGGGATCTTCCTTTTCCATATCAAGGCCGGCCTGTTCGATGGCTTCCTTGGCAGCAGCCAAAGCGTAGTGGGCAAAAGGTTCCATACGCTTCATTGTCTTAAAATCCATGTAGTTCTGAGGATCAAAATCCTTTACTTCGCACGCGAGCTTAACTTTGAAACCGCTTGCATCAAACTTTGTAATCGGCGCGGTAGCTGCCTTGCCTTTCTTAAGACCTTCCCAGAAAGCTCCAACACTGTTTCCAAGAGGTGTTATCGCACCCATACCGGTTACTACGACTCTGTTTGCCATTTAAATGTTCTCCGTTAGTTTATATTTTCGTGATGCTCCCCAAAGCACCTTTGGTCACATATGCATTCCGCCGTCAACGGAAAGTACCTGGCCCGTGATGTAAGAAGCTTCATCTGAGCAGAGGAAGTTGACTGCATTGGCGATATCTTCAGGCTGACCGTATCTCTTGAGAGGGATCATCTCAAAGATAGCTTCCTTCTGCTTGTCTGTGAGGACGGCTGTCATGGGTGTCTCAACATATCCGGGAGCGATAGCATTGAATGTGATATTTCTGGAAGCTAACTCTCTTGCGCAGGACTTTGTGATACCGAGGATACCTGCCTTTGATGCGGAGTAGTTGACCTGGCCTGCCTGTCCTTCGAGACCTACGATGGAAGAAATACTTACGACTCTTCCCTCTCTCTTCTTCATCATGATAGGCGTTGTGTGCTTGATGAAGTTGAATGTACCCTTGAGGTTAACTGCGATAACAGAATCGAAATTCTCTTCTGTCATCTTAAGGAGCAGACCGTCTCTTGTGATACCTGCGTTGTTAACGAGGATGTAGATACCGCCGAAGTCTTCGTTGATCTGTGCTACTGTTTCGCCGACCTTTTCGAAATCAGCAACATTGCACTGATATGCCTTGGCATCAACACCAAGAGCCTTGACTTCCTCTTCAGCATCCTTGCTCATTTCGAGGGGGCATGCGTCAACGATAGCGATGTTATAACCGCTCTTTGCGAGCTTTAAAGCGATTGCCTTGCCGATTCCTCTTGAAGCGCCTGTAACGATTGCTGTTTTTCTTGTATTCTCTGACATGATCTTAACCTCCTTGAATCAGCCGAGCTTTTCGGGTAATGCCGCGAGATCCTCAGGTGTTGCAACACCTATTACCTTGATCTGCGGAACTGTCTTTCTTACAAATCCTGCGATGGTCTTTCCGGGACCGACTTCGATTATCGTATCTACTCCCATCTTCTCGAGCTCATAGAGCGTCTGTTCCCATCTAACGGGACTATATACCTGCTTCTCGAGAAGAGCCTTGATCTGTGCCTTATCTGTTATCTTTTCTGCGCTTGCATTTGCGAAATAAGGGATTTTGAGATCATCGAGTTCTACCTTCGCGAGCTCTTCAGCGAGCTCTTCACCTGCCACTTTGAGGAGCGGTGAATGGAAGGGACCCGATACATTAAGTTCGACAACCTTCTTTGCGCCTGCTGCCTCGAGTTTGGGCATAGCTTCATGAACTGCTTCCTTTTTACCCGTAATAACGATCTGGCCGGGGCAGTTGAAGTTAGCGGGCCATACGTTTTCGATCTCATCTGTTACTGCTTCGACCTGCTCCTGTGTAAGACCGATAACTGCTGCCATTGTGCCCTCGCCTGCAGGAACGGCATTGGACATAAGTCTTCCCCTGATCCTGGTAAGCCTTACAGCATCTTCAAAACTCAGAGCACCTGCAACATAAAGGCTGCAGTATTCACCGAGTGAAAGTCCTGCGGTAACATCAGGCTTAATGCCTGCCTTAAGAAGGGCATCCGTGATGATGCAGCAGGCGGTAACAAGCGCAGGCTGCGTATATTCCGTGATGTTGATATCTTCATTGGGCTCGAAAAGGAGCCTGTTCATGTCTACTCCGGAAGCTTCGGATGCTTTGGCTACCATGTCGGCATAACGGCTGTCAGACGTTACGAAGCCCTCTGCCATTCCTACATGCTGGACACCCTGTCCCGGATAACAAAATGCAATACTCATTATGCTTCGATCTTCCTTCCCAAAAGTTCATCTGCCTGGGCGAACATCGATTCGATGATCACCTTTGCAGGTCTGATCTCATTAACAAGGCCTGCGATCTGGCCGGCCATAAATGTACCTTCCTTTGTGTCGCCTTCGACGACTGCCTTGCGGAGGCTTCCTACCGTAAGTCCCTCGAGCTCTTCGAAAGTAACACCGCTCTGCTCCATCTCAAGATACTTGTTGGAAAGAGCATTTCTTATCTGTCTTACGGGGTGACCATAGGATCTCCCCGTAACTCTTGTTGAATTATCCTTTGCCCTGATGACCATATCCTTGTAGTTCGGGTGGACATTAACTTCATCACATGCGCAGAATACGGTTCCGCACTGTACGCCTTCAGCGCCGAGCATGAAAGCAGCCGCAACGCCTCTGCCGTCAGCGATACCGCCTGCTGCGATAACGGGGAATGAAACCGCGTCTACTACCTGGGGAACGAGCGTCATCGTTGTAGCTTCACCTATATGTCCGCCGGACTCCGTTCCTTCTGCAATGACCGCATCGGCACCGCACTGTTCCATTCTCTTAGCGAGAGCAACGCCTGCGATTACGGGAACGACGATAATGCCTGCTTCCTTCCACATTGCCATATATTTTTCAGGCGAACCTGCGCCTGTGGTAACGACCTTTACCTTCTCTTCGGCGATGACCTTGGCGATCTCGGGAGCTCTGGGATTCATGAGCATGAGATTTACACCGAACGGCTTGTCGGTAGCTTCACGGCACTTTTTGATCTGGTCACGGAGCCAGTTCTCGTCAGCTCCGCCGACACCGATGATGCCGAGGCCGCCTGCTTCAGATACAGCAGATGCGATATGCCAGTCTGCCACCCAGGCCATACCGCCCTGGAAGATAGGATATTTGATACCGATCAAATCTGTGATTCTTGTCATGTCCTTTATCTCCTTTATATTTTCGAAAATTGATTAATAAACAATATAGTTGGCATCCCATGTGAGACCTGCACCGAAGCTTGCGAGAACAAGCTTCATGCCGGGCTTAAGTCTGCCGTCCTGCTTCATCTCGGTAAGAAGCATCGGAATGCTTGCAGAAGATACATTGCCGTACTTACTGATATTCATGGGGAATCTGTCTCTCGGAATTCCGAGCTTCTTTGCAGTAGCTTCGATGATCCTTGCGTTAGCCTGGTGAAGGATGAAGTAATCCACGTCATTCTCAAGATCGAAACTGTACTTCTCTGCAAGATCCTTGATGATCTGCGGAACTTCAGTAACGGCGAACTTGAATACTTCTCTTCCCTGCATTGCAAAAGATGTTGATTCTTTGAAGCCCTCCTCTTCCCATCTGTCAGGCTGTCTTGCAGCCTGGCATGTGAGACAGTCACTTCTGTATCCTGAAGATCTCATGATGAACTCATTGCGCTTGATGTCTTCAGCCTTAAGAACTGCAGCACCTGCGCCGTCACCGAAGAGGATGCATGTTCCTCTGTCTTCGAAGTTGGCAAAGTTTGAATTGCACTCTGTACCGATTACAAGAGCAAGCTTGGAATTACCTGTCTCGATAAAGCTCTGAACGGTATTGTAAGCTACGATGAATCCGGGGCATGCGCATACTACATCGAAACACCCGCAGTTCTCGGATACACCGAGTTCTCTCTGTACGATGCACGATAAAGCGGGAATAACACTATCTGAGGTCGTAGATGCAGTAACGATAAAATCAATATCCCTGGGATCGATGCCGGCATCTTCAACTGCCTTTCTGGCAGCCTCGACAGCCATCGTTGACGGCTTCTCGGTAATGTGGTCTGCGATATGTCTTTCCTTTATTCCTGTACGCTCGGTGATCCACTCGTCGCTTGTATCCAGAAACTTGGCAAAGTCATCATTGGTGACAACTTTCTTAGGGATATAAGATCCGAGTCCTATAATTCTGCCTGTCATTATTTAACCTCTTTAAATTCTCTATATAAAACCGCGTCCGGACATAGTAGTCCCTCAGTCTGAATAGTTTGATTGTCAAAGTATTACACAAGGATGTCAGATTTGTCAAGCGCTTTGACAGTCAAAGGAATTTGCGAAATGAGGCCTTGCGACAGTCCTCAAGCCTTAAGGTTGTATTCATTTGGCTGACAGAAGATGCGGAGCATGAATGATTTTCGCAATCTTGTAATTATGCTTCGCATGTATGTCGGAAAATCACATTATTTCAGATTTTTATGTCGGAAATGCCCCTTTTTTCACTGTTTCCGACATGATTTCAGCGAAAACCGCTATTTCCCGACATGCTTCAGGAAATAATGTTTTAGATTGGCGAAAAAACTATTCTCCAATAGGAACCGTGCCGCGCAACGCACGTCAGATATCACTTTTCGAACCGGCTTGCTGCCCATCCGCCCTCGTTCATGTGGGAACTCGTAAGAGTCCCGAATCCTTCGGGCGACAGGATAGGGATGGTTATCTTGCGCATGGTCTCGGCACTGATCTTAAAGTCATTCTCACAATACTCCCTGCCGGCATCCTTGATGCTTTCCAGGTACATCCTGATCTGCCTTTTTGCCTTGCCGGTCATGAAGACTTCGCCCATGGCGCAGAGGATCGCAGTATATCTGTCCCTTCCTCCGCAGATCAGGTCGTATTGCGCGAGAAGCGCAGGATAAACGGGCTCGAGCTCGACATAACCGCAGGAACTGATGATCACGAACTTCTTATCGAAGATCGACTGGTCCCTCATCTTGTTAAATGTCTGGCCGTCATCACTCCTGGAACCCATGTAAGGCTCCGCTAATGATAAACATCTGTCGGTCACTGCCTTGAGCTGTGAAGGCATGCCGTAAAAATACAGAGGGAAACTCTCTATGATGACATCCGCTTCCTTTATGGCGGTAATGATCTCTGCCATGTCATCCTTTATTGCGCAGGTCCCTTCCTTTGATGCCCAGCATGCAAAACATCCCCTGCAGGGCTTGATATCCTTGGCATAGATATCTATCTTCTTCACTTCCGTGCCTTCGGGAAAACCTGACACGAATGAATTCGTTACATTGAGCGTATTGCTCTTTTCGAGTTTGGGACTGCCGTTTAGAATAAGTACTTTCATATTTAGATTACATCTCTGAATAATAAGATCAGAGGCTCAGACCTCCGTCGAGCACGATAACCTGTCCGGTCATGTACGCGAAAACACCGGTAAGAAGGCTCGCGACACAATCCGCGACGTCTTCTGCCGTGCCAAAACGCTTCATGGGGACAGCGTCCAGATATTTCTCTGCGAGATCTCCCGGGATGGACTTGATCATGTCTGTACCGATAAAGCCCGGAGCGACCGCATTGACCTGTATGCCGTAGGGCGCTAGCTCTTTTGCCATCGTCTGGGTCATGGAGTTTACCGCGCCCTTTGTCGCACTGTAGACGGTCTGACCGGGAACTGCGAGAACGGAACTTACGGACGATATGTTGATGATCTTTCCGCTCTTCTGTGAACACATCTTGAGGCTGGCGGCCTGCGCACAGTTAATATATCCCTTGATATTGATCGCAAGGCTTCTTTCCAGCGACTCCTGTCTGATCATGAGAAGGTATGCATCGTCTACGACGCCTGCGTTATTGACCAGGACATCTATCGTGTCAAAGACTTTCTTTATATCCTTGAACATAGCCTTGACCTGGGTCATATCAGATGTATCCGCCTTGAAGATCTCGCAGCGGACTCCAGCGGCAGCTATCTCTTCCCGGGCAGCTTTTGCCGCCTCATCATTATTCGCATAATTAAGGGCGATATCGTAGCCGTCTTTGGCAAGCCTTAAAGCGATTGCCTTGCCTATTCCTCTTGACCCGCCTGTAACTACAGCTGTTTTACCCATAATACCGCCTCCCGGGATATCAAGCTTTGGTAAGCAATACTGCCGAATAAAGAGCGCTCGGGCCGAAAGATACGGCTATTCCGCTCTCAAGCCTGCCTTCATAAATATCCTTAGCCAGCATTGCGAACTGCAAAGATGAAGATGCCGCTCTCGCTTCACCGTAATCCTTCTTAACGAGCACGATCTCTATATCATCACCGAAAATCTTCTTATAGACATCCTTTTCGAAGCTGTCTATGCTCTCTATTCCGTTGCCGAAACCGTAGATGCGTGAGATCTCCGAAGCCTTAATTCCTCCTTCTTCCAGGACATTCATGATCGCTTCGGTAAGGGCCTTTTCCGACATTCTCGCGTTATCGTGCCTGTCGCCTGATGTATCTCTGGCTGAAGAGAATCCCGCGATCCTGGCGAAGCGTTTTGCGCCTCTTTCTGCCGCACTGGAATCCTTCTCAATCACGCAGGTAACAGATCCTTCGCCCAATGTCATCTTTCCTTCGCCCCTGAGTCCGAGATCATCATAGATCTCATCGTCTATATCGGTGCATTCATCGGTACCCGAAGCGAGCATAATGTTCTCATAACCGAACATTATCGCACCTGCAGCAGCGCAAACACTCTGGATACCGGACTGGTAACCGTTGGCGATAGTAACGTTATAACCCTTGATGCCCGTGGCAATGCTTAGGTAACCGCCTGCTGCATTATATACAGTATTCGGGAAAGCAAATGCACTTCCCTTCTCGATGCCGTCCCTGATGATCCCCTTCTGGAAATTGGCTATCTCCGTCATCGGTCCGTCGTTGGTCCCGATGCAGATGCCGATGATCCCTTCATTTTCCTCAGTAACGGTAATACCGGCATCTTCCAGTGCCTTGAGACCGCTTAAGAGCTGGAGCTGGGACAGTCTGTCGAGTTTTCTTAAGAACGCGGATTTAACTCCGTAATTCTTGAATGTTTCCGTATCGAGCTTTGCGATATAGTCACCCTTGACCTCATCGAACTCGCCCTTTACGATACCGATGCCCGTAACATACAGGCTCTGCTTGGGGCATACCAGATTCAATACATTAGGGTCTTTAGCGAAAACGATGCTCGCATTATTTCCGCCGAATGCAAAAGAATTAGACATCGCATAATTGATATCTTTTTCGACAGGCTTATTGGCTATGAACTTTATGTCGCCCGACTTCTCCTCAAGGACCTTGAGGTCTTCTTCAGAGTAACCAGTCGTGGGCGGGAGCTTGCCTTCCTTTAACGCCTTAACGGTGAGCACCGCCTCTATGGCACCTGCCGCGCCAAGGCAATGGCCTGTCATGGATTTCGTCGAACTTACATATAAGTCCTTATTGTCGTTGAAAACAGTCTTCAGTGATAAGAATTCGGATTCGTCATTCTTGGCTGTTCCGGTACCGTGCGCATTTACGTAATCGATATCAGTGAACTTCAGGCCCGAGTTCTTAACGGCTCGTGTGATGACACTCATCTGGCCTTCGCCGTCGGGCCTCGGAGCAGTGATGTGATAAGCATCCGAACTGACGCCTGATCCCAGAACGTCACAATATATCTTAGCGCCGCGCTTTACCGCATGTTCGTAGCTCTCTACGACCAGTACTCCTGCGCCTTCACCCAAAGTGATCCCTTCGCTGTGATTGAACGGTGAACAGTCGGTAGGAGCAAGCGCTCTTAAAGCATGGAATCCCGCATATGCGAGAGATGAGAATGAGTCGCATCCGCCTGCCAGGAAGATTTCTCCCTTGCCGCCCCTGATAAGGTCGATCGCAAGCGCGATGCTTAATGTTCCTGCAGCGCAGGCATTTACGATATTAGCGGTAATTCCGCCGGCGTTGTAGTAATCAGCGACATTGCCTGCGATAACAGATGCGGATATCGCTTTGATATCGTTAACATCGCCCTTTTCGCCTGCAGCTTTGGCGTTATAGTATTTATCAACGCATGCGGCTCCGGCGATGCAGCTTCCTAAAAGCACTCCTATCTTTGAAGCGTCTTCGGAATCCATATCAAGTCCCGAATCCCTGATAGCTTCGCCTGCGGCCTTTATACCCAGGGCAGTAGTCCTGTCGTATCCTCCGCCGGCCAATTCCTCATCAGTCAGTTTTACTTCCGCGCCTTTATGTGAATAACAGTCTGTTGTGTCAAAACTTGCGGCATCGGCAATACCGGATCTGCCGCCCAGTGCCGCCTCAAAACATTCGTCTGTGTTATCACCGATAGCGCAGACCAGGCCTAATCCGGTGATTACGCAGCGTTTCTCGTTAAGCATCCTCAGTCCTCTTTATGAGCTTCTACAAATGCGGTAAGTGTCTCGATGGAACGGAAATCTTCTTTCGTTGCTCCCGAGCCTGAAAGATCTACGCCGAAGAGGTTCTCGATACCTACAATGATCTCGATGGAATCGATGGAATCAAGTCCGATATCCTCGCCGAACAGCTCGGAATCGTACTTGAGTTCGTCTTCAGGTATCCTGAGCCTTTCTACCAGCATTCCCTTGATCTGCTCGGCAATCTCATTATTCATTTCCAAATCCTCCTCAGTTTATATAAATAAATCTATGACAATAACCTTACACTAAGTTGCCGTTATTTTCCAACGAAACGGAATAAAAGTGCAAAATAACATTAAAACGCCTGAGCTCCCTGACTGACATCTTACATTCATATCCCCAGGAAGATACCTTAAGCGTGTCACCCTCCATACCGGTGACGGTAACCCAGTGAAATCCGAGTTTTCCTTTTGTCCCTGACGGCATTTCGATCGTTACGTTCTCGAAAGGAGCTGTCACGAGCATGACCAGCGGATCACCGCTCTTAAGATACTCCGGTATCTTCTCCCACCATTTGAACCTGAACGGTCTGACCCTGATGTTCAGACCTTCTTTGAAAGCCAGCTTCTTTATTCCCTTTCTGAACCTCCCGGCGCTTACTCCGAAGCTCCCGAGGAATTCTTTCCCGAATAACTGTCTCGAATTCCTGTTCTTTCCGATGGTTATGGGTCTTATATAGTCTTTGGCATCAAAGAACCTGTCAAAGTATTCTTCCCTGGGCATCCGTTCCTCGCCCTTAAGGCGCATGATCGCATCAAGGCCCGCGATTATTCCGCAGCCGCTGTTAAGGAACATCTTGTCGGGAAGCCACATCTGGCTTCCTCCGAACGATTCCTGACCGTACTTATCGACTATCTTCGGGGGCAGACTCATCTCAGCAATACCTCGCACCAGGCTCCCTCCACGGGCATTCCCGGTAATTCAGCAGCTCCCGCGTCCCTTAAACGGGACCTGCTCTCATATACACCGCATCCGGAAGGTATGGGAGCCATAAAGCAGCCTATGCCCTCCGATGTCCATTTTCTTACCATATTCTCAAGATCCGCAGAAGCGGTTCCCGAATGGTTGCAGCAGATAAGGACTCTGTCAAATCCCGTTTCGGGAATGACTGCTCCCGGGAAAGCCGGTATCACCAATATCCGCGGAAGCTTATCCTCCGTTAAGAACGCTGAACAGTCCCTTTTCTCAGGCATTATACCGTCTTCATACTCGGAATAGATGCCGTTAATGTCAGGAGAAGTTATGAGATGTGCTCTGTAGAGCTTTGGCATTCCGTCACGGTCCCTGAAGACAACACCTGTCTTCCCTTCCTCAAGACATCTGACCGAATATTCAAGATTGCCCGAAGCTTCACCGGGATCGGCATCAGGGGCTTTAACGGAACCCGTGATAACAAAGGGGATACCCGAAGATGCTAGCACTCTTGCAGCGAGCTGTGCGAAAAAAGCGCACGTATCCGTCCCGTGCGTGATAAGGATACCGTCAAAGCTGTAATTATTTAATTCCTCAATGATCTTTTTCAGGGCATCGTGGTATATGTAAGGGGTGGCGTTTTCGGAAGAATAGGAAGAAAACTCCGGGAAAACGAATTCGTGACCGGGAAACTCTTCCGTCAGCATATCGCGTATAAAGGAAGGTCCGCCAAGCTTTATCGTGCCCGAGACATTGTAAGAGGAGATGGTCCCTCCGAGCATGGCACCCAATATCCGCATATTCCTTCCCTTCCGACGCCTTTTTAGAGTAAAATCACATAAGCAATTATAATTCACGAGGCAGAGTATGAGAATAGCAAGCTGGAACGTAAACGGTATAAGAGCAGTCGCAACAAAGGGCTTTGCGGAAAGCCTTGAAAAGATCAACGCCGATATTATCGGTATCCAGGAGATAAAGGCTCTTAAAGAGCAGTTAGGACCTGAGATAACGGATATTCCGGGTTATAAGAGCTGGTTCTACTCAGCTGAGCGAAAGGGCTATTCCGGCACCGCCCTCTATACAAAGATCGAACCCAGGAGCGTTGAATTCGGTTTCGGCGTTGAAGAGTTCGACCACGAAGGAAGGGTCATAAAGGCGGATTACGGCGATTTCGTTCTCTTCAACATTTACTTTCCCAACGGCGGAAGAGGCGACGACTTCGTCAAGTTCAAGCTCAGATTCTACGACTGCTTCCTGGAACAGGTCGATGACCTTAAAGCACAGGGCAGGGAAGTCATCTGCTGCGGAGACGTAAATACCGCCCACAAGGAGATCGACTTATCGAATCCGAAGGCAAATTCAAAGATCTCCGGGTTCCTTCCCGAAGAGCGCGCATATATGGATAAGTTCATCGAAAGAGGCCTTACGGATACTTTCAGGCTGCTCCATCCGGACGACAAGGAATGCTACACCTGGTGGTCATATAAGACTGCTGCAAGAGAGCGTAACGTAGGCTGGAGGATCGACTATTTCTTTACGACAGACGGCATCAATCCCCGCATAAAGGAATCAAACATGATGACTGACATAATGGGATCTGACCACTGCCCGATCTATCTGGATATTTAAGGATTATCCCTGGTATTCTCTTCCAGCATGTGACCGTTGATATCGAGCTTGGTAAGAGAGCCCGTGACCTTGAAGTCCATCTCTTCTGAATGCTTCGGGATGTCCAGATCCGTAAACAGGCTCCCCTCTGTTCTGGAATTAGATATCCTGATCTTTACGTTCTTGTCCATGCCCCTGTAGATCCCGGCCTGTTTGCCGCCTATATCTACCCTGAGTGATACGTAATCTATCGTAAGGTTCGTAGGTCCTGCCGTACCGGAACCGAAGGCGGTGATGTCCTGCGCTTTTGCCTTCATGCTGATCGTAGCGCTGTATACGCTTATCTGAAGCTTTTCGCTGTGCTTTGAGCCGACCATTATTACTTCGTTTCCGTTGAAATCCATATTCATGGAGGAGTGCTCGATCATCATGTCGCACCTGCCCGTGATCGAACCTATTCCGATACCCGAGAGCGCAGCACTCGCGATCTCAAGATAGCAGTTACTGATGATCGGATCGATATCACCTGAGATGGAACCTATACCGACGGAAGACTGGCCCATGAGGTGGAGCTTATACATACCCCTTCTTACGGTAATGTGACCGCCCAGACCGCTTCCGATCGCCACGCTCTTATTCGCATTGACGGAGATATCGATCCTGCCGTCCTGGTCAAAGACGAGGTCTCCGTGATAAGAATCCATATCATTTCCGATACCGAATGTCTCTACCCCGGTGGAGATGATCGACAGATTGCCGACACCCTCAAATGTCAGCGACGACTTCGGAGATACCTTGATTCCGCCTCCGGTCAGGGAATTATCACCTGTGAGTGACAGGACAACTTCGCAGTTATCTCCGATGGTTATCGCAGCATCATGCATCCTGCCCGTGAAAGAACAGTTCTCGATCGCGATCTTTCCCTTATATCCGCTCTCGATCTCAAGGTTGATAACGGCATCATCTCCGGGAACGCCCAGGATGTGCAGATCCCTGTGGGTGACATGGCCTGATGTAACGTGGATCGTGTTATAACCGTCCTTGATAAGGAGCGGAAGCGATATCCTTGCTTCTCTTCCGGCAACGTAGTCTCTCCTCGTACGGTTCCTGGCCTTGCCTGCACTGTATCTTACGATCTCTTCCTTTATCTCCGGAGCGATCTCTTTAATGATATTCTCGGAAGGACGTGCCGTATAATAACCCTGTATCAGATCGATGCCGAGATTGATGACCGTCTCGATCTCCTCGGTAGTCTCAATGCCCTCTGCCAGCGCAAGGATATTGTTATCATGCGAGAATTCGATGATATCTTTCACGAAATGCTGCTTTTGGGGCGACTCCTGGATATTTGCAAGGAGAGCCCTGTCGATCTTCACATAATTCGGCATATAGCGCAGGAGATTGCTTACGTTGGAATATCCCGTACCGTAATCGTCTACCGCAGTCTCAAAGCCGAATTTCTGGTATTCCTTCTTCATCTCGGCAAGCTCTTTGTCATCGATCTCGGACTGCTCCGTGAATTCGACTACCAGCCTTCCGGCAAGAGGCTTTGCCATCTCGTAGATATTATCCATATCTTCTTTATTCAGACGCTGGCCGGGTATCGAGTTGATAAAGATCTTCGCATTTGGATTGAACTTATCGGAATGGTCCTTTACATAACTCAAAACATTATTGAAAGTCGCATATTCTATATCATAGAGCCTGTTGAATATCCCCGCATATTTAATTACCAGCAGCGGCTGAACATAAGGGTTGGTGTCAGCTCTCATCAATGCTTCATAAGCGAAGATCTCGCCTGTACGCGCATCGACTATCGGCTGGAAGTGATAATTGATCCTGTTCTTATCGATGATATCGTTAACGACCTTTGCTTCTTCGATCTGGTTCTCGTCGAGGCCTCCGGCATTCATCTTCTGGAAGTTGATCTTCTGTCCGTTCTTTCTGGACAGTGCAATGCTTACAACATTCTCATAATCTGTCTTTGTCCTGGGCATGCCTTCGGCAGTACCGTAGTAGACTTCGAGTTTTCTCGCGCCTTCACTGAGCGAATTGTTATATGCTTCTATCTTTGTATAGAGCTGTCTTACCCTTTCTTCCAGAACGATAATGGCATCATCCTGTTCTTTCAGGACTTCAAGAGCTACCATCTCGCCGTTGCCCATACAATAGATACGGCCGCGTGAAAAGACCTCGCCCAGATAATTGCCTACGCTTATGATTGCTTTGTCACCTGCGGCTCTTCCGTCGTCGTTGTTGATCTTCGAGAGATTCTTGATATCGATCGCTAGAACGCCTATCTTCTCGCCTTCCCTTAACGGATTCATGACGATCATGTCTTCTGTCTGCTGCAGGAAGCCGTTGTAGTTAAAGATACCGGTAAGCGGATCTCTGATAAGGCTCGCCTCAAGTTTCTTATTGATGGAGATCAGTTCATCGTACCTTCTGTAATTCTCCAGGCCTCTCATTATGCTGTGAAGCCAGAAACGGTAGGATCTCTTATAAGATCCGGGTTCGGTAAAAGATAAGACGGCATAACCGAATGTCGTTTCCTCAAAGTGCATGGGTGTAAAGAAAAACGCCTCAGGCTTGAGTCTTTCGGCATCGAGTCTCGGGATAAGAACGCTTCTGTCAAAGTAAACATCATCGCTAACCCTGTCGCAGCTCATGCTCTCCGGTCTGCAGGCTATGACATGCATCATCTTCTTCGTGAAGAACCTCTCGGAATCAGACAGCCTCTCGGGAGAGATCCTCGAATCATCAATACTTCCGGCCATTAATTTGGCCTTGCGCTGCCAGTTATCGTTAAGACATATGCTGAAGCTCTCGAAATCCCTTATCTGGAATACGTATGAGAACGTAGTCTTCATAAGGCTGTCAAAATCATTCTGGATAACAAGGTCTTCATCCAGATGGTTAAAAGACGAGAAAACGCTGTTGTGGGAAGTATCCGTATCCCATACTTTACGCAGCTTGGTCTCATATTGGACCTTGTCCTCACCGCAGCCGCAGGTCCTGCCGCAGAAGAATTCACCGTAATCTTCAAAAGGACCGGTCTCTTTGCCCTCCATATCGTTGAAGAGCTTATCGACGGTATAGGCACCCATGGCCTTGGCAGGGAGCTTTACCGATGTTACCGGCTTCGGGGAATATCTTCCCTCTTCAGTCGAGTCATAACCTGCGATCGCAATATCTTCCGGAACCCTGTAGCCGTTCTCTTCGAAGACCTTAGCAAGACCTATGGCCATACAGTCATTCGCACAGGCTATAACCTGCGGGAGCTTGTCGCCTTTCTTGATGAGACGTGCGCCCAGGCTCTCTCCGCTCGTGTACCAGAAATCACCGTAGAATACCCTGTCCCTGCCGACAGTGAGATTGTGCTCGGACATCGCGTCCATAAAGGCCTGGAGTCTCTGTTTTGAATAATGATGCCATGCCTTGCCGGTGAGATAAGCGATATCAGTATAACCGTGGTCTTCGATAAGGTGATTGATAAGTTTCTTTACGGCACCGTAATGGTTCGGGAATATCGAAGAAAAATATTTGCTCTCTTTATCGATAAATACAACAGGGCACTTGCAGCGCTGACGGATGATCTCTTCAAGGCTGTCCGAAAGGCCGGGTGACTGAAGGGTATCTGCCATTACCGCAACTGCATCAAACTGCTCAAAAGGAACGAGCGAGAAGATCGACGTCTCGCCGACTTCCCTTCCCATATTATTCTGATACTTGAGATAGCTTCCGAAAACGAGAACATCACTGTCGCGCTCAAAAGCTCTTTCAATAAACCCCTCAATAAAACGGGACTGATAATATTCATCAGCCTGAGCAACAAGTAAAGCTATTTTCTTGCGGTCAGCCATTCAGGGACCCTCACCGTCAAATCCGTATTTTCAGTAAAGCACTTATGTTGTTAGTCTAATCAGCAGCCCATATAAAAGCAATAAAGCAAAGCTTTTATTCGCAGGTTGCAAACCGAAAGTTTACATTCTGTATATAAACAGTCTTTATTCGCAGGCAGCCTCAGGCAAACACCCTGTCTACCGGCGCATAACCTGCCGTTTTCCTGAACTTGACGTTGCTCTCGAAGCTCTCGAGGCAGTCCGAAGGATCGATACGCTCGAAATTAAGCGTAGCCATGGCATCCCTCTTGATCTTTGCGGAGCAGATCGTTACTTCCTCATCATTCCCTGTAGCAGGATTCAGGACCTTGTCCACAGCGTGGATTATTACCTGCTGGACAGGCAGGAGGGCAAATGTATCCCTTGCAACCCTGAGCATAGTGCTCGAAACATAATCCTGAACGAGCTCATAGTAAGCCGTCTTGCTGAAAGCCTTCATAACGGTCTCGCCGTTAGCCTTCATATCGGGATACTCCGTAGGGATGATCTCATCGGACTTGACCTGGAATTCGATCTCCATGAACTTCGGATCATCGGTTCCGACTTCAAAACCGCTCCCGTATTCCAGCAGATCGTCAAAAGGATCTACCTGTTCAATAACCTTGAAATATGCATCAATATCGCCTGCGAGCACGCTCTGCGCGAAAGGCTGGAGTTCTCTCATGCTGCCTGATACAGCGCCGTTTGCGACAGCCTCCCAGTCGATATAACCGTCAGACTGCTTGTGAACGGATTTAAGAGCCTCAATGCCTGCTGCGAACTCTTCGATCTTAGCCTTGGACTGTGCAATGAGTTCTTCATTGACCTGTTTTGCTGCCGGTGCAGCCTTTGCTGTCTTGGCAGCATCTTTAGTTGTCTTGGAAGAAGCTTTCGTATCAGCTGCCTTGCCGGACGTCTTCTTTCCCTTCTTGGAATCATTATTGCCGGTCAGACCTCCGACAAGATTCTTAACATTATTGGTCTTTGTGTAATAGATTCCCGTTCCAGGAATGCCGACCGTGGTCCTCGCCTGTCCCTTAAGATTAACGGATTGCCTGAATCCGCTCTTGCCGAACGAAACGCTCGGTCCCGATTTACTGAGGTTGAGCTTCAAGCCTTTGCCCAAAGAGATAGATTTACGGAAATTAAGTCCCATGTGCCGAGCCTCCGATAAAATATTTAAATTATTTTACCACACTCTTTATTTTTTTACTTTTAATGAGATTTATCAGATGGTCGACAACATGCTTAAGAACGATTGCAAAACCCAAAGAAACAATAAATACAAGAAGAGCGTAACACAGAGGATGATCGACAAAAAACCTGAATCTGCCGGACATGGAATCATATATGGCCTGATGGATAAGATACATTTCCAAAGAATAAACACCCAGAAACTCCAGAGGTTTATTGATAAATGCAACATCAATATGGCTGCGGACAAAAGAGATGATTATAACCAGAAAGACAGAGAACGGGAGATAAAGGTAGTGTTTTATAAAATTGAATTCTGTAGGAAAAGCAGCTATCGATATCATTGTTCCCAAAAAGTATAAAATGCCGAATAAACAGATGAACAATGCCTTTACATTGGATATCTTCATATCTTTCTCTATTATCTGACCTAAAACGATCCCTGTTGCAAACACCGGGATCCTGGCCAACAGAACCTCCCACTGATAAAACATCCCGGGCAGCAAAAAGAACACGAACGCTGTAATGATTAAAGATATGACTATTATCAGAGTTAATCCCCAATATCTGTATTTCTTTATGATCCTGAAAAACAGGGGGAACAACAGATATAGGAGTAGGATCGCAGATACATACCAGAAGACCGGATCCTGCGCTTTACAAACATAAAAATCCAAAAAAGTGATCCTTGCCAAAAAGATCCAGATGTTCGAGATTCCGGAAAAACATGAAATAATAAGAGCGACAATAAAGGAACTCGGAAAAACCCGTAAAAAACGTTTCCGCCAGAAAGAAGGCAAATTCGGATTTTTCGAAAATGAAAAATATAACCCCGCTCCGGACAATAACAGGAAGATATCCACACCGCAGCTTCCCATTAACTGAACCCAGCTTAACAGATTTCCCAAATTCAAAAATGTAATCTTCTCATTTACGGAAAAGATAAGATCAAACGAATGGAACCAGGCGATCCACAATGTAGCTATCCCGAATAGAAGTTTACGGTTTTTGTTTATTGAAGAAAAACTGAACATTTTGGGGGCTTACCTCAGGAATCCCTCGATTATCTTCTGCTCGGCTTCCTGCTCGCTGAGGCCCAGCGTCATGAGCTTTGTGATCTGCTCGCCTGCGATCTTTCCGATGGCAGCCTCGTGGATCAGCGAAGCGTCAACACATGTAGCCTTGAGCTTAGGTGTAGCAACGATAACGCCCTTGTCCATGATGATCGAATCGCACTCGGCATGACCCTTGCACCTGGCATTTCCGGAGATATCAATGATGACATCCTGCTCTGATTCGCCCTTTGCAACGCCGCGGCTGACGATGTCGCAAACGGAATCATCGCCGTTAAGATCCACGGTGATCTCAGCCTTCGCGGTCTGGTCATAATTCGTAAGGATCTTGTCGTGCATGATGAGCGTGGCGCCCACACCGATCTCTGCCTTTGTGATCCTGTATGTGTCATTTATTCCGGCAATCTGGGAAGTATCCATATCCATGGTGGAGCCTTCTTCAAGATACACGACGGTCGTGGGATTCATGAATCTCTTGCCCGTACCGGTGCCTTCGCCGTAATGCTTCTCGATATATTTAACCTTTGAATTCTTTCCGATGTGGAAAGTATGTATACCGTCATGCTGGCTGTCGTGACCGCCGCAGTTGCTGATACCGCACCCTGCCACGATAACTACATCGCAGTCCTCACCGATGAAGAAATCGTTGTAAACGCACTCTTTGTGGCCTGACTTCGATATGATCACAGGGATGTGGCAGGACTCATTCTTCGTGCCGTCCTTGAAATAAACATTGATGCCGTCGCCTGATTCACGGGACTCGATCTGGATATTTGCAGTGGAATTACGCGCCTCGCTCGCGCCGTTGCTTCGGATATTAAATGCACCGACGGGAAGGCTGTCCAGTTCTGCAACTTCTTTAAGCATTCTCTTTTCTAACTCATCCATTGCAAGTAACTCCTCCCTGTCCGTGAGCGCAGTCGCAACCGCCGCGGCGTCTCATATTCAGTTCATCCATGATCTTTGCGGAATCATCATATCTGTCGACAACGCCTTCCTTCAGATAGATGATCTTGTCGGCGATCTCTAAGATCCTCTCCTGGTGGCTGATGATCAGGATGTTGCCGTTTGTTACATTACGCAGATTCTCGAATACTTCGATCAGGCTCTGGAAGCTCCAGAGGTCGATACCCGCCTCAGGCTCGTCGAAAAGGCTGAGCTTACCACCTCTTGCGGCAGCCATGGCGATCTCGATACGCTTCATCTCGCCGCCGGAAAGAGTGTCATTTATCTCTCTGTTAAGATAATCCATGGGGCAGAGCCCTACAGCCTTCAGATAAGAACGGATCATAGCCGGATTTCCTTCCGGACCGGCCGCGATCTTGAGCAGGTCAATGACCTTAAGTCCCTTGAACCTTACGGGCTGCTGGAAAGCAAAGCTGATTCCGAGACCCGCTCTCTCATTGACGGCAAGATCTGTTATGTCCTGTCCGTCAAAAAGGATCTTTCCCGAAGTGGGCGTGATTATTCCCATGATGACCTTGAGCAGTGTGGATTTGCCGCTGCCGTTAGGTCCGGTTATCGCGACGAATTTATCGTCGATCTTCAGATTGATATCTTTAAGGATGTCCTTGTCATCGGCATGAAAGCTGATATTCTGCAGTTCCAGCATATGAACTTCCTCCCTTTCTCTTTAAAACCAATTTACTTTAAATTGTCCGGGAGCAATTATCAATAGTTATTTCCGACATATGACGAAAACAAATTGTAAACATTCATCATACCTAACGAAAATGATAATCATACCCAGAGAGTTATTATTACCATCTGTTTTCGTGTGCTAAAATGTTTTAATTAAATTTGAGGAGATTTTCGTATGTGCGGAATAGTCGGTTACACAGGAAAGAAAAAGGCAGCTCCTATCCTTCTCGATGGCCTCGCAAAGCTCGAGTACAGAGGTTACGACTCAGCAGGTCTCTCAGTTAGAGACGGCGATAAGAATCCTGTAGTCGTAAAGGCTAAAGGCAGACTTAAGGTTCTCGCCGAGAAGACAGACGGCGGCGCAGCCCTCAAAGGTACATGCGGAATCGGCCACACAAGATGGGCTACACACGGTGAACCCACCGAGAACAACGCCCATCCCCATATCGTTGATGACTATAACGTAGTCGGCGTTCATAATGGCATCATCGAGAACTATCAGGAACTCCGCGACAAGATGATCCGTAAAGGATATAAGTTCTATTCCGAGACGGATACCGAAGTAGCCATCAAGACTATCGATTACTACTACAAGAAATATACGCACGATCCCATCGAAGCTCTCGCTAAGACAATGGTCCGTGTAAGAGGCTCTTATGCCCTCGCGGTAATGTTCAAGGATCATCCGGGCAAGATCTTCGTAGCCCGCAAGGATTCCCCTATGATCATCGGACACGATAAGGACGCTTCATATCTTGCTTCCGACGTTCCCGCTATTCTTAAATACACAAGAACCGTTTACTATATCGACGATCTCGAGATGGCATGCCTTGAAGCAGGCAATGTTACCTTTTATAACCTCGACGGCGACGTCATCGAGAAGACCCCCACGGAGATCGACTGGGACGCAGAGTCTGCCGAGAAGGGCGGATTCGAGCACTTCATGATGAAGGAGATCCACGAGCAGCCCAAGGCAGTATCCGATACCCTGAGCTCTGTCATGGTACCTGACGGCGATTCCTACAGGATCGACCTTTCTTCAACAAATCTTACGGACGAAGATATCAAGAGTTTTGAGCAGATCTATATCGTCGCGTGCGGTTCCGCTTATCACGTCGGCTGTGCCACGCAATATATCATGGAGACACTCGCAGGCATTCCTGTAAGATGCGAACTGGCATCCGAATTCAGATACAGGACCATGCCGCTTAACAAGAACGCTCTCTGTATAATCATCAGCCAGTCCGGTGAGACCGCAGATTCGCTCGCAGCCTTAAGAGACGCCAAGACCAAGGGCCTCAAGACCCTCGCGATCGTTAATGTTATCGGCTCGTCGATCGCGCGCGAAGCGGATTATGTCCTTAACACGCTCGCAGGTCCTGAGATCTCTGTTGCTACGACCAAAGCATATTCCGCACAGCTCGCGGTAAGCTATGTCCTCGCGATCAAGTTCGCTCTTACAAAGGGCGTTATCACGGAAGAGACCGCCCGCGAACTCTCTTCGGAAGTCATGTCGATCCCCGCTAAGATCAACAAGGTCTTAGAAGACAAAGAGCGTCTTCAGTGGTTCGCCGCAAAGCTCGCAGCCCAGAAGGACATCTTCTTCATCGGACGCGGCATCGATTATGCGATCTGTCTTGAAGGAAGCCTCAAGATGAAGGAGATCTCCTATATCCACAGCGAGGCTTATGCCGCAGGCGAACTCAAGCACGGCACGATCAGCCTTATCGAGGAAGGGACCTTCGTTATCGGCGTTCTTACGCAGAGCGGCCTTTATGAGAAGACCCTTAGCAACCTTGTAGAGACCAAGACGCGCGGTGCTTATCTCATGGCCCTCACATCCTTCGGAAACTACGCCATCGAGGATTCTGCGGACTTCGTAGTCTATGTTCCCAAGATAAATGAGCTCTTTGCGGCTTCCCTCGCAGTCGTTCCGCTCCAGCTCCTTGGCTACTACGTATCCTGCGCAAGGGGTCTCGATGTCGACAAGCCCCGTAACCTCGCGAAAAGCGTTACCGTCGAATAACTGTCCCATTATCAGACCTGTCAAGGTCTTTTATACGATGCCGTGCGCGTCTATAATATAAGCATGAGCAAAAGAAGACCTTACATCTTTATGACACAGGACAAGCTGATAGATCTCTGCAGGTATGATATCGGCTGGATCGATACGGTCGGCGGCAAAGAACTTGATGCCTATCCCGAGACAGGCTTTGACGTCCAGTGCGAGACCGAATACCCGATGCTGCTGTCGGATCTGAAGACTGCTCTTACCCATTTCGAAGAGGATAAGACTTCTTTCGAGGACTTCGCATTCGACTGGTGGTATCCCATCACCACATATTTCTATGAAGATCTCTGTATCGATGAGCTATTGGGGCCGGATCCTGACAAGATGTGCGAATTTCCGCTGCCTCCCCTGCCCGAGAACGACGAGGAGATGATCATGACGATCCTTATCAGGATCGCCAGAACCGCCGATATCGTCAACGAGAATAATAATTTCCCTGCAGGCACGGCCTCAGACATTCTCTGTATTCCGGATCTTCTGGGACTTATCGAGAATTACGAAGAGAATAAGGAACTCCCGCCTGAAGAGCGCACTTATACTAAGGACCAGATGCTCGTTTTCATCAATCACTGGGATAACGACCTGCTCCTGTCCGATGCGCCTGAAGATGTCATCGCGCACTTTAAGGAGTTTACCGATACGCTGTGCGGACAGCATGTATTCGAAGCCCTTAAGATAAAGGCATTTGCCTGCAACGGCGGCAACTCCGCATATAAATGCGATTACAGCGAGGCAGTAAAGCTCCTTACGATACTTCTCAAGGAATTCGGCTTCGGTTATGCCGCCAATGCTCTGGGATTTATCTATTACGACGGCAGGCTCACCGGCAAGCCGGATTTCGAAAAGGCATTCTCTTATTTTGCCATCGCTTCCAATTACAACATCACGGAAGCGAAGCTTAAGTTCGCGGATATGCTCCTGCTCGGCGATGCCGGCAATCCGGATCCTATACTCGCCTATAACATTTATCTGCAGGTATATCACGATGCCAGGATCAGGTTCGAGAACGGCGAATACGGGACTCATCTTCCGGAGAGCGCCATCAGGATCGCCAGGGCTCTGAAGCTCTTCCCGGAACAGAAGGTCAAGAGACTTAAGCTCCTTCTCGAAGCTACATATTCGGCTTTTGTCCGTCATCAGACGAACAGGCTCTATTCTGATCTGGAGTTCTCGAAGGAAGTGCAGGCCGAGATCGACAAGACAATAAATGAATTTACAAAGAACGATCCCGTGAAGATAAATTCCGGCTGGCAGGATCTGGGCCTGGATGACATCTCCGATGTCTTCGACGATTTTACAGGCCCTCCGTTCCCCGCTTATTACACGGTCAACGTCAAGAAGCTTAAGAGCAACAGATATAAGTTCACGTTAAAGCGTCATTCCATCTTCCCGGGAGCCGATGCGCCTCTGTCACTTTCCGTCCAGCCCTGGCTGCTCAGAGCAGGCCTTTGTGACAGGATCGATTTCTCGATACCCGGAGAATCCGGAAATGAAGCTCTCGATTACCTGGCCAAGACCGGCGAGGCCGGCACTTTCGATAAGCTCATCGTCAGAAATGACGCTGAGAGAAAGTCATCGGCATTCTCTTTTATCAGGAACGGCAATGTGGTCCTCGGATTCACGGCAGAGAAGATCTTCTTCAATAAGCCTGCCGGAAAGACCGTAAGCTGATCCATACTGGATAATCTTTTCCAAAGGTATATAATTGCACGTGTTTGGGATAAACGGATAGGAATGTGCGATATGTTTAACATGAATAGAACTTCCCTGATCAGCTCTCTTGCTGCTCTTATCATTTTATCTGGCATGGTTTTCTGTGCCTGTGACACAGCTGCCACCGGTACTTCTTCACAGGATACCATCGGGCAGACAACGGAAACTGTGATTCAGTCAGAGACATCCGAAGAAACGGCCGGAAACTCCGTGACTTCAGAAACGACTCCCGCAGCAACAACTGCTGCTGAGACTGAGTCTTCATCAGAAGAAAGTTCAGAAACTTCTTCTGAAGAAACGAAAGATCTTACCGATACCGATATCGGCTACGGTCCTTACGGGTTCCAGAGGGGCGGCGTCAGGTTCCACTCGCAAAATGACATATCTATGATGATAGAGGCGGAAGATCCCACAGTCTACGACTATGGGGCAAGGGACGTTTTCTGTCACTGGATAGATATCTTCTACGTGGAAGACTCTTTCGACATGACTTCATTTGATGACTCATACCGCTTCTTAAGTTTCTATAATGACGACACTTCGGTCACTTTCTCGGGCTATAAGGTGATCGGCAGATGGACGACGCCGAAAGGATCGGATCTGGAACTCTATCTGGCCGGGATAACCATTATTTCAGATAATCTCGAGATCAATATCCTGCCTAAGAATTCGAGCGAACCCGGTAACTATACGGTCTCGGTCGACGGCAGAGGATATTATGTATCTGAAGAACAGCTCCAGATGACGGATTTTGTCTTAAGTTACCTTCTTGAAAACCCCGGCACCGATCCTTTGGAAGGCATCATAAGCGGAGTCGATCACACTTATTATTTCTGAAGACCTTAAGCTTTTCTCTCCTCTAAGAGCTTCTGATACGAAGCGATAGTATCCTTCATGATCACATCCCAGGAGAAGTTATCCGAAACGAATGCGGACGCATTGACGGATTTGGTCTTAAAAGTATTCCTCTCTTCGATCACACGGCGGATGCAGTCGGCAACACTGTCAGAATCATTTTCTGCCATCCAGCCGCAGTCGTTATCCCTGATCTTCTCACCGAGATTGGTGCCCCTGCTTACCAGGCACGGCAATCCGTAACTCAAAGCCTCGAGGATCCCTCCGGGCATTCCTTCGTGACGCGAAGTCTGCACGAAAACATCGCTTTCGAGGAGCTTATTCTCTTTGTCAGCACCCGTGATCTCATGGTGGAGCGTTACGACTTCACCCACTCCGAGCGATCCGATGAGGTTTTCCATATTGGCATATCTGCCGGCATAATCCGGGCCGTAGATATCGAGCGTAACATTGTTACTCTTCATTGTTTCCAGGCATTTGCGGACTGCTTCAAGGAGAATGTCCAATCCCTTTACATGAGCGTCGAGGCGTCCGATATAGAGCAGTTTCAGACCTTCTTCACTGAAAGACGTCTTCTTTTTCTGAGGCATGGCGACGCCGTTCGTGGCGATGATCTTCCTCTTCCCGAAATCCGTCGCATCATATTCTTCCTTGGACAGGCACTGCAATGCCAGGGCCCTGTCCGTGAACCTGTTGAACAGCAGGAGGTTGGCAGTGACTTTTTTGAGACGCTTCTCCTTCTGTGCTTCCCTGCGCAGCTCCCCGTGCGGAATGATGATGTAAGGGATGCCTTTCTTTTCGAGGTGCTTGCCGATGCCAAGATGCTCCTTGCGGTAACACTCCTGGAAGACGACCAGATCCGGCTTGTTGAAAGGCTCCGGCATCTTATCGATGTCGAAAGGATCCATACAGGGTATCTGATATACTCTGGAATCGGTCTTGCTGTCTCTCGAATTATAAAGAGCAACCTGATGGCCGAGCTTTGCCTGCTCGATCAGATACTGCGGTATGACTCCGCATACGCCGCTGAACGGGTCAAAGACGATTGAAGCTATATGTAATATGATCATTTTCCGTTCTTCCTGTGAAGCATCTTCTTGAATATCCATCCGCGCAGACGTCTCGGTACCAGTGCGACGATGAACTGGATCATGATGACAGAAGCATAGTCAAGAGCTGAAATATAACCTGTGGCGCGGACCATCTTCATGCCGGTCTTATACTTTTTGAAATAAGCCCATCCGCCTCTCCGGTCAAACATATCCTTGCCGATACGGGCATATACCAGTGAATCATCGACATTCATGCACTTGGCACCGTTCTTCATCATGCGGACCCAGAGGTAAGTATCTTCCATTAAAGGACATGACTGGTAATTGCCGGCATCAAGGACTGCCTTCTTCTTGTACATGACGGTCATGTGATTGAATGCATCGCGTCTTTTCTGATATTTCTTTATCTCCGCATCGGTCGTGGGAACGATCCTCTGGGCGACTATAGTTTCAGGAGTATCTTCGAACTCGTCTATATGACTGCCTGTGATATCCAGATCAGGATCTTTCTTAAATTCGGCAAGCTGCTTCTCAAATCTGTCTTCCCTTGCGATATCGTCAGTATCCATTCTGGCGATGATATCATTCGAGCATTCCGGAACACCTGTCTGAAGCGCAAGCCCCAGGCCCCGGTTAACCGCGCAGGGAACTCTCTTTAAAAGGCCCGGGTATTCTTTCTCATACTTATCCAGCACCGCATACAGCTCATCGGTAAGAGGGCCGTCTTCGACGACTACCCACTCGTCAGCCTGAACGGTCTGTCTCAAGAGGCTTTGGAAGCACTCTTCGACATATTCCGGCTTCTCTTTGAAATAGAGCGACATCAGTACGCTTAGGTCTGCCATGATCCTCCCGGTATTCCTGCCCCTGATGACAGGATCATTCCTGTCCGTCTAAAAATATAACTTCGCTGTAGATCGGTATTCTCTCTTCGACCGGAGGAAGCGACATGTAATCTCCGAAAAGAGTGGTCAGAGCATTATGCGCGCTGTTGAATCCGTAGAATTCGGAATCCCTGAACTTGTATCTCCTTAAAGGAAATACCGTATCTTCATCAACATAGAGTTTCTCGATCAGGAACAGATAGATGGTCTTGTCAGGATCACCCTTGAAAGAAGCATGCTCTTCCATGTCCTTGCGGACCTTATCCATCTTGAGGTTATATTCCTCATCACTGATAAGCCCCTTTTCCTTCCTTCTGTCGAAATACTTAACATTCTCATTATCGATGTATTTCCAGAGATCTGCTTCTTTGATCTTAGGGCATCTGTAAAGATCGATATGTATTCCCTTGTGCTGATATGCAGCATCCTGGGCATATTTGTCATGTTTTGCGACAGAGTTCACATCCTTAACGTGCGCCCATGCGTGGAAATATTTAGGCTCGGATTTCGCATCTTCAAGGAACAGATCCGGAGGCAGTTCGCTTCTTAAGAATTCAACAGCCTGATCGTAGGTTTCGTCGAAAAGCCAGATATCAAAATCATCGTCCCACGGTATGAAGTCCTGATGCCTTACAGCGCCTAAAAGAGTGCCGTAAGCAATGGAATAGGGAATGTCGTGTTTTTCGAGAATGCCGGTAACAGTCTTGGCCATCACGTACAGTCTGTCATGCACCATCTCTATTGTAGCGATCGTCTCTGCCATTATCTGTCACCGTACATCTTCTCGTAGTAGTTCTGGTATTCGCCGCTGATGATCTCTTCCCACCAATCGCGGTTATCAAGATACCACTTGATCGTCTTCTTGATGCCGTCGGCAAACTTTGTCTCGGGGAGCCACCCGAGTTCGTTATGGATCTTCGTAGGATCGATCGCATAACGCATGTCATGACCCTTACGGTCTGTTACATATGTGATAAGGGATTCGGGCTTGCCCAACTCCTTGCAGATGAGCTTGACGATGTCGATATTTCTCATCTCGTTGTGGCCGCCGACGTTATAGACTTCTCCGACTGTGCCTTTGTGGATGATGAGATCTATTGCCCTGCAGTGATCCTCAACATAGAGCCAGTCGCGGACATTGAGGCCCTCACCGTAGACCGGGAGAGGCTTGTCGTTAAGGCAGTTGGCGATCATGAGCGGGATCAGCTTCTCAGGGAAGTGATAAGGTCCGTAGTTATTGGAGCAGCGTGAGATCGTTACCGGCAGACCGAATGTGCGGTGATATGCCATAACGAGAAGATCCGCGCCTGCCTTAGACGAGCTGTAAGGAGAGCTCGTGTGAATAGGAGTTTCTTCAGTAAAGAACAGGTCGGGACGGTCTAACGGAAGATCTCCGTAAACCTCATCCGTCGATACCTGGTGATATCTCTTGATGCCGTATTTCCTGCACGCATCCATAAGAACGCTCGTGCCGATGATGTTTGTCTGAAGGAAGATAGAAGGATCTTCGATACTTCTGTCAACGTGGCTCTCAGCAGCAAAGTTGACGACCATATCGGGGTGCTCTTCCTCGAAAAGCTTATATACGCCTTCCCTGTCACAGATGTCGAGCTTTACGAACCTGAAATTCGGATTGTCCATAACGCTCTTTAACGTGGACAGATTGCCCGCATATGTAAGCTTATCAAGACAGATGATCCTGTAATCCGGATACTTGTCCAGCATATGGAAAACAAAGTTTGAACCTATAAATCCTGCGCCGCCTGTTACGATAATTACCATATTAATTTTCCACCAAAGATAAAATATATTGACCGTACTCAGTCATTTTATACTTCTCCCCCAAAGAAACAAGTTGTTCCTTGGAGATAAAGCCTCTCCTCCATGCGATCTCTTCTATGCAGGATATATAGAAACCCTGCATTTCCTGGACCGTTTTTACAAAGTTGCCAGCCTTCTGCATTCCCTTGGGCGTTCCGGTGTCGAGCCATGAAATGCCTCTTCCCATCGTCATTACCTTGAGCCTGCCCGCATTAAGGTAATGGTTGTTGACTGAAGTGATCTCCAGTTCGCCTCTTGCGGAGGGCTTAATGTTCTTAGCAACTTTCACAACGCTGTTGTCATAGAAATACAGTCCCGGAACAGCATAATTCGACTTCGGTTCCCTGGGCTTTTCTTCTATCGATACAGCATTGAATTCACTGTCGAATTCGACTACGCCGAACTCTCTCGGGTCCTTTACCGGGAATCCGAAGATAACTGCACCGTTTTCTTCGGCAAGTTTTATCGAATTTCTTAAGATCCTGGTAAGATCCTTACCGTAGAAGACATTGTCGCCGAGCACGAGACAGACGCTGTCATCACCTATGAATTCCTCGCCCAGGATAAACGCGTCTGCAAGGCCTCTCGGAGTCTCCTGGACCTTGTAGGAAAAACTTATGCCAAGCTGGCTGCCGTCTCCTAAGAGCTTCTCATAATTGCCGATATCCTCAGGTGTGGATATGAGAAGTATCTCTCTTATCCCTGCCAGCATGAGCACCGACAGCGGATAGTAGATCAGGGGCTTATCGTAGATAGGCAGCAGCTGCTTGCTGACGGCTATCGTGTTCGGATAGAGCCTGGTGCCTTTTCCTCCGGCAAGAATAATGCCTTTCATAGATTACCTCCTTGCAAGGCTCAGGATCAGTTCGCAGATCGTGTCAACGATCTCCAATGACAGATCCGCATAGATAGGGAGAGTCAGCACGCGCTTTGATATATCGAGCGCCACCGGTGTCTTATCCGGATCGAACCTTCCCTTATAACAATCAAAAGCTGTAGTGATCGGATAGAAATACTTTCTCGCGAAGATATTATTCTCTTCGAGCTTTGCGAAGACTTCATCCCTGTCCGCACCGAATTCTTCCTTATCGAAAACGACCGGGAAATAAGCGTGATTCGGAGTAACATCCTTCTGTCCGGGGCAGAGATGTATTCCTTTTACGCCGCCTAACAGTTCTCTGTATCTGGCTACAACATGACTGCGCTTTTCGATCTCATCGTCGAGATGCCTTAAGTTGCAGATTCCCATAGCCGCGCAGAACTCGTTCATCTTGGCATTTCCGCCGACATAAGCGACTTCCTCCGGGCCGTGGATACCAAAGTTCTTGAGATCCTTCAGGCGCTGCTCGAGCGAATCGTCATGATAGCAGACCGCGCCGCCCTCTATGGTGTTAAAGACTTTTGTCGCATGAAAACTGAACATCGATGCATCACCGAAACATGCAGCATTCTTTCCCTTATAGGAAACCGCGAAAGCGTGGGCGGCATCGTAGATCACCTTGAGACCGTGCTTCTTCGCGATCTCATCGATCTTTTCCACATTGCAGATATTTCCGTAAACGTGGATCGGAAGGATCGCGACTGTCTTATCCGTGATCAGGGCTTCTATCTTGTCCGTATCGATCGTATAAGTGACAGGATCAATATCGCAGAATACAGGCTCGAACCCGCATCTTATGATCGCATGCGTCGTGGAAGCGAAAGTAAACGGCGATGTGATGATCTCACCGCCCTTAGGGAGCTGCAATGCCTCGAGGATGTTCTCCAGCGCCAGGTGGCCGTTGCAGTAAAGAGCGACATGCTCTACGCCCATCCTCTCTTCCAATTGCTTCTGGAACTGCTTGTGCTTGACTCCCATGTTGGTAAGCCAGTGGGAATCCCACAGTTCTTTTATCTCATTGGTATATTCTTCAATATCGGGCATCGAAGATCTTGTTACCAGAATCTCGTCCATGTCACATTCTCCAATCGATCAGGCTCTCTATCATATCGAGGTCGTATACGGGGATATTAAGCTTATCATGAATATTCTTGCGCTCGGCAAAAGAATCGTCGATAAACACCGCATCTTCACCGGTAATAAATTCACTCTTATCGCGGTCACGCGGTATGTGAATGATCTCCGCGAAAAGATCCTTCGAAATCTTAAACCTCTCCAACGAAGCATAGATATCTTCGGAATGCTTTGTCAGCAATATCACCGGTATACCCTTGTTAAAGCATTGGTAAACGAATGACAGCGCCATAATGTTGACCTTATCGTCCAGATAAAGCGTGTCATCAAAATCCATATAGACCTTGCAGTATTTAACGCTGGTCTGATAACGGCTGATAAAGGCGCGGTCGAGCAGGATATCCTGCTCATTGTTTATTATATCGATATCATATCCGAGCATATCAAAGATAGTGAGCATCGGATAATTGATACCGAGATTTCTTGTAGTCCCCATCGTTCCGGGGATCCTGGGCGATATCTCTAAAAGGCGGTATTCGCCAGAAGTATT
The DNA here is from genome assembly GCA_045532275.1 of Saccharofermentans sp. GTDB lineage: Bacteria > Bacillota > Clostridia > Saccharofermentanales > Saccharofermentanaceae > Saccharofermentans. Next base: position 90,354 of record JAZSFQ010000034.1, on the reverse strand, counting down.
TCTCTTAAGCTGGAAAAACCACGCACCGGAAAAGACCATCTTCGAATTGATCTTCTCAGCTATTTTCATTACCTGATCCTCCATGGGAACGATCCTGCTCCTGACAGCTATTCCGGCTCTGATGCGCTCCCTTCTTCTGATGATCGAAGATCTGAGCTTTCCGTTCCTGTCGGTAAAGCAGTCGACAGTATATTCGTCGCCGGGAAGATACTCGCAGATGACATACTTCTCGTTACCGGATAACAGCAGGTCCAGTTCTTCGCGGCACGTAACTCTTTTCGCGCCCTCCGAACCCTGGCCTACAGCCGGCTTGCAGAATACCGGATAGCCCGGGATATCATCGGCAGAAGGATATGTGCGCGGTATAAAATCCTCGTCCTTAAAGAACTCATACGTATCAGGCTTGGAGCGGCATATCTCGACGGTCTTAAGAGGAGACGTGACCACCCTGCAATGGAGCTCGTCCTGTTTCTGCGTGAGAGCCAGGCAGGCGCTGTCGTGTGCCGGATAGATAAAATCGATTTCATAGCTGTCGATGATCTCATTAAGGGAATCGACGAATCCGGGGGCATCCGGATAAGGTACGCCTTCTATATATCTCTCAAAAACAAATTCCGCATGGCAGGGGATGCTGCTACAGCCGTAAAGCTCTACGAATTTGGAATATTTCAATGCATTCTGTATCTCAAACGCGATCTCTGTCCCTGCCGGGAAGATGAGCACTTTCTGTTTTCTCATGTAGTCTTCTCCTTCTTACCAATAATACTCTTAATCACGTCTAAAAGATAATCAAAACTCTCCATCTTAAAGATCTTTGCGCCAAGAGTATATATGGCAACGCCGAGAGGTACCTGGATGATAAGGGTAATGAGATCATTTAATCCTAACAGGCTTACGCAATAGACTATGCCTCCCATGACCCATGCAAGTATGATCGATGGCAGGATGTCCTTGAGCTGATCGAAATATCCGTAATTAATGAGTTTCTTGTTCGGCCAGGAATTGATCACCTGACAGATTATGTCACTTGCAAGCATGGATAACGTGATAGCCATAACGCCGTACCACATCGATATCAGAAGGAGCGTTATTCCGATAGTCTTTTTTATGATTTCCAGTATAAGGAATTTATCGCTTCTTCCGAGCGCTTTGATGGCATTGAGATTCGCCGTGTGGAGCGGATAGAAAGTATAGCTTATGCAGAGGATTATCATGTACGGAATAAGCGGCAGCCATGTATCATTCAGGACCAGTTTTACGATGGGTCTCGCGCAGCATGCGAGGCCTGCCATCATGGGCGCCATAAGGAAGATGCTTGTCTTCATCGCGCGTCTGGTCATGCTCTTTACGCGTTCTTTGTCATCCTGAACGCCTGACATCGCAGGGAACAGAACGCTGTCTATCGAAGTATTGATATTGGCTGTGATGAATCCCGGGAACTGGTTGGCCCTGTCGTAATAAGCAAGATCATCTTTGGTATATTTTTTACCGATGATGAGAGATCTCAGCTGGTTGTAGCCGGTATCGAGAAGCTGCGATACCAGGAGCTTCCAGCCGTATGCAAAAAGCACCTTAAGTCTCTTGAAAGAAAAATAGAACTCAGGCTTCCACTTTACAGTGATCCAAAGGATTATCGTATCAATCGCGGTGTTGGAGACAGACTGGACAACAAGTGCCCACATTCCGTAACCGTTTACCGCAAGATATATTCCTGCAATTGCAGCAAATATAGTGCCTCCGAGCGTAGAGAAGAAGAATCTCTTGAACTGCATAGTCTTCGATACATACGCAATCTGTACATTCTTAACGCCGGAGATGACGACCGTAAGGCCGAGCACCCTTATGATGGGTGTAAGCGAAGGATCGTCATAGAAGTTCGCGAAGAACGGCGAAGTAAAGAACAGGATCGTATAAAGGACCGCGCAGAAGACGATGTTGAAGAAAAACACCGTCGAGAAATCCTTGTTGTCGGAATCCTTCTTCTGTATCAGGGCATTGCCCAGACCGCTGTCAACAAACACCTGCATGATCGTAATGACTACAAGTACGAGCGCGATCGATCCAAACAGCTCAGGATCAAGGAAGTTCGCAAGGACAAGGGATACAACAAGCTCAACGCCTTTGGCGCCTACACGTTCAAACAGTCTCCAGATGAAACTGTTCATTACCTTGCTGCCTGTATGCCCTGTCTGGTTTTCTCCCATCAGTTTTACCTTTTAAACAGTATAAGCAGCCTCAGATGCACTTTTGACAGGAACAGTCTGAAACGCTTTTTGCTTATGATCCCGTGATATTTTTTGTCCGTGTCCGTATCGAGCTGCTTAAGACCTGCCATAAGCTCTTTTACGAAAGCAAGATTACCCCTGCGGTTCTTATTATTCGAAACTGACCATGAACCCGGCACGGAAACTCTGTATGCTGACATGTTATCCGGAAGATACAACATGCCGCCTCTGATCGATCCGCTGATCTGGTACGTATAATCCAAAGGACATACATCGACAAACTTTCTTCTGTCCGTGAGGATCTCTCTTCTGACAAAGATCGAATTCGTGGAAACGAAATCACCGCCGCCCTCAATTACTTTCTCAACGGGGATGACGGTAACTTCAGAGCCGTGTTCGACGGTGCCGCTTACGCTCCCGTCTGATGCATTGACGAGTGTCGATGCGTGAACGCAGATATCGATCTCAGGATGAGCCTCCAAAGCATCATACTGCTTCTGAAGCTTATCGGGATCTGTCCAGTAATCGTCGCCTTCGCAAATGGCGATGTATTTGCCTTTAGAACGTCTCAGCTGATAAACGTCAGTGATCCAGACATTTTTCGAATACTGGTTTTCAGTCTGATAGATGGGCTTAATGATATCCGGATATTCCGCTTCAAATTCGCGGATAATGTCTGCCGTGTCATCTTTCGATGCGTCGTCATGAACCAGGACTTCAAATTTGAAATCCGTTTTCTGCATTACAAAACCATTCAACGCGTCCCTAATGTACTTGCCGTGGTTGAATGCATTGCAAATTACGCTGACTGCGACATCATTATCCATCCGTATTCAAAACTCCCTCTTACTTGCATGAATTAAGATAATCCATGAAGTTTTCTTTGTTCTCGAGCGCAGTAGTTGTCGGTCTGCCGAGATCGTCTCTCGCACCGATCGAGCACTTGACCTCGATAAGAGAGAGTTCATTTCTTGCCTTGGCAGCTTCGAGTTCCCTGTCGAGATCTTCGAATGTGTCTACAGAGACGGCATTGGGATATCCGCAAGCTTTTGCTATTGCAACGATATCGATCGAACCTGCGACGGTAGGCATTCCTCCGACTGTCTCATGTGCGCTGTTGTTGATGACGACATGAATAAGATTTGAAGGCTTGTTTGCACCGAGCACAGCCATGGAACCCATATGCATGAGCACCGCACCGTCACCGTCCACACACCAGATGCGCTTATCGGGCTTATTGATCGCAACGCCCAGGGCGATGGATGAAGAATGTCCCATCGAACCTACAGTAAGGAAATCGTACTTGTGTGACTGTCCGTTCGCGACTCTTGTCTCGAAAAGTTCTCTTGATGCTTTGCCTGTCGTGGATACGATCGGATCTTCGCCTGAAGCCTTAACTATATGCTGAATGATCTCTTCGCGGACCATGGTGTTATCGTTCTTATATTCGACTTTCCCGTCGAAGGAGAGCGCCCCCTTGCGGATAACGAAAGCGACATCCTTGCCCTTTGCGAGGACTTCCCTGAACTTATCCATTGCTGCTGCAACTTCTTCATCTGTAGTATCTTTGCCGATGATGAATGTCGCGATATCCATATCCTCAAGAAGCTTAACTGTTACTTCACCCTGATAGATGTGCTGGGGTTCATCGTGAATGCCGGGTTCACCTCTCCAGCCTACGATGAATACCATCGGGATCGCATATACCTTGTCGTTCAGGAGTGATGCGACAGGATTGATGATGTTGCCCTCACCGGAGTTCTGCATATATACTACCGGCACCTTGCCTGTAGCGAGATGATAGCCTGCAGCGAGAGCCGTGCAGTTACCTTCGTTTGCGGCGATCACATGATGGTGCGGATCTATTCCGTATGTCGCCATCAGATAATTGCAGAGTGCCTTGAGCTGGCTGTCCGGAACGCCGGAATAAAAATCAGCACCGATTATTTCAACAAGTTTTTCGACCTTCATTCTTTTCTCCTAACTAAACAACGGGTGATATTACAATTCATCGATAAGAGTAATTATATCTTTGATCTTCATGAGCCTGTCATCTACTTCCTTGGCTCTGTGATATCTCAGGATATCCTCGGCGGTCTTCTGCATCGCAGGGAAAGCGGCCCTCGTTAACTGGTTGGCGTAGATAACAATATTTACTCCGTGAGCTGCAAGCTCTTCTTCCGTGATGACATTGAAGCTTGAAGGAACAACTACAATAGGTGTCTCCTTATTATCTGCCCTGAACTTGTCGCAGAACTCCAATATCTCATCAGGCTCCTTCTTTCTGGAGTGGATCATGATTCCGTCAGCACCTGCAGCGACGAATGCGTGCGCACGCGCCAGAGCGTCTTCCATTCCCTGCTCGAGGATAAGGCTCTCGATACGCGCGATGATCATGAAATCATCCGTGAGCTGGGCCTTCTTGCCTGCTGCGATCTTGGCACTCATCTCCTCGATCGTAGCCTGTGTCTGCTTAACTTCCGTACCGAAGAGCGAGTTCTTCTTAAGGCCCTTTTTGTCTTCGATAATGACAGCGGATACGCCCATCTTCTCCAAAGAACGGACCGTGTAGACGAAGTGCTCGGTAAGTCCGCCGGTATCGCCGTCAAAAATGATCGGCTTTGTCGTAACTTCAGTGATATCGTCTATCGTCCTGAATCTCGATGTCATGTCTACGAGCTCAATATCAGGCTTACCCTTGGCAGTGGAATCGCAGAGTGATGAGATCCACATTGCATCGAACTGGTCGAGTCTGCCGTCATGCTCTACGACAGTCTTCTCAACGATAAGGCCGGTAAGGCCGCTGTGAGCTTCCATGGCCTTTACGATAGGTGTCATGGCCAGAAGCTGGCGGAGTCTTTTTCTTCTGTACTCAGGCATAGCGAGTTTTTCTCTAAGCTGCATATCGATCTTCTTTACTTTCTCGTTATATGTGTAAGGAATATCGACGAGCTCTCCGCCGTATGCAGAAAGGAGTTTTTCAACGTGATCGCGGATAGACTTCTCGGGGCCTTCCTTCCAGTTATCGCCATGAAGGACATAGTCCGGCTTGATGAGCGTGATGACGTCATCGTAGAGCATGTCATTCTGGATAACTACTTCCTCAACGCCGTCAATGCTCCTGTAAAGCCTGATCCTCTCCTCCTGGCTGATCGTCGGGAATTTGTTGTAGCGGATCAGCGCTTCGTCGGAAAGGCAGCCGACGATGACGCGGCCCTTTTTCTTAGCCTCGTTGATGATATTCAAATGACCTTCATGAATGATGTCAGTGCAGAAACATGTGTAAGCAGTACTCATCTTTTATCTCCTCAGTCTTTATAGTTTACGGGTATCTGAACGCCTGTTGACTCAAGTGCTTCCCTGAATACGACAAAGAAATCCTTTATGTCGCTTTCATCGATCGCGCCGAGCGAGCAGAGGCGGAATGTATTGGTCGTGCTGATCTTGCCGGGATAGATGGTAAAACCTCTCTCATAGCAGTAATCGTGGACTTTCTCGAAGCTCCAGTTCGGATCGTCGGGATAGATAGCCGATGATACAAGGCCTGCTCTCCATTCGGGCTTTATAACCTGTCTGAATCCGAGCTCGTCGAGTCCTGCATTTATAGCATTGAATACGCGTGTATGGCGTGCCCACTTGGCTTCTTCTCCCTCTGCCCAGTATTCCTTGAGCGCCTGGATAGTAGCGTATATCGTCTGTACCGGGGGCGTGAAATGCATCTCTCCGGTCTTCTCGAAACACTCATACTGCAGATAGAGATTGCAGTAGTAGCTTCTCTTCGGGAAATCCTTTGACTCCTCCAGGATAGCCCTGTTGCCTACAACAAAAGAAAGGCCCGTGAATGACATGAGTCCTTTCTGCGCGGATGCCATGCAGAAATCGATATTGTCCTTCTCGATATCGATAGGCCTCATCGCATATGTGGATGTTGTATCGACAGTAAATATTGCATTGTACTTGTGTACGAGTGCGCCGATCTCGCGGATAGGATTAAGAAGTCCCGTTCCGGTCTCGTTGTGGGTAATGTGTACCAGACCGATATCGGGGTTGTCCTGCAGCGTCTTCTCTACTACATCGAGGTCAGGTCTCTGATCTACCGGGAACTGAAGATCGATGTGCGGGAGTCCGTAGTATCTGCAGATCTCGACAGCGCGTGTCGAATAAGCGCCGTTATTGATTACCAGAACCTTCTTTCCTTCAGGCAGAAGGCTGTTGATGCAGATATCGATGTTGATCGTACCTGAACCGCAGAACAGTACGCTGGTGTACTTATCGAGATCGCCATGAACGATCTTAACCAGGTCCTCGCGGATGCCCTTCATAAGCCCTGCGAATTCCTTTTCGCGGGGGCAGATATCAGGTACTACCTGAGCATACTTTACAGTATCCGTCGTTGTGGACGGACCGGGATTGAGCAAAACATTTCTCTTCACTGATTCCATATATTCAAAATCCTCCATCAGACATCGTAAGTGGGATCTATCTGCTTTAATTCCTTGAACGTGTCTATCTCGACGATGTCTTCTTCAAAGCATTCACGGACCTCAACGGCATAATTCTTTTTCCTGTAAACGAGAGGGACCTGCTCCCAGTATCTTTCTTTTCCGCCGGGCATAGAGAAAACATCAGGGATATCCTGCGCGAGTTTGCAGCCGTCCTCCTCGCTCCAGTAGCTGATGCCGACCATCTGCCAGCAGTCCTCGCCGCCTACCTTCTCCTCGGTGATAACGCCTTCCTTGACCTCAAAACACCAGTCATCCGTCCTGTCCTTCTTTATGGCAAGGAAGTCAGACGTATAGTGATACTTTGTGATGATCCCGGGATTAGATAAGAGAAGATCCGCTTCGAAAACATAAGCGTTGGAAAGCAGATCTTTTGCGATAAGAGATGAGCTTATGTTATTTGCCTCATTGTAAACGGGATTTTCCAGGAACTTGACCATAGGATACTTATACAGAAGCTGGTCGAACTGCTCAGCAAGATATCCGCGGACGATATAGATCTCTTCGATCCCTGCTTCGAGACAGGCATCAAGAAGGTGGTCTATGATCCTCGTACCCTTTACTCTTACGAGCGGCTTGGGGGTATTAAATGTAATTGGCACCAGACGCGAACCGAAGCCTGCCGCAATGAAAACGGCTCTCTTGGCCCTGTAAGGCTCAAGAGCGTTCATTCCTGAAGCAGTGACGGTGCCGTTTGAAACAAATCCTGCATCTGTGAGTTCTTTTATCACCCTGTTGACGGTGCCAAGGCTGTGACCTGTTAATTTTTCAAGGTCTCTTTGTGTTAATTGCGGATTTCCCTCCGCCATCTTCACCAGTACGTCAAATTGTTTTCTTGTAAGGCTCATAGTAACCCCCGTTGTTTAATTTCGACACAGTTTTACACTAAAATTGAACAACGGTCAATGAATTTGGCCTTTTTGCCTCAGAACTGCAACACTTTGCCTGTATTCATGTTGCAAATCAGCGATTTGCGGGTATAATTGAGGCGTCCAAGGCGGAGTGTGATTCTCCGACCGGCGGTGAGCGCCACAGCGTAAGCCCGCAAGCCTCATAAATTCTTTATGGTGAGGTTGACCCGGTGTGATTCCAGGGGCCGACGGTAAAGTCCGGAAGAAAGGAAGTGTATTTTCTATGACTGAAACTCAGGTAACCGTTAAGGCGGATTCCCGCATTGCGCGCAAGATCATGATCCGCCGCATCACATCATGTGCGATCCTCTCGGCGCTGGCAGCTATTCTAATGTATCTTGAATTAAAACCCTCTCTGCTGTTACTGCCGTTCCCGGATTTCCTCGCATTCGATTTTTCAGAGATCCCCGTTCTTATCGGCACATTCGCATTAGGACCTGTCTGGGGCGTTGTGATCGAGCTCATTAAGAATCTTCTCCACCTTCCTGTCACGGGAACTATGGGCGTCGGCGAGCTCTCTAATTTCTTCACCGGTTCCATCTTCGTTCTGACTGCAGGCACTATCTACAGAAAGTTCCGCACCAAGAAGGGCGCTGCCGTATCGATGGCTGTCGCAACGGTCGTTCTTGCTGCCGCATCCGTCCCCGTAAATGCCTTCATCAATCTGCCTTTCTATGAGGCGGCAATGGGCTTTACCCTGGAAGCAGTCGTCGGCATGAGCGCAGCCGTAAACCCGCTCGTAAAGGATAAGATCTCACTTCTTCTTGCAGTGTTCGTTCCTTTCAATCTTCTCAAGGGAACAGCCGTAGGCATCATAACATTCTTCGTTTACAAGCCTATCTCAAAGCTGATCAACAAGACTTACGATCAGACTCATGTGAAAGCAAAGGAATAACCTCATTGCTAAAGAAGGCTTTTTTCACACAGTTCCTGCGCTCGAGAGCCTTAAATGTTCCAAAATACCGGTATCACTTAACTTCTGCATAAGCCAAAAGATAAGGGCAGTTCAGACTCTCATCAGAAGCTGCGACCACAACATAATATCCCTTCTGATTATTCACGGAACAGTCGATGTTATAGAAGGCCTTTCCGTCACCGTATCTTACGACCGGAACTGTTGCGCTGTAAAAAGGCTCGGAGAAATCATTTTTATCAAATTCATAATCCGGGCTGAAGAAATATGCATAATAGATCTTATCTTTAGCATCTTCATTCACTTCGACCGAAAAAGCGAGTGTCTTTGTGTCCGCATTGTATGCTCCGGGCACATCCATGGTATCGTCGTAGTCCCACCATCTGGCTTCAACAATAAGATCATTGAAATCTCCGTTATAGATCTTATAGTTTTCGCCGGACAGGACGAGGTCATTATCCTCTACACGTTCAAATAATGAGTTATAGAAACGATATTCCCGGACATCGTCGAAAAAGCCGTATATCTTCTGAAGATTCTCAGCTCTAATATCATTTATGAGCCATTTATTGCCGCGGAAAATATACTCGAAGCTTAAGCTGATCCCGATAGTACGCCCGTTTACAGCGGCTTTAAGGGCATCAATAAAATCATCTGAATTTCCATACTGCTCACTGACTTCCTTAAAGATCTTTTCATAATCAACAATACGGACAGTTACATCACATTCGGCAGTCTTATCCCCGGAAGAAACCACGAGCGATCTCTCATTGATCTCATAAGTAATGCTTCCGGCTATAGTTTCGCAGAACAATTTATAATCATGACCATTGCTGCAGCCGGAATCGTATGTTTCAAATATATCGTCAACTGCAGCGTCATTATACATAAGATCGGCAATATCATCTCTGTCCAAAGAGATCACAGCCTTCAAATATTTGTCCGTAACCTCAATTATTCCCTTTTTACCTCTGCTGCATGCAGATAACGGCAATAACATCGACAATATAAGGACAACTGATAAATATCTGCTTTTATTCATGCAAATATTCTCCGTTCCTTATCTTCTTCCGACGGCATTATCGGCGATCAGTCCGATCGCTTTAACAGACTGCGGCCACCCGGGATGCGCTATCGGGAAAACGTGGTGCATCTTGAGTTCGCCGTCATTTTTGGCTTCATAATAAACGACATTGGCGACCTTCTCTTTGAACGCGCGGTTCTGTTCAAGAAGGAAATCATCTTCTCCTGCTACCAGCGCAACCCTGAGGCCGGCATCCTGCTCTGCTATCAGATTAAGGTCATATGCATAATCCGGAAAACGGAGTGGCTCGATCTTGTTGTCCATATGCTTTTCGAAATATATCCCGGGAAAACCTTTTGGCGGATTAACTATTCCGGGGCAGATCAGTCCTGCGGATCCCACTGTTCCCCTGATCCTTTCGAATACCCACATCCTGTGTGCCACATGTCTGTTCCTCGCACAGACAGCAACAATATATGCGAGGTATCCGCCGGCGGAATCTCCGACCGTATGGTATGTCTTGAAACCGTATTTGATATATACGTAATTCATCGCTTTGAAGATCTCTATGATCATCTGCGAGAGATCTGCATCTGGGGCAAGAGTATAGTCAACATTTACAACAGGTATGCCCGCTTTTATGGCAAGATGCATGCCGAAATTCTGATCGAGCTTCTTAGTGCCGTAGACAAAGGCTCCTCCGTGGATCAGGATAAAGCATTCCTTCGCTCCAACGCATCCGAAGGGTGTATAGACGTCGAGTTTAAGAGGATTGTTCCCTTCTTTATATACGATATCCGTCTCGGCTTTGCACTCCGCGGGGAAGACCTCATTCTCTAGTCTGGGCGTATCAAAGTTCGTGCAATTCTTAATGAAGAGCTGCCGTTCCTTATCGGCTTTACGACGGATAAAAGAGTCGAACATGGGGAAGCCTCCTTCCTGATGTCACTTCTTCTTGAAAGAAATGGGCTTTGTCCTCTGTGTTACGATACCTAATACGAGCCAGTAATACGGGGCAACATTCATGACGCTGTTGCTGAACAATGCAAGAGAGATATATGCCGTGAACATTCCGAAGAATATCCAGAGCAGGCCGCGCTTAACGTCATCTTTCTCGTTGAAGATTGCCTTTACGGAAGTTACTCCGGCATAGATGATCAATAATACATAATTGGTAATCGCGAAGACACCCTGTGTGGCAAGTGTATGGATATATTCGCAGTGTCCCTTGGCCTGGACATAGTCACCCTGCTTCCAGCCGGGCATCTCCCTGAAAGCCTGTGTAAGGTTATCAAGTCCGATACCGGTAGCCCAATGATGAGGAACGCTCGAGAGAGCGGCTTTCCAGATCGCACCTCTTCCGGAACCGAAGTCATCATCACCTATTGCAGTTGCCGTATCCTGGACAGTCTGTTCGATCCTGTTGGTGATGTATGAGGCATCGGCCAGGAGATTGATGATTATGACCGCAACATATCCGACCAGAACAATGATGAAATCTCTGGTTATGTTCTTCAGATATTTCCTGTCAATATTGCTCTTGCGCATAATGACAAGAGATACTATGTACATAAAGATCATGGCTGTCAGACCGACCCAGGCCTGACGCGCTCCGCTTGACAGCATCGTATAGAAAATAAACATTGCTGCAGCATAGATGATCCACTTGAATACTTTCGATTTGAAAAGCTTCGAACTGAAGATGAAAAGACCGGAAACCGCTGCCGTGAGCAGGCAGGAGAGCGCACCGTAGAAATTGGTGTTCTGGATCGTTCCGTATGCCGCATTATAAGCCGGCTTGTCATCTATAAACAGGCAGTAGAGTATCTCGATACCGAGTGTCTGAAGGAAAGCTACTATGCCTTCGATGACAGCGACTATGAGATATGAGATAAGAAGTTTTTTGCGGAGCTTGGAATCTTCGATCATCGTGCCCGCATAAAAGAGCGAGTAGTAACAGAGGAAATGCAGAGGATGCTCCATGTAGTATGGCAGACCGTCGGCGAAGACGCCGAAGTTGACCGAGAATATCATCGACAGAAGCATGAAGATCAGGAGCGTGAAATAGAAGATATCGGCAACGTAGAGTTTAAACTTCTTTCCACCCGTCGCTCTGGCCAACATGGAAAGGATTACCATAAGAGTTCCCGCGATTCCGAATACGGCAACGATATACGGCTGGAAATATGAAGGATACATAAAGCGGAATGCTTTATTCTTGGTGCTCTTCAAAAACTCTGTAATGATCTCTGCCACAGGCAGGAAAACGAGCAGCGCCATGGACATATAACAGAACACTTTGTCCGAAGCGATCTTTGCAAGAAACGGTGTCTTTGCCTTGACTTCGTCTGTCATCACGATACCCCTTGTAGATAAAACAGTAAAAATTTAGCTTATTATAAAGAACTTGCAATTCTTTTAAAAGTCTGTAATCATTCGCGCGGGTACTTGTTATATAATTGTCATACGATTGATTTTCCGGAGGTTTTCTTATGTCAGCTGACTCTCCCCGCGAACAGTTATCAGAACTTGTCGCATCATTTATGAGCTACTCCGCAGGCCATCTTCCCGACGACGTTAAGCTCCGTCTTTCGCAGATGAAAGAGACCGAGAACGAAGGCTTTGCTCCCGATATCTATAATGTTATGGAGAAGAATATGGAGCTTGCGGATTCTTTGAAAAGGCCCTCATGCCAGGATACCGGCATTCCGCAGTTTTTCGCACGTGTAGGCTCTAAATGGCCTTACATGGACATCATCGAAGATGCACTCATAGATGCCGTAAAAGAAGCCACCGCAAAGGCTCCGTTAAGGCCCAACGCTGTAGAGGTTTTCGACGAGAAAAACACAGGCAACAATATAGGTACTCACAGCCCTTGGATCGACTGGGAGATCGTAAAAGACAGCGACGTGCTCGAACTCTATTTCTATATGGCAGGCGGCGGATGCTCGCTACCCGGTTTCTCCAAAGTGCTGATGCCTCTTGAAGGTTACGAAGGCATAGCTAAGGCTGTTTTCGAACAGATGACGACATACGGTGTAAATGCCTGCCCGCCCTGCCTCGTAGGCATCGGTATCGCAGGTTCGTCAGAAGTCGCCGCAAAGCTTTCAAAGAAGGCACTCTTAAGACAGGTCGGTTCCCATAATCCGAACCCCAAGGCAGCTGAGATGGAAAAGCTTTTAGAAGACGGCCTTAACTCGATAGGCCTGGGTCCCGGCGGATTCGGCGGCAAACTCTCGGTTATGGGCGTCAACATCGAGCAGGCTTCAAGGCACCCTGCTACCCTAGCAATGGGTATGTCCACGGCATGCTGGGCGCACAGACGGGCCGGCATAAGGATAAAGCCTGACTTCACCTATGATTTCTTCACACACAAGGGGGCAGTCTTATGAGTACTTTCGAATTCAAAACACCTGTATCCGACGAAGATATAAAGAAAGTTCACATCGGCGACGTTATCTATCTGACAGGCGACATCGTTACAGGCAGGGATGACGTGCATCACAGGGTAGTTATCTCAGGCAAGGAACCCCCTGTAGATCTTAAGGGAAAAGCCATATTCCACGCAGGTCCCATCATGAAGAAGATCTCTTCTGAAGGAGAACCCGATAAGTACAAAGTCATAAGCGTCGGTCCTACGACATCGATGCGCATGGAGAAAGCGCAGGCTGAATTCCTTGAGAAGACCGGTGTTAAGATCATCATCGGCAAGGGCGGCATGGGTCCCAAGACAACGCAGGGGTGTATTGATAACTGCGCGATCCACACCATTTTCCCCGGCGGATGTGCCGTAGTCGCAGCAGAAGAAGTCGTTGACGTAGAAGGCGTCGAATGGCTCGATTTGGGCATGCCCGAAGCTATGTGGAAGCTCAAGGCAGAGCGTTTCGGACCCCTGATCGTATCTATCGATTCATACGGAAATAATCTTATCGAAAACAATAAGACCGAATTCAACAGCAGAAGAGAAAAAGCCTTGAACGACCTCAAAGGCAAGCTCTCTTACATGGAATAAAATGGCATCAGAAAGACCAGTTCCGACTGACAGATATCCAGATCTGAAAGCGCTTTCAAAAGAAGGCGTCAGACTCCTTATTTTTGATCTCGACGGCACCCTCCTTGACTCCATGACCGTATGGCATGACGTCGATAAAGAATTTCTCGGAAGATACGGTTATGAGGTAACTCCCGAATATACCGATGTCGTTAAGCGTGCGTCTATAGAAGATGCCGCAAGATATACGCAGGTAAAGTACCGCATTCCCCTCACCTGGCAGGAGATCGCAGATACATGGGAATCTATGGTCTATGATTTCTACCGCTCTGAAGTATCCCTGAAAAAAGGCGCAAAGGAGTATCTGAACGAGGCAAAAAGACTCGGATTCACACTTGGAGTTACGACCGCTCTTTCACGCAGGAACGCTGAAGCATCGCTTATACACACAGGGATAAAAGACTTTTTCGACTGCATTATCACGCTTGAGGATTTCGGGAATAAGATCAACAAGACATCTCCCGAAGTATTCCTGCGCGTGACTGATTATCTGTCCGCGCCGGGCATTGTTTTTTCGCCTGATAAAGCACTTGTCTTCGATGATGTCCCGCAGGCTATGACAGGAGCGAGATCCGGCGGCTTCCTTACATGTGCAGTATATGACAACATCGGCTGCGGAGGTCCCGAGGGGTGGGAGAGCTTCGCAGCCGAATGTGACTTCTCTGTATATGAATTCTGAATTATAACTTATTCCTTCCTGTTCCTTTTTCCCCCTTAATCTACGGCACCCGTATCAGATTTCATCTACAGAATATATCTATGCTTAATCCGGATTATTCTTTGACGTTTTCTTTCTTTTTTTCCTTTTTGTCCTCCTTTGTTTCATTTTTATCTGAAGATGTCTTTTCTTCTGCTTTCTTTTCAGCGGCCTTCTTCTCTTCAGCCTGCTTCTCAGCTTCCTCAGCAGCTTTCTTTGCAGCAAGAGCCTTTGCCGCTCTTGCCTTTCTTCTCTTCTTACGGGCAGAGAATACGATGATGAGAATTACTGCTGTGATTATTCCGATGAAGATGAGTCCCGGGATTATTGCGATGATGCCGAGCAGGAGATCCTGGAAGAATTCTACGGTGTTCTCCCACATATCCTTGAACTGGTTCATGACCTTCTCGCCGTATGTTACTACGTGAGCTTCTTCTACTTCCTTCTCTTCAAGGACTTCGATCAGTGTGAGTGTAAGTGTCGCATATTCGACCTGGTTCTCAAGTACTCTGATCCTGGACTCGGCGCTCTCGATCTCATATCTTACGTCAGTGATCCTGTTCTGCAGGATGATGATGGTATCGAGGTCCTGTGCCTGCGAAAGAAGCTGGAGGAGCTGGTCGTATTCTACTCTCAGGGATTCGATCCTTGCTTTAGTATCAACATATTCCAAAGTAACATCTGAGGTTCCTTCGTTCGAGGATGTTACCGTGCAGCTGTTGCCGACATTGGCAATAAGCTCATCGAGCTTATCTGCAGGAACGCGGACTGTGTATGTTCCGGTGCGCAGGTCCTTGTTGTTACCCGTTCCGCGCATGGAGGAATACTCGATGTAACCGCCTGCTGCCCTGACCTGTCCTTCGAGATTTGCAGCCACTTCGGCATATCTGGTTGTCTCGGCCGTGATCGATACGGTCCTTATGAGAAGACGTCCCTTTGACGGATCGATGTTTACTCCGCCGCCGGATCCCGGTGTTTCGTATACGATCGGACCATTGTAGCTTTCATCGTAATATTCCTCGTAATCTCCAAGAGCAAAGGTATCGTCGTATTCGGCGCCGTTCGTATAGCTCTTGCTGTTCATGTTGACCGTTTCTGTATATTCACCCGCTGCCCTGTCAGAACGTGCTGCAGGAGTTTCTCTCGTCGAATGTTTGCTTGCGCATCCTGCGAACATCGATGCGGCAATGACGCCTGCAAGGGCAATGGTTATAAGTCTCTTTTTCATAAATATTCCCTCCGTCCGGACATGTTTTGTCCGCTTTCTTACCATAGATACAGACGGCAACGGACAAATGTTGCACCCTGCCCGGAAAATTTTTTTCTTATTTAACACGGCATATAAAAAACAGATATACTTATCCCTATGGAAATCGCGAAAAATCAACAGGATCTTTGGGAATACCTCGCAAAAGAACGCTGTCCCATAGCCTTATACGGCACGGGAGACGGTGCGGATAAGATAATTTCCGTGCTCGAACAGTACGGACTTAATGATCTCATCGCCGCAGTCTTTGCGAGCGACGGATTCGTCAGGGACCGCATGTTCCATGGATTCAAAGTCATGTCTTACGATGAGTGCCGTAGAGCTCTTGCTCCCGCGGACTTCATTGTTCTTGTATGTTTCGGTTCATCAAGGCCCGAGGTCCTCTCACGGGTCGCAGAGATTGCTTCAGAAAGGGAACTCTACGTTCCCGATGTTCCGGTATACGGCAATATCCTTTTTAACAGCGGATTCTATCAGACGAATAAAGCAGCGATGGAAGAAGTCTTTTCCTGCCTGTCTGATGATATCTCGCGCAGATGCTATATCGATTACATTAACTACAAACTGACGGGAAATATTGATTATCTTACAGACTGCGAATCAGATCCGGATGATGAATTTGAATTGCTGAAAGATATCTCCTCCGGCTGTTATATCGATCTCGGAGCTTACTACGGAGACACGCTTGTCCGTTATCTGGACAGGTTCCCCTGTTTAAGAAAAGCAGTCGCAATAGAGCCCGAACCGCACTCATTTAAGAAACTGAAAGAATGCGCTGAAGAGCTTAAGACTTCAGGATATGACATCACCTGCATCAACGCCCTGATAGGAAACAGAACAGGAACAGAGAAGGTGTCTTCTGCCAGAGGGAGAGGAACCAGGGCGCTTTCCAACAGCAATGTGGAACTGAAGAATACCCGCGACATAGATGTGGTCACGGTCGATTCACTGTGTCTTGAGAATGTGAGCTTTATCAAGTTCGATGTGGAAGGCTCTGAATCCGCGGCGGTCGAAGGCGCGCGAGAGACCATAAAAAGAGACCGCCCCGTAATGAAGATCGCATGTTATCACAGGAGCGAGGATGTTTTCGCGATCGTAAAGAACGTTCTCGCGGTCAGGCCGGATTATAAAGTATATATACGTCATACAAAGTGCATCCCGGGATGGGATACGGATTTCTATTTTATCTGATGAGGGATCTATGAAGATACTTATAGTAAGTGATTCACACGGAAACAACGGACCGCTTAAGACGGCCATAGACAGAGAAAAGCCGGATATGTTCATTCATCTGGGCGACACCGAATATTCCCAGACCGAGATAGCGGGCTGGGCAGGCGCGCCAAAGACCCCTTGCATCTTCTTAAGAGGCAACTGCGATATATATCATTACGACAACGCGGAACTTGTCAGGGACGTTACCGTCTTCGATCTCAAAGGTCATAAATTCTACTGCGCGCACGGGCATCATCAGCACGTAAATTTCGGTCTGCTCAGGCTGTCATATTTCGCACGTGAATATGAGTGTGACATCTGCCTGTTCGGCCATACGCATATACCGTATGACAGTTTCGGCGACGCAGTCTCAGACTTTTCCAGATTCTACGAATCAGAGCCCTGTGACATGTCCGGTCCGCGCATACTGAATCCCGGTTCGATATCCCTTCCCAGAGGCGGTTCGAAGCGCGGTTACATGATAATGGAGATGGAAGAAGACGGAAGATACGATGTAAAGTACTGCCTCGTCTGAGGGTCACTTATCCATATCGGCAATGATATGCATGATTATGTGACCTATCCTCATGATGCCGCCTGAGCAGTCTGCTTTTTCGACGGCATTGCTAATGAGCATAGGATCATCCGTACCGATTACGTCTACTCCGCAGCTGACGAGATACTGGACTGTATCGTCTTTATCGACGGTCCAGCAGAATACCTTCTTTCCCAGCGAATGCATACGGTGCACGAGTTCCGGCGTTATATACGTTTCTTCGATCGTGATGTTATCCGAATATTCGATATCTTCAAGTCTGCCCAGTCCGATGACCATGCAGTATGCCTGCGTTATGTCCGGATCGATCTCCATCATCCGCTTTAAACGCGAAGCATCCTGCGCGATGATCATTACATCGTCGTGCATTCCTGTCTCGTTGATCACTGCCAGAACATTTTCTTCGAAATGCTTATCATCCGGATGCCCTTTGAGCTCGACTTGGACATGCATGCCGTTCTCTTTGGCCAGGGCAAGAACTTCCTTAAGTGTCGGAATGACCACGTGTTCATAGTTTCCGGGCATCCACGAACCCATCTCATATCTTGTAAGTTCTTCATACGTATGATAGTGGATGGAAAGGTTCTGGCCCGTAACTCTCTTAATCGACGAATCGTGATTGCAGACTATTATCCCGTCGGACGTCTGGTGGACATCGAGCTCGATCCATTCGAGATTCTCGCTCGCCGCGAGTTCGAAAGCAGGCATCGTGTTCTCGGGCGCATTTACGTTATCTCCGCGGTGCGCGCAAACCAGAGGTTTCTCAACTTCTTCGAAAAGGAACGAGTACCGGTTGATGAGATATACTCCCGATATTCCGAAGAACAGCGTCAGAACGGCAAGAATCGGGATAACGACCTTTCTGGTCGGTTTCTGCGCCTTGAAAGTCCTGTTATCTATTGTCCTGAGCATATCCTTCTCATCGACATAACGGAAGAACAATACCGTAAGTGCGGCATTGTTGACACCCGGCGAGATGAAGCTCTTGAGGATCTGCCTTATTGCATATGTGTAAGTTCCGACCGCCTCGGATTTGAATACGATATTCTTGCTGGTTCCCCTGATCATGTTTACCAGCTCATTCCAGTTAACAACGATGACAGAAGAAAGTGAGTTGATAAAGAAGTTAACGATAACGGTCAGCAGTGCCAGCGTCAGGAGAGTCTCTGTATAATGCCCTTTTCCTATGATCCTCGATTCCCTGCAGCTCCTGAAGAAAGAATTCTTCTGCATGACGAAACTGTTTATCGAGAAGAGATAGATGACAAGACCGAATATAAGGATTATGTAGATGGCGTCATAAAGAACATTAAGTCCCTTCGTGTAATCAATCGTCTGGTTAACAAAACCGGGAAGTATGAGCTTAAACGTGGAACTCGAGAGAGGAAGCAGTTTTGTCAGCGGGAAAAGAACCAGGATAAATAAAGTAAGAAACCAGTTCTTCGGATGAAGCGCTTTTTTGCAAGCCCTGAACCCTGCATAAAACATGCTCGGGATATTAGTATCTCGGCCGATGTATCCCATCGAAAAAGCATGGAGCAGGCCCGCGATCTCGAACAAAGACATAAAAGTCACCAAAATGGCAAAGATGATCATCAGTATGATCGAAGCAGGACTTAAGAAGACATGCTGCAGATTCGACGGAGCGATATATGTCACCCCGGAGGTTTGCATCATTGCCTCGATAAGGACAGCCTTAAGAGCGGAAGTGGCCGTCATGGTAAATGCCGAACAGATCAGTATGAACAGCATTACTTCCTTGAAGTTCTGCTTAAAGAGCACCAGGACTTTTTTCAGGAATGACCAGAAATCACTGAAAAACTTCTTTATCCTGTCCTTTATAACCGTCAGCAGGCTTTTTCCGTTCGATGCACCAGACATTATTTATGCTCAGACCTCAGGAATTATATTTCTTGACATATTCCTTATACTTCTTCTCGTCCTTATCTTTACGCTGTTTAAAGTCGTGCATATAAGTATCGATATTGGTCGCTTCTGCGGACTTGAATCTGAATGCAATGGCCGCAATGTTAAGACTGTGCTCCGCGATCCTTACGCAGCTGTAGAGGATATCGTTAAATACGAATCCCTGCTCCGTCGTACACGTGCCGCTCGCAAGTCTCTCTACGTGATTTGCCTTGAACCTGTCGCACATTTCGCTTATTACGATCCTCAAAGGACCTATATCTTCCGCATGGGCAGCATTGTTTGAGAGGTAGCAGTCCAGAGCCATGGTATATATATCGCGGACTGCGGGTATTACCCTTCTCAGCTCTTCCTTCGCGGCATCGGAGAACTCCAGATGCTTCGTCTCGATCTCTTCCGCAGAATCAGACAGATAATTCGCGTGGTCCGCGATCCTCTCCACTTCACCGATCGCCTGCAGTATCCTTGACGACCTGTTCTTATCTTCAACGCTGAGATGCTGGGTGTTCGTAAGCTTCATGAGATAAGAACCCAGAAGGTCTTCATATCCGTCGACTTTCTCTTCGTTCTTCTTGATGAACTCGAAATCACCGGTATTGTAGCCGTTTGTCAGCATGTCCATTGATTTGTCGAGACCCTCTTTAGCCTTGCTGACCATCTTGAACATCATGTTGCGGCACTCACCTACAGCGATAGGCGGAGTGAGCATGAGACGCTCGTCGAGCTTGAATTCCTGCTCTTCGTCTGTCTCCTTGACGACCAGATGCGCGATCTTGACCAGGAGCTTGCTGAACGGGAACAGAAGGACAGTGTTAGCTATGTTGAAAATCGAGTGGATAGCAGCGACTCCGACGATGCTTACGGTATTATCCATAAACCCGAGATCGAAGAGCGCATTGACTACGTAGAAAACGATAAGCCAGATAAAAGTACCCAAAAGCTTTATCACAACGTGGATGACCGTAACCCTCTTTGCATCCCTGTTTACACCGATCGAAGACAGGATAGCCGTCATGCAGGTTCCGATATTGGCACCCATTACGAGAGGAATAGCCATGCCGTATGTCAGCTGTCCCGTCATGGAGATACTCTGCAGGATGCCGATGGCAGCTGCTGAACTCTGGATGATGCCCGTTACTACCGCGCCGGAGAGAACGCCGAGCAGAGGGTTCTTAAATGCCGTCATGATGGAAACGAAGCTTTCCATCTCCTTGAGAGGTTCCATCGATGCGGACATCATGGTCATGCCCTGCATAAGGATCGAGAAACCGACCAGCATTGTACCGATATCCTTGTGACGCTGCTTTTTCGCCACCATTATCAGAATGATTCCGAGAAGTGCGAATATAAGTGAAAAACATGAGGGCTTTAAGAGCTTTAAGAAGATATTGTCACCGCTGTCGATGCCTGCCAGGGACAGGATCCACGCGGTAAGCGTCGTTCCGATATCGGAACCGAATATAACGCCCACGGTCTGGGGCAGCTCCATAATGCCGGAATTGACGAAACCTACAAGCATGACCGTCATGGCAGATGAAGACTGGATGGCAATCGTTATTATTGCTCCGACGGCAAGCCCCTTGAACTTGTTGTCCGTCGCCTTATTCAGCAGCTTTTCCAGCCTGCCTCCAGCCGTCTTTTTCAGTGATTCAGACAACAGCCTCATCCCGTACAGGAAGAATGCCAGACCTCCGAAAAGAGTTACGAACGAGAAAATATCCATATCTTTCTCCGTTTCAGATATTCATACAAAACGATTTTTAACGCCTGTATTTTAACGTCAAAAACGGAATATGTAAAATATATATTTATTGCGCATTTTCGATATATAGACGAGTATCTATGTTTCTGAAAAGCCGCCTTCATGTCTGCTGAATCAACGGCGGAATTAACGGCGGCGCCGGCGGTTTTGCCGTTATTTTGTGGTGTTTTGGCTGAATCAACGGCGGAATGAACGGCAGTGCCGTTGGATTTGCCGTTATTCCGAGGGGCAGCCGGGCATTAATTCAGTAAACCCTTCCTCACTTTCTCCCCAACACCAACGGCAGCAGGAGCGAGACCAGGAATCCAATAAGGAAGTTTATCGCAGCGCCGATAAGGACAGCTATCGATACGTGGCCAAAAAGGACTCCGATAACGACGGCTGCTCCTGACGGAGTAAGACCGAAGTAGAAGAACAACATCTGGACGATAAAAGAGATCGTCTGCATCTGGTCCTTAGGCAGCGAGAGCGAGATCAGGGTTCCTATTACGGTCGCGAAGAAACTTATGGACAGTATGAATATGAACCATGCGATAACGCTGACGGGGCTTGCGCCGAGAATGACCGCGGAGACTACCATTGGAAGTGCCAGGTCTATCGCCGTGACGGCAAGACAGCCGAGGAGCGAATACATGATCTTCGTGTAGTGCTTTTCGGGGATAAGGATAAAGAAATCACGTGAGGTGTCTTCCCTGATCGGATCGCCCAGGGTCCTGTAGAAAGCCATTGCACCGAGCACTGCGGCGGGAATGAAGAAAGCGTCATCAAACGGCGCAGATCTTGCGAACCAGGCAACGACTCCCGATATGACCGTATAGACGATCATAGTTGTTGAGAAGATCTTCAGCTTGGCAAATCTGAATCTGTTGAAGACAGCCTTATACAGGAAGACATTCGCGCCTTTTCCATAGTTAAAGCCTTCCCTGTCGATCTTACCTTTGCGCTCTTTATCTCTTACAATGACAGCGCCTTTCGAAGCCATCTTGACGCTCTCGATCTGTTCTGCCTTATGCTCGGCTGCGAACATAGCGTCCTCGTAGAAATCCGCCTTCATCTTCCATACAAACAGAACAAGAACGGCACAGGCTGCAATAAACAGGCCGAGATAGACCAGAGACATTACAGTGTCGCCTGCGACGGCATAATATGAGATACCCCTGAGCCAGCCCCAGAAAGGCACCCAGTGCGTTTTTGGACTTGCGAAAAATGTGAACAGGCCTTCGACAACGCTCATCTTATTGATGAACGTGAATGCAGCAAAGCCGACGGCGATCGCGCCGTAGACGACAGCGATGAAATTCTTGATATTTCCCGCGCCGTTCTTCATCTTTGAAGTGATAGTGTAGAAAACGACCTGGACCAGTGTGCTGAATATGAGGATCAGCGCATAGACGATGACCAGTGATATTGCGCCCCAGGTGCTCAGACCGATATTCATTATCAGGTTCGGCAGCTGGAACAGCATGAAAAGCGAGATGAACAGTGATGTTCCGAGCGTGCTGACCAGCCTGAACATCAGAACGGATTGCGGCTTTAAAGGCGACGCAAAGAGCATCGGCACATCAGCCGGCAGAAAGATCTTGCTCGAATTCTGCGAATTGATGATATTGGTGGCGAGCAATAAGAGGAAGAGAGCCGATATTGCGATGTCGATGATCTGCTCAGTCTTAATGTCATATTTAGCCATCAGGTTCTTAAAGCGCCATTGATCCATGACAGAATCGGCATCGATCTCGTCTTCATCCGTCTTAAGTTCCGTGGTAACGGTAGTGTCATTGCTATCCGTGTCATTATCCTTTTTGCTGAACAGGGAACCGACAAAACCCATCATGGCGCCGAAGACCATGATGATAACGATGAAGGCGACCCATGTCTTCATCAGCTTCTTAACCGTATTAAGAAGGGTATGCGAGAAATAGTATAAAAACAGTCTCATTGATGTAACTCCCCGTCTCCGCTTACGGATGACTTCTCGATACCCTCAGTAACTTCGAAGAACAGGTCTTCCAGCGTTCTGCCGCTCTCATCGACTTCTTTCCTCGTGACGTTCGCCTTGATCCGGCCGCCCTGCATGATTATCGTTCTGTCCCAGAGCATGTCTACGCTGTCGATAATGTGAGTGCTTATGAGCATGGTCTTTCCTGCCTTGCGCATCTCCTCGATGTAATTCTTGAGTTCCTTTATCGCGTGAGGATCAAGGCCGAGCAGAGGTTCGTCCAGGAGGATTATCTCGGGATCAGGCAGAAGGCCCAGGCAGAGATTGAGTTTCTGCTGCATGCCTTTGGAGAGTTCGTCACCGAACTTCTTGCGCTTGTCGTCGAGCTCGAACCTCTCGAGCAGGAGATTGATGCGGTCTTTGTAATCGGTGAGCTTATACGCCCTTGCGATAAACTCCATATGTTCAACAACTGTAAGCGTCGGATAGAGTGACGGCATCTCGGGGATATAGCCCAGGATCTTGCGGGCTTCAACGGTCTTATTGTTTATTCCGTTTACCGTGATCTCTCCCTGATATTTGAGAAAACCGATGATCGATTTGATTATGGTGCTCTTTCCGGCGCCGTTCGGTCCCAGAAGAACTGTGAGCGTTCCCGGTTCAAGAGTGAAAGAAACATCATTGCATGCGGTATTTTTACCGTAACGTTTGGTTACGTTCTTAACTTCTAACATTCGTATTACCCCCAAGTCTGACCTTCGCCTAGTTTGCCATTCGGGAAATTGCTTTGCAATAGAGGCTCATCCAAATTAAGGAAGAGTTAAGGTGCGGATATCAAAAATAATGTATATTTTTAGAATATCCGGCAAATATAGCGAAATCAGCACCCTTCATATGTTATTATTTTTTAATACTAGTGCTTTACTATGAATTCTGGGGTGATCTTATATGGCAAAGTGGATTATTGTTGTTGACGACGACACTGCCAATCTTAAGATGGCAGGACACATCCTCAGCAAGAACAACATGCGCGTTACTGCCCTGAAATCAGGCAGTTCTTTTCTCGAATATGTAAATGAAAACGGTATGCCGGACCTGGTGCTTCTTGATATCAAGATGCCGGTCATGGACGGATTCGAGACGTTGAAAAGGCTCAGGGAACTTGAGCAGCAGAAAGGTCTCATGAAGACCCCTGTCATCTTCCTTACCGCGGATGAAGACGTTGATACCGAGACCAGGGGCTTTGAGGTCGGCGTATCCGACTTTATCAGAAAGCCTTTTAACCCTGACGTTCTCCTTAGAAGGATCGACAATATCATGTCGAATTCCCAGGAGATGCAGAGCCTTAAGAGCGAGGCCACGATAGATAAGCTCACCGGGCTCCTTAACAAGGCCGCTACAGGCGTGGAACTTTCCAGGATGTGTTCCGAGAATGCCGGATGCCTCATGATGATCGACCTCGACTCGTTTAAGCTCGTTAATGATATCTACGGACACGAAATGGGCGATAAAGTCCTCATCGCATGCTCGGAGATAATCAAGCGCAGCGTCCCTTCCGGCAGTAAATGCGGAAGGATCGGCGGTGACGAATTCACGGCATTTGCCGTCGGCGTCACTACGGAAAAAGCCGTTGCTGACATAGCCGCAAAGATCAATGAAAATATCACCAGAAGAGCCAAGGAACTAATGGGAGATGACATGAGCATCCCGCTCGGTGCTTCCATCGGAGGCATTTTCGTCCCCAGATACGGCAACGATTATAATGCCCTGTTAAAACTCGCCGACAAATCGCTCTATACCGTAAAAAAGAACGGCAAGCACGGTTACGGACTCTATAATGACGATACGGAAGACGAGAATGAAGCAACTGTATATGATATAAAGGCTATCTCCGAGATCCTTGGAGAGCGCTCTATTCAGGACGTCGCACTCCAGCTCGACAAGGATTCATTCTCGCCCGTTTACCGCTATGTCATCAGATATATAATCAGACATCACATAAATGCATGTAAGGTGCTTTTCACCCTTGCACCCGAGAACGGAAATGCCGACGCTGCATTCAATGATAAGATCGACGAGTTCGGCAATCACATAAGGGGATCGCTCCGTAAGTCCGATATCTTTATGAGGAACAACAAGAACCAGTATTTCGTTTTCCTCACGGACATCAGGGCGGATTCAATCGACAAAGTCATCAGCCATCTGCTGGACAGCTGGGAAGAAAAGAAGATCTACGGCCTTAAGATCGAATATGAGACTGAATTCATAGGCAATAATGCAGATCATGTTAAGACCGAGAAAGAAAAGAGAGTCATTGTCGTAGATGATGATGTGATCAATCTCCAGGTCGCCGGAAAGATCCTCAGTTCAAGCGGGATACGTGTTACAGCCCTGAGAACGGGGAATGCTCTTTTCGAGTATCTCGAGAAAGAGTCACAGATGCCCGACCTGATCCTCCTTGATGTTAAGATGCCGGGCATGGGCGGTTTCGAAGCGATAAAGAAACTTCACTCACTCGAGTCATCCGCATCAAAGATCCCCGTTATCTTCCTCACTGCAGACGAGAGTGAAGGTTCCGAGAAAGAGGGCCTGTCACTCGGCGCGATGGACTTCATAAGAAAGCCTTTCGTTCCTGAAGTATTAAGACTCCGCGTAAAAAATGCGATCGAGCTCGTAACACTCCAGAACCAGCTTTATTTCGAGGTCGAGCAGAAAACACGTGAAAATAAGAATCTGTTCATGCAGGTCATAAGGGCACTCACCGCGGCGATTGATACCAAGGACGAATATACGAAGGGCCATTCCAGCCGTGTCGCTGAATATTCGAAGATGATCGCAAAGAGGATCGGCTATTCTGATGCCAGACAGGACGATATATACATGATGGCGATCATGCACGATGTCGGAAAGATCGGAATCCCGATTACCGTCCTTAACAAACCCGGCCGGCTGACTGAAGAAGAGTATGAACTTATAAAGAGGCACTCGCAGATGGGCGCCGCTATCCTTAAGAATATCGAAAGCAATCCGAAATACGAATTGTGCGCAATGCATCACCACGAAAGATACGACGGCACGGGATACCCGTCCGGTCTTAAGGGCGATGCCATTCCCGAAGAGGCAAGGATAATTGCAGTCGCAGATGCCTATGACGCCATGTCGAGCGACAGGAGCTACAGGACACACCTTACACAGGAGATGATAAAAGATGAGATCCGGCTCGGGACCGGGAGTCAGTTCGACCCCAAGTTCGCAGAGATAATGCTGGAGATCATTGAAGAAGATACAGACTATAAGTTCAGAGGTTGATCCTATGAGTACAAATTCAAACGACGATCAGTTTCAGGCTTCCCATCTGACGCTTCTTGTCAGTTACACGATCTTTGCCATAATTCTCATTGCCGAATCCCTTCTTCTGGGATGGGAACGATGGGCTATTATGATAATCATCGTCGGGATCAGCATGGCCTGGTTCCTCCACATAAGGCACAATACTCCGCCTAATGTCCGTATATGGGTATACGCGATCCTCATGATGGGCTGTTACTTCTTCTACGGCATCCATCAGACCAGCACCTTTGACCTCGCGCTCGTAATGGCTGCAATCATCATGCTTAACACCATGACCGGCAAGAAGTCTCTCATAACCCTATGCCAGTTTACTTACTATGTGACTATGGGTTATGAACTCGTCACGATGATACTCTCGGGAGAACGGTTCGATGCGCTTCTGATAACCCGTTCCATCCTCCACATATGCATGGTCTATTTCATCGGCAGATTTGCCAAGATCATCATTAATAAGTGGACGCAGGTAATGAACAAATCCAATGATGAGGTCGAACAGCTCAAAGAGGCTACCATTCATCTCAACGATTTTCTCGCGAACGTATCACATGAGCTCAGAACGCCGGTCAATGCGATCATCGGCCTTACCACTCTTTGCATCGATAAGTCCAGGCACCGTGAGGTCGAAGGCGACCTCATTGCCGTAAGAGATGCTGGCCGCAAGGTTGCAGACCAGATCAGCGATATCCTCGATTATTCCGAGATCGACCGTAAGAAGGCTGTCTGCAACAACGAAGACTATATGCTCTCTTCCGTTCTTCACGATCTCGTTACCGATGTCAGACAATATAAATCAAAACAGGTCGAGCTTATCATCGATGTCGATCCCTCCATCCCAGCGGTAATGAACACCGACGTAGCCAAGCTCAAGAAGATCCTCAGGTCGCTCATCACGAACGGTCTCAAATATACCCAGAAGGGCGGCGTATATGTAAGGATCACCACCGTAAATCACGAGTACGGCATCAACCTCTGCATCGAAGTCACCGATACCGGAAAGGGCATGACCGAGTACGAACTCGAGAAAGTATATGACAGCTTCTATCAGGCTGACTCCAGCCGTACCCGTCAGGGCGGCGGTTTAGGACTCGGCCTTGCAATTACATCGGGATTCGTATCCCTCCTCGGAGGCTTCATGACGATCGAGAGCAAGCCCGATGTCGGAACGACTGTCACTGTCAGCATCCCGCAGCGCGTAATAGATCCTCTGAGCTGTATGTCAGTCGCTGCACCTGATAAGCTCTGCATCGGCGCTTTCCTGCATTTCGAGAAATACAGTAATCCTGCGGTAAGAGATTACTACAACTCCATGGTCCTCAATATCGTTAAGGGCCTCGGTGTCCAGATGCACCGCGTTAATAATGTCGATAACTTAAAGCTCTTAAGAGACTCTGTCCACTTGAGCCACCTCTTCATCGCAGAAGAAGAATACAACGATAATGTGGATCTCATCGAGGAACTCGCGAAGACAATGGTCGTTGCCGTTGTAGCTAACCAGGGCATCGTACTTCCCAGGAATACCCGCGTAAAGGTCCTTGAGAAACCCTTCTACTGCTTCCCTGTCGTATCCATTCTGAATTCCACCGTCGACAGCAAGGAAGAGCGTGTAAAGAAGATGCGCTGCAACGGCGTAAGGGCACTCGTTGTCGATGACGAATCGATGAACCTCGTCGTTGCCAAGAGTATCTTCGGAAGATACGGCATGAAGGTCTACACGGTTACTTCAGGTCAGGAATCTATCGATATCTGCCGTGAAAAGGTATTCGATATCATCTTCATGGATCACATGATGAGCGGCATGGACGGCGTTGAAGCCATGAAGAGGATCAGGACCGATGTCGCCGGACTTAACGGCTCCATCCCGATAGTAGCTCTTACCGCGAACGCCATGAGCTCAGCCAAGCAGATGTTCCTGTCGGAAGGTTTTGACGGCTTTGTCAGCAAGCCGGTCGAGACCGATGAACTCGAGCGTGTATTAAGACAGGTCCTCCCGAAATCGTCTGTCACTTATGTTGAAGAAGATGGTACTGTTGCCGAAAACGACATTGAGGAGGAAGAAGAACAGTCCGCTCCTGAAGCTGAAGAGAAAGATTTTATCGTAGAGCTCAAAAAGAGCGGGATCGATACGGATGCCGGACTCAAGTACTGTGTCGGAGACAGGGATTTCTATAAGTCTCTCCTGGTACAGTTCGCATCTGAAGCTCCCGACAAGATCGCTTCGATGAATAACTACTACAATCTCCGTGACTGGCATAACTACGAGATCTTCGTTCATGCTCTGAAGAGCACGTCCAAGATGATCGGAATAGGCGAGCTCTCCGAGAAAGCCAAAGCGTTGGAGCAGGCTGCAAAAGAGAACGGAGAAGAATTTATCTTAGGTCATCACGAAGAAATGATCAGGGATTACAGCCGCATCACGGCAGATATAAAGGAACAGCTCCTTTCGGAAGAAGACTCTTTGGATGACGATGTGTTCGAGTTTTCACCTGAGAGCGAGGGAGGTGATAAGGCATGAGAGACATGTTAAGGTATCTTTTCAAACCAAAGAGCCATGATCCCGAAGCGGTAAAGTCAGCCTATTACGAATCAGTAGGACCAACTCATGTTACGATGATCATATCGTTCCTCGCTGCGGCCATCTTCCTGACGATCACTTTCGTCTACCCTGCTTATTTCGGCGGAACGACCGTTCTTTTCCACCAGATCTGCTATGTGTGGCTCTTAGCCGTCGTAATGATCTGGATGTTCGGCGCGCATAACGCCATGAAGGATTTTGCCAACAGATACCGCACCGTATACGTACTCAATCACTTTATGGGCATTTCGCTCTATCTGTGGGTAATATCGCTTGTAATCGTAAACTCGTTCGCAAGAAACACTGTCGATACGACATTGTTCATGACTGTTGCGCTGGTAGTTCCGCTTTGCGTTTATTTCAGCCCTGCAGCTTATGTCATTACGGCAATACTGTCCAATGCCACAATGGCCGTATTCCTGTATTACATGGTCAGCCTTGGCGTAATCGAGCCTAACGAGCTCGCCAACTTCTCGATATTCTCTGTTTTCCAGATCGTAATGGGCGTTATCGTGTCCTATACGAAATACAGACTGAACCAGCAGCTCGTCACTGCCGAGGCCCAGCGTAAAGAGATCGAGATGCTCAACAAATCGCAGAACAGCTTTTTCTCCAACATGAGCCACGAGATCAGAACGCCTATCAATACGATCATCGGACTTAACGAGATGATCCTCCGTGAGGACGTAAGCGAAGAAGTTGTCGAAGATGCGGTCAATATTAAGGCTGCCGGCAAGCTTCTCCTTAACCTCATCAACGATATCCTCGACATGAGCAAGTTCCAGTCAGGAAGCATGCAGCTCCTTGTCGAGCCTTATCACACCGGTGATATGCTTTCCGATATCGTCGGCATGCTTTGGATAAGGGCCAAGGACAAGAAACTCGACTTCAACGTGGACGTATCTCCTGATATCCCTGCCGAACTCGTCGGCGATGAGGTCAGGATCAAGCAGATACTTATAAACGTTATCAATAATGCGATCAAATATACCAAAGAAGGTTCTGTCTCCCTTACCGTCCAGTGCGAGATGATGGCAGACAAGACCTGCAAGATGATCTACATGATCTCCGACACAGGTATCGGTATCAAATCTGAAGATATTCCGTACCTCTTCTCGGCATTCAAGCGTGTAGACGAGACGACCACCAAGCATATAGAAGGAACCGGACTGGGTCTTTCTATCGTAAAACAGCTTATAGATCTCATGGGCGGTAAGATCACCGTCAACAGCGTCTACAAGAAGGGTTCCACATTTATCGTCGAGATCCCTCAGCGCGTCGAGCGCGAAGGTTCTGTCGGCAAATACGATTTCTCCAAGGCAGGCAGCGCCGGACGCAAGAAAGAATATCTTCCCAAGTTCGAGGCACCCCAGGCACGTATCCTTGTTGTCGACGATAACGAAGCCAACCTCATGGTCGTAACCAAGCTCCTGCGTGATACCAAAGTCCGTATCGATACCTCAACGAGCGGTGCCGACGCACTCAGAAAAACTCTCAACATCAAGTATGACGTCATCTTTATGGACCACCTGATGCCCGAGATGGACGGTATCGAATGCAGAAGACAGATCAAGGACCAGACAGGCGGACGATGCCGCGACTCAGCCATCGTTATCCTGACTGCTAATGCCGACGAAGAAAACAGAGCTCTCTATGCCCGCGAGAATTTCGACGGTTACCTCTCAAAGCCCGTAAGCGGAGATGCTTTGGAGAATGAGCTTTATAACCACCTCCCGAAGGAGATCGTCCGCATCACCGGCAACAGGAGCGAGATTGCCCAGGAATCCATTTCGTGGATGAACGGCACCAAGAAGCGTAAGAGCATCGTAATCACCACCGAGAGCGTCGCGGATCTCTCACCCGAGATCATCGGAAAATACCAGATCCCGATACTCCCCCACAAGGTACGCACCGAAGAAGGTCTTTTCAAGGACGGCAAGGAGATCGAGACTCTCGGTATCCTGAAATATATGGAAAACCCAGATCATATGGTCCTCCCTATGGGTCCTACTGTCAGGGAAGTGGAAGAATTCTTCGCGAAGCAGCTGACCTATTCCAATAACATCATCCACATCTCGATCTCAAGCAAGATCGAACACAGCGGATATGCGCCGGCGCTCGAAGCATCCAAGTCTTTCGATAATGTATTCGTAGTCGATTCCGCGCATCTTTCGAGCGGTCAGGGACTTCTCGCCCTCATGGCATGTAGAATGGCAGAGGCCGGTCTTACGGCAGAACAGATCGTTAAGGAACTCGAGATCACGAAGAAGAAGATCCAGACGAGCTTCATCGTTGATAATCTCGACTTCCTTGCCCGCGCCGGCCAGGTCGGAAGCGGTATGGCCAATTTCGTCAAATCTCTTATGGGCCGTCCCGTTCTCGTACTCCGCAAGGGTAAGATGGGCGTCGGCATGACCTATTTCGGCTCTCGCGAGAGCGCATGGAAAGCTTATATAAATTCTGTCCTCACACACAGCGGCAGTATCGACACCAGGATCCTTTTCGTAACCTACGTCGGCATCTCCAAGCGTGATACAGACTGGATCCGTGAGCAGATCGAGAACACCATGCATTTCGATGAGATCTATTTCAAACAGGCTTCTCCGGCCATCGCGGTCAACTGCGGCCCCGGCACCTTCGGCCTGCTGTTTATGGAGAAGTAAAGAACTTAAAGGAGATGTCCGGAATGCATCTCCTTTTTTATTTGGGAAAAGGAGCGTACCCATAAGAAATAGAAAAACTCAATTCTTATGGGTACATTTTTATGAAATAACGGACAGGTTATCGGGAAAATACCCATAAATCCGGTAATAGCCGTAAATTTATGGGTATTTTTCCGCAGCGAATCAACAATAGAATCAAAAATGTACCCATAAATTCCTGCGAAAATTCTGATTTATGGGTACACGATTCATTTTCAAACGCACCATGCCCAATATGTACCCATAAATCAGTGAAAAACTGATTCTTATGGGTAACCCTGCTTCAGTTCCCGAACACAGCCACACAAAAAGGGCCGCCTCAAACGGCAGCCCTCTTTGATCAGTTATTCCGGAAATATCAGTAATTCTCGGCGTTTACTTCGAAGTAGCTCTGGGGATGAGCGCATACGGGGCACATTTCGGGTGCGTTTGTACCGACTACGATGTGGCCGCAGTTCCTGCACTCCCATACCTTGACCTCGCTCTTGGCGAAAACTTCCTGAGCCTCGACGTTCTTCAATAAAGCTCTGTATCTCTCCTCGTGATGCTTCTCGATGGCGCCTACCATTCTGAACTTGGCTGCAAGTGCCGGGAAGCCCTCTTCTTCAGCAGTCTTTGCGAAACCTTCGTACATGTCTGTCCACTCGAAGTTCTCGCCGTCAGCAGCTGCTGCGAGGTTCTCTGCCGTAGTGCCGATGCCCTCGAGCTCCTTGAACCACATCTTGGCATGCTCTTTCTCGTTGTCAGCTGTCTTCAGGAACAGTGCTGCGATCTGCTCGTAGCCTTCCTTCTTAGCCTTGGATGCGAAATAGGTGTACTTGTTTCTTGCCTGTGATTCGCCTGCGAATGCAGCCTGAAGATTCTTCTCTGTCTGTGTACCTGCGTACTTGCTCATTTTTGATTCCTCCTGTGTGTTGGTTATTTTTGTTTCTTTTACTGATTCTTTAGCGGGAGCCTGGGCTTCCAACGGGATAAAATAGCTCGCATCATGCTTGCACCACGGACAGATGAAGTCAGAAGGCAGTGTGTCTCCTTCATAGATATATCCGCAGACTGTGCAGATGAAGCCTTTCTTCGGTGAAGCGGCGGCATTTGCGCCCGGCTTCTGCTTGATGTTCTTCTGATAGAAAGCGTATGTGACCGAAGGATCACCCGATAAGATCTCTCCGCCGGTAACGTCTGCCAGGAACAGCGTGTGCGTTCCGAGGTCAGTCTCGCTTACGACCTTTGCGGAGATATAGGCATTCGTCTCTTTCACGATGTAAGCGATGCCGTTAGCAGCGCGCATGAATTCGATGCTCTCGAATTTGTCGATATCTTTGCCGCTCTGGAATCCGAAATGCTTATAAGTCTCGAACTTCGATCCCTCTGTCAGGATCGAGACATTGAACTCGCCGGTCTTGCGGATAATGTCATGCGTGAAGTTCAACTTATTGACCGCAACACAGATCCTGTTGGGTTCCGTAGTGACCTGCGACACGGTGTTGACTATACAGCCGTTGTCCCTGTCGCCGTCTTTAGCCGTCAGGATAAAGAGTCCGTACGTGAGGTTATACATGACCTTATTGTCCATAATATCCCCCTTTCTATCGGTATAGGCGCGCGGGGCACCCTTGAAGCGATAAACATATTATAGGGTATATCGGAAACGATTTGGGTAAAAAATAAATGAATTTTGACTCATCGTCCTATTTCCGCATGTTTTCCGTTGCTTGCGGTAATAACCGATTGTTTCTATAATTGAGACATATTATGTCAATTTTTGATTACTTATTTTTCTTATTTATCGAACCTTTGAAGCTTCTTTTCGAAGTCGTGTTTTTCTATGCCTATAAATTCTCGAACAACGTCGGCATATCCATAGTAGTCATAAGCATCGTTATCAACATACTGGTACTGCCGCTTTATAAACGCGCCGACAGGCTCGAGAAAGAGCAGCGCGAAAAAAAGCTCGCTATGAAGCCCTGGGTCGACCGGATAAAGGCCGCTTTCAAAGGCGACGAGCGCGTTATGATGCTCCAGGCCTATTACCGCGAAAACGATTACAGGGTAACGGGCGTATTTAAAGAATCCGTCTCGCTTTTCCTGCAGATCCCGTTCTTCATGGCGGCCTACAGTTTCTTATCAAACTTAAAGCTGATTCAGGGAGTCTCCTTAGGCCCGGTCACGGATCTCGGTTCCCCTGATGCCCTTATAAAGATAGGAACACTCAGCATCAACGCCCTGCCGGTCCTGATGACGGTCATCAACATCATAGCGAGCTTCATCTATTCCGAGAAAGGCAATATCAAGGACAAGATCAAGCTGGTGCTGATAGCGCTCGTCTTCCTGGTCCTGCTCTACAATTCCCCTGCAGGCCTCGTATTCTATTGGACCCTCAACAATGTATTTTCGTTAGGGAAAAATATCGTCATGCATTTCAAAAAGCCCGATCCGGCCAAGGAATCCGGGAAGGATGCTTTCAGATTCAGCAAAGAGAGTTTTGCCGTTATAATGCTCTCCTGCGCGGTGCTTGCTGTGCTTACCGGCCTCATGATCCCGTCTGACGTAATATCCGAGAACCCGACGGAACTGATCAAGCCTTTTGGAGTAAATCCCTGTAACCCTGTCTTATACCTGCTCCCCGGTGCGCTTACAGCCGTCGGGACTTTCATGATATGGCTTCCTCTTTTCATCGTCCTCACGAAAAACAGGAACCACAAATATCTCACAGGCATCATGCCGGCGCTCGCCGTAGTCAGCGTATGCAACTACGTAGTCTTCAATAAGAATTTCGGATACCTCTCGAAAAAACTCATCTACGAGTACAGCATGAAGTTCAGCATAACTGATATCATCATCAATCTGGCCGCGGATATCCTGATCCTCGCGCTGATCACTTTCCTTTTCATGAAACTGAAGAAATACAAAAAGCTGATCACGGGCGTTGTCCTTGCCGGCGTTATCGCGATATCGGGAATGAATGTCGTGCTGAGCCTTTCCATGACCGCGGGCCATAACTACACTTTCGGAAATACCGAAGAAGATATCGTTATCCCCATGACCAGAACGGGAAAGAACGTAGTGGTCATAATGATGGACAGAATGATCAGCGGATATATCCCCTACATCATGAACGAGCGTCCCGAACTCGCAGAACAGTTCGACGGATTTACTTATTATCCCAACACCGTCTCGCTGGGTCACAGCACAAATAACGGCGCTCCATCCCTTTTCGGAGGATATGATTATTCTCCCGCGAACATGAATAAGAGATCTGACGAGCTCCTTGTCGACAAGCACAACGAAGCTCTTAAAGTGCTGCCGACGATCTTTGCTGACAACGGCTGGAAAGTCTCCGTCGGTGATCCTCCGTATGCCAATTACGAATGGCTGTCCGATGTAAGTATCTATGACGATGATGACAGGATAAACGCTTATAACATGTTCGGTGTCATGACAAAAGGCAATCCCGTCCTCACTGAACTCGGAGAAGAATACGAGCTCCGTCTCAACAGAAACCTGTTCTGTTACGGCCTGATGAAGACTGCGCCTTACCTTCTCCAGCCGTTATTGTATTCACGCGGAACATATAATGATATGAACCTTTATACCAACGGAAGCGGTAATATTTCCGCGTTGTCGGATCCCCTCCACACCCAGATTGGACTTGATGAGACTTATCTCGGTTCTAGACTCGTGCTCGAATCTTTGGATGACATAGTCAGCATCAGCGACGATCAGGAAAACTGCTTCTTCATGTTCGCCAATAACACTACCCACGACGTCACTCTTCTTGAAGAGCCGTCTTATGCTCCGGCATACGTGATCGATAACACAGAGTACGATCTCGCCAATATGGACCGCTTCATCTTAGACGGCAGGGAGATGCATATGGATGATTATCTGTCCTATGCGCATTATGAATGCAGCATGTCGGCGTGCATCATCCTCGGACAATGGTTCGATTATCTCAGAGCGAACGGACTTTATGACAATACGAGAATAATAATAGTTGCCGACCACGGTTACTCATTCAATCAGTTTGATGACCTGCTCCTGCCCGAACTCGGTTACGATGCCGAGCAGCTCAATCCCGTACTGCTCGTAAAAGACTTTGACAGCACAGGATTTGCAGTATCCGACGAGTTCATGACCAATGCGGATACGCCTTATCTGGCTCTGAAGGGCATCATCGATTCACCGTTAAATCCTTTTACGGGTAATCCGATAACGAAGGAATCGGATTCAGGCGAACAGCTGATATATATTTCCGGAAGCGGCAATGTGCTCACGAATAACGGAACAAGGCTCGAAGAGGCCGACCGCCGCTGGTTCACCGTGCACGACAACATCTACGACAACAGAAACTGGGCTCTTTATCCCGGCGATCCCACCTGAGTAACGGAGGTCTTATAAATGATCGATATATTGTTATACATAGATCCCGGTACGGGAAGCATGCTCTTCTCGATAATCATCGGTATTGCAGGCGTACTGATCTTTGCAGGACACGCCCTGTGGATCAGGCTTAAATTCTTCTTCCTCGGCGGAAGGGCGAAAGATGCAGACGGCAGCCGTCTTCCGATATGTATCTTCTCTGAAGGAAAGAGATACTGGAACATCTTCCGCCCTATACTCGACGAGTTCGAGAAGCGCGGAAAAGACATAAATTACCTGACGGCAAGTCCCGATGATCCGACCCTGAAGGCTGACTACAAACATGTTCACGCGGAATTCATCGGTGAAGGAAATAAAGCCATTTCCAGAATGAATCTCATTAAGGCGGACATGGTCATTTCCACTACGCCGAGTCTCGATGTTTTCCAGTGGAAAAGATCGAAGGGCGCCTCATACTATGTGCATATCCCCCACATGCCGAACGACATAACCACTTATAAGATGTTCGGTCTGGATTTCTATGATGCGGTCCTCGTATCGGGCAAATACCAGGAAGAGCAGATCAGAAGGCTCGAGGCTATACGTTCCATCCCCGCCAAAGAGGTTGTTCTTACCGGCATTCCCTATCTCGATACAATGAAAGAGCGTCTGGATGCCCTCCCTGAGGCTGACGGCAGCAAAAAAGATAAGACTATCCTCCTTGCGCCTTCCTGGGGCAATAACGGCATTCTGACAGCGTACGGGGCGCCGTTCATCGAGAGCCTGATAAAGACTTCTTACAAGATCATTATCAGACCCCATCCCCAGTCATTCACCTCCGAGAAAGACCTGATCGATAAGCTCATGGCGCAGTTCCCCGAGTCAGACAAGCTCAAATGGAACCGCGATACCGATAATTTTGCCGTGCTGAATGAAGCCGATATTCTGATCTCGGACTTCTCGGGCGTCATCTTTGATTTCGCACTGGTATTTAATAAGCCCGTAATCTACACGGAGCCGTCCAACGACTGGTCCCAGTACGACTGCAGCTGGGATACCGAAGAACTCTGGACATATCAGATCCTTCCGAAGATCGGAAGAAAGCTGACTTCCGACAACACCGGCAATATCGGCACTCTTATCGAGGCCTGCATCAGCGGCACGGATTCCAAAGAGCTCGCAAAGGGCCGCGATCTCGCCCGTGAGCAGACCTGGTGCAATATCGGCCACGGCGCCGAAAAGACCGCTGATTATCTGATCGGAAAGCACGATGAGCTGGTGAAAAAGGCTGCTGCCGCTGAAGACAATAAGGGCGGCAAGAATGCTAAAGGCGCTAAGGATCAGCCGGCCCGCAGAAAGAGTAAGAAGAGCCTGTTCGCGTAAACTTACTCAGTCCTCAGCGCGGTTACCGGATCCTGCCTCGACGCGGATCTCGACGGGATAAGGCCGCCGATAAGCGTCAGGAAAACACTCAGGATAACGAGGATGATCGCTGCCTGCCACGGCATGATCGCGCTGACATCACTTGACTCTGCGATCTTATGGATTATCGCATTTATGGGGATCAGCAGGATGAGCGAGATCACGACTCCGAAGAGGCCCGCGAGGAATCCCGTGATCATGGTCTCGGCATTGAAGACCTGCGCGACATTATGCTTTGAAGCGCCCATCGCGCGGAGGATGCCGATCTCTTTCCGGCGCTCGAGAACGCTGATGTAAGTTATGACGCCGATCATGATGGAGGATACGACGAGCGATATCGCAACGAAAGCGATGAGAACGTAAGAGATTGTGTTAATGATCTTTGTTACCGACTTCATCAGGGCGCCGACGATATCGGTGTAGGTGATGCTCTTATCATCTTCACCCGCATCTTCGACCATCTTGTTATAGTCCTTAAGGATCGTGGTGATCTTATCCTTGGATTCGAAGTCCTTTGGATAGATGGTGATGGACTGGAGATCTTCTTTGTCACAGTATCCGAATGCCGCGAGATTGTTCTCGGCTGATGAAGTGCTGCCGCCCATCATCTCGTTGATAAATGACTGGAATTCATTCTCGCCCATATTGAACTGGAAAGCCTTGGCGAAAGCGTCGTTGTCGATTGACAGTGCGCTTCCGAAATCTTCAAACGTATTCGTAAGAGCCTTTGTCATGTTATTTGCGATCATCTCGATGACCATCGTCAGGGCGCTCTCGATACCGGAAGCCAGCTGGCCTGTCATCTGCGCAGTCATGCCGGCGACATTGGACATTACCGCTGAAGTGATCTCATCAGCGTTGATGGCGGTAGTAACAGTATAAGTAATAAGCTCTTTCGCCCTGTCGGTGCCCAGATAATCGGTCAGGGATTTCTGTAGAAGCTTAGGGTCAGGCAGATTATTCTCTGTCGCATATTTGCTGTATCCGTCAAGGAGAGCTTCCGCGATCTCACGTGACTGTTCAAGTGAGATCTCGATGTTGTTCGCCATTTCTTCCTTTATGATCTCCGTCTGCTCGTCAAGGATCTCCTGGCCTTCTTCGCTTTCCAGATATTCACGGAAATACTGCGCAAATGACTCCTGGTCTATATCAGACACGGCATCTATTCCGTAATGCCCGACAAGGTATTTGACAAAACCGTCAAAAACAGCCTGATATGCGTCTGAGATGATCCTGTTATCAATATTTGCTCCGCTTTCCCTGACAGCCTTCATAAGCTGCTCTCTTAAGACAGCACTTCCTTCAGGCGAGGCGATATACTGCGTTACCGCATCGGGAAGCTTGGCGAAATCCGTCGAAGGATCAGACGAAGCATAATCCATATAATCCGTGAAAAGGCTCGACAATCCCTTTCCCAGAGCCTCGAAATCGATCTTCAGTTCCACGCCGTCCAAAAGGCCTGACAACTGGTCGGCAGAAAGATCCGGCATTACGCTTCCGAACGCTCCGGAAAGATCCAGACCGCTCATGTCGCCGAAAGCATCCTCATCAATGGTCAGCTTCGATTCATCGAATTTAAATGCATTCTGGATAGCGTCCTCATCGATCGAGAAAAACTCACCCATATCAAAATCTGATTCTTCTTCATCGAATCTCTTACCGGTCAGGACATTGACTTCGCGGTCGGCGAGCTGTGCCTTTACGATAGCCGAATCCTCGGCCGCATCCCTTAACTCTTCGATCAGATTCTTACCGTAGTAGATGCCGGAATCCAGCATCCAGATATCTTCGCCTTCCTTGGGCTGTACGATACCAACGATCTTAAGATCCTGCGCCTTGTCGAGAAGACCGCGCATATAATCTTTGTCATTTCTCATGTCGGCATAGATCTTATTGGTGCTGTCGTATTTGTAGAACTCATATGCGGGAATGACTTTAAATGTCGTGCCCATAAAGTCTTCATAGTGCCATGTGTAATACTCCTGGTCAGTTACGACTTCAAGGCCGTTGCTGAAATCCCTGATCATCTTGTCGAGCGTATCCGTATCCCTTAATCCGAATGCATAGATGATGTAATCGGATACGGCTCCGTTCTGCGAGAGGACCAGTACAGCCTCCTCTGAGTTTTCCGGCCAGCGGCCTGCTTTTATGTCGTACTGGTTGATATAGAGAGACTCATTTTCCGGCATCTCGAAAAAGACATTCATGCTGTAAGCCGACGTAAAGACGCTGGAGGAAGTAAGTCCCATCGAAGCGAAATCGTTATTCGGATTAACCTGTCTGTATTCCTTGGTTCCTTTGTTATAACGGAAGATCTGCGGGTCGATACCATAGGAGTATTCGACACCGTTCGTAAGTTCATAGATATCCGTCTTACCGCTGTCGAAATAATCCTTCAGTGCGACAAGGTCATTGGTCTGGACGGTGGATAAGAGCTGTCCGACTGAAGGAACCTCTGTGATCTCGCCTTCACCTGCG
Source organism: Saccharofermentans sp. (assembly GCA_045532275.1). Lineage (GTDB taxonomy): Bacteria > Bacillota > Clostridia > Saccharofermentanales > Saccharofermentanaceae > Saccharofermentans. Next base: position 50,485 of record JAZSFQ010000034.1, on the reverse strand, counting down.
GGCTCCCAGGAATCCGTGGAGACCAGCATCATCGATATAAATGAGACCGATGACCGTTCGATCGAGAGCGGGTATTGCGATAAGGTCTGCGCCTCTATCCTGTCGATATAGGTGTTGACGCCGTTAGACATGGACAGGATCAGCGCGATACCTATGATGCCGATCGAGCCGGCGAAAGCTACAAGTATCGTTCTGGTCTTCTTAGTCCAGAGATTGTTAAAGCTCAGTGCAAGAGCGGTAAAGAAACTCATCGAAGCCTTTCCGAGATTCTTGTGGACGGGGCTTAACGCGCCTGCCTCCTTCTCGGGTTCGTAAGGATCGCTGTCATTGGTGATCCTGCCGTCTTTAAGCTTAACTATCCTGGTAGCATATTCTTCGGCGAGTTCCGGATTGTGGGTGACCATGACGACCAGACGGTCTTTCGCGACCTCTTTTAACAGGTTCATGACCTGGATGCTGGTCTCGGTGTCGAGCGCACCCGTGGGCTCATCCGCCAGAAGGATGTTAGGATCGTTTACGAGAGCTCTCGCGATCGCGACTCTCTGCATCTGGCCGCCGGACATCTGGTTCGGCTTCTTGTGCGCCTGCTCGCGGAGCCCTACCTTCTCGAGGGCTTCAAGAGCCCTCTGCCTGCGTTCTTTTTTCGAGATGCCGGAGATGGTAAGAGCCAGTTCGACATTGGATAAGACGGTCTGGTGAGGGATCAGGTTATAGCTCTGAAAAACGAAGCCTATGGTATGGTTCCTGTACGAATCCCAGTCCCTGTCCTTATAGCGCTTGGTCGAAATACCGTTGATGATGAGGTCTCCCGAATCGTAACGGTCCAAGCCTCCAATGATATTAAGGAGCGTAGTCTTGCCCGATCCTGAAGGACCCAGGATCGCAACGAATTCATTATCCCTGAGATTCAGAGACACTCCGTCCAGAGCTTTCTGAACAAGACTTCCGGTCTTGTATTCTTTATGTATATCCCTTATTTGAAGCATAACATCGAGATTTTAGCACGCGCCCGATGAACAATCTTTATTATCTGTGTGAATTATTGGGAAATTCCAATGTATTCAGTGTGATTTACTGGGGTAGCTTCGAATAAAGCCATGTTACCTTTGCAGGGAATTTATCCAGGTTCATCTTCGAGTAGAGCTGGAACTGGATCTTTTTGATCCCCCTGAGATAAGGCTTTATAGCTTCCGCGAGGCCCTGACATTCTTTTCTGAACGACTCTTCGGGACAGTCCATGATGCAGAGGTATGCTTTTTCGCTGCGGTTATTGACTGTTGTCGTAATGAGGATCAGGACTCTCGAGATGTCCGCATGGGCGCCGCAGTACTTCTTAACGGCATTCTCGACAGCCGCGAACTCCGGTGTATCTGAGGGATTGCTGATCATGATCTTCTGAAGGCCTGCGCCGTCGGGGCCGCCCTTTGCGAGAAGACTGTCAAGATCCTTGTTGCCTGTACCGCCCAATGAAAGTGATACGTTATCGGCAGCGCCTGCGCCGAACCTGTCCTTGAAGGTATCGGTCTCGACCATCTTATCGATAAGATCCCTGGGGATGGTAATGGAGACCGGACCGCCGGGATTAACGATGAATCCCTGGTGATGAGGGTCACGCGCGAGCGCAGCGGTCTGCGCAAAGCCGAGCATCAGGTTCCTGAAAGGTCCGCCCTGCTTGCCGATACCGGTTTTGGCGGCTTTTACGGCAAATCTCTGGTCCGTGAATACGGGAAGGAACGGAACACCGGGATTTTTCTTAGTGCTTATACCCATGAAAGACACTGTGCTCTTGCCGTTTCCCGCAGGAGCGATCTTTGCCAGTGTAACGAACTCGGTCGTCATAAGGCAGTCCATAACTGTTCCGAAGAAGACAGGCTCTTTGCCGAATTTGCCGTACTCGCAGAGCATTGCGGTCGTTCTTGGGTTGCCTGCAATAGCCAATCCCTTGCAGGCCGGATCCTTCATATCTTCAATACCTATGGCATCCGTAAGGACCGCATATCTCTGAACGGGTCTTGAAGCGTCCGCATCGGGATCTGCCGGGAGCGGGATGTCGCCTCTCGTTATCTCGAGTTCTGCTCTCTCGTAAGACAGCTCGTCGACAAATTCCCTTCTGTCATTTCTGATCTTCTCGATCTTAACCTTGAACTTGTCTCCTCTTCCCTGATAAAGGAACACTTCGCTGCCTGCCGTTACGGTGCCTCTGATATTTCCGCGGACAACGATATTGCCTTCTGTCTCGGGTGCAGCGCTCAAAGGGATCTCATCGCAGACGACGAAGAAATGCATGCCGATCGGGACGGTATCGCCGTCGATTATCCTCTCGGCTGCCTGTCTGGCCTGCTCTTCCATGAAGAGTTCTTTCTTGCCGGCTTCTTCCTGGGCCTGGAGTCTTTCCTCGGCTTTTGCCTGTCTCTCCCTGGTCTCCTCTTCACGTGCCTCGAGGATGATCTTCATCTCCTCAGTAACACTGTTACTTTCTTTATTTTCTGCGGCTTCGCTGTTCAGTTCCTCGTTCTTCTTTTTCTTTCCGAAAAGTGCCATATTGATTCCGATCTCCCTAATTTATTTTATTCCTAAGGAAGAATTATATCACATCGGGGTGTGATAAAATATCAGCATCATACTTGTGAGGAAGTCTTATGGATTACGACAGACAGGAAATATTGGACAAAGCGGCAATGGCTTATGAACACGCCGAGACGACCATAATGGCCATGGACGGCGTTTTTCACAACATAACGGGGCATGATTACGATGCCGGGCTCACCCTCGCGCAGTTCGACATGATACTGCAGGGAGTCCTCCTGAGCGTCGCCTGCGCTGACGGGACCTTCGATCCGGTCGAGCAGGATTTCATAAAGCAGTTCGCCATGCACGGGGACCTTCTCGAGTATATAAAGCAAAATTCCGAGATCAGCGTTGATCTGACATGGGATATCATCGCCTCTCTTCCCGAGGATCTCTGTTCCACTCTCGTAGAGATACTGCCCCAGGTACTGGACGAACAGTGCTCGAGTTTCGTCTATCCCCTTGCGGCAGTTGATTTCTCCTACAGCCAGTATGGCGGAGTGGAAACCACGCCGGGCGATTTTCTCAGATCGATAGAATCCGACATGATCAAGATAGCGGGGCTTCTGGCATTCGTGGATGAAGAAGGCACCGAAGATGAGATCTGTGCCGCAGTAGCCATGATCTATGAACTCGAAGGAAAACATTGGAGAGAACTCCTGTCAGGGAGATCACTGGGGCCGGGTCAGTATCCGAATTCCTCTATCCAGTAATATCCGTATCCGATATCAGTCTGATAAAGAGCAACGGCGAAGGTCCTGTAATCGGGATCGATCATATGCTCATAATGGCCTGTAGTCGAATGAAGCCAGTCGTCGAAGACTTCCTCTACGGATTTCTGTCCGTAAGCGATATTTTCCGCGTACATTATCGCTTCGTTTACCGTAAACCACTCGGAACCGTCAGGTCTTAAGTGGTTCATATTCTGCTCTAAGGACAGCTGCGGGAGCTCTGCCGCCCTGATAGCGGCGCAGTATGCGAGGCTCTCATCCCATACCAGAGGAGGAACGCCTACTCTTTTGCGCTCGGCATTGGTCATCGTGAGAAGTTCTCTCTGATAACCCTCAGGCGCCGTAAGATTGGCTTCTTCATAGGGATCCGAGAAATGAACCTGGTCAGAGGGATTTGTCTGTCCCGTGGTATCGTTCGGATCTCCGCCAAGGGTAACGCCGCTTGAATTTGCAGTATCTCCCGCACCGGCGGTCGTCGCGCTCATGACTGCCTCAGGTGTTCCGGCTTCAGGATAACCCGTATGGTCTTCTATCTCGGAATCAGGGTTGTCCTTTATGAAATCTATCCTGGACTGCAGATAACCGAGCATGTAATACTCGGCATTCATGTATATGATCTTGAACCAGTTGCCGCCCGTCGCAACGACGATAACTCTCTCTCCCCTCTGAAGATCGATCGAATTGCCGCTGCTCATGACATCGGGAAGGCTGAACGCCTTTGTGCTCATGGTAGCTACATATTCAATGTCGCCCGAGTTGGGCACGAAAAACCTGATGCCCTGCGAATCCTGCGGATCCTTATGCTTCTCGGCGGCATCTTCCGGCGCGTCCGTCTGGACGATATCAGCGCTCTTTACGTAATATCTCTGTCCGCCGTATTCGATAGCGGCCCAGCCGTCCCTGCTGAAGCCCAGGACTTCAAAAGCTGCATCTTCGATAAGCGAAGGCCTGTCCAGATTGGTCTCCTTGGGTTCAGCATAAAGATCGAGCCTGCCTGCTTTGGATTTGTAGTAATTCTCTCCGACTGTCGTGACCGTAAAGATGCGGATATCATCATGCTCGCTCAAGGCAGAGGCAGGATCACCGTCGGTTACGGTCTCCTGGGTCTGCTCGGCCGTCTCATTGGGAGCTGTGGTCTCTCTGATCTCGACTTCGATAAGGACCGTACCGTCACTGATATCGAACTGGGTCTCGGTATTTTCGGGAACATCACGGGCACCGCTCAGGTAATCGGTTATCCTGAACACGGCAAATGCCACTATGCACAGTACTAAGACAATGATCCCCGCAATAAGGAACTCGTATCTTGTCCTGATGTCTGTCTCTTTCCTTTTTCCGGTCATAACAACCCACTTCCTGCGGCTTTCCCCATAAGCTTTAAGAAAGCTTCCCCTTCCGGAGAATGCCCTTTACCTCATAATAAATAATAATATCGGAAACCGGTGTTTTCAAGTTACAGGCTCTTGACATCTGTCATAACAGTCGTATGCGAAAACACTCGCAGTTTCGTCAACGAGCAAATATGTTATAATTTTTTTACTGCTTCTGCAATTATTAGAGGAGGAACCCGTATGGACAAGAATAAGAAAACTCTTATTATCGGCGGCTCAGCCGGAGCGGCCGTGCTTGTTGCATTGATTGTTGTTTCTATAGCTCTTGCCAACAGACCGAGCGCCCTGATCGTCAGGGGCTTTATCAATACCATTTCGGATGCTGAAAGGATCGAGCTTTTCGACGTCGCAGACGATGTGGCCAACGGCGGTTCTATTGCCGTTTCAGCTGATCTCGACAAAATCGCGAGCGATGACGTCACGGTCCAGGCAAAGCTCTATTCGAACGTCAGGGACCTCAAGAGCGCTTTCGAGATGACCGTTGCAGAAGACGATGAAACGGTCCTCCAGACAAGGGTTTTCTATAACCAGGACAGATTCGCATTCACATGCCCCGAGCTGGTTGACGGAGCTTACGGCGTTAATATCAAGAACCTTTCGAAGAATCTCCCGGGATCCATCTTCGATCCTGATGAAGAGACGGATTATTCGCTCACTGAAGAGCAGTACGAATATTTCATGAATCTCAGGGATACCGCCAGGAATAACGCCAACCTTGAGCATGACATGATGAACATGAACGCGAAATACAGAAAGCTCCTCATCGAGAAGCTCGTAAAATATTCCGATGTCGGCAGATCTTCAAAGACAATTACCGCCGGCGGCGAAAAGATACACTGCACTCTGATCTCGCTCTCCATTGACCAGGATTCATTGGCTCTCGCCACACAGGAACTGATCGACTATGCGAATAACGACAAAGAGCTCGAAAAGCTCCTCTACCGTCTAGCTTCGAACGGTTCCTTCTACGATGATAAGGACGAATTCGTGGACGAGTTCTACGATGCTCTCGACGATATTGAAGATACCCTTGACGATCTTAAGGATCAGGAGATCGAGCTGACAATTGATTTCTATATCACAAGCTCAGGCAGAAGGATCGCGCAGATCGACGCCGAACTCGAAGCCGACGGCGAAGATTTTGAAGTATCGATCATTCTCGGCAAGAACGTCGCAAAATCCAAGGAGATCAGCCTTACGGCAAAGGATAAGACAACCAGGGAAAGCTATGCTTTCATCTATAAGGTTGAGGAAGACAGTTCCCGCCGTTATGCGGCTGAGATGAGGTTCGAAGAGACCTCCCCCGTACGCCACTATGACTGGGACGGCGGCGGCAGCGGCGGTTCAGGCAAAGACAAAGACCTCGAGACCGATAAAACTGTCATCAAGGTCGAGTGGGACAGGAAGTCCGGCGATTTCAAGCTTAAGTATGTGGACGAATGGGATGATGAATACGTCATCAAGGGCAGTCTCCTCCAGAAGGGCGATAAATATGTCTTCGTTCTCACGAATGTAAGAGCAGATGACGAAGTCGTACCGTACGTAAAATCCCTCGAGCTCACGGTAACGGTCGACAGACACGATCCCATTCCGAACGGTGCCTCAAGATATAAGGAGATCACTAAGATGGATGCCCGTGAATTCAAGCATCTGGTCGAGGATATTGAAGATGGTGTCGAAGATCTCTGGGATGAGTATTTCGACAGGTGGTAAGTTATAATTTAGATAATTAAAAATATTAAAGCCCCGCACTTTAAATCGGCGGGGCTTTGTTTTATACTTTAATAGCTTAAAGTGTAGATTTTTATCTCAACACAATCCAAGTCAGAAGAGGTGTGCAAATGAAGAAAGTTCTGGTATGCAAGGAAAGTCTGCCTGCCGAGACTCGTGTTGCCCTTATCCCCGATGACATCAAGAAGCTCACAGGTATGGGCTTTGAGTTCACGGTCGTCAGCGGTGCAGGTCTCAAGAGCGGCTTTGAAGATGCGGATTACGAACAGGCCGGTGCCAAGATCGTCAAGAAAGAAAAAGACGGTCTCAAGGACGCCGAAATTGTTGTCAGGATCCTCAAGCCCGAATCGGCTGACGGTATGAACCCCGATACGGTTCATGTCAGCTACCTCGATCCCTTCAATGAGAAGGATCTCCTTAACGGATTCGCCAAGAACAATATTCAGGCAGTCTCTTTGGAGATGATCCCCAGAACGACCCTCGCTCAGAAGATGGACGTTCAGTCATCCCAGACATCACTCGCAGGTTACGTTGCGGTCCTCAATGCCGCAGCACGCATGCCCAAGATCCTTCCGATGATGGTTACTCCTGCAGGAACGATCAATCCTGCCAGAGTATTCGTTATCGGCGTAGGCGTTGCAGGCCTTCAGGCTATCGCTACCGCCAAGAGATTAGGCGCGCGCGTTGACGCTTTCGATACCAGACCGGTAGTCGAAGAGCAGGTTAAGTCTCTGGGCGCCAACTTCGTAAAGATCGACCTTGGCGAGATGGGCCAGACTGCCCAGGGTTACGCAAAAGAGCTCACACCCGAGCAGATCGCAAAACAGCAGGAAGCCCAGGCTAAGGTCTGCGAGAAAGCAAATATCGTTATCACGACCGCAAAGGTCTTCGGCCGCAAAGCTCCTGTCCTCATCAAGAAAGACGTCATCGACCGCATGCAGGCAGGCAGCATAATCGTAGATATGGCAGTTTCCACTGGCGGTAACGTCGAAGGTTCCGATCCTACTAAGGAAGTCATTACCGATAACGGCGTAATCATCCTCCCCGGTGACGAACTGCAGCGCCAGGTACCCTGGGACGCTTCCAAGATGCTCTCCGGCAACATCTCCGCATTCCTTACGCACTTCTACAACAAGGAGTCCAAGGAATTCGAGGTCAATCTGTCCGACGAGATAATGAAGGGCTGCCTGCTCACACAGGGCGGCGCCATCATCCACGAGAGATTTAAGGAGGCCTGATATATGGAAATCTCAACAGATGTAATTATGCTTTTGATCTTCGTATTCATCATCGCCGCATACCTTGGCGTTGAGCTCATTTCGAAGGTTCCTTCACAGCTTCATACCCCTCTCATGAGCGGTACGAACGCCATATCCGGAATCACGATCGTCGGTGCTATCGCAGCTACCGCTATCAACGCTTCCGGTAATCATGTTTTCGGCATCATCCTCGGCGCAATAGCGATCTTCTTCGCTACAGTCAACGTTATCGGCGGCTATTTCGTAACCGACAGGATGCTCTCAATGTTTAAGAAAAAGGAGACACCTAAGAAATGAGTGATTATATTTGCATAGTACTTTACATGGTGTCCTGTGTCCTTTTCATCATGGGCATCAAGAAACTCGGAAAAGCAGATACCGCGCGCAAGGGTAACCTTTATTCTTCGATCGGTATGCTGATAGCAGTCGTCTCCGTCCTCATCTCACAGGACGTTATCGACGGCGGTATCGTAAGTTATCTCCTCATAGTCCTCGCCATCGCAGGCGGAAGTGTCGTAGGCTTCATCTGGTCAAAGAAGGTCGAGATGACGGGAATGCCCCAGCTCGTTGCACTCTTCAACGGTTTCGGCGGTCTGTCCTCAATGCTCGTAGCTATTTCCCAGTACACTGCAGGCGTTACCGAGGACGCATTCACGGCTCTCACACTGGGTCTCACGATCCTCATCGGTGCCGTAGCTTTCACAGGTTCCCTTATCGCGTGGGGCAAACTCGCCGGCCTTTCGATGTTCAAGAAGAACATCTCTATCCCCGGCAAGAACTTCATCAATGCGGGCATCCTCGCTGTAGCAGCCCTCGGCATCCTCTTCATCTGCATCTCACCTGAAGGCGGTCTGGGCGTTGCAGGCGTCGTTATCACGACACTCGCTTCCCTGGTATTGGGCATCACCCTGGTCATCACGATCGGCGGCGGCGACATGCCTGTTATCATCTCATTCCTTAACGCACTTTCAGGTCTCGCAGCAGCATTCGCAGGTTTCCCTATCGGAAACACGGTACTTATCGTATCCGGATGCCTCGTAGGCGCTTCCGGCGTCATCCTTACGCTCATCATGTGCAAGGCCATGAACAAGACATTCGTATCCCTCCTCTTCAAGACAACGAAGAAGAAGGCAGCTTCTGCAGAGGGCGAGCACAAGGAACCCAAGTCAATGTCCATCGAGGACGCTTTCCTTATCCTCGAGGCAGCAAAGAGCGTCGTATTCGTACCCGGTTACGGAATGGCTGTTGCCCAGGCACAGCATGCCGTTAAGGAGCTCTGCGACGTGCTCGAAGAGAACGGCTGCGAAGTCAACTTCGCCATCCACCCCGTTGCAGGACGTATGCCGGGTCACATGAACGTTCTCCTCGCTGAGGCTAATGTTCCTTACGAGCAGCTCAAGACAGCTGACGAAATGAATCCCCAGATGCCCAACACGGACATCGCTATCGTCATCGGCGCCAACGACGTTGTTAACCCCGCAGCCATCAACGATGAGTCATCACCTATCTACGGTATGCCTATCGTAAACGCTTTCGAGGCACGTACTGTATTCGTCCTCAAGCGCGGCCAGGGTACAGGCTTCTCCGGCATCGAGAACCCGCTGTTCACGATGGACAACACCATCATGATCTACGGCGACGCGAAGCAGACCGTGTCACAGCTCGTTGTCGAATTCGAGAACGACTAAGCTTCTTATAAAGTCATTACATGCTACAGGGGCTGTCTCAAGTAGAGGCAGCCTCTGTTTTATAGGGTGACTATGGGTGATATCAGAAGCGGCAGCCCCCTTCTGACTGGTTGGTATCCGGTGCGGCAGGGTTGTCTTTTATTTCATATCGGAAAATCAATGTTTTTCAAAATTACATGTCGGGAAGGGCGAGAATTACAGCGTTTCCGACATGATTTCCGAGAAAACCACAAAATCCCGATATGAGAATTGTCAGTATTTATAATAAATCTTCCCTCGTACACTAATCTAATCTCTTCAAAAAGCCGGAATCTGTATCTTTTTTCCTAAAAATGTTACCAAAAAAGACAAAGCCGTCACACCCGCCCGAAAAGCCAAAGCAGCGCCTCAGTAGATCGTTCTTCCCTCGTCCTCGGAAAAAGCCTTAAAAGCCTTTATCGTCTCGTCACGATCCATCATCTCAAGATCAAGCGCTTCTTCACCGATGCCTTTTATGTAGTCGTACATGTAATCGTCCCTGAAACCGATATCTGCGGCATCTTCCTTGGTGTTGCCGTAACAGACTTTCTTAATGTTAGCCCAGATAGTCGCTGAAAGGCACATCGGGCATGGATAACAGGATGTGTAGAGCACACAGCCGGAAAGATCATAAGAGCCGATATTGCTGCAGGCATCGCGGATGGCGGTCACTTCGGCATGCGCCGTAGGATCGTTATTTTTGAGGACCATATTCCTTCCTCTTCCGATGACCTTGCCGTCCTTGACTATGCAGGCCCCGAAAGGTCCGCCGTCGTGGGTTCTGAGGTTCTCTTCAGAGAGCTCTTTTGCGATCTTCATGTATTGATTCATGGATTAATCATAGCATAAGGGCATGGTATAATGCTCATGTCGGAGGGGTGTATGAATAAAAAGGGCAATTATCTCAATATGATCATATTGATCCTCGGAGAGTCATTTACCGTTGCCACTATGATCCGTTATATAATTGCCGGGGACTGGTCCAGGTGGGTCCTGGCGGCGGCGACCATCTTCCTCATTGCGTTGCCGAAGATCACGGAACTGCTTTTCAAAAAGAGCCTTAACAGCGCGATATATATCCTGTGCACGGTCTATTCCGCAGGCCACATGGTAGGTCATGTCTATTACCTTTACTACCTTCTTCCCTGGTGGGACGATCTCCTTCACTTTACGGCGGGAATAATTTTTGCCCTTCTCGGATTTGAGTTCTCGCGGGCACTCTGCCGCGGCAGGTCCGCCGATGTAAGCGTCCTTCTCATTGCAATCTTCGGCTTCTGCTTTTCAGTGACGATCTCGGTGCTGTGGGAATTCGGCGAGTACGCAACAGATGTGCTTTTCGCGCTGGACACGCAGAGCGATACGATCATCCACGAGATCTCGTCTTTTGACCTCAATCCGGATCCGGGCATCCGCGGCACGGTCGGCAATATTGACGAAGTGATCATCAACGGTCAGCCTCTGGGAGTCGGCGGCTATCTCGATATAGGCCTGATCGACACAATGTCAGACCTGCTTCTGGAAGCTTTGGGAGCATTTATAATTTCGCTTGTACTGATTGCGAGAAAAGGCCGCATGACGTCTTTCCGCAAGACGGAAAATGCTGAGGCTAAATCGGCTTAATCTTTTTTCACCGGCTTTATAACAAAGCAGATCACAATAAATACAGGAATGAACATTACGATAGCGGCAATAACGTCGATTATCGAGTGCTGCTTGATGAACATCGTGGAAAGAACGATAAGCACCGTAAGGATATCGCATAAAACCAGCATTACCTTCTTATCCTTGAAGGTCAGGTGCAGACCTGCTGCCACAACGATCGCATCATACACGTGAAGGCTCGGCAGAACGTCGGTCGGCGTGTCGATCTCATGCAGATAATTGATACAGCTCATGAAGATATTCTGGCGGTCAGGGATGGCTGCGCGGAGCTCGAGCATATTGGGATATACGAGCGAGACAACAACGAAAAGCGTCATGCCCGCCATGAGCATATATGATGTCTTGCGCGAGAGGACCCTGCTCCTGATAGCGATGGCGATCATGCCTATGACGAGGTAAGGAAGCCAGAGCGCATAGGGGATGATGAAGATCTCGATAACCGGGATCATGTCATCTATCGCGGTGTGGATGATATGGAAGTTCCCGCCGTGATCGAGGCTCTCGACCCAGAAGAATGTCGGCATATAAATGACCATATAGATGGCCATCGGAAGCAGCGTCACAACAACGTAAAGGATCTTTTTTATTAGACTCTTATTCTCAGAATTTTCCAAAATACACCTCGAAAATAACAGCGGAGTGTGAGGGATACAGGAGCAGATCCCTTAACACTCCGCATATTATAACCCGTTGAAGGCTGATTATTGATTGACTTTTGCTACATTTTTTAAGAGCAATGCCTTATGCATGCTATAACTTTTGCCTTATACCTCATTTACAGTTCCGACAAAGACCGGAGCCATTGTCTCGTTATCGACGATCGCATAAACGAACGGCCTGTCGCAGAATACATCACGGAACTCCGTCTCGATGAATGCGGCGCCGGCAGCATCGAGCGTGATCGCCGTAACGGCGGCAGCCTTCGTTCCGTCCGCATTGACTTCGATGTGGGTCTTGTGGATGACCTTCGAAATGTATAAGTCGCCGGGGTCGCCTGCTATGCCTGAGAGGTCGGCAGTTTCCTTATGGAACACATTCTTCGCGCCGAGGTTTTCGAGCGTATCGTTCATCAGGAATTCGAAATCAGATTCGAATACCGGCATCTTCGTATAAACTTTGTACTCGTAAGAAACGCTGCCGATGAACTCCTCATAATCTGCGGCCGTGAAGTTCATGACGAATTCATTCGCGCTTACGGATTCGTCAGTCGGAAGGATAACGAGGAACGAATATTGTCCGCCCTCATAGGCCTTCATGAATCCGGTTGCCTTCCCGGTCTCGAAATAGGACTTCTCATCGCCGTGGAGGAAATCGACTTTCTGTGTCGAGCCGTCCCACCTGGTGAACTCGCCTTCATTTACCTGATGTTCTTCATAAGGATCAGCCCACTTGGCGTCGAAAGCTATCGCATTTACAAGGACCATGACCGTCAGAGGATCCAGTTCGCCAATTACCTCCTTGATCATGTGGTCGGTGTGCTTATCGATCCACGAGTTGATCTCGGCAGGAGTCTTCTTGTCGAAATTCCTTACGTTATATTCGGCGTCAAATGTGTCCTGGATATATCCGATATATTCGGCATTGACCTTATCGCCTAAGAGCGTCTTGTTGCTCCAGACCGCATTCGCGCAGGAGAAATCGACCTTCTCTGAACTGTTGATCTTCTCCATCAGGGCCGATGCATAAGCCTGCTGTGTGAGAGGTCCCTGCCCTGCTGCGAAAAGGTCCGTCAGCTGCTTTAATGAATCACCTTTCGCGCCTGCTGCGACCATATCGACCGCCATCATTATCGATGCGGGCGAGATCATCACGTTGCTCTGTCCGCCGTAATCCCTGACCGTCTGGCTCAGAAGATCGAAGCAGTATTTTCTGTAGAGCTCATCCATAACATCAGCATCATAAGCTGTCGTTGCGATCTCTTTGAGATTGATCTCGGTCTTGAGCTCGGGGGCGTTCTTTACCGGATCCGTCGTCTTTGCAGGCGCCGGCGTGGTGCAGCCTCCGAGAAGTATTGCGGATGCCATGACCGCCGTCATGACCTTTAAGTCTTTATTTGAACAGATCTTCATCTCTGATTTCCTCCGAAAATTCTTTTGTTTGGTTTATACCATACTTAACAGATGAGGTCACCAAATTGTTGCACTGATACTTACTTGCCTCAAAGGATCCGGTCCGCCGGTGCTATAATTGTCATTGATCAACATATGGGGAGAAAAATATGAAAAAGATAGTATCTTTACTGTTATGCGGAGCCATGATCCTGGCAGCCGCATCCTGTAACTCTGCTAAGGAAAAAGAGAAACCCGGCCGTGACAGGGAGACTCATGACGCGCCTAAGGAAGACGCGGATAATCCGGCATCTGCTGCCGGAGGTTCTTCTGCTGCGGACTCTCTCACCGGCGCCGACATTAGCTCTGACTTTGATCCGGACTTCACTTTTTCCACAACTGACAGGGACGGAAACACATGGGACGAAACGACTTTCAGCCAGTACGATCTGACCATGATCAATTTCTGGGAACCCTGGTGCGGACCCTGCGTCGGTGAGATCCCTGACCTCGAGCGCCTTTACGAGGACTACAAGGATAAGGGATTCCAGATCATCGGCGTCTATTCTGAAGAGACGATGGAAAGTGACGTTGACGCGATCTTAAAGGAAAGCAATGTATCTTATCCGATCCTTCATTACTCGCTCGATTTCGACCGGTTCCAGAGCGGCTACGTTCCCACGACGATCTTCGTCGACAGGGAAGGCCACGTTCTGAATATTCCCGGCGAAGGCAATTCGGTAATCGGTTCGAAGACATACTCCTCCTGGGCATCCATAGTCGAAAGGTTTCTCTGATAAATGCGGAAGAACGTCATCACATTTCTGGTCGTAGCTGCAGGACTGATCCTCATAATCGTAGGGATCATCCTGAAGCAGCCACTCTCCGTCCTGTCCAAGGCAGCGAAGATCTGTATGGAGTGTATCGGAATTGGCTAAAAAATGGGTGCGTCATTCGATCCAGACCGTTGCAACGCTGTTGCAAAACGCGAACTTCAAGGGATTCTTTGAAGGCAGGATCTATCAGGGACCCTCAAAGTCCGTATGCGTTCCGGGACTAAACTGTTACTCGTGCCCCGGCGCTATTGGTGCCTGCCCTATAGGTTCCCTTCAAAGTTATCTGAGCGGCCTGAAATTCAAAGTGCCATACTACGTCGTCGGAATCCTGATCTTCGTCGGTGCCCTGATCGGCCGCGCCGTCTGCGGCTTTCTCTGCCCGTTCGGCCTCCTGCAGGACCTTTTGGACAAGATCCCGTTTTTCAAGAAAAACTCATTTAAGCTCGATAAATACCTGCGCTATTTCAAGTACGCGGTGCTCGGAGTCTTCGTACTGCTGCTCCCGTTCTGCTTTAAGCTGACCCCGTTCTTCTGCAAGTACATCTGCCCGTCCGGAACAGTCGCCGGCCTATGGCTCGCCGCCCTGGATAAACAGATCGCAGGCCAGCTCGGAGGCCTGTTCAGCCTCAAGCTCGTCATCCTCGGCCTGATCCTTACCGCGAGCCTCATCATCTACCGCCCGTTCTGCAAATACATCTGCCCCTTGGGCGCGATCTACGGCTTCTTCAATAAGATCGCCCTGTACCGCATGCATCTCGATAAGAGCAGATGCACCGGCTGCAAAGCCTGCGCCCGTGCCTGCAAGATGAACGTCGACCCTTCCGTGACCCCGAACAGCTGCGAATGCATCCGCTGCGGCGACTGCGTTGAAGCCTGCCCGCACAAAGCTCTGAAGCTGGGCGTGAAAATGGAGAAGGCGGACGCTCCCAGGAAAGATAGGGCGGTCTGATCTCTACCTATTCAGGCAGGCTTTGTGTCTCTGATGAAATAGGAGCAAGCACCCCGGCGTTGGTGTCTCAAATTCGAAAAAATCAGGATTTAAGACATCGATTATGTTACCAGCGTTATCTCAAATCCTCGATTTTTCAGCTAAATATCGGAAAAATGCCGTTTTTTGTATCTCAATTTTCGAAAAATACAAATTTAAGATAACGCAGCGATGTCTCAAATTCCGTTTTTTGTACTTTTGAGACACCGCTGCAATCTGAAGAACAAGAACTGCTTCAAAAGAAAGACTGCCTCTAAAGTAGAGGCAGCCCATAATCATTTAATCTAAAAATCAGCCTTACTGTAACGGTCTTGCCAGGCCGCAGTCAGGGCAGAATCTTGAAGTGATGCCTGTCTTGCCGCAGGAAGGACAATTCCATGTGCCCTCAGCGGGAGAAGCAGGTGCCACAGGAGAAGCAGGTGCCACAGGAGCAGCAGGTTCCACAGGAGCCTGACCTGCCGGAGCAACGCCACCTGCCGGCGCGCCGGGTGCCACAGGTGCCTGCCCTGCCGGAGCCTGACCTGCAACAACATTGCCGAAGCCTTCGCCGACCTTCTGGGACTCGCCCATGATGGGAGCCATTGCATCCCTGGTCATATTGATAACGCCGCCCATGGCGCCGAGTGTAACGCCGAGACTTGCGACATCGCCGATGCCGCCTGCAGCGCCGCCACCGGAACCACCGCCGGTGATACCGTTCTGCATTGCTTCGAGGCCGACCTGGCGGGCTGTCTCGTCACGGTAGGTGTAACCCTTCATCTGCATCTCGGCAGCCTCTGCCTCAGCCTTCATCTTGTATGCTTCTGCTTCAGCCTGCGCCTTGATACGGATAGCGTCAGCGTCTCCCTGGGCGTTAACGGCCTTGAGCTGTGCTTCGGTCTGGGCCTCGACGATCTTTCTCTGCTGGGCAGCTTCTGCCTCAGCCTTTTTGACTTCCTCTTCGCGGACCTTCAGAGTCCTGTCGGCGAACTGCTGCTTGAGGCGGACGAAGTTCGGATCGTCATCGGGCGTAACGATGGATGTTACATAGAACTCGGGCATCGTGAGACCGTACTCGTCAAGAGTAGCGTTGATGTCGATCATGAGCTTTGAGGAAAGCACGTCGAGGTATGCGTCGATCTCAAGGATGTTGAGGTTCTCTTCCTTGATGATGCGCGCGAGATTTGCCTTGACCTTGTTAATGATCAAAGCCCTGAACATGCCCGTGCCGTATGATTTTCCCTCGCCTGTAACATCGCTCTGGACAAGACCTTCGGTCGTTCCGACGAGCTTTAATACAAGCTTGCTCGAATCGGTAACCCGCATGTTGAAGTTGCCGGAAGCACCGATCTCAACGTGAAGTCCCGAAGCGGGATCGAAAAGTCTTACCTTGCTGTCGGTGCCCCATCTGATACCCATCTGGGTAACCATGTTGATGAAGTAGACTTCGCAGTGGAAAACGTTAACGCCGCCTGTGCCGAGCTTCATGTAGTCACGGACCTTGGGGATGTTGTTCGTAACGAGCGTATGCCTGCCTGCCTTGAACTGATCGAAGACCTTACCGTCGCGGAAGAAAAGCGCTTCCTGCGTCTCATGGACGATCAGCTGCGAGCCGATCGTAAAGTCTTCTTTCTCATGCTTGTGAGCCAGAACGTCATTACTGCCTTCGTACTTGATTACACTAATAGCTTCAACCATTCCTTAATCTTTCCTTTCTATTTATTTTTCTTCGTTATCTGTTCGGTAAATGATGCGAATAGTATGAACAAAACTATCGGACCTATTATCGCTATGATGACCGAGGGGACGGCAGGTAAATGCATTGCATACTTAAGGATCGAATAGACGATAAGCGGTGTCGCGCACAAAAACGAGACGACCTTGATTATCACTGCCGGTACTCCGCCGCGGTACAGAACGTATCCCAGGCCTGCCGAACCTGCAAGGAACAGCAGGATGCATACGATCCAAGGGCATCCGAACGCTTCTCTTAAGAGCAGACCAAATGCCGCAGGAATAATGAGGCTGAATACGACAGCCCACGGAAGCTGTCTCCTGCGCTCTGCTTCTAACTCGATCTGACACTTATAGATGATCTCATCAGCATCTCTGTAACCGGGAACTTTGGAGAGATCATGAATGGCGCTTCTGAAAGATTTATGATCGTAGTTGTACTTGCCCTTTATGTAGTATGAAAACTGATCAGCCCGCTTAATGCCTTCATCACAGATCCTGTTGAGATCGGCCGCAACATGATCATTGATCCTGTTGCATTCCATCTGGGTGGTCTTAAAGATGATCTTGGCTTCGTTAGCTGATGCCGACTTTGTCTCATTCTCGATAATGTCATTTGCCTTGTTGATGTTGGCGATTATCTTGGAATACTTGTCATAACCGGGAATGACGTCTGCAAGAGACCATCTCGTTCCGCAGTTCAGACATGCGCATGTGCCGGCAAGATAATCATTCTTAATATCTCCGCCGCATACTTTGCACTTTAAAGAAACCGGTGTAGCATATACATCTGGCATTTCTCTATCCCTACCCTCATTCAAACGTGCGCTTACTGCGCGCCCGAAAATTATTATATCAAATATTTTTTCCGTCTGCGATATATGTGAAGACCAATAAAAAAGCGGAAAGCCCGGAAGCCTTCCGCCTTATAATTCAAACTTTCAAAACGACTGTTTAGAAGTAGTGTGCGATGAATCCAGTGATCGCTACACAGATTACAAGCACAAAGCCCTTCTTGTTTCCCGTAAGCTTTGTCTCTGCACCCATCCCCTCATAGATCATAAGGAGATAATAAGCGTAAGCTGCGATCGTAAACAATGATCCGAATCCTACATAAGGAATGAGTCCTACGATGGATCCCAGCATATCCGAAACGATAAAAGCCGGAGCCGTTGCCATGGCTGAGATGGCAAGAAGCTTAGGAAAGGACCACTTCTCTTTGACGATCAGGCCTGCGAGCATGAAGACTCCTGCGCAGCCGAAAACACGGATTGCATAGTATATACAAGGGAAGAAAAAATCCTTGACGACCCTTAGTCCGAAGCTGTCAAAAGCATATTTTCCGAATCTGGCAAGCTGAACAAGATCCACTGTCAAAGATGAGAAGAATCCGACCAGCCAGCAGACAACTATAACGATTCCTGCGAGGAAAAGAGCATTACCTATCTTATCGTACTGTCCGGCAATCTCTGCAGGTCCTGTGACAGGATGAGTAGCTGCCTTGATAAGATTCCTGAAATGCTGGCCGAACGAAAGCGATGAAGACTGTGCTCCGGCATCAGGTCCCGGCGGAGGAGGAGTCGGCGCATTATAAGTCTGCTTAGGAGCAGGCTGGGGTTGAGAGACAACAGGCGCTGCAACTACCGGTTCCGGTGCATAAGAAGGATCCGGCTGCGGTGCCGGAGGAGCTACAGGCTGGGGAGCAGGAGCAGCTACAGGCTGCGGTGCCGGAGCTGCAACGGGTTGTGAGCTGCGGGATCCGATCGCCATGCCGCATCCGGCGCAGAAAGCAACACCATCAGGGTTTTCTTTTCCGCAATTAGGACAAAACATATCAGTATCCTTTCTTCGGGTAAATACCCGATCAACATGATATGTCCATTGTAACATACGCAGATTAACCTTTATAATAAAATTAAAGGTTATGTTTAAAGGAATCAGGTCATGAAGAACAACCGGCAGATCGCCACAGTAGTAATACTCATAATTTCGACATTCATAATCGGCACCTTTTGCGGATATAAACTGTCCATAATAAGAAACGATCCCGCGATCCGCGCAGAGGCTTCAAAGAGTTCCACAACTCCACCGTCATCTGCATCTTCTGACCAGACTTCAGGCACTACAACTGTAACGGAGACTTCTCCATCTTCATCAGAAGAGAGCACGGAGGAAGAATGCTTTAACTATCTGGCTATCGGCAACAGTATTACCCGTCACGGACTCACGGATTTCTGGTGGAACTACGCCGGCATGGCCGCTTCTGACAGAGAACACGATTATTACCATATAGTCATGAAGCATCTGGAAGAAAAATACGGTAACGTCAACGGTGAAATATTGAATCTCTCCATATGGGAAGTCCAGGCTGAAGACAGGGACGGGACCCTGCCTGAATATCTTGAGCCTTTCCTGAATCCGGACCTTGATCTCATTACGATCCAGCTTGGCGAAAACGCGGACGACCTGGAAACATATCAGGAAGACTATGTTGCCCTGCTGAAATACATCCGTTCAAAGGCTCCCAATGCGAGGATCCTCGTAGTAGAAGATTTCTGGATCGTCGAAGAACGCAACGAAAAGGAATTTAATGCCTGCGCCCTTACAGGTGCAGAATACGTTTCCTTAGACGGCATAGCCGGAAATGAAGATTACTATTGCGGCATCGGGACGACGGTCTATGACAAATACGGCAATGAACACACCGTTGAGCACGAAGGCGTCGCAATGCATCCCGGAGATGCCGGCATGGCAGCTATAGCCGAGAGGATAATAGAAGCGATAGATAATTAATTACTTTCTGTCACACCGCGTCAGCTACCCTGGCGATGACTTCTGCCGGCTGGATGTCGGAGAATACGATCAGGTAGACGCTGCCGTTCTTCGTGAATACGGCTGCATTCACATCTGCGGATGTCTCGCCTTCTGCAAGATCAGCGACATTGCCGAAACTGTAACGGCAGTATCTGATGACGTAACCGTCAGGTGTTGTTCCTTCTGAGACAGGCTCGAATGCGGCACGGGTAACATCCTTATAGATATCAGTTCCTTCGGGGGCCGTGTAGAGGACGACCTTCTCGCCGCCGTTACCGATGAATACCTCTTCGGAGATGGTATCTGAGAACATGCCGGAGCCGGATCCCTTGAGATCGAAAGGAAGAGCTTTCGAAATGGTATCGATGCGTGCATCGCCCATTCCTTCGCTGCCGTCACGTTCAGCTGTCGTGGTCTCCAGCGAGACAGAATAATCTCCGGTCAGCGTATTCTTTGTATTGGGATCAATGTTTATTTCGTCGCTAATTCCTGTCGTTGCGTACATGTCGCTCTTATTCCTGTCCTCTTCTTCGGCTTCTTCGTTGCCGGCAGCTACTGTCGCCTCGGCGTAGAAATAACTGTCAGCCTGTGTTTCCGCTGCTGTCTTGCTGAACAAGTCGACAGACTGGTTGTGCGTAGCTATTCCCGAAGCAGATTTATTGGCCGCGTTCATATAACGGAAGACGAACAGGACACCCATGATGATAACAAGTGCTGCCGCTATCGTAGAAATGACGATAACAGGCGTCTTCTTAGCTTTCTTTCTTACCGGAGCTTCATACTGTTCTCCGGAGTCTTTCTTCGGAATATCAGTGACTCTTGCAGACTCCGGAACTCTTCTGACTTCCGGTCTTCTTGCCTGTCCTGCGCTGCCGCCCTGACGGCTGATGTTGGCACTTCCTGTGCTGCCGGCCTGACGGCCGCCCGCGGATCCCGCTCTGCCCTGCTCTTTAATGGCGGCGGACACGGAATTCATGATCCTTTTCTTCATCTCAGGATCAACAGTAACGCTGTTCATGATCTCGTTATACTTATTCAAAGTCGTCCACCTCCTTCAGCAGTTCTCTCAGTTTGTCACGGGCACGCTTCAGATCCGAACGTACCGTTGCCTCACGTCGCCCTGTAAGAATGGCGATCTCTGAGGTCTGATAACCTTCCTGATAGAAAAGGTGGATTGCTTCACGCTGGTGAACGGGTAAGGCTCTTACTGCATCCCAGATGGCTTTGTATTCGTCACCGTTATTGAGATCTTCCTGAACTTCTCCGGCGATCTCTTCATTGAGTTCCATCGTATCGCGGACTTTGTTGTAGTCGATACGGTTTTTCGCAAGGTTCGAAGCTACGCGCATGAGCCATGCTTTTCTGTGTGCTTCGCTTTCAAAATCCGGCCTGACGGTAACGAACTTGATCATCGTCTCCTGTAAGATATCCTCCGCGTCCTCCTTGTTGTGTAGGTAAGAGAGTGCGAGACGCAGGATGGAATTACCATGAAGGTCCAGTATCTCTTCCGCTTCCTTTTCTATCTGCTCGTCAGACTTGCGTGATGCCCCTGAGGCAGGCTTCACGTCAAAGTTCTCTGCTTCATCGCCCGATCCGGACAGGGTGAACGGATTATCGTCGTCCAGCCCGGAAACAGCGAGAAGTATTGCGAGCTTTCTTAAAAGCGGCAGATTGGCTTCGTAAGTTAATTCCATATTATCCTTAGAGTTACTCACCGCTTTCACCCTAAATACAGGCGAAACGGTGGAAATGTTGCACTCAGATTATACTCATGCAAACAAATCAAAGCAAATTGTTACCTGAAGCGTGGCATATAATTTAATATTAAATTAATATACGAGTAACACAATTGCACCCTTAACGTAGGATAATTAGAGTGTATGAAAAATAATGGAAGCAGACTGTTCTTTAAAAGTGATGCGGTTTACGTCGCAGTTGTTTTCCTGAGCGTTGTGCTCTTTATTGGTCTGCTCGCTCTTCAGGTCTTTACCGGCGTTACGGCATTCAGATACTTCATCGGCGTGGCACTGATGATGCTCGCCTTCATGATGAATATCTTCGAGGGCAAGTTCGGTTATTACATCTCGTTTGCAATGAACTTCGTGCAGTTCATGATCTACACCTATGAGTATGTCATGATGCGCAGCGAATCAGCGCCCCTCCTTATCGTCATGACGATCGTCAACATGTTCATAGACCTCCTTCTGCAGTATTACGTCATCAAGGTCGCGGGAAAGATCCAGGGCATCGAGGATGCCAAGCGCAACGAGCGAAATAATAAGATCAGAAAAGAACTCGAAGACGAGATGTTTTCGCGTACCTCCCTCATCGTCAACCATGAATCAATGGGCACACATCAGGGCCTGAGCGAAGCCATCGGCCGTAACCTCACGGGCTCTATCGATCCGCTTACCACACTCCCCGGGCGCGACATGATCACCGAGCGTGCCGATAAATATATCAGGGAAGACATCGCGAATATGCAGGAGAGCGACAAGCCCGATTCCGTCTGCCGTCCCTTCACTGTCATCTATCTCGCTCTCGACCAGTTCGACAAGATAACAAGGACCATCGGCCATAAATCCA
The DNA here is from genome assembly GCA_045532275.1 of Saccharofermentans sp. Classification (GTDB taxonomy): domain Bacteria; phylum Bacillota; class Clostridia; order Saccharofermentanales; family Saccharofermentanaceae; genus Saccharofermentans. Next base: position 28,452 of record JAZSFQ010000034.1, on the reverse strand, counting down.
TGGACCTGTTTATACAGAATATGGCGCACAGGATCCGCGAAGCTGCAGATCCGACGGACATGGTCGCGAGGATCGACGACGCGGATTTCGTTATTCTTTTTAAGAGAGTCCTTTCCAAAGAAGCAGAGACGAAGTATGCCGACAAACTCGCGAAAGAAGCTTCGAGAGCTTTCGCCGCAGGTATCGATTCGATGAATGCAGGCATTCACTACGGCTTCGCACACTACCCCGCTGATTCGAGACATGCAGGAGAGCTTATCACCATGGCCGAGGAGCGTATGAGCAAAGCCGCTTCCGCAGGCGCCGAGACAGGAACAGACGAAATCTCCGAGCTCGAAGGCACGGAAGTATTTAAGGATAAGACCAGGGATGAGATCGTTGCGATCTTCGAGCGTGCGATAACGGACGGAAGCATCTACATGGCATACCAGCCGTGCTTTACCGCAGAGCGTAAGCTCACCGGATTCGAAGCTTTCCTGAGATTCGACAGGAAAGGCAAGTCGATCCCGCCGCAGGTATTCCTCGCAGCTGCTGAGAAAGCCGGTTATATGAGAAGGATCGGAAGTTACTCCATGGAGAACTCTCTGGGCGCTCTTGCCATGATCAACAAGACAGATCCGAACCTCACGATGAATATCAATATTTCGAGTTACCAGTTAAGAGAGCCGGACTTCATCCAGTCCTTCTCGAATATCGTCTCTTCGGCGAACTGCAACGTCAGCAACCTCATTCTCGATCTTCAGGAAGAGAGCCTTATCACGAGCCTCGCGGACATCCGCATGACGATCGAGGAACTTGCGACGACAGGCGTTAAGATGGCGCTCGATAATTTCGGAAGGGGCTATTCCTCGTTCAACGCGATCCCGCTCCTCCCCGTCTCCGTCTTAAAGCTCGACGGTAATTTCACTTCAAGCCTTGCGACAGATGCGACGGTCCGCATCCTGACGAGGTCCGCTATCACGCTGATGCACGACATCGACATCACGGTAACCGCTACGGGTGTCGGTCAGGAGGATCAGTTCGACATCCTCGCCGGCAGCGGCTGCGACAGATTCCAGGGACTTTTCCTCGGGGCTGCCATCTCGGCAGATGAGCTCACCGAGTTCATTTCCAATTACAGGTAGCCCTTATATTATCTGTATTTTCCATAATAGGATATTTCTCTATGCTATAATCTCCCTATCGAAAAAAGGAGAACCCGGTTCCTATGGCTGATTCCATCGTTGTTATCGAGAATGTCTCGCTGAAATACAAGAAGACCGTCCTGACCGACGTCAACATAACTGCAGATAAGGGCGAGGTCATCGGCCTTCTGGGTCTCAACGGATCAGGAAAATCCACTCTGCTCACCGCGATCGCAGGTCTTCGCAAGACCGCTGCCGGCACGATAAAAGTCAACGGCAAAGCAGGCTTCGTCACCCAGGAAAACGCCCTGATCGACGAGCTCACCGCGCTGGACAATCTCAAGATGTGGACCCCCATGAGCAGGCAGGAGATCCTTAAGGAACTTACCGAGACCGAGCTCTCCATCCTCAAGGTCGCCGACTTCATCGACGTCAAGGTCAAGCGTATGTCGGGCGGTATGAAAAAGCGCCTCGCTTTGGCGTCCGTCCTTCTTTCAAAGCCTGACATCCTTCTCATGGACGAACCTCTGGCATCCCTCGATATCCCTGCGAAAAACGACATCATCGACTTCATAGATTCATTCAAGAACAAGGGCGGCACAGTTTTCGTCGCCAGCCATAACGAAGAGCTCTTCAAGCACTGCTCCAGGATCTACCTGCTCAAAGACGGCATGTCAAAGCTCCTTCCTCCCGGCGCATCCCCTGCGGAGGCCCTTAAATGATAAAGGCATACTGCAAGAGAGTATTGCTTTTCCTTCCTTTCCTGGTGTGCTATTTTATCGCACTCGGTCTTTCGATGCTGACGATCATCGTTTACGCATCGGAATTCCTTTTCGAGGAAGAAAGCGAAGACAGCATACTTGAAGTCGCATGCTACGTTCCGGATGACGAAGCATATACCCGTCTGGGACTGAACTTCTTCAAGCAGATGGACAGCGTCAGACACACCATCGACATCGAGATCGTGGACAGCAGAGAAGAGGTCGTAAGCATGGTCGAGGACAAGGACGCCGTCGCAGGCATCATCGTCCCCGAAGGCTTCATCGAGACGATGGGGACCCCGGATGCCGTGCAGGCCTCGATAATCTACCGTGATGCGAACACCTTTGACGAATATATGGTAAATGACCTGATCTATGCGATAAGTGACTTTTTCGGAACATCCCAGTGCGCGATAATCACGGCAGGCGAATATGCCAGACAGATGGGCATCGATGATGCCGGAGCATACAGCATCAGCTACACGGTCCAGGACAATTGTTTCGAATTCTTCCTCGCGCGCAAGACTCTTTTCCAGAAGATCGACGCCGATGACCTGGTCGCCAAGTTCGAAGTAAGGGAGCAGATGGTCGCCTCTTATTCGCTCTACATCATCATGATGTCAATATTCATCATCTCGTTCTTTTTCAAAGGCAACAACGAAGTCTTCAGGGCGCGCGCGAAGCTCTCCGGCATCGGCAACTGGAAGCTCTTCCTCGTCGAATCCGGCTGCGCGGCATTCATGATGTACTTCCTGTATTTCATAATGTTCGTCATCCTTTTCGCGACCTTCCACACCCTGCACATCGCAGGCCTTTTTACAACGATCCCGTTCATCCTGATCCTGGCCCTGGCCGGAACCGGCCTGTGCTATCTGGTCAAGAGCCCCTCGACAGTATCCTATATCTCATTCGGCGCGGGCACCGCCCTGATGTATCTTGCAGGCGGACTCCTGCCCCTGGATTATATGCCGCACTTCTTCCAGCTCGCGGCCGTCTATAACCCGTTCTATTACCTGATCACATTCTTTATGAGGGCGATGTACTTATGAGACTATTCCTTAACAGATTATCGGTACTCACCAAAAGAAGCCTGATCAATCCGGCTATGTATGTCATGTTCGGCGTCCTGATAGTCATGGCGCTCCTCGTGATCTTCGTTCCCGAAAAGGAATCCTCGATCTACATCCCCGTAGCCCTCATCAACAAAGACAATTCGCGCGAGACCGATCAGATCGTAGAAGATCTCTGCAATATGAATTCCATCTTCGATTTCTACGAAGTCGATGACGAGGAGGAGCTCTATAAGGACCTCGCATCCGGAAAAGCCAACACCGGCTACATCTTCCCTGCCGGCTTCTCCGGGCATTTTACCGACGGCAATTCCCGCTACAGGATCAAGCAGGTCCAGACTCCCGGCTCGCGCTTCATCCTGCTCTCCAGGGAAGAAGTTTTCAAGAGCTTCTACAGCTACGGCACCAGACAGATCATCAGCGACACCTTCGCCGAATACGGCTACGAAGTCGACGCCCACGATCCTGAGTTGGAGCGCATCTTCGGTATCTATATCAACGACGAGTCCCTGTTCGCACTAGAGAACGTTGAAGGCGCCGTCTACGACAAGCTCACGCAATCCGAGAAGATCCCGATCCCCCTCTACAAGTTCGCCGGCTTCTTCATCTTTACCGCCGCCCTCCTGGGCGCGCTTGCCTTCCTGAACGATCAGGACAACAGGATCTATCTGAGGTTCGGACTTTTCGAGCGCATCTACTTAGGTCTGATCCAGGTCGCCGTCTTCTCGGTCCCCGCCCTGCTCATGTCGGTCATCTGCTTCCTCATCACAGGCACGGAATTCCAATTCCTGCACGTGCTCATATACACGCTTCTCGTGACCCTGCTCGGCTTCGCGGCCGGCACGGTAATGACTTTCCTGCCCATCCGCACCGCACGCTCAAGGATCTTCTCCGCGATCCTGCCGGTCTACCTGATCCTCTCATTCCTGTTCAGCGGCATCATCTTCAACCTGACGAACTTCGGTGCCGCGCTGAAGGCATTATCGAGGCTGTTCCCGCCGTCAATGTTCTGAGAAGGGGCTTTTTGTCTGAAACTCATTAGAATCATAATTCCAGACAAATATCATGTCGGAATCAGTGAAAATAAGAGCCTTCCCGACATGCAAATCTGAAAAACATTGATTTCCCGATATGAGATTATAAAATTCCTCACAAACCCGTGGCACCTGCAGGCTTCACCACCCAATATACAAAGGGGCTGCGCACCGGCAACCCCTTCTTAAGTTTCAGATTAAGTTTTCGAGAGATCAGATGTCCCAGTCATCCCAATCGTCATCGTCATAATCATCGTAGTCATCGTAGTCATCATATCCGCCGTATGAGCTTGCGAGGCTGCCGTAATTGTCGATAGCGTCTTCGATGAATTTCTCAACGAACTTGTTGTTCATAGGGAGCTTAACCGGGTTGGAAGCAACGCCGAAAGCGCTTGCGAAGGAATTCAGTGTGGAAGGCTTTGCGTTAAGTGAACCGCCTGCCAGGATGAAGATGTTGGAACCGTTGACCTCGATAGAAACTGCAACATCACCTGTAAGCTTCTTGCAGAGATCCTCGAAATCATCCTCGTCGTAAGCTGTGCCTACGAGATCCATGATGTCATCGTTTTCGAGAATGATCTTTGTGAGCTTGGAGATATCTACGTGGAATCTGATATAACCGTCGTTCTTGGAAACAAAGTATTCTTTGTTCGTGAGATCCTTAACGTTGATGTCATAAGTATCAAGCATATCCTCGATGTAATCCATGACGTCCTCAACGTAGTTGTCGTCGAGCTCGATTACAGCTGCGAATGCGCCGTCGACCTTAATATCTTCGAGATCCTCAGGATCATCGGTATCTTCGAGATCGTCAAGACCTGTAAACTTCGTTGCAATACCAACGGACTTAATATCATCAGGATCAATGAAATTGCCGAAGCCATAGACATCAACGGTATCGGAAGAATCCACAATGTCGTCTGCGTCAGCGATCATATAGAGTCCGTCTTCAAGATCATCTCGATCAGGTGAATCATCTTCTATATCAAACTCAGTGAGCTTCAATTTCTGACAAGCCTTTTCGAACTTACTTATACTCATCTTTGTGGTCTTGCTGCATCCCGCGAAAATGCCCGCAAGCATAGCTACTGCAAGCACACATGCTATAGCCTTAATTCTCTTCATAATTTTACCCTCCTTTTAGGAATAACACGATTTTACCATAAATCACATTAATTTGACTATTTAGCATTATTAATCAAAAAATATTCAGAGGTGATATTATTGTTTGAGTAAAACGTTTTCGAGGGGGCGTACATATGCGCGAAAAATGGTCATCACGATCAGCCTTTATCCTGGCTTCGATCGGTTCTGCAGTAGGTTTGGGAAATGCCTGGAGATTTCCGGGACTTGCAGCCAAATACGGCGGAGGCGCTTTCCTTTTCGTCTACCTCATCGCGATGCTCATCATCGGCATCCCGCTCCTCATGATGGAGATCTCCATCGCAAGATACACCAGGCAGGGCGCGCCCGGCTCCATGCGTGCCCTGAATAAGAAGACCGAGGGCATCGGCTGGCTCGCAGTCTCGAACGGCATCGGCATCTCGATCTATTATGCGGCAGTTTTCGCATGGGTCATACTGATGTTCTTCCTTAGCTTCAAGTTCATGGGCATGACCGGCGACACTGAAGCTGCCAGCTCCCTCTGGGCTACCACGATCAAGACCACTGGCACGACTTCGGGATTCACCGACGTATCATTCCCGGTCCTCGGCTGCCTGATCCTCGCATGGGTCCTCTGCTACGTCTGCATCCGTAACGGAACGACTTCCGTCGGAAAAGTAGTTAAGTTCACCGTATCCCTCCCCGTCATCTGCCTGCTCATCATGGCCGTAAGAGGTCTCATGATGCCGGGCGCCATGGCCGGTTTTGCAAAGCTCTTCGTCCCTGACTGGACGGCGCTCGGAGATTCCAACCTCTGGGTCGACGCGATCGGTCAGGTCTTCTACTCGCTCTCGACATCAATGGCGATAATGTTCGCATACGGTTCGTTCCTCAATAAGGAATCCAATATCGTTGTCGACACTATCATCATCGCCTTCTCCGATATGTTCATAAGCATCCTCGCAGGCATCGTTATGTTCACGACGATGGCAGGCGTCGGAATGCTCGACAACATGTCTGCATCCGGTATCGCCACGGCATTCATCATCTATCCGCAGGCTATAGTAAAGATTTCAGACAACAGCGTCTTCAACATGATCTTTGCGTTCATCTTCTACTTCTGCCTGATCACCCTCGCGATCGACTCCCTGTTCTCCATCATCGAGGGCATCTCGACCGCGGTCTCCGATAAGTTCAAGCTCGACAAAAAGAAGACAACGCTCACGATCTGCATCATCGAAGGCCACCTGAGCCTCATCTTTGTAACAGGCGCCGGCCTCGCCGTACTCGATATCGTCGACTACTTCATCAACAGCTACACGCTCATCATCACGGGTATCCTCGAGATGATTGCCGCCGGCTGGTTCTTCAAGGCGACCAAGATCCTCGACGAGCTGAACCGCAACACCAAAAAGTTCAAGATGCCTTCCTGGTGGTTCATTCCTTCCATCAAGGTCATCTCCCCTGCAGTCCTCATCGGCCTGTTCTTATGGAACCTCTATAACCTCGTCAAGGGCGGCGGTGTTTACGGCGCCGCTGACGGCTATTCGCTTAAGGCCAACATAATCTTCGGATGGGGCATCGTAGTCCTGATACTCTGCTCCGGCTTCATCATCAGGCTGATCGTCAAGTACAAGTCTTCCAAAGAAGGCTACAAGGAAGAGTCCAAGGACTGGGACGAGCTGAAAGAAGAGTAAGATTTGGGGCGCGGAGTGGTCATTTCCGCCCCGCGTACATTTTAAGTTGAGTCATTTCTGCCCCGCGTACATTTTAGGTTGAGTCATTTCCGCCCCGCGTACGTTTTAAGAATGAGCACTTTCTGCAGAGCGTACCGATAAAAAACGAATTTTTACGATTTTTATCGGTACGTGGTGGGGTATATAAGAGTTTTTTCAATTCAGATCTGGTCAAAATCGGCTGTCCCGGCGGTGATATGACCTTTTTTTCGGGCTTGAATAACCATCTGTTGACATGAACCGTTCGCTGATCGGCGAAAACGTACCTATAAAAATCCGGTTTTTTGAATTTTTATAGGTATGTGGGGGCTGAAAAAGGGATGTATACCCCTATGGGGTATGCTGGCGGCATGGTACCGGGTGCCGAAATATGCCGGCAACTGGGATTTTGGGCCGCTGGTAGACAGGGTGTCACCTTTACAACGGCAAGAACACCTCGAACTCGGTCTCCTCAGAAGCCTCGAGATATCTCACCTCGATGTCGCCACCGAGTTTGCGGGCGATGAAAGAAGCCTCGTATAGACCTAAACCGTTACCCTCGACTTCAGATGCGTTGGAGCCGCGCCAGAAGCTGTTGAACACGTAAGGCATTTCGCTGTCGGGAATGCGGCTGCCGATGTCGCGGACTGAGAAGATGTAGCCGTCTTCAGTCTTGTCGACAGTCACGGTGATGCCGCGGCCGTCGCCGTATTTGATGGCGTTTTCAAGAAGCTGCGTGAGGATTCGAAAAATCCCGTTCCTGTCTGAAGTGATCATGACGCTGCTCTTCATGTCGACCTTGTAAGGGATCCTCAGAACATTCAGGCGGTTGTCGTATTCGCGCCTGATGAAGTCGCCGATCTCGGTCAGATAGAATGTCTCGACGGAAGGTTCAAAAACAACGACGCCCTTTGACGCGCTGTCCAGGAGTTCCTTTACGAGATCCGTGATGTCGTCAGCGTTCTTGGTGATCTTCTCTGCGACCTCGGAATCCTTCTCGTCGGGGATGCCGTCTTCCCTGTAAAGACCGCTCTTTATGGCCTCCGAGTAGAGCTTAATATTCGATACCGGAGTCTTGATGCCGTGCGCGATCGTGGACACGAGAGTGAGCTGCTCTTTCTCGAGCTGGCGGAGCTTTTTGGAATCGCCGGACAGGCGGTCGCGGAGCATGTTCATGCCCCAGATGTATTTGCCGAAATATCTGTTCTTCGATTCGGGGAGCGCGTCGGCGTTTTCGTTTTTCGCGATGCGCTCGGGATATTCGGACAAAGAATTGAACGGCATGATCACCTTGCGGTCGATATAGATGAAGAACAGCACCGATACGATGAAGCAGATAAGCACGATCGCTTCGCAGATGACGATCGTCGATGCCGTGTGATCGTCGTTAAACGAGAATATCAGGAAACCGGCTACTACCCCGTCCTGCGAGATGCTCCAGACCGAATCCGCGTCGGCAAGGTGCGAATAAGATCCGTTTCCTTCATCAGCTTTTACGTATTCTACAGACGTTGGAACATTGTTACGGCCATATTCTTCTGCCCAATTGTTGGATGCGAGCATGGAAGACAGATGCGAATCCAACCCGGAAGCATCGTAAGAAGAGAGCTCGTTTGCGACGCGGTTCATGAGGGTAAGGCGCCGGCCTTCGGACCGGTTTTCCGTGCCGGTAATGAACATGAAGACAGACAGCCCGAGGCACAGGCAGATCACAAACAGAAGGATATACTTGCCGATATATTTGCGCATCAGCTCTCAGCCTCGCCGAACCTGTAGCCGACTCTCCAAACGGTGTGGATATACTTGGGCTCCTTGGGATCGTCCTCGATCTTTTCGCGGAGCCAGCGGATATAGACCGTCAGTGTCGATATCTCGGAGAAACAGTCAGAGCCCCAGACCGCGTTGAACAGGGCCTCTTTGCGTATGACCCTGTCGGGATTCCTGAGAAAGTAGATGAGGATGTCGAGCTCCTTGCCGTTGACGGGGATCAGGCGGTCGCCTTTATGCACAGTCATCTCATCGAGATCGACCCTGATGTCTTTGTAGGTCAGAGCCTTGTGCTCTTCGGCCATATCATAATTGCGGCGCAGGGTCGCCTTGATCTTGGATAACAGGAACGGGAATGAGAAGGGCTTTTCGATAAAGTCGTCGGCGCCGACATCGAGGCCGAAGATCTTACTCTGCTCATCGTTTTTCGCGCTCATGAGAAGAACGGGAAGGCCAAGGTCCTTGCGGAGGATGCGCAGCGTCTCGTAGCCGTCGAAACCGGGCAGCATTACATCTAAAAGCATCAGACGGAATTTCTCGTTCTTGAGCGCAACCAGGCCCTCTTCGCCGGTGGTTTTCCAGATCACGGAAAAACCGTCACGGACAAGGAAGTCCCTTATCAGCGCGCCGAGTTCCTCATTATCTTCAACGACCAGAATATCCGTCATAAAAACACTCTCCGTAAGCATCAGGCATAATATTATTATACCCACAATAATGCTTTGTACCGTATAATATTACCGATGGAAAACACTGAAAGAAAGATCTATCAGAATACTATCGATAACCTCTCGGACGGCGTTATCGTCATCGGGTACGACAGCAAGATCAGTACCTGTAATGACTCTGCCTGTGCGATGCTGGGACTCGGATTCGGCACTGCGATTGGAAAGAGCATTGCCGAACTGATGCTGGAGATCGAAGAGAATAACGAATTCTTCGAGCTTCTACTTAACGCTGTCTATGAGAAAAAGAAGATCTCCCGCACTGTTTCCTTCCGCACGAAAGACTCGCTGAAATACCTGAAAGTCACCACGACATTGCTTATCGAAGACGGCATTGACACCGCCCTCATCGCCGTCATCTCGGACCAGACGGAGACAACAAATCTCATCATCAGGAACCAGAGTCTTGCGACCCAGATAAAAGCCCTCATGAATTCTTTCGTCGAGGTCATGGTAACCGCGATCGAAGAAAAATCCTCATATAACGCCAACCATACAAGGAACATGGTCAGATACGCGACGCGCTATCTAGAGTGGCTCTCATCACATGGCGAACTTACAGACAAGACCTCCGAGAATACAGGTCCTCTCATAATGAGTATCTGGCTTCACGATATCGGTAAGCTCCTGATCCCGCCGGAGATAATGGACAAGCCCACAAGGCTCGGTGATTCGATCGTAACCGTTAAGCACAAGATCGAGATCGGAAGACTTATGCTAAAAAACCGCATGCTGTCAGGTGAGTATACCGAAGAGTATGTTAACAACGAACTTAAAAGACTCGATGAAGCCGAAGAGCTTATCGTCTCTTCAGATACCCTTCCCTACCTTAATGAGGAAAGGATCGCGAAGCTTAAAGAGATCGCTGAGATCGAACTTCTTACATCAGACGGTAATACCTGCCCGCTGTTAGATGCTTCAGAACTCCATGAGATCACAGTCGTAAGAGGCACCCTCACTGAAGAAGAGCGCAGTATAATGCAGTCCCACGTCGTCCTTACCGGCAAGCTCCTCTCCAAGATGGAATTCGTCGGCGAATATAAGAAGGTTCCCGAATGGGCGTCCGAACACCACGAACACCTGGACGGCTCCGGCTATCCGAACGGCCTTAATGCAGAAGAACTCCCCTGGGAAACAAGGCTTCTTACCATTGTCGATATTTTCGATGCGCTGACAGCAGACGACAGGCCTTATAAGCCCCCGATGCCTCCTGAAAGAGCATTCGAGATAATCAAGGATCTCGCAGGCAAAGGAAAGCTCGATAAGGACTTAGTCGAGAGCTTCTATAACAGCAACGCGTGGAACCGTTCGCCTGAAGAATCGCTCATGAAAGAGATAACCATGAAGGCAATAAAGTCGAACCTCGATAGCGCACTTGCCTTCATCGATGAATATCTCGATGAGTTTGGCTGCCCCACAAAAACAAGGATGCAGATTGACCTCGCAGCAGAAGAGATCTTTGTCAACATCGCTAACTATGCATACATTCCGAGATCAGGAACAGTCACGATAAGGATCAGCCTCAGCGAAGACCATTCACAGGTAAATATCACATTCTCTGATTCGGGTATGCCTTACGATCCGCTGGCAAAAGAAGACCCCGATGTTACGCTCCCAAGTGAAGAGCGCCAGATCGGCGGCCTCGGGATTTTCCTCATCAAGAAATACATGGACGATGTCCGCTACAGATTTGCCGACGGAAAAAACCATCTTACTATCGTCAAGAATCTGGATGAGAAGTAAAGGGGCGCTATTCCTTAAACTATTTGCCTTTCCGGATAACAGATATAAGCGCAGCCGTGCTATGAGAGCCATGTGTTGAGCATAAAACATAATTCACCCTAATTGCCCCGATATGCGGCCACTTCGATGAATATTTCGAAAAAGTTCATCGGACTGGCCGTAAAACAGGGTGTTTAGGGTGAATTTTAAAAAGCGGCTTCAGTCTTTCTGTGGTTGCAGATGACTCAGTTCACTTGCACTCCACGCCTTCTTTTTTGCAGATCCTCCAGGCAGCGTATTTGCCCTGGGCGGTTGCCGGGGGAAGGCCGCCGGAACCCATGAGCCACTGGCCGGCGAGGAAGACGTTCTTGAGGCCTTTGATGACGCCGGGGGTGGTGACCGTCTTGGTGTCCTTGTCGGCGACGAAGGCCATGTATGCACCTCTGTAGGCGTTGCATTGTTTTGCGTATGTGACGGGTGTCCAGGCGTCGAGGATCGTGATCTTGCCGGCTGTCTCGGGATAGCGCTTTTCGATCAGGGACATGAGGGCCCGGGCGACTTCCATTTTCTTGGCTTCGTACTTTGCGGGGTCCTTGGCAAGATCGAACCATTTGTCGACTTCTTCGCCATACTGGAAGAGCTTCATCTGAAGGCTCGTCTTGCCTTCGGGGGTGATTGTCGGATCGTAGTCGTAGCAGATGAAGCCGACGTCCTTGATCGTTCTGTCCCAGACCTTGATGCCTTCGCTTTCCCAGAAGGTCGTATCGGGATCGATGTCCATCTTTCCGTCGACGAGGAAGGCGACGTGGTATTTGCTGAATACGGAGAAGTGGTCGTGATCGTCGTAGCACTTCTTAAGCTTCTTGGGCATGTAGCTTGCGGGAAGAAGATGCGTGAATGTGTGGTTCGCGTCCGTGGCGCAGATAACATAGTCGGCCTTGACTTCGGTGCCGTCTTCGAGAACGATGCCTTCTGCAGTCTTGCCGTTGATCTTAACGCTCTTTACGGGCGCGCCCAGGTGCAGCTTTCCGCCTGCTTTTCTGTACTTGTCGGCGATCCTCAATGCCGCTGCGAGCGAACCGCCTTCAGGGATATCGCCGCTGCCGGAAGTTACCATTGCGTAAGACATGACGAATGAATATGCCTGCGTCATCTCGGGATGCGTGAGCATGACGGAACTCCTCAGGACAGGATTCCTGAAGCTCTCGCCGAGATCTCTGACGCTGACGCCCTTGTAGGCTTTCTGCGCAGCAGGGACATTCTTTACGAAATCGCCGAGCTTCATGAAGTCCCTCGGGCCCATCTTGTCCATCGGCTTATCGATCGGCATGATCATGCTCTCGGCCCTGGTTACGTTCTCGAAAAACTTCTCGATGGCGTCTTTATCTTCGGGAGAGAGCTCGAGCATCTCGCGCTTCGTTCTCTCCTTGTCTCTCCAGTAAGTGATCTCGCCGCCGTTACCCTTATATGTGAAGAAGCGGTCCTTCGAATACATCTTTACGCTGTCATCGAGCATGCCGATCTCGTGCCAGAGCTCGTTCATCGCGCTTCCCTTTTTGCTGCACATGAGATAGTTGATGCAGTTATCGATATATACGCCGTCGCGCTTCCATCCGGTGAGCTCTCCGCCCGGCAACGGATTCTTCTCGTAAATCTCGGTCTCAAAGCCTGAATTCTGCAGGATAATGCCCGCAGCCATTCCGGAGATACCCCCTCCGGCAATGATTACTTTTTTCATTGAAAATCCCCCTGGATATGTTTGCGCCGAAAAGACACATGTGTAAGTATAACACTCTTGAAGTCATATCCTGATAGCCGTCGCAAATCTTTGTTTTTGGAGATTTGCGATGCCATTTTCGGGATTTTATAGTCTTTTTTTTCGTATATCGAAAAAAGAGACGGGTACACTCCGTCTCTTTTTCAAAATAACAGATTTTGCGACGGTCGAACAAACCGGCTAAGCAACATTACCCTGCGTTGTACTCCAGCTCGCCCTTGGGGGTTCTTCTGAAGCGGCTCATTTCTTCGACTGCTTTGCGGGAGCCTAATTCGCTGGCGTTCTGGACGCACAGGAAGGCGTATTCAAGGTCCTTGGGGACGTAGACTGAGCCTGCTATGTAGTGCTTAGCCAGGGCGTAGTAGATCCAGGCTTTCTCCATCTTGTTGGCGAAGTTTTCTGAGGTAAGGGCATTCTTTAACAGTTCGATATCAGATTCGAATTCTTTTTCGATCGCATCCTTGGCGGCGGGGTCAGAGTCGGGAGATTCGTTAAGGCGCTTGGCCTGCTTGGTGTGGACCTCATAGATGTGATATGCGGCGTAGGGGTCATACTGGACATTGGCTTTTTTCCATTCAAGAACAGCGGCTTCCTTATCGCCGTTTGCGCTGAAATATCTTCCGAGAGCCAGGTGGGCTGCACTTCCGTATTTGTCCGCGTGTTCCAACTGATAGTTATATTTTCTGAGCTTGGATGTTAATTCGAGAAGCAGGTCGCAATCCTTTTTGATCTCCTCGGATCCTTCGGTGCCGTTCTCCCAGGAAGCCGTAACTCCCATTGAAAGGAAGAAGGTATAGCTGTCGATGACTTTGACGTTTTCAGGGAACTGCCTGTAGGCCTCTTCGTAAAGCTTGCGGGCTTCTTCGAGCTGGCCGGCATTCACGTTCTCGCCTGCCATCGCTATAAGCTTGATCGCTTCGGGTGACTCCGGAGCTGCGGACGGTTGGCTGGCGCTTGTTTCAATAGTCTCCAACATCTTCTTCGCTTCGTCATGGCCGGCGTTGGCAGCCTCAGTCAGATATGTTTTCGCTTTTTCTGTGTCATGAAGGTTTTCATAATAGAGCATGCCCAGATAATATGTGGCTGCACGCTTATTCGATTCATCGGGATCAGACAGATACTTGATCGCTGTCTGGATATCAGGTTCTAAGAAACCGGGGATGCCTTTCCAGTAAAAGAGACCCAGATAGTAATTAGATCTTTTGTTGCCGTTTTTCGAATCTTCGGTAAAGAGCTTGAACGCTTTTTCTTCCTCGTTTTTACCGCTCTTTCCGTTGAAAAGGAACCTTCCGTAAAAGAAAGGCACTTCGTCTTTAGTAATATCGTCTTTTTGGGCATAAACCATTTCATATAACTGAAGGGCTCTGTCGAGATTGACTTCGACACCATCCGGACCGTATTCATAGAGCTTAGCGAGCTGGAAAGCAGCAATAAACTTAACGTCAGGATAATCCAAAGCCTTTTCAAAATACTTTGCAGCTTCACCGAATAGCTCCTGTTCATAATAGAGCTGGCCGGCAAATAAATTGGAATCACCGTCTCCCAATCTGACAGCTTCAGTAAAATATATCAGTGCTTTATCGGTATCTACAGGATAATCCTTATCGGACGAATACAGGTATCCGAGACATATAGCCGCATCTTTGTCTCCCAATTCACAGGCAGCCTCATAGTAAGGAATGCCTTCCGCTCTCTTATCATTACCGTTTACACGTTCGTCAATGATCAGCTGTCCGATATAGAAAAAAGCCAGGACATGGTTCTGTTTCTTAAGGACATCTTTATAGTATTTCAAAGCTTTTACCAGATCTTTAGGAAGACCGTCAGCGCCATTGTAATATCTGGTGGCGAGTTCATAAATTGCGGCGGGTTCTCCGAGTTCAGCTTCATCAGCAACTTCAGAAAGCAGTGATTCCTTAAATCTCTGGTCGTAATCACTGACGACCGGGAGATCCGGATTGATAAGACTGCTCATATAATTCTTTGCTGCCGTATCAGGCGCAGGTTCGGCTGCTACAGGTTCGGCCTTTACGGGTTCGCTGGCTACAGGTTCGGTCTTTACAGGCTGTTCGGGTGCAGGTGCAGGTGCGGAAACTGAAACAGGAGCAGCCACAGGTGCGGGTGCAGGTTCTGGTTTCGGTGCTGAAACCGGTGCGGGTGCCGGGGTCGGGACAGGTGTAGAAACAGGTGTCGATACCGGTGCGGGTGCAGGTGCCGGTGCGGAAACTGAAACAGGAGCAGCCACGGGTGCAGGTGCAGGTGCGGGAGCAGCAACAGGTGTAGATGCAGGTGCGGGCGTTCCCGGAATAGCCGCTTCGCCCTTTACACGCTGGCCGCATTTGCTGCAGAATACATCTTCTGAGGTCAACTTATGTCCGCAGTTACTGCAGACCAACTGCCGGCGTACAACCTTGGCTCCGCACATGTTACAGAAGTTCGCGTCGTCGGCTAATTTCTTACCGCATTTAGTACAAAAAGGCATAAACCGCACCTCCCGATGGACTATGCGCTTATTATACTCTCTTTGTTTTTATTTATAAATTAATATTGAGAATGATAATCCACGTGTTTAGCGTACCATCTCGATGTTTGAAAGGAATTCCTCCAGATAATTGTTGGCAAAATGCCATAGGCCGTAGAGGCAGAGATTCGTGTTCTTCTCCGTAAGGGTCTTGTTATCGTCGTAGATCTTCTGGGCTGCGAGGCTCGCTCCGCCCGTTGCGACTGCAAGGCCAACTGTGCCGACGGTCTTTGCGACCTTGGTGGCCTTAGTATCCTCTGTGACAGGAGGCAGGATGGGAGCCATTACTTCGTTGTACTCTTCCATGAAGGCGTTATAGCGGTCGGCGTCCTTAATGAAGACGTTATCCGCCTTGATAAGAGCATAGCGCTCGTTCATGCCGTAGCAGATGCCCCAGCGCTCGTAAAGGATATCTATAAAGCAGGAAAGGGACTCCGTATCCTTGATGTCTCCAATAATGAGGAGCTTTGCTGAGACAGGACCTGACTTGCGCTTAACGTCCCAGGTCTTTTCTTCCCAGTATTCGATATCGCCGAAAGAGATCTTGCCTGAAGCTACGAGGATCTTGCTCGCGTCCTCGGCGGTCTGCTTATCTTTGCACACTACGATTATTCTGTTGCTTGTCATGATGGTTCTCCTTTAAGAGTTATTATCCCGTTACCCTTCCACTTCGTGGATCCCTGCGATCAAGGCCTGGATCTCCTTCTGGATCTTCTCGAGCCTGATGCACTTCTCGGATCTGCCTGCGCGGGCGCTCCTGAGCTCCGAAATATTATCCTCGATAGTCCTGACGGACTGCTCCAGGGGCGCTATGACGCACTGCTTAACATAATCCGCAGAATAGTCTTCGAGGTCCGTGGCGAGATTATTGAAGCCGCTCCTTATATTCTGACGGTTATTCTTCTTTGCGTCCAGCTGGAGCTGCTCTTCGTAATCTTCCTTGATCTGAAGGGCCATGTCGAGCGCTACGGTGACCGCGCTTATTATCGCAGAAGCCCTGCCTGCCGCGCGGCCTGCCTTGCCCACGTTCTTGGCAAGCGTCGAGCCTGTATTGATGGTCTTAAGGCTGTTCCTGATATTATCCGTGAGGCCCACTGTGCTCTTAGTAGAATCAGAAAGAGCGAGAACTTCTGGCGCCTGTGTTTTCGCTATGGAACCTATAATTATGTCGCCCTGCTTCTCGAGATCGGTCGCGGTGATGAATACCTGCTTGATCGGATCAGGCAGCCTGTCGTACTTGTCCACGAGACTTATCTTGAGCTTACGGTTAAACTCCGTGGACTCCATATCCGAGAAGCTCTGGCCGAGATCCAGAAAACCCGTATGAACATAGTCGTCTGCCTTCACGCGGGCAGTGTCCATTAACAGTTCGGCATTCTTGCCGTACTGGTTTATGGTCTCCTCGAGTTCTTCCCTGCCGAGATCCGAATCAACGAGCGCTGCGGCATCAAGGCCGAGCTGCCTTATCTGTGATGCCGCGTCAGAGAAGATATCTTTAACGTCCCTCTGCATCCGGGACCTCGTATCCAGGAGCATATAACGCTGCTGCTTCAGGTTCTCTTCCAGGGCATCGATATCGGCATCCTCCGAACCCGGCGTCAGCTCAGAGATGGCCTTATCGAGTTCATTATCCAGAACATAAAGGTCAGTGGTGAGCTTGGCTGAGAGGGCCTTCTCTTCGACGAACTGATTTAATGTCTCTATAAATTCCTCATATCCTGATCTCTTAAGGAGCTCGTCAGCGAGCTCGGGATCTTCCTCGCGCTCTTCCACGCTGTCGAGATAAGACTGAGCATCCAGAAAAGATAGATGGAGCTGCTCAGGCGTATAAGGCGCCAATACAGAGCGGAGTCCTTCCCTTACGATTTCCTGCTGTTCGGGCGTATTGCCCTTCGCGGCGCGGTCCATCTTATTTACGACAAGGATCATCTCGCCAGCCTTGTCCTTATCGATTGCAAGGTGCCTGAAGTGGTCTGCGATATAAGAATCGAAAAGCTCGTTCGTAACTACGAATACGAGGATATCCGCAGCCGCAATAGCCTTATAGGATATCTCGTCATGGTCAGGACGGAGCGACGTATGCACGCCGGGAGTATCGACGATCTCCAATCCGTTCCACTCGTATGTATGGGTCTCCTCGGTCGTGATCTTGGCACCCGTGGCGATAGTATCGTCGCCCGTCAGCATCTTTATTATCGAGGATTTGCCTGCGGAATACTGTCCTGCGAAAACGATCCTTACCTTGTCAGAACCGGCTTCGCCAAGATCGAGGCAGACGCCTGAATCGGCCAGTACATTAACGGCTTTTTCCTTCAGCGCTTCTTTGGAACGGGACAACTCGGCTATCTTTAACATATGCTCTCCTCCATCTTATATTGTAAGAACTGCTCCAGCAGACGTAATCTGTTGCTAAGCTTCGCATCGGGCTTTGACACCTTTAACGTTACTGCCTTTGTCTCTTCATCGACGGTAATGTTCTCCTGGCTTACCATGCCGTCCAATACTTCATAAACGAACGAAGCAGTGTCTTCATTCTCTGTAACCACTCTCATCTCTTCAGAGATCAGGTCAGACATCTTCGTGCAGAATTCCGGATCTAATTCGCCCTTTGTCTTCTCAGATAACAGAGTGCATACGCCGGGAATCCTGGCCGCTGAACTGATCTTCGACATATATTCACCTGCAGGTTCTTCCTCGAATACGGCTGACGCGATATTGCCCGTGAAAGCGGTATTCAGCGAACGCAGTTCCAGCCTTAATGAATCGGCCAGTGATGTCTGTGTTGAGGACAGGGCCTCTATGACGTCCTCTATCTTGGCGAGCTCTGAGAGGACGAGATCTATCTTGCCCTTAACGAGCTTATCCATATTCTTCTCGAGCTGGAGCCAGATGCTGTCAGTATATTCGTTAACGGACTTAATGAGTTCTTTCTCAAGCTTCGCCCTGGCGCGCGCAAGGTTGTCGCCCCTGGATTCGAAAATGAAGCACCCTATTCCTCCGACCGTAGTAAGTCCTGCCGCGATCCAGCCGACAGGGCCTGCCGCAGCCTCGATTCCTACGAGAGACAATATGGTGGCAGCGACCAGACCGCCGCTGCCCAGTATCAGGCTGGTCCAGTTCACTATTCTTCCCGCATCAACGAATTCCGGAGTCAGGAAACTCCTTCCCTTGGTATCGAGCGAAACATAATTCAGTTCGCTTGCCATCTCGCGGAGCGTCTCACGGATATAGCTGTCGACATCAGCTTCCATCTCATCTAAGAATTCACGGCATCTGCCTTCGAGGTCCTTGCCCTCGACCAGCTTATTCCATGCGACATCTGCGAGCTTATCGTTATAGTGTTCTTCTGCGAAGGCTGCGATCTCCACGCGGAACTCCGTCTTAAGGCGCATCATGAAGGATTCTATCTGCTTCTTGCCCGTCTTTATGAAGGTCTCTTTCCACTTGGTAAATGCCTTGCGCTTTTCGGCAATGACCCTTCCCTGATATGCATTCTTCCCGCTCTGGCTGTCAATGCCGTATAGGGTCTCGATCATGGGGTTGGCGATAATGTCTGCAAAGGTCTTTACCCTTATATATCTGCCGCGCACCCGGACTTCCTCGCAGAGTATAGATTTGAGCACGTCTATCCTGCTGTTCTCGCGCCAGAATTCCGCCCGGCTCCTTATCTCTTCATCTTCGGAATTCTCACATCTGACCGCTTCATATGCTGCCTTAAGATGCGTAGCAACGAAAGGTATGGCAGACCAGTCCTGTCCGTACGTTTCTGCGAATTTGCAGAACTGCTGCCTGATCTCCTCTATACGGTCGTAGTCGAACGCGCGCTTCATGTCGCGCTCTATGAGCTTTAAGTTCTTGCCGGATTCTATGGAGACCTTGACGTTCATTATCACTATGACAGGCTTGCCGAGATCCTTGATCTGGCTGAAGCACTCTGCCTCAACCGCCTGCGGCGCATCGTCAGTCAGAAGGAAGACTATAAGATCTGCGGTCCTTGCCGCATCGAAAGCGAGCCTCGAATCCTCTTCTCCCTCGAAAGCTCCGATGCCCGGAACGTCCGTTACGGCCAGGCCGTTCCACTCGTACCGCCTGATATCCCTGGTGGTCCTCTGGGCGCCCTTGCCGATAGCAGATCCGTCGCCTTCCGTAAGGACTTCCATCAATGTGGATTTGCCTGCCATCGTCCTTCCGAAGAGCGTAACGGAGAATTTCTCAAGGTTCTTGCCCAATACTTCTATATCCTGGGCAAAAGACATCCTTAAGTTATTGATGGCTCCCCTGATCTCGGAAAGCTGGCTCTCCAAAGACTCCCCCGTTCCGATAACCTTACAGGGAGACGCCATATAATCTATCGTGGTCTCCCGGATCTTCTCTTCAGCGGAATGAAGAATACCGTCCAGAACGTCCTTCTCTGCAGAAGCCAGCTCATAGCCGCTCTTAGCAGCTTCGCTGCATTCATTAAGCGCTCTGGAAAGATCGATCTCTGTCATAAACCCGCCTCTCAAAAAAGCCAACAACCGGATAGTGCGTTAGGGACTGTAGGTTAATTATATCATTGATGAGGGGGAGTCGATTTTTCTTCTTTCGGGCTAATCAGAGCAGCCTTTTACAATTCAGTAATCTATATTCTATTTCCTGTGGTTTTTTTGGATTATCCATTATGCGTTTTAGCTGTTCTTTACTATTCATTTCAACTCATCCACTTTATTATCAAACTTATAGAAGAATTATAACATCGACAAAATCGTGATAATGGGACAATATGATTTATCACCCTAAACTTCAGTCCCTTTTATGGCCCTTTCAGACTATCTTCACTTTAACTTAACAGATAGTTTGTTGTATCACTTAAATATGTCTGATAATCTACAAATATCTGAAGTTTAGGCCTTGGATCAGCAATGATCAGAAACGTATCTTTGTTTGATGAGGTGTCACATGAAAACTAAAATAACATCTGCTATCTCTCTTGCAGACAACAGCCTAACCCTTGAAGCAATGACAATGTCATCCGCCAAGCTGCTGGAAAAAGGTTATATTAAACTCGACGGAAAGGCATTGGCCCATTTTTCACCTGTTATCAGTCTCATCGAAAGCTTAGGAATGCAAAAATGGGTAGGACGAACTCAAGCAAAGAATGTTGAAAAAATACTGGAAGGCTCTTACCGTTGCTTGATTGACGGGAAAGTACTGGATAAGGATATTCTTACTCATGTTAAGGATTCTCCACTATATCGAGGTTTTGTTTCTGGAGATAAAGGGATACTAAAACAAGTTCAGTTGGAAAAGATCAATCCCAAAGAGATTGCTAATACAATCGGCAAAGCTCCTGCACCAAATGTTGTCGCCATCATATTCCAAGTATTGGCAATCGCAACGAGTCAATATTACATGCACGAATTGAATAATAATTACGAATCAATCTGCACTGAGATTAAATCAATCAAAGAGCAATTCATGATCCAAGATGCAAGTGAAATCATCGCCGGACACAAATCCATTTCTAATATGGTCAAGCACTTTGATTCTATTTTGGATAGTGACAGCCGACGCCAAAGCGAATCAATTAAAGCCGGACAAATTGAGTTTGATTCTTTAAAACAGATAGAGCGAAGCAGATTGAAACTTGAAAAGAATTTCCCTCTTGATTCCAAAAAGGATTCTTTGGAAAAAGTTGATAGCAATGTAACCGGCATAATTAACACGCTTGCACAATTGAAAATGTCTATTTATGTCTATGGCATGGCCAAAGGTCTCCGTGTTTGTTTTGATGATGTTGATACCGCTGATGAGATATCAGATTTTATTAATGAAATTGAGGAACAAATTGAGCTTTACAAAGAAACCGTAAACAAGACCATTGAAGCATTGAATAAATACACAACAGATTCTAAGGCTCTTAACAAGATGTCCAAAAAGCAAGTTGGCGGACTTATTGCTGTAGGTGTCTTGGCAGGTCCTCTTGCTCCCGCCTTAGTTGGAGGTTTAGGCGCTGTTAAGGCCCAGGATATGAAAGATCAACGTATAGCACATAAAAACAGCATAGAAGAAAGAATTAGGGAAAATGTTTCCCTTAACGACATTGAATCATTATCGGCATCAATCATATTCCTTGAAGAATATGCAGCTTCCTTGGATTCGACACTGGAAATCGTATCCAACGATAATGATTACTATATTCTGCCAGCGAAATACGAAGAAACAAAATAATAAAATTATCACATAAGCAGTTCAAACTACTGCCATTACATTCAACTCGCCTGAAAGCTTTTATGACTTGATTCATTAGTTTAAGAAAGGATTACCTATGGTTTGGGACGCTGATGAAGATAAAAACACAAAGGTTCCTGTTTATGTATATCCACACGTCCGGAAAATCTGCCACAATTGTGGTGGTGCACTTAGAAGAGGTTCAAATAGCATTATTGATAAACGCTTACAAGTTGGATTAGCTACATGCATGAAATGTAGACGACGCGTTACCTCAATAGGTTTTTATCTAGCTCACAAAGATGATTTTGCATGTGTAAACCCTTCTGAAATGGAGAAGGCACAAAATAAGAGAATTGCAAAACTAGAACGTAAAAAAGCCAGAAAGGAAGCCCGCAAAGACGGAATAGGAAGTATAAAAGAAGAGAATAATCCCTTCCAGCCTCAACCAATAGCAACCGAAGAAGAAAACCCCGCACTTATTATTCAAAACAGGAAAAACGAGATTTTCGAAATAATCTCTCAAACTAACCAAAAATTAAATGAAAAGATATTAGAAGAGTTTAAAGTTGCTTGGCTTAAAGTTAATTTAAACTTATCGGAGCTTGATAACCTTTCTTCTGTTTATTTTGTACGCACTAATTTTGAAACCATATCAAGCATTATTATTTCAAGACAGAAAAATATTAATAATCATGATGTGACAGGCATTCGTTTTATTACTTCTCGAAGTAAATTAGCTGAGACTTTATACAAGTGCAATGAGACTAATACACCTGGTGATACATTTGAAGTTATAGAAAAAATATATTTCAAGGGTCTCTCTACACTATTAACCTCCCAAGAAAAAAACATTGCTACTCAACCAAATGCTCCCAAAACCAACCTTACTGTAAAAAAAGATGAAGTAAAAGAGGCTCCAAATTCTCGAGAGGACATTAAAACTGTTTATGTATATTTCAGACTAACTAATTCCTGCATGAAACATAAACACCAGATTGAATCTGTAACCGCCAGTACGACTAATGCAAAAAATGGGCAAACCATTCATATAAACGTTTTTCACTGCAGAAACTGCAACAAGTACTTCATAAATTACGAAGCGTTACAGCGATATATTGCCAGAGGGGTTTATCCCGCATTCCCATACAAACTCTCAAATGATCTAAGCGGTTCTCTTAATGACGCTTCAAAGTTAATGCTGTATGGTTACCGGGTAGCTGAAGGAACATTAACAAGACAAGAAAGACTATCTATACTAACTTGGATTATTGACACCGGTTTGCTATCTTAGAGTGAGATCATTAAAGATTTGCAGTTCAAGGTTAGATATAACGGTAGCAAGACTGGAAACGAAAGAGCAAAAGCAAAATGGGAGGATGACATACAATTTGTTAGCCGCTATGTCACAAATAACAAGCGCACTATCCAAGCAGCTTTTGTTATTCGAAAATAACTAATCTTCTTTTCACGTTAGTCAAAAATCTATTAGTATTATATCTTGATTACTCAAACAAGTGATTACGCTGGTGTTAATTGTGGGTAAACAACCTTTTGTATTAACGTCGATCCATAATCAAAACTCGGATTTCTATATCTGCCTACTGTCTTCCTAATGCTCCAATTAAATTTATATATGCAGTAACCATTTCCCTTTCAAAGATTATATCTTTGATTTCTTCAACACCCTCACATAACTCGTATTTGCAATTTCCAAGCGGCTTGGCAAATTGGAAATCTGATTTAAGCATTGCGGAACATATTGCTGCAGTACATAAATGCGGATTGCGAGAAGGTAAACCCACATCGCATAAAAACTTCACTTTTTCGTTGA
Organism: Saccharofermentans sp.; assembly: GCA_045532275.1. Classification (GTDB taxonomy): domain Bacteria; phylum Bacillota; class Clostridia; order Saccharofermentanales; family Saccharofermentanaceae; genus Saccharofermentans. The sequence goes on along the minus strand of JAZSFQ010000034.1, from coordinate 5,088 downwards.
CTGATTCTACTGTTGCCCGATGGGCATCGTTTATTATATCGGAAAGATATACTATATCTGTTTTCTTTAATTTCATTCTAAGATAAATACGTCTGTTACACGGATTAGTGACTATATTCTCATACAAATCAGATGCTGCCTGAAGCTCATTATTAAACAATTGATCATAATCCGTACATTTCTTCAGAAAATTATACATTCCATATATAACATATGTGATCTCACCAAACTCAAGTCCCTGCTCATTATCATCGAAATAATAACCATCCGGTGATCCAATACACACAAAAGTGTTTCCCTCAGTAAAGTTGGAAATGTTCATTCTATGGCTCATGGCACCGCCCTTATGTGATATCGAAATCTTCGCGTATTCTTCCCATTCGGCATGATATTTGCCAGTTTTCTCTATAGTAAGCTCATAGAAAAAATCGAAGAGCATACGAAGGTTCCTTACAACTTCGTTACGTTCCTGTTTGGACAGTCCAAGTGCATATGATGACGTTGCTGTATAACAATACAGCGGAATATATTGATCTGCACCCTCTTTAATATCCAAAAGAGGATTCATGTGTTTATATAACAGCTTACAAACATCTGTTATGGGTTCTGTATTTTGAGTATTCATTTTCCACCTCACATCAGATCAAAGCAAAAGTTTATATGTTTCTAATTCTTTCTTTCAGATACCTTTCAAGTTCTGGATCAACACAATAGATATAGCAGCCCTTCATACCGCGTGTCAGCAATGTGCGGTATGTGTTCCTGATAATCTCATCAGCCCGTTTCTGAGCTTCTTCGGGATTTGTCTTGTACATTGACTTTATTCCTTTTAAAGAGTTGTCTGTCTTGGCTCTCTTGGTAAAGTCTGTTATAACTTCGCCGTTCTCGTATCTAATGTCTTCGCCAATGATTACACCTACATAATCGAACTCAAGGCCTTGAGAAGTGTGTATGCAACCGATCTCATTGACAGATGTTTCAGCAACCGCAAAAGGTTCACCGTGCTCAAGGTTCCAGCTCATCTCAAAATCGCCGATCTTAATGTCGTGATAGTCTGAATTGTTGGCCTGGCTCTTCTCCCAGTTCCAGCAATAACCAGCAAGCATCCTGGCTCTATTAGTTGTTCTGTTCTTTTCAATAATCAAATCACGGACTTCGCCTGGCGTATCACAGATCCTGATATCAAAATCGATATCCTCTAAATCAGTGTTAGCTGTCTCACGGATTTGGAGCACGTCATCAAGCCATGCAAGATATCCGTTTGAACCATTGCATCTAAACTGTGATACAAGTTCCATCTCGTACACTTCCGAGTCTTCTTCCCTAGCCCATCGTTTGATCTGATCAACGCTGCCGATATCATCCATCGTTACACGCTGTTCTTCATCAATAAAGAACACGCTGCACAATGATGCATGGATTATTTCTTTGATTTGATTCTCGCCCAGGTTATGAAACATTCCGGATTTAGCATTCAGTCTGTGTGCCTCATCAACGATAAGCGTTCCTGCCATGTTATTCGGAGCTTCAGTATAGTTTCCGGAGCCTTTGAACATGTTATCGATACTGCTCTTTTTCATTATTCCCTTGAGTTTTCTCAGATAGACCTGTCTAGGTGCACTGTTCTTAGAAACATACTGAACAAGCTGATTGCGCTGAGTTAGTTCGGCAAGCAGATTAACAGCAATTACTGTCTTCCCTGTACCGGGTCCGCCCTTGCAGATAACTGTGCGCTTAAGTCCGTCCTTCTGGCACAACTCAGACAGCCGGATAATCTCTTCGTATACGACCTTCTGTTCATCGATCATGATGAACTCTGTATTGCCCTGAAGCATTGTCGCTATAGAGTTCTGAAGACTCTTTGAAGGGCGGATCTTGCCCTGGTCAACATAGTAAAGGACCTGTTTGTTATCACCCTTTACGATATGCTTTTTAATGTATTCACGGAGCTGCTTATTCTGACCTTTGGTAAATGCAGGAGCATCCTTCAAATAATCGTCATACCATTCACTATCAATTGGATCGTTGTCTACTCTCAGATAATTATGCAGATATGCACAGGGATCGATTTTAACGCTCATATCCTGAACAGTGGAATTGTAATCTTTGATCAGCTGAGCGTATGACCATGCCTGGTAGGAAGGATGAACGACTTGGCGCATAGCATTTCCGGTATATGTTTCAACCAACGCATCTACACCCGGAATGGCCTTAAGCTTTTCCCATTGTTTTAATTCGATTATTACTGCAGACGGAACACCTGCTCCATCGTATCCGGTAACAATAAAATCTACTCGCTTGGATGTTTGGGGAATGTTGTATTCGATTGCAACACCGGAATCATCAGGAATCTGCGGATCGTTCATGACAATATACATATTCTTGAGAGAGTTCTCCCAGGAAACAAACTCGTTATGAGGCGTATTCCTTCCCATCTTTTCAAGTATTGTCCGCTTGATCTCGTCAGCAATTGTATCTTCTTCAACACTATGAAGAAAATCCGTTTTGATTCCAGAATAAACCAGCATGCCTCGCCTCCAAAATGAGTGAATTAATAGTTTAACTGTACCATAAGGAGAATTAAGTTTCATTAATTCGTTTCTTAACACTGTCCATATGTTTATTTAGTAAAAGAGATAGATGATATAATTGAATAAATTGGGGAGAAAAATTTATAAAGAGGGTAAAAATGCGTAAAGAAGATAATACTACAAATAGTATGATTGCGTTTCTTAGTCAGATTAGCGATGCTAATAGACGTATAGTAGAACAGATCAATCTCGATGCAATTGAACAAGCAGTAAATGCATCAAATGCTGTTATTGATAACTTAAGCAATTTAGAGAGTGTATTTGAATCAATTTCGAATACATTAAAAATGCATTATGAGCAGATTAATGCCATTGCATCTATGTCCTCTAAATTGATATCAGATATGATCGACCTACAAGCTTCTGTTGCAGTAGCTGCATCATTATATGATTCAACAATGATTGATACTGTTGCCAAATGTGTAGCTGCTCTAAATTTAGATGGATGTATTGCCTCAATTCAGACAGCGGTTGATAAACCCACAATAATCATGCCGGATTATTCGTTTATGAAAACATCCCCGTTAATGCGAAGTGTTAAAAACAGCATCCGTTTACCTTATGGATTTGCAACCGACATCAAGAATTTTAACTGTAGTAGTGCTAAACAAATCGCTGATAATAAATCAATTATATTTAACAGTCAAGAGAGAGCTTTTATAGCTGACGGGCAAAGCATTACTGTCAGCGAAATCAACACAATATGTACCACAGTTCGATTCTTTGAAATTATTGGTGAAAGCGAGTTATTTACTGAAAATGAACTAATAGATTTTATGTCTTTCTTAGATCAAACTCCTAAACTTGCATTGAACAATCCAATTGGTCAAAGAATCAACCAAATAATACTAAACATTAATGATTTTATCGGATTTGACAGAGAATACTTTTATCATTCGCGCCCACGGAAAAAGACTGAACCTCCGTTTGTTTGGGGACAAATGCTAAAAGCTCCGTATGGTGTTTCTTCGATGGGCAGATTTAATGACGCGGGTCAAGCTAGATTTTATTTTGCAGATACTGAAAAGGGTGCTGTTGAAGAAATCAGAAAACACATTAAAAGTAGCGTAGGAAAGGATTATACTATCCAAACAGTAAAAATCGCAGCACATAATCCAATTAAAATACTTGATTTATCAGCCAAAGAAATGCGCGGTTTAAACAATTTCTTAAAATACATAAGAATGCCTTACACCAACGCATCTGGAAATAGACCAAGAGAATACTTAATCCCCCAATTCGTTGCTGATTGTTGTTACTCACGTGGTATTGATGGAATAAAGTATTATGGTGGGAAGGATTATTCCAACTATGTTACTTGGAAAGATGGATATTTTAATTATATTAAAAATCTAGGCGATTCAGAAATTTAGTCATTCACATCACTCAGTATGAATATATAAATAGATTTAGTATCACATTTAAGGTTGACATTGTGGAGAATACATCTAAACAGGCCAGCGAAGCAAAACATCAGCACTTTGTTCCAAAATTCTATTTAGAAAACTTCAGCAAAGATGGAAGTCTATTTGTCTATGACAGAAAAGAATCCCGTTTCTTCAAATCTACTCCTGAAAAGATGTGCAAACAAAAATACATTTATGAGACTGCTTGGGAATTTGCAAATCCAAAATTAGGTAACTATGTGCTGTTCAATCAACTTGAAAAAAAATTCTCTGGAAAAGAGACAACATGGTCTATTATCATCCAAAAGATAATTAGATGCTATGAACTCAATAATTCAAAAATGCCTTCTGGATTGGTGTGCACTAAAGAAGAAAAGGATGTTTTGGCTGAATTCATTGCATGTACTTTTTTGAGACATCCATATCAAATGAAGAAAATAAATGATTACTATGCTGATCTAATAAATGAAGATTCCCAGATTGAGTTTGTTCATTTGGTTGGAGAACTGTTTAACATGTGGGGCTGGGGTTCACCCAAATCACTATTAGAACATTCGGTTAAAAAATCTTCTTTTGATCCTGATTTGGATGGCAGTCCCTTAAATGTATATAAGGCAGACATACAACAAATGAATATGTTTTTTATATGCACTAAAAAACTGCATTTTATGACATCATCGTTCCCTGTTTTCGGGAACGAAGCTGGTTACCAACAAGTATACTTTCCTATTTCGCCCAATATAATAATCTGCTGTTCAGACGACCCTGAAACACGAAACAAAAGAAACAGATTCAATCAAGCATCACCTGAATCCGTAGATTTATTAAACACTATGTATTTAGCCCAACCTTCTGATATTTGCCGCTATCTAATAGCACATGAAAAGGAAGTAATCAGCAAAGCATTAGAGTTTATACGGTAATACATTCAACTAATGTTGTACTGAACATTCGTAAGCGTCAAACCGTGCGCCTTACATAAATAGACAGAATAGGCGATGCTAAAGAAACTAGAAAAACTAGCTAGATTCTTTGGAGGAACCTAAAATGGATCAGATAACACACGAGATGAGATTGAAAAATTGGGAGCA
>JAZSFQ010000049.1:0-3621 GCA_045532275.1 Saccharofermentans sp. | reverse complement strand
GGACTCGAACCTCCGGCCCACAGCTTAGAAGGCTGTTGCTCTATCCAGCTGAGCTAATGACCCTGGAGCGAGTGATGGGAATCGAACCCACGTGGTCAGCTTGGAAGGCTGAAGTTCTACCATTGAACTACACTCGCATATGGCACTTTTTGTTAAGTGCCTATGTATATTACACTAAGGTTTGAAAATAATCAACTGATTATTATCAGTCAGGCATCGTACCCGTCAGGTAGGTCTCAGATACATAGAAACCGTCCTTGGTCTTATACCAGCCGCCGCTGGCTTTTGCAACACAGACTACAGCCTGTCCTCTTGTAAGTGTTCCGACCTTTTCAAATCCGACACCGGGACCTTTCCTTACATTAAGAAATTCGCCTTTAGTTACTTTTGCATAATAAGTAGCGGGGGTCTCAAGGTTTGTCTCTGTCCAGCTGATCTCTTCGGAGTTGATAAGCGGACCCGAATATTCAGTAAGAGTAGTTGTCGGGATCGTCGTCGTGGTGGTAGTTGTCTGTTCAGTTGATTCAAGAGTTGTTTCCGTAGGCTTAGTCTTCTTGCATGCTGCTAAACTAAGCGCCATGACGCCTGTCAGCATCGCTGCAATAAGTACGGTTGTAAATCTCTTTCTGTTCACAATTATCACCTCCGCATAATCGTATAGCTTATTATTACACACTTTACAAATAAATTTATAGAATTTTTGTTACAAGTTATGGCAATTTTCCGTTTTCGGACATTAACGACAGAAATGCAGCCTCACATGTCATCTTCAAGAATATAGAATGCCTCGTGATCCCGGTATTCGCCGTTGATATGCATATAAGAGATCCTCATACCTTCATAATGGAATCCGAGACGCTTGACAAGATTAACGGAAGCTTCATTCTCAGGCAAAATAAATGCTTCTATCCTGTGCATTTTATATTCGTCGAAAACAAATGCCATTGCGCCTCTTAAGGCCTCGGTCATATATCCCCTGCCCGTGTGATCCTTGTCCAGATGATATCCGCATGCGCATGACATCATGCCTCCGAACGCGAAATTAAAAAAAGACACGCGGCCTATCACCTGATCATTTCCCTTCAGGGATATCCACAACGGGACCAAAGTACCGTCAAGGAAAGATTCGCAGTCGTAAGCCAGATATTTTCTCTGGGTCGAAACGGTAAAATATTCATCAGTACGCGTCTGCGAAAACTTCCTGTGGAACTCACGGTTCTTTATGAAATACTCGGAGATCCTGGCAGCCTCGCTCTTACGGAGCACAGAAAGCCTCAGATTCTCAGTCTCCAACGCGAGCATCTCATATCTCGATCTTTTAGGTGCTATGATGTAGCCCGGTCTCGACATTTGCAAAAGGCTGCTTTCCTTTAATCGTCATCAGAGGTTTCTTCATCGGCATCAGTATCTTCAGGCTCGGAAGAAACCTTTAAGAACTGGGCCCTCGTATAAAGCCCTGATCCTGAGATCAGCCCGTCAGGCCAATGTCCTGCGGCTATCTGTTCGAAAGAATAATTATCCGATTGCATTAAGAGAGCATTAGTGTCATTTTCCGTATCGCTTCCGATAGCATAATTACACCATGAGATTCCTTTTTCATCGAGGAATGAAGCCCAGTTATCGCTCTCGGACGTGAATATACCGCCTTTACAATCCACAGTGCAGTAACTCCATTCGGCAACAAATACACACACGTCATTATCCAGCGCTTCGCTTATCCTGTCACGCTGCTCCTGCTTATGGGTACCGGAGAAGATACGGCATCCGTAACAGATGTTATCGTAATCGAGTTCGGAATCAGAAGCGACATCAACGCCAAGTCCGTTCTCCGGAGCGCCTACGATAAAAAGGCTGTCGGGATTGTTCTCTCTGACTGCCTCGATAATATCGGATGCAAAAGGCTTAATGAGATCTTCCCATTCATCGGGTCTTTCATCTTCGTCCTCATCGTCATCTTCATCGCTGACAGCATCCGGGACAGCATAGTTATTGACTTCGTAAATGATGTTTTCCGATTCCGGGTAGATCGTGGACAGTCTCTTAAAGAAATCCACTGCCTCATCTTTATTGTCATCGTAATCGTCCGTGTAAAGAACATCCCAGTCAACGATCACATAAATGCCCTGATCCGTGCACAGATTGCAGATCTTACAAACCGAGTCAAAGTATTCTTCAGGATTTTTCAGATAACCGTCACTGTCACCGTTACCGGTAACAGCGATCCTGATGACATCACATCCCCAGTCCTCTGCCAGAGTCTTCACTATCTCAGAAGTAAAGAAATCACTGCCTTCCTCGATGCTGAAAGAGCTGATACCCTTAAGAACAACGCTCTCGCCTTCACTGTTCACTATCCCGGTTCCGTCCGTCTTCAGACGGCCGTTTAATTCAACAACACTGTCAGTTATTACCGCGACACTTGTTGGTTCGGTCGCTTCAGTTTCGACAACGGTAATTTCAGTTTCTTCCGTCACTTCGGGAACAGTTTCAACAGGCTCTGTGGCAGGTGTAGTTGACGGTAATGTCTCAGGCCCGAGATTTGTCGAACAGGAACAGAGCAGTAAAGCCCCGGCAAGCCCTAAGACAGTTAATCCGCGTAGTTTTCCATTCATCTCAATTATCCTCACAAAATTGATCAAAAATTGTAAAAAATCATTTCAATTTTTAAATTTTTAAATGTATAATCGAAAGTATTATAGAGCATAATATATCAAAAACTAACATCGGTTCAGTAATTTTTGGTTATAGTGATGTTTTTTTGTATGTTTTAATCTATAATATTGTTAAGTCTTAACGATATCAGGAGTTTACAGGCTATGGGACGCACAGACGCTTTAAAAGATAAAATCCTGAAGCTCGGAGCTAAACAGAAACTTGGCGCATTGCTCAAGTACGCTGACAACCCCGAAGATGACGTTCGTATGACTGTTGCTATGGCTATGGGCATGATTCCCAATTACGAATCCGGAATGGCACTTATACCCCTTCTCCGCGATTCTTCACCTATGGTCAGAGCTTCCGCAGCTACCGCTGCCGCTGAAATTCACGCAAAACATTGTGAAGAGTACGTAAAGAAGCTTGCATTTGCAGATTCTGACCCTAACGTAAGACAGGTTGCAAAGGCTGCTTTCGATAAGCTCAAGGATTCCGTAGTATAATCTCATTACAAAACAATATTTAAGGGCGTGATTCAAATTGATTCACGCCCTTTTATTATTCTGCTTTATAGATAGAGGCAATACTGTTGCGAGTTGCTTCCGCACAAGCAGAGCGCGGAGGACCCGCAACGATAGACAGTATTATTCTTCAATAGGAACTATATGCTCCGCATCCTTGAAGATATGCTTCTCAGGAATTACTCCTCTTACTCTTGAGAGAGGATATACGCGGCATCCTCTTCCGATAACGGTACCGGGATTAAGAACGCTCTGGCATCCGACTTCAACGTTGTCGCCTACGACAGCGGCAAACTTCTTAAGACCTGTCTCGATAACCTCGTCACCGTTCTTTACGCAGACCAGAGTCTTATCAGACTTAACATTGGATGTGATGGCACCTGCGCCGAGATGAGACTTGAATCCGAGAATCGAATCACCTACATAATTGTAGTGGGGAACCTGA
>JAZSFQ010000036.1:0-101558 GCA_045532275.1 Saccharofermentans sp. | reverse complement strand
TTCAACGAGACCCGGCATGTTAAGTTTCCATGCGCTTCTGTGACGTGCAGTCCTTGCCTTCGACCATTTACGCTTCGGATGTGCCATTCATCTTCACCTCTTTCTTTTCACAAATGCTTGAAGATAATACCTTATATTTCTCCGTTTTGCAAGAGCCTTTTTATGGAAAAGGTATTCCTTATCGGATCACCGCTGTCAGGATCAAGCGTATAACTGATCTCGGTGCCGTCAACAAGGCCTCCGGGGAAATTAATATATTCAGTATCTATTACCACTTCTATAGGCCCGAATGTCGTATTCATGGTACATGTGGTCTTTTTTCCGGATTCAAAGACCATTCTCGAAGTAACATCTCCGTTTCTTATAACGATGGCCTTGGACTCTTCTTTTATCAGGGAAAGGACAAAATGAGTCTCTTTTTCATTCTCATCATGCTTCTCTGTCCACGAATAAACCGTCCTTGTTCCCTCAATACAGGTTGTACCCTGAGCCTTTAGAGGCTCTCCATACATTCCTGACTTTATCTCGAACAGACACTGTTCCTCGGTCTTATTTTCCATCGGTCTGTTATCAGCCATTTACATCCTTCTTCCCCTGATTCAGGCGAACATTATAGTCTGGTCCTATTTTATAGGTTTTACCCGACACGTCAACGTGCATATTATTTCCCGGGATCTTGCCAAACAGGATCTGGCATGAGAACAGCTGCTGGTATCTCACCTTTTTACCGTCAACGGTCTCAAAGTGCATATTGACCTTATTTCTCCCGTAATTGCCGTCTCCAATGACAGGATGTCCCAGATGTGCAAACTGAGCCCTGATCTGATGAGTCCTTCCCGTCACGAGCTCTAACTCGAGATCCGATACGCTCTCACCGTCGGGTCCCACATCCTTAAAGGTCTTTAAAACCCTGTATTTCGTAGCTATATCAAGATCTCCCGGCTGTTTTTCATCATGGATATAGACATTTCCACGGCGCGTTTTTTCAAGAAATCCCCTGACTTCTTTATAGATCGTACCGTCAGAGCCCACAGCAGGCTCGCCTTCATCAGGCTCGCCAAGCACCAGCGCCCTGTATCTTTTCGTAACAAGATCTTTCTTAAACAGTTCGACGCAATCAGCCAGAGCCTGCTTGTTCTTCGCGATCAGGACAAGGCCTCCCGTATTCATATCGATCCTGTGGCAGAGTTCGGCATCTTTATACCTTGTAAGCTCACGGATCTGATCTATGAGCGTGTATTCAATGTCGCTTTTACCGGAATGAACTGCTATTCCCTGCGATTTATTGACGATAAGAAGGCCCTTTGTCTCAGCAATTATATCGAACATCTTTTCCTGAAGCTTAGCCTTTGGAGCCTCCTTCCGGGCATCGAAAAGCTCGTCGGGAAGCCATATTTCAACGATACTGCCTTCCTTTACGGCGATATCCTTATTTATCTTTTTACCGTCGATCCTAATATCACGACGCTTGAGCGCATGGAACAGATCTGCAGGCTTAAGCTGCGGATAAGCTTCCTGCGCTGCCTTTACGACATGAAGTCCGTCCTGGGATCTTGTTACTGTAAAATCACGCATTTTCCGCCTCTTGCTGTGTCTTTTTCTCTTTATATTCTTTAGCGAAAATGAACAGACAGAATACTATGATATCAACAACAAGTATCTCTGCCAGTTCGATCCATGATACAGACTGTCCCTGAAGAGCATCTCCCGTAAACTGCCCCGAAAGGATAACGGCAAGATTATTATTCAGGAAGTGCATTGCTACGGGAACCCAGATATTGTTCGTCTTGAGATATGCATAACCCAGGAAGATACCAAGAGATACACAGGTGATGATCTGTCCTACGATCATCTGCGGAACAGAATCATCCGTGTAGTACATCGTATCAACAGGCAGATGCCAGAGCCCCCATACAATTCCTAAAAGTATAACACCAAGTCTCATTCCAAACTTCTTCTGCATTATTGGCTGCAGATAATATCTCCAACCGTATTCCTCTCCGAAAAAAGCGATTATGGTCATAGGATAATTGAACGGCAGGCTTACCATTGCAACATAGAACACAGGATTCTTGAGCAATCCCGTGATGTGTTCTGCAAATTCAGGAAGAGTATTTGAGATCACGCCTTCGATTAAAGCCGGCAAAAAAGCTCTGGCGGTGAAAAGGCCTGTAAACAGCAGGACCAAAAGGAATCCTTTTCCTTCGTTGTTCCTCGAAAGGCCGACAAACCTCCTTCTTTCCCTCCCTGCAACGAAATAACCAATCCATAAAAGGACCGAGCATATGAGCAGGACATATTGTCCTATATAGTAATATATCTGTTTCAGTTTTAATGCTGACTGAAGAGTTTCTATTGTGGCGTCATCCATTCCCGGCACACCCGTCAGACACGAAAGATCGATCACTTCTTCAGGTCCGAAGGGATTTGCGAAAACAATGAGGAGTCCCAGCAAAAGCTGAATAATATAATTTACAACGAGAACGGTCATGAACATCTTCGGTATCTTTTTCTCACCCTTACGGAAAAGAAGGAAACCGAAAGCCACTGCCGCTGCTGGTGAACACATCTGTGCATCAACGATCTGCGAGAGATCAGTTCCTTTCTTCAATCCGATATACATCGGTATCATCATAAGGAAAGAGATCCCATAAGCGATCGCTATAAAAACAAACAGGCGCTTCCTGCTGTCAGTATCTGTCAACGAAGCATCCATTACCCTTTATCCCCTTTGTCAGTCGTTGTGAAAGTTATTTTACCACATCTGCCCTCTATCATTTAGGTATGGGCAGCAAGCACCGTGTCTGAGCTTTATATTCCGCATAACCGGGTTTTACAGACTGTCTTTTATCCGCCAGCGGTATGCTCACTGTAAGGAACAGGACTGTATTGGCTATGGCGCCTGCGGCAAGCCACCAGCGTCCGGGCATCACGGAAACAGCCTGGACTGCAATTCCCCACCACATCAGTATCTCGCCGAGATAATTCGGATGTCTCGCATATTTCCAGAGACCGGTACGTATCAGTCCGTGTCTGCCGCTCTTCCTGTACCTGTGCATCTGAGTATCGGCTATCAGCTGCAATACTGCAGCTCCTACGCATATAGCAGTGCCGGCTATACTCCCTGCGTTAGCCCTGACTTCATCTCTCGTTACAAAAACGGCAGGCAGCGTGCACATATATACGATCAGTGTAGGCATAAGATGAATGCCTGCCAGATTGATGAGCGGATACAGTTTTCCGTTCTCCTTCTTAAGCTTCACATAACGCCAGTCTTCTTGCTTGAGCCCGCCGAAAACATATGCCCAATTTCCGGTAAGCCTTATACCCCAAAAAACAATAGAGATAAGCAAAAGGACCGTTGCCGCAGTTATCTTATGGAAAGATGCGAATCCGGCAACTATTACGACCGGCTGGACACTCCAGTAAGGATCATAGACAGACGCATTATCAAAGACTACGCTGAAGATAAAAACGAATATCGTCGCGGCTACGTCAGCAATCAGAAGATCCAGCCAAAAAGCAAACGGAAGAAAAATACATAACAGAATACCGGTACACGAAGCCATAACATATATGCACGTTATGATGATCAGGCTTACCGTCTTGCTGTTTTTAATAGTATCCATTTATCGCAGGTTCAGCTATAATTCTTTACCTTGCCGACTGAAACAAAGTTATTAATGATAGCCCAAAGATCAGTGCCCTCGGTAGCTTTCCAGTTGCGCGCGAAATTAACAATATAAGAGATCTTATCACCGTCTCTTCCGACAACGTCATAACCTCCTGCGTAAAAGTCATCCTGTGATACGGCGCAGTCGTACATAATGCCCTTGCATTCATCGACCGGGCAATCGGGGAAATTGACATTCCAGATCTCGTTGCGGTTTAGAGGTTTGTCTATCAGTTCACCCATGATCTGATCGATATATCTGTCTGTAACACTGTGACGGCCGGTGTGTGATTCAGAAAAAGCTATCGTATGAAAGTGATGGTTTGCTGCCTCCATAGCAGCTCCGACCGTTGCGGAGTATTGGATATCTGAAGCCATATTGAATCCTGTATTGATCCCGCAGAAGACCACGTCAGGGCCGCCCGGTACGACTGCAGTGAGACCGATACTTACACAATCAGCAGGAGTTCCTGATGTCGCATATGCGTGGACTCCTTCCACAGGAAAACCTGACGGCCAGACATCCACCGGTTCCCAGAATGTCGCTGCATGAGACATGGCGCTGTACTGTCTGCTCGGAGCGACTACCCAGACTTCACCGTACTTCTTTGCCAGAGCAGCGAGTCTCACAATACCTTCAGAAGTTATGCCGTCATCATTAGATACCAAAATCTTTCTCATCTGTATCCTCTTATATTCAGATCATTCTTTAAGTTTATAAACAGCATTCAGATTGAGCCTTTGGAAGTTACCGTCATCAGGCGTTAACTCACGTTCAAAACCAATGCCCTTATGTTCCAGACAAATGTCCAGGAAAAGCATAAAGATCCCTATATCGATGCTTCCGAAATAAGCCAGTCTGAAGGGCGGGATTATGCCGTGCTTGCCGGGCCGTCTGAAACGGTATACGTCAAGTGTTCCATCCCCCTTATTAACGACCTTCCAGGGCTGGATATTGCAGGCAGTAGGCGTAAGCCTTACTACTTCTGTCACGCCGTCCATAAAAGGACCTTCCCAGAATTCCTCTGCAGGAACGCGGATAAAAGTCGAAAGATCCCCGGGAGTGCGGAATTTGGAATCATCATCTATCTTCCGAATAGCCATCATGATGACATATTCAAGACCTTCATACTTGCGTTCTTTGGTTCTTCCGACACCGAACCATAGCGGGCCGATGCCCCTGGCAGTAAGCCAGAGGTCCAGCTGCTCTCCGATATATCCGATATTTTGAAGATATCCCGGTTTCTTCTCGCTGTAGATCAGGATGCAGTATTCCTCTCCTCTGTCACAGCTGGTCTCTTTACCCGGAACTATCTTGATCTTTGTCGTTATCCCTTCGAAAAGAGGCGTAAACTTATACCACATCTCACGGATCTCACCGAGTTCTTCCTGGCTAATTTTTTTACCGTCAGGTTCACCGTATCGGTGAAAAGATTTTCTCTTAAAGATCAGATCGTAATAAGATGCATCCATAAGTCAGTATCCTTATCCGTTACTTACAACATAAGCAAACAGGAATACTACTGGAGAGTTCCAGTAGATCGCAACCTCATTTAATGAATATGCCTGGTCACTGTCCGCATAGCAGAGTGCGGGAGCCGTACCTGCAAGAACCGTTGAAGCATAAGGATCTTCGAGATTTTCGTTAGGTCCGCCGGCTACCATTCCGGGAATTGCTACGCCTGTTGCCACGGAAGGTCTGTGGTGAGGTGACTTGGGAGACTGTGTTCCGAATCCTGTCAGGAAACAGTAACTTGTTCCGTTTGTACCGAGCAGATAATCAAGCTGTGATCTTGCAACATCATCGCCTTCATTGCTCTTTTTGATCGAATCATAAAGAAGCACATACATGGCATTATTGGCAATCGTCATGTTGCTTCCCCAAGGATATACAGTAAGAGATGAATGGTACGCATCCGAAGCTGCAGCAGCTTCAACGCCTGAAACTCCGCTCATGAAGCTTGAAAGAACGACATCATAGAACTTACCCTTTGCCTTTGAAGCTGAAAGATAAGCATAACCGGAGTACGCGCCTACGCCCTGCCATCCGAAATCGGCTGCACAAGGAATACCGCTGCCTGCCAGAGCACAGAAAGCTTCATCATACTTTGAATCGCCTGTTGCCTTGAAGAGTTCGGCATAGGCCCAGAGTCTTTCGTCAACATCGTTTGTATCGGAATATTCTCCGGTAACGATTCCGTCAGGATTTACAACACCTTCAAGATTCGTGTTTGCTTCCAGATATTCTGATGCCAGAACAGCAGCATCAAGACATTTCGCTGCATATTCGGGATCGATATCAGCATATACGTATGATGCCATAGCCATAACTGCTGCGAAGTCACCGGTAGCCGTTGTGGATACAGGAGTAACTATAAGCTGTTCTGTCTCGTTTTCCGGCATAACAAATGTTGGGAAACCCTCGCAGGTAACCTTATGGTAAACACCGCCGTCAGGAGCCTGCATCTTGAAAAGCCAGTCAAGTTCGAACTTAACCTCATCTAAGATATCAGGAATTCCGTTGCCTGACTCAGGAATATTAAGCGCATCATCAAATACGGAAGGATACAGGCTGTACGCGAGCATAAGGTCAGCTGCAGCTTTCGCTCCGGAAACAACATATCTTCCGTAGTCACCTGCATCGTGCCATCCGCCTGATACATCGATAGTCTCTTCAGTACCATAGATCACAGCCTCACCGGTATGGCACGCAGGGTGAGCGTGCTCTCCTGCGAGTTCTTTATCGAGTTCCACACCGCATCTCTGCATATAGAACATACGAAGTGTTGCTTTAAAGGCCTCATCGTAAACTTTATCGGCAATCCGGAATTCGAACGATTCGAACTCACCGGAAACGACCTTATACGTACCGGGTGCCGTAACACTTGAAAAATCGAATCTTGCTTCATCTCTGCCAGTAGCGTTATTGAACACAGAAGCATCAACATTACCTTCATAAACAGTATTGCCGGTAGTAGCATCTACAACAGAAGCTGTAGATGCAATTGCATCACCATTTATAACTGCGACTTTATAAGCATTTGGAAGATAGCCGATCTGGTTTACGTTTATCTCCTTGATTACCGCTCCTCCGATACCGGCGCCTTCTACGTAACCGGAATCATCAATGCACTGAAGGTCAAAATTGTCGAAGCAGACAGTGTGCTCTTTAAACTTTTCATTAGTCTCGAATTTACCCATATTAAAACAAAGACGGGGCGCCGGATCGCTCGCTTCCTCCATAGTAAAAACAATATCAAAATGCTGCATTTCGGGTGTTGCATGGATAATCTCTTCCATGTATTCGTGATAGTCGCTGCCGTTGATCTGGATCCTGCAGGCCAGATCACGTTCTACGGAAGAACTGCAGTCAAACTGGATCTCATACTGGCAATTCTGATTCAGACTGAATCCGTCATAATATATCTGGCAGGAATGCATTTTAATGCCGACCATCGTGCAGTCGAACTGAAGCTGTCCGTCACCGTTAACGCCGAGCAGACCGTCACCGCCTTCAAAATATGTAAACCATCCGTGATCTTTGCTGGCGAAATCACCATTTTCGATCATATTGAATCCCATGAGCGGATGCTCGTCTTCAGTAGGTTCAGTCGTTTCTTCAATTACAGAAGTCTCGATCGCGGAAGTCTCTGACTCCGTCGGTTCCGTCTTAGTGCATGATGCCATACTTACCAGCATAGCGCCTGTCAAAACCACACTAATGATCTTTCTCTTCATAATATTGCCTCCGAAATGGATTATCTTCATAACAAAGCGATTATAACATCACGGATTGGCAAATAATATCAAATTATATTAGTGTTTGTTATTATCATTTATTTATATAAGCGCCGTGCGTTCCGACATATTCGAATCTCTCCGGATCACCGGATGTAAAAGTGTGCTTATATCCCTTGCCGTATGTGACCTGCTCCTCATCAACCGTATAAAACAGGAGCTGCTTTGTTCCGGGATCAGGCGCGGTAAAGTCCGTATAGAGCACAGTATTAAATGCTTCATCAGTAAAGGTAATGATCTCTCCGTCAGGGGTAACCTCTTTTGAAGCAACTGTGCCTACCTCAAAATACCATTCCGAAGTTATATTAAACTTATCCAGATACAGAGACTTTATCTGATCATCCGTTACCTGCGTCCGTTTGTTCTTTATCTCAGCGTTTATCTTCTCGATAGCCGGATTCCACTCAGTCTCAACTGTCATATCTTTGGCCGCACCGCTCATTAGATATATCCCCAAGCCGACAGCCACAGCGAAGCAGGCCAGACCCATAAACAGCTGAAATACTATTACGCCGGGATGTGTCATTACGGGAGAAGCGATATTCTCGGGATGCTTGGGATCGACGCGGACCGGCACTGTCTGTTCCAGCGCGATATCCGAATCCTTCTTGGCAACGAACTCATCCCAGACAGCCTCATACTGAACTCCGTTATATGAATAACTGAACAGCGGAGATGTGTATATGAACGAGAATCTGCCGTGTTCTGAGCCTTGTTCCCTGTTGACATAGCGGACATAACCTTTGCAAGTTGCGTTGACATCTTCGGTATAGACCACCCTGCCCGACAGTGCTTTCAGGACAGTGATCAGGATCAGGACCAGACCCGTCAGTCCGAATACAAGGACAAATAACAGGATAAAGAATTCCGCTCCCGCAAAATGCGATCTGAACGATATCAGAAGAACAAGAGCGACAGAAGCCAGCGACATACCGATCCCTACGATACGGTTCAGATAAGCCCTGCTCGATGATTCCACGACTTCACCCTTCCCGGTAACGGTCATAGATATCCCGGCAAACAGAAGGACCGCGCAGACGATATATCCGAAGATCACGAGCTGTTTAAATATCAATGAAACTACGAGAGATGCGAAAACCATCATAGCTATAACAGCATAAATAATGCCTTTCTTTCTCTTTTGTTCCTGTTCTTCCGGAGTGCCAGTATCCTTTACTCCGTAGAACTTTGCGTTCATATCACGTATGTCAACGGACAACATACTCTTACAGAGTTCATCGTACTCTCCGACGATCCTGTAATACTCGTCCTGACTGAGATACTGTTCTTCGTTAAATTGCCACTGAGGGTTATCCTTATTGTAAAACATATGCTATTTCTCCCCTAATCCACAAAAAATTATAACATATTCAAATAGTACTGAAAAAAGAAAGTCCGTAAATCTCCTGATGGAAATCTACGGACTTATGGCTGCCGAACAAGGATTCGAACCTTGACAAACGGTGTCAGAGACCGGTGTGCTACCGTTACACAATTCGGCAATGAGTTTTATAACTCGACGATTATAGCAAAGCAGTTTTCGAAAATCAATATATGAAAAACTAATATATTCAGAATCTTTAGGTTACGGATCCGAGCGGAGGCATAGCCCCGATATCCGTTAACTTCTGGCGCACTTTTCCCATATCTTCATAGATAGGCATCTTGTTTGCGGGATTTCTGAGCGCATAAGCCGGATGATATGTGGTCATTATGAAGTATCCGTTTTTCTCAATAAAACGCCCTCTGACGTCGTGCATAACAGGTTTTGTCCCGAAAAATCCCTCATAAGCGGTCGAACCGCAAAGAAGAATGACCTTAGGCCTGACGAGCATGAACTGCTCGGCGAGCAACGGTTTACAGGCATGTATCTCCTCGGGCGTAGGACGTCTGTTCTGGGGAGGTCTGCATTTCGCTATATTACATATATGATAGTCATTATTAGTAAAGCCGTAGCTTCCCAGAAGATTCTGAAGGAGCTGGCCGGATCTTCCGACAAACGGAAGGCCCTGGATATCCTCGTTCTCGCCGGGTGCTTCACCGATTATCATCAGCGGGGCCTTTCTGCTGCCCCTGAAGATGACAACATTAGTTGCGCCTTCGTGGAGACCGCAGTTTCTGCACCCCCTGCATCTGGCTTCAAATGCTTCCCACTTATTCTCAAACTCTTCTGCCATATAAACCTCTCACTTGAACATAACTACGGTAATGCCGTCATTCTGCAGTCCCCAATCCCTGTCCCTGGAAACTTCAGGATACTTTGCGCTCAATTCGCGTCCCGCTGAAGAAAACGGACCAAAATCCTCTCCGGGACAATATGATTTGATCATTCTGCGGGAAATATACTTTCTGAGCTCCGGACCTACTGCCTGCTTGATAGCTCCGCCCGTACCCGAAGAACCGTAACCGTGAACGATCTTGGCAAGTGGCTTTCCTGTAGCCCTTGCCCTGTAAATTCCGTTCTGAAGCTTTGTCATAGCCTGCTGCACGGTAGGATGTCCCTGTTCGATGTTTATGATCTCCATCAGTTACCTCTCTAAATCTATATAATTATACAATAAGCGTATAATAAACCTATGAGACTTGACAGATTACTCGCAAACAGCGGCCTGGGCACCAGATCACAGGTCAGGGATAAGATAAGTCACGGCAGCGTCAGTGTTAACGGCATCACCGTTACTGACGCATCTTTTCATGTAACGGGGAATGATTCCGTTACATATGACGGGCAGGAGATCAACTCCCGGACAAGACTTTACTATCTTCTGGATAAACCCGACGGTGTCATTACAGCCATGGAAGATAAGCGGCTGCCGTGCGTAGCGGATTTTATCCCCACCGAGCTCAGATCAAAGAAACTCTCTCCTGTCGGAAGGCTTGATTACCATACTTCAGGGCTTCTCATAATCACGAATGACGGGGAGTTGTCACACAGACTGCAGTCTCCCAAATATGAAGTCCCGAAGATATATCTTGCATCATATAAAGGATTGGAATGGACCGGAAGCGAGATAAAAACGGTTGCCGCAGGATTTACCATCCGCGATAAGGGTTTCAGCGAGCAGATCGCTCCTGCTGAACTGACAGTCACTGATCCTTCCGGAGACGGCTTAAGCCGCGCTTATCTGACGCTTCACGAGGGAAAGACTCATGAGGTAAGGCGGATATTCGCCCACTTCAACAAAGAAGTGGTTGCCTTAAGAAGGATCGGACTTGCGGGTATAGGACTGAATGAAGATACGGATTCATGCGGGACGTTCAGACCTCTTACGGAATCCGAACTGAACCTTCTTATGGAAGCGGCAGGAATGTGCTGACCATTAAGCAAATGCAGCGTTGATGACCGTGGTTATAACTTTAACCGTCTGATCATCATTGGTGCTGTTTATACACTGACCGAAAACAAGGGTCGTCTTTCTCGATTTCCATTTGGCCTCTATTCCGAGTCTTGTGCAGATATCCTCATCAGTTATCTTTATTCCGATCAATATGGGTTCATCAGGATAACGTGAAGGATCGTCAAGTTCCTCGTCACCGATACCATTCTCGATATAGAGCCTGTTTGTATATTCGACAGCTTCACGCTCGGTCATATAAACAGGAATGACACCGGCTTTTGCCTTATCGGTAAGTCCTTCCATTATCCTGTCATAGAGAGGACCCAGATCCTTAAAGGTGGCGAAATAATATCCATATGATTCATTGTCTGATATCAGGACATCAGGGTTCGTATAGAACATGGCATTAAATGTCTCATTTCCGTATTCCTGCATGGGAATATTCTGATCGTTAGGCACTACGATATCAGCCATACCTATATATGGACGTTTTATACCTTCTGCAACCAGCGAATCACGCATATAAGTATCGTCCAGATACATATGCCCGAAAACCACTATCGAACAGCCGCTCCTCGTATTTGTGGCTACTGCGATAATTACCAGCAGCGCTGATACGGCAACTACTATTCCGAGCAGAACACTCTTCCAGTTGTAATGAATGATATTCTTCCAGTCACTCTTATATCTTCCGAAATACATCGGCTCAGACTCATGCTGGAGCTTTTCTTTTATTCTGCGGTCACGTCTTCCCGAAGCGATATCATATATCGCGGATATCTCGTCTTCCTTCTTAACGGATTCGGGGTCATCTTTTCCTCTGTAATGCTTTGACATCTGCCAGAAACGGTCATCGATCTCCTTAATATCCGCATCAGCTTCGAGTCCCATATATTTAAGGGCCTCTTCACGGGTCATCGATGCGAAATCATCATTTTCTGTCACATCTGCCGGTAAGACCGTTTCTGATGAGGATGCGGAAGATCCGGCCAGCCTCTTTCCCTCTTCGTAGCTTCCGCAGACGATCGTTCTGAATCTGTCCTCACAGAAAGCAGCACAGTTTCTAACTATTTCCAGGCCGCAGCTGTCAATAAGTATCAGCGTCTCAAGACCGCTCTTTTTAAGATTGGAAAGAAGGACCTTCTTGCTCCAGTTGATATCGCTGTCATTAAGGTCGAGATCGGCACCGAAATCAACGCTCATGATCTTGCAGGAATGTCTGAGGACCATGTCGGCAGCATGCATCATTGGAGTCCTGAAATCATCTCTTATGACTTTCCCCTTCAATACAACAAGGACGATATTATCGTCCTTCCTGTACTCTGCTCTAATATGTTCCGAATCAAATACTTCGTTCATCTGACTCCCGGATCAGTAGCATTTTATAGCCAGACGCACTACATTCATAGCTGCAGTCTGAATGTCGCCTAACGAAAGCCTGCCGGTATTTACAGCATTAACAATATCCCTGACATTCTTCTCACATCCGGGCATCTGCATATCGCATCCCGCGTAAACGCACAACCTTGAGAATGCCGGCGGATACTTAAGGTTCTTCTCATCATATCCGAGGAATTCCACATCTTCGAAAGATGAGAACCAGTCGGTCATGACAGCGCCCTCATAATCCCATTCATCCCTGAGCACGTTCTGGAGCAATTCATAGCTGTTTGCCGTATGAATTCCGTTAAGCAGATTATATGAAGCCATTACACAGAAAGGCTGGGACATCTTAACAGCGATCTCAAATCCTCTGAGGTAGATATCGCGCAAAGCCTTTACAGAAACGTGAGAGTTGCTGAACATCCTGTTATCTTCCTGATTGTTGCAGGCAAAGTGCTTTATAGTAACGCCCTTTCCGTCAACCGACTGTACGCCCTTGGTGTCAGCAGCAGCACAGAGGCCTGTTACGAGCGGATCTTCAGAATAATACTCGAAGTTTCTTCCGCATAAAGGATTTCTGTGAATATTCATACCCGGAGCGAGCCAGAGATCAACACCGTATTCCTCCATCTCCTCACCTACAAGGCGGCCTAACTGTTCAATAAGATCGAGGTTCCAGCTGCATGCAAGCGAAGTAGCTGTCGGTATCATCGTGCAATACTGGTAATAGTCTACGGCGTCAGCCGGTGTATCATCCGGGAAAGGATTGCTGATAAGACCGAACATCTCACCGCCTCTTAAGAGCTCACCATTCTTAGTAGCCTTAAAGTGAGGCTGGAGCCTTAAGCCCGCAGGGCCGTCAGCCATGACAAGCGGACGGATCCTTCTCCTGGTCTCAAACAACGATGTGGTCTCGGCAGCTGCGCCCGGAACGTGCATAGCTGATGAGAAAACTATATCTTCAAAACCGTCCTTGATGTAGTTGCCGACAATAAGTTCAGCCATTTCCTCCAATGAGAACTGTGCTACGAATTCGGCAACTCCTGCATTTCTTCCAATAACAGATCCTAAAGTAAGATTTTCACCCTTTCTCTCATTGAGATGGGTCTCGCTTACGCCTCTATATCTTATAATACTTCTTCTGACACGTGAAAGATCAAGCGTAAACCTTCTGTCGCAGTTTGCGAGCTGTGTCTCATCCACAGTACTGTGCGCTGCCTTTCCTGTTCCGGGATTTCTCATATCCTCGAAAACATATCTTGCGTCATCTTCAAGTATCCTGTCGAACTTTTCTTTTACAACAGTCTCAGGAACATTCAATACCGCTTCTATCTTTGTCTCACGTGAGCTCGTGCCTATCCTGATGATATAGTCGCCTTCAGGAATAACCTTCGCGGGATAATCTTCATCAAAACAGCAGAAGTTCTCGATCGGGAAAGAGACTTCAACATTCATGCTCTCACCGGGATAGATCAGTTCAGTCTTCGCATATCCTGCGAGTTCCTGGTAAGGCCTGTCGATATTGCCTTCCGGTGCGGAGAAATAGACCTGAACGACCTGCTTGCCCGCAAATTCAGTTCCGGTATTTGTTACTTTGACCCATATCTTGATATCAGTTCCTTCCTGGGTAACACTTATTACTTCAGTGGAGAATGTCGTATATGACTTTCCGTATCCGAACGGATATAAAGGCATAATACCGAAAGAATCAAAATACCTGTATCCGACATAGATGCCTTCTCTGTAGAATTCATCATCCGTATTGCCGTCAAGGCTTGAGAATTCATTTGCACAAGGATAGTCTTCGTATTTTTTTGCCCAAGTATCTACTAACTTACCGGAAGGATTTGTCCTTCCCAAAATGCAGTCAGCTACAATATCTCCCGTGAGATTTCCTACCTGGCCTACAAGCAGCACGGCACTTATACCGGGACGATGCTTAATCCTGGACATGTCGATAACGCCACCGACATTAAGAAGGATAATAGTCTTCGAGAAGCTGTGAGTCAGGAAGTCAAGATTGGCTTCCTCCTCATCTGTCAGATAATAATCACCTTTTGTAGGAGTCCTGTCTCTTCCTTCGGTGGAATCACGCGAAATTACAAAGATCGCCGTATCACAGGAAGCTTCCGCAAAATCCTCATCGGTGATCAGAGGCATCTTCGGAGCATCGAAAGCAGTCTCAAAATACACACTGGTAGCCGGAACACCGCGTTCTTTTGCTATGCTCTCAACTTTATCCATATATGCCTTAATGCTGGAATCATAGATAGCATCATATCTGTCAAGCCAACCGTTTGAAGCGATCTCAAAACCTGCTTCCGCAAGACCGTCACAGATAGTCACTTCATATCTGGTATTAACTTCGCCGGATCCGCCGCCGCCTTTGACGGTATGTCTTGCGCCGTTGCCGTATAAAGCGATCCTTTCCGGTTTTCTTAAAGGCAAGCCTCCATCATTCTCAAGAAGGACCATACATTCACTCGCAAGTTCTCTTACGGTATCAGTATGTCTGATTTCCACATCAGTGATCGCATCGGTGGTCTTTGCGAGAAAATCCATAAAAGCTCTCCTTCCGTACGGCTGCCGACAGACGCCGACTATAATATTCAGCTAAACACTTGATTATTATATTATAAAAAGTTTTTATAACAAAGTTACAAATTCGTGTTAAAAAACCGGGGCTCAAAAGTCCCCGGCGTAATACAGTTTTCTATCTGTAATCGGTTAGCGGGATCACCCGGCCGCCGGTCATATAATCAAAATCACTGATCTCGCCCCCGCCGTAATACCTGATGTCTTCGACTCCGTATACAGAATATTTCAGAGTTCCCTTTGTATCATCATCGGGTTCGATCCTCATGACTATCTTATAAACTGTCTGGTCAGTCATAATACTGTCACCGGCCTCGATATTATACGGCGACGTATCTCTCGTAAAATAGAGCGTATACTCATAAGCATCTCCCTCATTGTTCGGATAAAGAGGAAGATCATCAAGATAAGACTGTTCAGATAAGGCACAGCTGCTGCTGATCCGACCTATACAGTAATCACAATCCGGCGTTCTGTAGAACGAATAGGAGAATTCCTTATCACTGTTCCCGGCATCGGCATAAAGGCCCGCCCTTGCAGGCTGAACTGTGAGCGGAAGCACAGCAACATAATCAAGATAACCGATATCACAGGTGATCTCCTCAAGGCTCTGTTTACATACATAGCCCTTAATCGACGATGCATGCCACATCATGGCTTCACCGTCTTCTATCCCTGCGTAGATTCCGATATGTGCCCAGCAATCATTCTTTCTGTCATCATCCCAGAACATTATGTCTCCAGGCTGGGCGCCTATCTCATCCAGATAATCGACCCAGTCATAGTTGTCCATACCCTCAACATATTCTCTGGCATCACGCGACTCGACCAGTTCATCAACATATGTGTGATAGAGCCATGTAACCGTCGTTCCGCCGGGTCTGAACACCTCATACTTATCGACATTGCTGGCTGCAACGATATGTTCCTCGTGATAATCGAATTTGCACCAGTACTGATCCCAGTCACGGTCAAAATCGTAAACAGTATCCAGAGTCAGACGAAGAACAAGGCTGACAAAACCGTCACACCCAAGTTCGTGCGCCTGGGAACCATATGTGTAGTCGATGCCGTTGAGCAGCAGACAGTTGCCCAATACTCTTCCGGCAAATCTTTCCTGTGTCATGAAATCATCGGGATCACCGCTTCTCTCTTTGAACAAATCATATAGAGAAGGATAAAGGTCTTCATCCGCTTTTACTTCGGCAGGCTCAGAATATGCGCAGGTTACTCCCGCACTCAACACAGCAGCAGTGAGCAGAGCTGCTATCTTAACCGCATAGTTCCTTATGCTCCTAAATATCATCAGACCTCGCTTTTTCCCCAGAAATATATTTTAGCAAGGCAAAAAGCAGATGTAAATTTATATTTTTATTACAAAACCGGTGTCACCATGTCCACTCTTCAAAGAACCTTCTTTTCTTCCCGTCTTTGCTGTGGCGTTTTCCCCACTCATTGACAGATGCCATAACAACAAGAATGATGCCGGCAACAAGAAGATAGATAAGCCATACGAGCGATGACCAGAATGCCAGTGAAAGGTAAATGGCGATAGATATCATCGAAACAATACCGAGTATAAACCAGAGTCGGTTGCGTCTGATAAAGGCGAAAATAAATATTCCGAAAGAAGCCGTTCCTACTACTATAAGATCCAGAGCTTCACCCGTAACTGCCGCCGAAACGCCTTCGGCGACTATGCTCAGCGCGACACCCGTAAACCAGATATACTTCATCACGTTTTGCGGTGCAGGCCTGATAACCTTACAGATCAGGAGCAGCGTTCCTAACATAAGCATCAGATTTATCTCAAGCTCAACAACATCAGGATAAGTAAGGAACGGCTGAGCAACAACAGCCATGCATATAAAGGCAGCAAAGATGCTTACCAGAACCCTTACGGGTATCTTTATCCTTCCCGCAAGATTGATCACAAGAAGCGCCAGGGTAAGGAATACCATCAGGGCCGTATAGTTAGCTTCATGAAGACCGAAAAGGAATATGAATGATGTAAATGACAGATAATCGACAGCCTTTTCAGAGACCGTATTTTTGCGGAATATTAATCTGCCTGCTGCAGCAAATACGATCGCAGAAGCAATACAGAGAATATTATTCAGGTCACGGGAATCGAGCTGACTGAACTCCGTCATCATACATATTTCTGCAGCTGTGACCGGAAGCACGGCGAAATATTCCGCGTCAAATACAGATAACAGGACTGCAAAGATTACTGATACTATAAGGAATGTCCAGTTTGCTCCGATCAGTATCCAGGACAATATAAACCATGCCGTTGAATAACCGGTGAAGAAATACTTAAGACCGGAAGCATATTTG
Source organism: Saccharofermentans sp. (assembly GCA_045532275.1). Taxonomy (GTDB): domain Bacteria; phylum Bacillota; class Clostridia; order Saccharofermentanales; family Saccharofermentanaceae; genus Saccharofermentans. Next base: position 84,431 of record JAZSFQ010000036.1, on the reverse strand, counting down.
GAAATGAGTTCTTTCCCTGTTCGCTTCAGGAAAAAGGCCGTTATCATCGCTGCAACATTCAATAAGATGAATGCTAAAGCAGCGATCTTCCATGCCGGTTCTATATCTTTATCCGTTATATCGTGTATATAGAGTGTCTTTGTTTTCTGTCCTATTATCATGAAGACCGCTATAGCCAATGAGTTAACGCACAGGGATATCCAGAACATTACGCTGACGCTTAATCTCCTGTCTTTAAGCGGTTTCAGCATAAAGAATACAGACATCGAGATCACCGCAAGAGTCAGAATGACCGAACATATCTCAATATGCATGTACCAGCCTGATTCGCTGTTGACCGAGAAACAGGAAGCTAAGCCTGAGACAACAGATATGACAGAAAGGACCGTCCCTGCTGTTCTTATCCTTATATCGTCTTTCCAGACCGCTCTGGCGATAACAGCTGCTACAGCCGGTACCAGTGCGGATAATGTAAAGAAGAGATGTCCTTTGAACGGCATATGTTCTGCCGAAAGGAATATCATCGTCATTCCTCCATAATAGAATGTTGCACTGAGCAGCGATAAGATGATCTTTAAAGGTTCAGATACCTTTTCGTTGAAAATAGCTTTAAGGACCGTTCCGTCTTTGGAGAGCAAAGGCTCTATTGTCATCTGGAATATAAGCATCGCCAACGTAATGAAGCATGCGGCCGCACCCATCTCAGGTGCTTTTTCCACTGCTATTATTGACGTTATCGTTCCGAGTGATACTGTAAGCCCTATGTCAGAAAGCCATGTTGAAAGCCCGGTCACCTTATGGACAGCATACAGGATAAAGATGATTACCATCACAACGGATGTCATCAGATAAACATCTTCCGCATCCCCGAAAACTATCCAGGAAACAGTGACCATCATTCCGACGAACGGAGTCAGATACTTTACCCACTCACGTCCTTCGGTAAACTTCGCAAACAGTACGAAGGCGATAAATTCGATTATCGTCGCACCGAATATCGCGCCGTCTGCAAAAAACGACGAGAAGAACAATAATCCTGCAGGTATATATGTAATGATCTCCGAATAGACTTTGAAAAACAGCTCACCCTTAAGAAGATCAGTCAGCGCGATGATCCTGAATACCAGCGCCATAGTCGCAAGTCCTAAACAGATCATGCTCCACTCGTTAACGACTTCGCTCGCCTGCCCTATCTGGGCGGATAAGAATACGACCAGCCAGGTGAGCGCGATATAGAATGTACCCTTATAGATATTTGCCTGATTCTTCTCTTCCCTGAAAATGAATCTGCCTCCGACAGATGATGCGACCAGTACTATAGCAGCCACAGTTGCTACGAGCCATCCCGTTCCGTCCTTAAACGAAAATGCCGATCCCAGCAGGTTAAAAGCGCCTATTCCCACTATAACGATTGGACCCAACAAACTTGCAAGGGTATAAAGAGCGAATTCAGTCTGTTGGAGTTTTAATACCTTTCCGGCCAGGAAAGACATTCCATAGACCATAACTACTATCGTAATAAGCGCAGCAGTTCTGAAACCTTCAGTCATCCATGGCCATGAGCCGGTCATAAACGTCGCGCCTACTATCGTCAGCAGTAACACGCCGATTCCGAAAGTGATATTTATGCTGCTGAAAGCCTTTTTCTTCGGGGACTGTTCAGTCTGTATTATCTGCGGCTGTGAATTTCTTACCTGAGACGGAGGAACAGCCCAGGAAGGTGTTTCAGCCTGACCCGGGATCTCAGTACTGATCTCCGGGGCCGGTGCAGCCTGAGGTACAAATATCTGCTGAGAAACTGCTGCGGTCTGCGGTACAAATGTCTGCTGTGGAACCGTAACGGCTGACGGCGGCATATAGCCCTGTGTCTGAATCTCCGGAAGACGTATATAATCGGGCTGCGCACTTGCATTATCCGGCATCTGATACGGTGCCTGATAAGACATCACAGGAGGATTATTCGCACCCTGTACAGGCTGCGAAATATTACCGCTCTTGAGCGCGCTGATTTCCCGCTCAAGTTCCTTGATCTTTTTTCCGCGGTTTATCCATCTTGTAAGGAAAACAATGAAAAGGACGCAGAAAACTATAGGCGCTAATATAAATGCAACAACTAATACAGTCAGAAAGTCCATATCATTAACCTCCTTTATCAAGAAATCCTGATACCGCGATATTAACATCAAGGGTTGGTATTGTAAATAGCTTTGATTATCAAAGTATTCTTGAAATGGGGTAATTTTGCGGCACGCCGATTCCGAAATTTGTCTTAAATTCCGGGAAACGTGCTTATCCTATGGTAAACCGCCCCTGAATTGTCGGAAACATAGGTTTTTCGGTGGTTCCCGACAAACGATCAGGATAAAAGCTTTTTTCCCGACATGCAAAAGCGTTTTTCCTTAATTTCCCGACATGCCAAAAAGGAGTTCTTCATTTTTCCGACATGATTCAGATAAAACTCAAGAACCAAACGTTATCTTTCCTATCTCTGAACTCTTCCCGAACCGTCGCCTTTGGCGAGCTTCTCGACTTCCTCGACAGATACTCTGTTGAAATCTCCGTCTATCGTGTGCTTAAGGCAGCTGGCCGCAACAGCAAATTCAAGCGCTTCCCTGTCAGAACCAAGCTTATCAAGTCCGTAGATCAGTCCGCCGGCAAAGGAATCCCCGCCGCCAACACGATCAACGATGTCATACATTTCATACTTACGGCTTACAATGAATTCAGAACGGTTATTAAGAGCTGCTGCCCAGAAATTGATATCCGCGCTCTTGCTCTCCCTTAAGGTGATCGCGACCGTTTTTACATTTGGGAACTTCTCGAGCAATGCATCGCTTAATCTCTTATAGTCATCCTGATCGAGCTTACCGCCCTCCACGTTGCTCTCACACTTTAAGCCGAGAGACTTCTGACAGTCCTCCTCGTTGGCGATAATGATGTCCGAATATGAAGTTAAGACTGTCATTACTTCTTTGGCATCAACGCCGTATTTCCAAAGATTCTTACGATAGTTCAGGTCGAGGGAAACAATGATACCCCTCTTTTTCGCTTCCCGAACAGCCATTATCGAAGCATTTTTCGTCTGTTCTGAGATCGCGGGTGTGATACCTGAAATATGAAGCCACTTCACGTCCCTATAGATCTTTTCCCAGTCATATCCTTCAGGTGAATAAAGCGAAAAAGCCGAATATGCCCTGTCATAGATTACTTTGCTCGGACGCTGGTTAGCTCCGGTCTCAAGATAGTAAATGCCCATTCTGCCATCGGCCCTTATTATCTTTTCCGTACCGACATTAAATCTTCTGAGTTCACTAACAGCCGCATTTCCGATATCATTCGAAGGAATTACAGATAAGAAATCCGCCTCCAGACCGAAATTAGCCAGAGAAACAGCTACATTTGCCTCACCGCCGCCGAACGTGGCTTCAAGAGAAGGCGACTGAAGGAAACGCTCTTTCCCGGGGCTCTTAAGTCTCAGCATCAATTCTCCGAATGTAAGAAATTTACTCATGATCTTGTCTCCTTAATGATCTTTACGGCATTTCCCGAAAGATTTGTTATCTTATCCCAATCATGGGCAAGTATATCATCTTTCTTGCACACCCAGCTGCCGCCGACAGCCGCGACTGATCTGTTCTCTATGAATTCCCTGAGATTAGCTTCGGAAACTCCTCCCGTGGGAAGAAATCTTATCTGGCCGAAAGGAGCAGATAAAGCTTTTATTGCCTTGATCCCGCCATATACATCCGCCGGGAAGAATTTAACCACCTTAAGTCCTAAGCTTATCGCCTTCATTATCTCTGTAGGCGTAACAGCACCGGGGATTACCGGAATGTTATTTTCCAATGCCCACTTAATGGTCTCTTCATCAATGCCGGGAGATACTATAAACTTCGCGCCGCGTTCAACAGCGAGCTTAGCCTGTGACACATTCAAAACGGTGCCTGCGCCCACAGTCATTTCAGGCACCTCCCTGCTTATCAAGGAGATGCAGTCTGCAGCGCATTCGGTCCTGAATGTTATCTCCATAAAATCAATCCCGCCCTTGAGCAAAGCATCTGTCAAAGGCACTGCATCTTCCACATTGTTTAAGACTACAACGGGTACTATTCCCGTATTAAATACCTTTTCTGAAAATGTCATGATTACACCTCTCATTCACCACTAACATTCTACCATGTTTTTGTTTGCGATTACAGAGAAAATAATATATTTTATATGTAATCATTATTCTTGAGGTGTGCCATGAAAAGCTTAATAAATGACGATTTCATTTTGGAGAACGATACCGCGATAAGTCTCTATAATGAATACGCAAAAGATCTCCCCATAATCGACTACCACTGCCACATCGATGCAAAAGAGATCGCAGATGATATAGATTTCAAAAACATCACAGAGTTATGGCTCAAAGGAGACCATTATAAATGGAGGCTAATGAGAGCATCCGGCATCGACGAAAAATATATTACAGGCGATGCTTCCGATAAAGAGAAATTCATGATGTGGGCAAAAGCGGTAGAATCGGCATTCGGCAATCCCTTATACCATTGGACCTGCCTGGAGCTCGCAAGATATTTCGGTATCAGCGAGCCGCTTACGACACGGAATTCCGAGGATATATGGGATAAGGCCAACGGACTCCTTCAGTCGGGAAAGCTTACCGCCAGGAGTATCATGTCGATGTCAAATGTTGAGCTCATCTGCACTACCGATGATCCTTGTGATACGCTGGCAAGCCATGAAGAGCTCAAGGTATCAGGCTTTGAAATAAAAGTCCTCCCCGCCTTCAGACCCGACAATATCGTTGATATCGAAAAAGACAGTTTCATTGAATATGTTAAGAAACTGGAAAAAGTATCGGGTATCAGTATCACCACTATGTCTGACCTTAAGAATGCATTGTATTCAAGACTTGATCACTTTGCTTCTCACGGCTGCAGGCTCTCTGATCACGGCACCGAATATATATGGTACGGAGAAGACTTGGGCTTTACCGCAGAAGAAGTTTTCTCGAAGAAGATATCTTCACCTGACATAAGATTAACTGACGGAGAACTGACGGCATATAAGAGCGATATCATGCTGTTTTTCGCGCAAGAATATGCGAAGAGAGGATGGACGATGCAGCTTCATTTCGGCTGCAAGCGCAACGTCAATACCTTGATGCTCAACAAAGCCGGTATCAACTGCGGATGCGATACGATTACAGGCTCATTCGATTTCGTAACTCCGCTTTCCGGATTTATGGACAGGCTTAATTCCGACGGACTTCTTCCGAAGATGATAATCTACTCTCTGAATCCATCAGCCAATACTGTAATTGATACACTCTGCGGATGTTATAACGACGGCAGCGTTCCGGGAAAGATCCAGCACGGCGCAGCCTGGTGGTTCAATGATAATCTCGCCGGAATGGAAGACCATCTCAGATCTCTTTGCGCACAAAGTCCTCTTCCCTGCTTTGTCGGAATGCTGACTGACTCCAGATGTTTCCTGTCCTATACGAGACATGAATACTTCAGAAGAATATTCTGCAATTACCTCGGAACTGAAATCGAACGAGGAAGATTCCCTGATGACCGCAGGATACTGAGAGATATCATCGAACGTGTGTGCTATAAAAACTCACGGGCGATGTTTCTCTGATCAGCGGTCAATTATCCTGCTTTAATTGTGTGGCTTTTCCTCCATTGCTACATCGATACACCAGTCGACGAAACTTCGACGGAAATGGCACTTTTCGTCGACCAAATCGTCGAATAAAGGCGAATTCGACGGAATCGTCGACGTTTTTCCTTAATATCGTCGACAAATCGTCAACCTGCTCTTCGAGGGCTATCAAGCCGTTTCCGCACTGCGCTTTGGCGGCTCGAAAACCATCTCCCTGTACGGTACTTTTGCGGCTCGAAAACCACCTGACAACGATCAGGGGCTGCCTCATTTCGAGACAGCCCCATGTTTAGCTTAAAGTGAACGATTAGGTTCTGTTATCAGCCTTTGTAAAGCTCACCGTAGATGTCAACGAGACCCTGAACGTTGAGCTCGTTGCAGGACTGAACATATGCATCCCACTGAGCATCGATATCTTCCTGACCAGTAACGAACTTCAATGTCCAGGAGTTTACGTTACTGATAAGAGGTGTAGCGATGAGGTTGATCTCCTCGTTCTGGTCTGCTGTAGGAGCAACACCGGGAGCGAGCGGGGGAGTATCTCTGTCTGTGTAGTCACGGTTAACATAATCAGCTACCGGAGGAATAAGGTTGTCAGACATCTCTGCAACTGTACCGCCGTACCAGAAGTTACCGCCTGCATAACCCCACTTAAGTCTGATATCAGTCATTGACTCAGCTTCGTCATTTCCATAACCCAAGCCTGAGCAGCAGAAGCCGTCCATAAGCTTCTTATTGCCTTCTGCGTCTACTGTGTAGTGAACACCTTCAATACCCCACTTTGTGAGATCATATGCTTCGTGTGAATAGAAGAGCCAGTCAACGAATCTGAGCATTTCGATGAAACCATCTTCGCCGAGTTCATCAAGAGCCTTCTGTGAGATCATAACGCCGTTCTCAAGTCTTGCAGGATCAACTGTGGAGTTTCTTGTAGAACCGATAGGCATTGTGATTACGTAGTTTTCGAAGTTGCCTGCACCAAGCTGAGCTGTCATGTTCTGCTCATAGTTAGCCCACTGACCCTGGTTGATGGACATGATAGCTGTCTTGCCGTTGTAATACTGAGCTGTAGCTGTAGCGTCATCCTGTGTGAATGTTTCAGGATCAAGGATGCCTGCTTCTACAAAGCTGTTAGCTGTCTTAAGGAATGCCTTAAAGTTCTCTGTCGTAGGTGAGAAGATGAACTTGTTCTGGTTGAAATCAAATCTCATACCATTGCCGATGTTCCATCCGGCATTGCACTCGTATGTGGAAGCCATAACGCCGAGGAGGTTTCCGCCGCTGCCCTGACCTGATTCGTTTCCGCACCAGAGGTCAGACCAGATGTAGTCACTCTCTTCACACATACCCTGCTCAACCATGTAAGCCTTAACCTTCTTCAAAGCCTCGAGGAGGTCAGCCCATGTCCAATCCTTCTGAATTGAAACAACATCAACGCCTGCTGCATCCCAGATATCCTTTCTGATAACGAAAGAATAGTTGATGAGGTTGGATTCCTTCATGCCGGGGAGCTTATAGTACTTACCGTTAGCTCTTGTGATCGTCTGAATATCAGCAGAGAGATTGTAAGTATTATAGAAATCTGTGTAGTAAGGCATGTACTGAACATAGTCAGAGATAGGAACGATGGCACCACCGTCAACAAATGCGGAATCATCATAGATCTTAGGAATGATATATGCTGAGTTGCCTGCATTGATGTCGAGTGTGATGTTCTGCATGTAGTCGCCGCTATCATATGACTTGATGTCAAGTGTAACGTTTGTCATTTCCTCGATCTTCTTGAAAAGACCCTCCGTCTTCCAAGTATCAACCATCGGATACCATGATGCATCGCTGAAGAACATTGTATAGGTTACAGGCTGATCAGCATGGAATGTCTGACCCAAACCGTATGTGTAGCCCAAATCATCTCCGGTATCAGCTGTTGTCTCGATCTGACTCGGAATCGTTGTAGTCTCGGAAGACTCACCGGCGCCGCCACTGCAAGCAGCTAAACTGGAAAGCATTGAAACTGCAAGACCGACAGATGCTACTTTTGCAAGTTTTGTTGTCTTCATAACTGTTTCCTTTCTTTTTTACTTTTTTCTATTGCCGTGGGTTATCCCCTATAGCACAAAACTGTTACTCTTTTACGCCTCCGAGCATCATGCCCTGAACGTAATATTTTTGAATAAACGGATATACACATATGATCGGAAGTACTGTGAGAACCATTGCGCATGACTTGATGTTAGCCGTCATGTTCTGCGCATCCGGATCCGAAGCACCCGCACCTCTGATGATCGTCTGGAGGAAGTAAGCAACCGGCCACTTTACCTTCTCCTGGAGGTAGAGTTTTGCGTTGAACCAGTTGTTCCAGTACATAACCGCATAGAACAGAGTCATTGTTGCTATGATAGGTGTTGACAAAGGCCTTGCGATATACCAGAAAACACCCCACTTGTTCAGACCGTCGATCTCACCTGCTTCTTCAAGATCTTTCGGAATGCTCATGAAGAATGATCTCATGAGGATTACGTAATATGTGCTGATGAGCATCGGGAGAATGAATCCCCACATTGAATTCTTGAGACCGAGTCTCAGGATCAATACGTAGTTTGCGATGAGACCGCCGCCGAAATACATCGTGAAGATGATGAACGGTGACATAACCTTATTGACCTTGAGATTGGGCTTTGACAGAGGGTATGCAAGGATCGAAGAAAAGAAGAGGGATAATACCGTTCCTACGATCGTGTAGAAGATCGTGTTCATGTAGTAAACGATGAACTCAGGGATCTTGAGATCAGGAAATACCTTAGGCCATGGAGCTATCGGGTTGCGTGTGACAACGTAGATATAGGTATCAATATTAAACCCTTCGGGGATAAGTCCCGTATGTCCTGCATAAATTGCCTGATCCGATGAGAATGACTGCGAGATGAGATAAAGAAAAGGATAGAGCGTAGCAAAAGAGATCAGGATCATTATGATCGTATTGACTACTGTAAAGACCTTATATCCTTTTGATTCCTTTATCTGGTTTTTCGGATTATGAACATGTATCTTTCCGGTTGAATTATCAATTACACTCATGCTGCTGCCTCCTTACCAAAGACTTGTCTTGGCAACTTTACGCGAAACAAAGTTTGCGCATGTAAGAAGTACAAGATTTATCAGTCCTTCGAACAGACCGACGGCCGTCGCGAAGTTTATGCTTCCTGATTCAACACCCATTCGGAATACGTAAGTTGAGACGATATCACTTGTCTCATATGTCATAGGGCTGTAGAGGAGGTATACCTTTTCGAAAGCTCCGCCGGAACCTACAAGTCCGCCGATATCAAGTATGAGAAGTGTAGCGATCGTGGGAAGGATGCAAGGGATGGTAACGTGTATTACCTGCTGGAAATGAGATGCGCCGTCAACCGTTGCAGCCTCATAAAGAGACGGATTGATACCGGACATAGCAGCAAGGTAAAGTATCGTACCCCAGCCTAAGCTCTGCCAGATTCCTGATGTTACGAAGATCGTCCTGAACCACTGTGCAAGTGAGATGAAGCTTATCTTCTCACCGCCGAGCTTGAAGATAAGGTCATTGATAGGACCGTGTGTCGAGAGCAGCTCTTTGAGCATGCCGCAGACGATAACTACTGAGATAAAGTGAGGGAGATAAGAAACGGTCTGGACGAATTTCTTCCAGTGAAGATTTCTGATCTCGTTTAAGAGTAACGCGAAGATAAGGGTTAACGGGAATCTGAACAAAAGATACAGACCGTTAAGTATAAGCGTGTTGGAGAAAGCCTGCCAGAAGGGCTTTGCAGTAATAAACTGCTTGAAATACTTTAATGTCAAAGGGCCCTGACCGAATATGCTTCCGCCCGCATTGTACTTACGGAAAGCAAGGATATTACCGAACATCGGTATATATCTGAAGATGATGTAATAGATAACGGGGATCAAGAACATTGCATAAAGCTGCCAGTTGATCCTGATATCCTTAGCCATTCTTTCACGAGTAGTTAATTCTCTCGGAGACCACGCTATGATCTGTGAAACCTCTTCTTTCTTAGCCATTTTGGTTAACCTCTAGATCATTTAATGAAGTGAAATGCTAACTCGCCAATCGTCTTGTATACTTGCATGGAAGTTAACTTGTAATGAGATTATCACCACGTTTGTGATATGTCAATAGATTTCTACCATTCTAGTGTGCGTTTTTGTGTAATTCGAATAATGCCCGGTCTGCCGGTCATTCTCCCCTGCTGAAATCCAGAGAAGCAGCTGCCACATCTGCACCGATTCCGCTCTTGTTCTGGGGATGAAGCTCATATACCGGATCGGGACAAGGTGCCGTGACGACTTTAACATTCTCTATATAACCCGGAGCATCATCCTGAAGTTTCTGGATCATCTTCCAGCCTTCCGGGATCCTTGTGTCTCTCAAGGGATTAATATAGTCTGCTATCCTGATCATGATGACAGGAACCCCGCCGAACACTTCCCGCATCTTCTTAAACAAAAGTATCATTTTCTTATCATAGCCTTCAGGGAAATCGGCATTTGATTCTCCCTGATACCACCATATCTGTGACACTTTGATATTCTTAAGCGTCAATACACTTGCATAATAAAGAGATGACGGAATGTTCTGAGCCATCTTGTTAGGCACAAGCTTCTCAGTCATCTTTTCTATGACCATCTTCCATTCACCTGTAAGATCAATGTTTCCCGAAGGTGTCTCAAGCTGATAAGGATGTCCGGGAACGAATCCTCCTGCACCCTGTTCAATGATAAGTCTCGTCATGACCGTGTTCTTCCCTGCTTTTAACAATGAACCGTCAAAAGAATACTTCCTCGGCGGATACTGATACTCGGTCCTGCCAACTTCGACGCCGTTAACATATGTTACATCCGCATCTATAAGATCTCCCAATCTGAGCAGGCACTTGCCTTCCACTGCATTTTCAAGGTTAAACTCCTTCACGAACCAGACGCTTCCGCAGAAGTCATCGGCAATGATGCATGGCAGCTTGATATTCACACCTTCATCCAAAGCTTCTTCAATTGAAAAATCTTTATCGATGGTGTTCTCACGCCATTTGGCTACTTTAATGTTTCCCTCATTTACATATTGTTTAAGGGCGCCTTTTCCCCTGTAAGGAGCGATCTCTTCCTCTTTTGTTCCGGTCGCGAAAAGATCCTCCTCGCACATCCAGGATTCAATGTTCGAACCGCCCTGTGCGCTGAGTATCAATCCGATGGGAATATTCTGCTTTTCGAAAAGCCTCCTGGCTGCATAAAAACCAACTGCGCTGATCTCATACTTGCCGGTACCGGAAGCCCTTACCCAATCATTTTCAGGAAGCACGCATACCGGTTCTCCGCCCTTAACAGGAATCTCAAGATCCGGTGTAAGCCTGTACTGTCTGACATAAGGATAGTCTCCGGCTTCGATCTCTTCTTTATTCAGATCAATAGTCCTTATAACAGGAAGTTCCATATTTGACTGGCCGGTCAGCATGAACACATCACCGATGCATACATCATTAACCGTTATAACCTCTGAGCCCTCAACTGTAAGAACAGTATCGAACATGGCATCCATCGGCGGAAAAACAGCTTTGAACGTTCCGCCTTCCACAGATGCAGCAACCGTTTTTCCGGCCAGTGTAACGGCCACTTCGCTCTTTGCATTCTCTGATCCTTCAATGATTATTTCTTTATTTCTTTGAAGAACCATACCGTTTGAATAAATACCGAGAAGTTTTGTTGCAGCCATTGTCATTCACCTTCCTTTTAGGATATTCTATCCCTTGCAGGTTTTCTTGTCTACCATACTAGTTGACAACTTATCATTTTTACTTTTATACTGACAAATAAGGAAGTAAAAAGATATGGCAAAAAAGTCTCTAGACCGCATAACAAACAGTTGGATGTACAGAGCAAGCAAAGTTATCGGAGATGTCGTTATCATCTCAGTCCTTTTTCTGCTCTTCTGTCTTCCCGTAGTTACCATAGGAGCTTCCGTTACGGCTTTGTATTATACCGTTTACCGTAAATATCATAAGAGGATCGATAATATAAGTAAAGACTTTGTACGCGCGTTTAAAAGTAATCTTAAAAACGGGATAATCGTACATCTTATCTATCTGATATACAGCGCCCTTGCAGGATTCAATATCTATTTTGCGTTTTTCGGATGGGGCAACGTAAGACTTCCCGACTGGTATATGATCGTTTCACTTCTGCCGCTTTTACCTTTGATATTCTCATTGCCTTTTGTATATGCCCTGATGGCAAGGTTCAATAACAGCATTTTGGGAACATTAAAGAACAGTCTCACGCTCTGCATGATGAATTTCCCGAAATTCATCTTGATCTGGTTCATAATCATTCTTGCCCTGGCCATAAGCATCGGTTTTCCGCCGGCAGCCCTGGTCACTCCCGCTATCGCAACATATCTCTGTCAATACATAACCGAGAAAGCATTCTCACGTGCGATGGATGTTGAGAATGCCAGAGAAAACACTGAGGATAAAAACAAGGAAGCGGATCCTGAAGAAGAAACTTCTGTAGAAGATACTGATGACGAAGAAAGCGACGGGGAAAACGCTGATGACTGACTATCTTAATTACATTCAAATAATCTCGGGGCTCCTTGCCGCAGGACTTATTTTCACCGGTATCTTCCTGAGCGCTAAAAAACTTAACCCTGAAAAATACGAGAAGATTCCTGTTAAGACAACTGTTATTTCCACGGTTTTAGTCATCTTAGGTTTGCTTTGCTATGCGGTTATCACGACCTGCACGAACTACACGATCGTAACCGAAGAGCATTACGAACTCGGTACGTTATATTTTGCTTCTCTTGAAGAAGCGGTCAAACTGTTCGGTTTCGTTGTTTTTATTCCTCTCCTCTTCAGGCTCTTCAAACCAAGGTCAGTTAAAAAGGACGAAGTTGAAGAAACGGTTCCGGAAGATCCCGAAGAGGACTGACACTAATTTACGCACATGCCAGGATATGTGCGTAAAACTGATCCCATTACTCTTCCTTTTTCATAAAATATCCCGTGTTTTACTGTATTTTGAGGGGTATTTTCGCTTTGGTTTCAGAGTTAACATTCTATATGTCACAATCTATTGACACAATTCAAGCCTACTAGTATACTAGTGGACAGAATGAGAATTGAGTATTATCTCACCATTCTCTTTTCAGTTTTATTTCGGTGGTAATAGTGCATATGAAATTGGTTTTGCGGTGGTTCCCGTACGGCGATGACAGCGTCACGTTGAAGCAGATCAGACAGATCCCGGGTGTCAGCGGTGTTGCCACACATCTGACAAGGATACCAGTCGGCGATGTCTGGTCCATGGACGAGATCAATCTTGTTAAAGATGAGATCAACTCCTACGGGCTTGAGATGGAAGTAATTGAGAGTCTTAACATTCACGAAGATATAAAGAAGGGCCTCCCTTCCCGGGATATGTTGATCGATAACTATATCGAATCAATGAAGAATCTTTCCAAGGCCGGAGTCAAGTGCATCTGTTACAATTTCATGCCTGTTATGGACTGGTACAGAAGTGAGCTTGCGAAGGTCCTGTCTGACGGAAGTTCTGCTATGGCATACAGCCATGATGTTGCCGTTCAGCTTACTTTGGATAAGATCACTTCTTCCATGATCGACGGCTCCAACAATTTCAGTCTTCCCGGATGGGAACCTGAGAGATTCGCCCAGATGGCAGAAGACATCAAGTTCTATCAGAATGTTTCTTCCGAAGAATACTTCAGCAACATCAAGTATTTCCTCGATGCAGTAATTCCTGCGGCAGAAGAACTCGATATCAATTTCGCAGTACATCCTGACGATCCTCCGTTCCCGCTTTTCAATCTGCCAAAGGTTGTTAACAGCAAGGAATCCATTAACACATATCTGAATCTCAATGAGTCAAAGAGAAACGGTCTTACACTTTGCACCGGAAGCCTTGGTGCAGGTATCCATAACGATGTTGTTGACATCGCTAAGACATTCACTCCCATGGGAAAAGTTCATTTCGTTCACTTAAGAAACGTCAAGCATGAATCAGAGACTGATTTCCACGAATCAGCTCATCTTTCCTCATGCGGAGATCTTGATATGCTCGCAATCGTTAAAGCTCTTTACGAGAACGGTTTTGACGGATATATCCGTCCTGACCACGGCCGCATGATATGGGATGAAGTAGGAAGACCCGGATATGGTCTTTATGACCGTGCTCTGGGCGCAACATATATCAACGGACTCTGGGAAGCCGTCAGCAAACTTTGTTGAAACATTAAATTATTTAGGCAAGCATTCCTCCCTTGCCCGCAAAACCGATAATCTTATATTGACTTATAAGGTTATCGGTTTTGTTCGATAAGAGGACAGCGAAAGGAATCTCAAGATGGATCTCTCAAAAAAATCACTCGTCAACACCCCTTTCTGGAACAGCATTAATGTTGCTTTGCCGCAGTATGATATCGATGCCTGCATCGGAACCACAACCGCAAGACCGGCATGGCTTCATGTCGGCGGCGGCAATATCTTCAGAGCATTTATCGCAAGGATAAACCAAAGGCTTCTGAATAAAGGCCTGACCGATACAGGAATTATCGTATGCGGAACACAGGATTACGAGAACTTTGAAAGGGTTTATAAACCGTTTGACAACCTCTCGATCATCTGCGATCTTAAGCCTGACGGAAATACCGGTTATGAGATCATCGGAAACATCACGGAAGCTATCGCAGCCAACTATGATATTCCGGAAAATATACAAAGACTCAATGAGATAGCAAGGAATCCTTCCCTGCAGATAATATCTTTTACCATAACCGAAAAAGGCTATGCATTAAGAGACGCTGACGGAAAGCTTTATGAAGCCGCAGCGAAAGACATGGAGAACGGACCTTCACATCCGCTCACATGCATGGGTTTTATAGCAGCTCTTCTTCTCGAAAGATACAATGCGGGTAAGTATCCTCTGGCTCTGGTCAGTATGGATAACTGCAGCCACAACGGAGACAAACTTAAATCATCGGTTCTGGAGATAATCGATGCCTGGGTCGGTAAGGGTTATGTTGATGATTCTTTTAGAGATTATGCAGAAGATCCATCCCGAATAGCATACCCCTGGAGCATGATCGACAAGATCACACCAAGACCTTCAGACGAGATCCTGAATAAACTTTCCGGTCTGGGCATCGAGAATCTCAAGAGCGTAAAAACAACTACCGGTGTCTTTGCAGCGCCTTTCGTCAACGCTGAGGTTCCCGAATATCTTGTAATCGAAGATCTCTTCCCTAATGGAAGACCCGATCTGGAAAAAGGCGGCGTGATCCTTACTGACAGAGATACTGTCGACAAAGCTGAAAGGATGAAAGTCACTGCCTGCCTTAATCCTCTTCACACCTCGCTTGCGGTATTCGGATGTCTTCTCGGCTTTACAAAGATATCAGATGAAATGAAAGATGAAGATCTGAAGACACTGGTTACCAGAATGGGTTACGAAGAGTGCCTTCCCGTTGTATGCGATCCGAAGATCCTCAATCCGGAGAAGTTCCTTAAGGAAGTTCTTGAAGAAAGATTTCCCAATCCCTTCCTCCCTGACACACCACAGAGGATCGCGACCGATACGAGCCAGAAACTCCCTATAAGATTCGGAATAACCCTGAATTCCTATCTCACGGAAAAGCCTGAAAGATTATCAGAACTCAGATTTATCCCTCTTGTTATAGCAGGATGGCTCAGATATCTTCTCTCTGTTGACGATAACGGAAACGCTTTCGAGATAAGCCCGGATCCCATGGCAGGATTATTCCAGGATGAACTTAAGAATGCAGGCATAAGCTATGGTATGAGCGGAAGCGTAAGCGGCAGACTGTCGAAGATACTTTCAAATGAAATTGTTTTCGGAACCGATATAAACAGGACAGGCTTAACACCTCTGATCGAGGGCTATCTGGATGAACTTATAAAGGAAAACGGAGCGGTCAGAAAAACGCTTCACACCGCTGTTGCTAATTAGTATGTAAGCGGTAGACATAAATTATTATTTATGTTAGTTTCTTTATAGACTTCGTAATTAAAGGGGATCTCTATAATGATAATCACACCCAAAAACACTTTCGAACCCAACCGTGAATATGCTTTTCGTATCGTAAAAGACAATATCATTAATATGGAGATCAAACCCGGAAGTCTTATCGGTGAGCAGGAGATCGCCACACAGCTCGGCATTTCAAGAACTCCGGTTCATGAAGCGTTTCTGGAACTGTCCAAATCAAAGATTGTCAACATCCTTCCCCAGAAAGGATGCAGCGTTTCTCTCATTGATTATGAACTGATAAAGGAATCAAGATTTCTCCGTATCGCAGTCGAGGGAGCACTCCTTAAGGAAGCATGCGATGTGGCTACGGAACAGGATATACAGGATCTTTACGCCAACATCAAGCTCCAGCAGTTCTATATCGAGAATGATCCTCCGAAGTTCCTGGATCTCGACAACGAATTCCATAAGAAGATCTATATCGCGTGCAACAAGATGCAGTGCTTCTATATGGTAGGTCTCATGAGCCTGCATTTCGACAGAGTAAGATCCCTGTCGCTTAAGACGATCAAGGATGTAAAGCTCATATCAGATCATAAGGCGATCGCAGATGCCATCGCTGCCCATGACAAAGATGCCGTTGATGCCGCTTTCACAAAGCATATGTCCAGATTCGACCTTGACTGGGATATCATAAAGAAGGCTTACAGCGAATATATAGCTGAATGATCTTATCAACAGGATTATCCATACGGGGTTATCTCAAAGCATCGGGATAACCCCGTTTTTATCAGACACCTAATTTAATATCGGAAGTATCAGTGATCTCACAGTTGCCCTGCAGATCTTCATAGACATATACGAGAACCAGAGAAGACTTGGTATCCTTGCCTGAAGAGGAAGGCATAGTCTTGCAGAGTATCGCATGATTTGTTCCCGCAACTACCTGGGAACCGACATACGCGATCGCTTCATAAGTTACATCTGTATTTTTCTCATTAGCCGAATATAAGATATTGCGGATAGCAGAAGTGATCTCGGCAGATTCAGCATAGCTCCATCCGCCGGGGACAGGCACTCCGTCTGACGTTTCGGTACCGGGAAGAACTAATCTCTCATCCTTTATAAAAGAAGAATTTCCTTGAAGATCAACATATATGTATGTGTAAACATAAGAACCCGCTGCATTGTCTGCAGTTACAGACGGTCTGCAGAGGAAGCAGTAATTAGTTCCTGATACGATCTGCGTTCCGAGCAGCGCAACAGGCTCATAAAAGTATCCGTCGAGCTGGCTTACCGCATCTTCGAAATACTTTTTCTGTTCAACGCTTACTTTATTGATCTGCGGGATCTCCCACGAATCAGTGCTGATCTGGGTGCTGAACACCTCTTCTCCGTTGACTTTAACGTCTGCATTTATATTGACGGACTTGTTCACCTTGCAGGCTGTAAGACCGCAGGTAAGGATCACTGCCGTAAGTCCGATTGTCATAAGCTTTGTTGTTAATAGTTTCATGGTTCGATCTCCGTTTGTTTTGTTTGTATTATGCCATTAATACAGTCAGCCGAACGGTAATGTTGCATTACCCGGAAAAACCGCTGATAAGCAAATAGCATCCGAAAAGAATCATCAGCATGATAACATTGATCACAGAGAAACTTAACAGATAGTTTCCCTCTTTTCCCTGACTCTTTAGTTTCTCTTCTTTGGCGTAAAAAGAATGGAATCTGTACGTGATCAGGCTTGCCATGCTCGCGATGACCGTACCCAGTCCGCCCAAATTCGAGCCTATAACCAGCGACCTGCCGTCATCTGTAAAGGCTGACAGCAGCATAGCGGCAGGGACATTGCTTATTATCTGGGAAGAAAGGATCGCAGCCGGAACGGGATAACCTGATACAAGACCTGACAGCATGCCGGTTATTGCATCAATACGTCCGATGTTTCCTATAAGTATGAAGAAAAATATAAACGTTAACAGCAGGTTATAATCCACTTTAAGGAAGGCCCTGAAATCAGTAATCAACATAACGACGATCGTGACAGCCAGGGAGATATAGTAATCAAGGATACCTATTACTGTCATGATATTCAGTATGAAAAGAAAGACATAGATAACGAGTTTTACTTTAGAGATGCTCCGGATCTCAGGTTTATCATCTTCCTCCAATTTCTCTTTTCCTTTGACAAGAACAAATGTCATTAAAACTACCAGTATCAATGAGATCGCGGCATACGGGAGCATAAGCAGGAAGAAATCTCCTATGGCGATACTATATTTCTCGTAAAGATAAAGATTCTGGGGATTGCCGATAGGCGTCAGCATACTTCCAAGGTTGGCAGCAACTGTCATGATTATCAGCGTGAACATGAGTTTTCTGTTCTCACCAAACGGTGAAAGGACCATAATTGCGAACGGAACCAGCGTTACCAGCGATACATCATTTGTAAGGAGCATGCTCATAAAGAAAGCCATGAGCGACATAAGAAGGCTTATTCCCCTGTAAGTCCTGACCCTGGAAAGGAGCTTTTTGGTAAGGACATCAAAAGTACCTATGCGAACCAGTGCCGCAACTATAAGCATCAGGCAGAAAAGCAGAGCGAGGACCCTGAAGTTGATATATTCTACATACTGATGATCCGGCTTTACGATAAAACATGAAATGACAGCGAGTAACCCCGATATAAATAGTATCGCATTGTTTCTGATGTATGCTGTAACCTTCTGCATTTTTAACCTCGCCAAGCCAAAGGAGATTGTACATCAATACGGTATTATTGTAATTGCAGTTTCAAGATATTTATGCACAAGAAAAAGCCCGGAAAACATCCGGGCTTTCAGCAAATCAGTTACCAGATCACCTATAATTTCAGATTAAAATGCAAGCATCTTCAATGGACTCAGCTCGTCCTTCCTTAAGGACTTCAATGATAGCGCTGACCTTGTCAGATGTGCGGCAGTCCTGCGGAACAAGCTGCTCATACTGTTTCATCTCGCCGAGGTTTTTTTGGAACAGATCTATCATCCTCTGGTTTTCAAGACCTTTATTATACCTTTCTGCCATTTCTCTGTTCATCATTTCGGCATTGTTGTTGAATTCAGCCTGCTTCTTTTTAGCTATCTTAGCCCCGAAAAAGATGATAACAGCACCTATGATTATTGCTACGATATATCCGGCATAAGCATCACCCATGTTATATCCCTGTGCGTACCGCACTGCCGAAGGAGTAGAAAGAACGATTATTAACGCTACAACGAAGTAAACAACAGATGCTGCTCCTACACCACCGGCCAGGAAAGGCCAGAAGTACTTAATGAATGATCTCTTCTGGAAATTAGTTTCCAATGTTGTCGGGAAATTGTTCTGCGGTTTGATCATCGCTTTAAGTTCTTCATTTTCACTGAGGAGCTCCTTATAACGCTCCATTTTTTTGATCAACGCCGCGCTGCCGTTCTGGGCAGGTGCAGGAGTCTGAGTCTGTGCCTGTGTCCTGTTCCAGGGCTGGCTGCCAAATCCGCCGGGCTGGGCACCGGATTGGAACGGGCCTGCAGAACTAGCAGGTTTCATTGCGCATTTGGGGCAGGAACCACCTGCGAAAGGAATGATAGCGCCGCATTTATCGCAAATATTCATAACAACCTCCTTAACGATCTATCCTGATTATCCTTAATAAAAAACCTGTGTATCAAACACAGGTTTAAGTGTCATAAAAATAATACAATAATAAATTATAATTTACAAATATTTTTTACTCAAAACAGACTCTGTTACGACCGGATTCTTTAGCAGTATAGAGCTTCTCATCAGCAGAACTGATATTCTCTTCAATTGTCTTCGAAGGATCAAAGAGGGCGCACCCAAAGCTCATAGTGCATCTGATGATATTTCCGTCCGCTTCAATGTCTGATTCCATGAGCTTCATTCTTATCTCTTCGGCTTTACGTACGGCGCCTTCAAGATCAGTATCACGCATTACCATGACGAACTCTTCTCCGCCCCACCTGTAAACGCTCTCATTATCACCGCAAAATGATTCGAGAAGCCCGGCAGTAAAACGCAGAACATCATCCCCGGCATTATGACCAAATGTATCATTAACGCGCTTGAACTTATCAATGTCACTGATAAAGACAGACATCGTTTTGCCTGAATCAGGGATAAGATAATCCTTGTTCTTTCCGGCAAAATCAAAATACAAGCCCATTCTGTTCCGAAGTCCCGTAAGCCTGTCATGGTGTGATTCCTCAAGGAATGTCTCTGATTCCAAGGCAATTCCGCAGACCAATGCGGCAAGAGAAAGCTTTTTCGGATCGGTCTCATCGTCAAAACCGCTATTATCTTTCTTATTGATCAGCTGCAAAGCTCCGATGAAATTCCCGTTTATATCGGCAACAGGAAGAACAAGAACAGACTTGGTAGTATAACCTGTCTGAAGATCGATCTCTTTGTTGAAGTCCGGATCGGAATACGGATCATTCGTGATAACGGGTCTCTTGGTCCTTAATGCCTTTCCGACAAGACCGGTATTATCAGGAATAACGATCTTATCTACGCCTGTCGCAGACATTGTCCATATCTTACTGTTCCTCTTATCCCATCTCCAGAAGCTGGCCCTGTCAGCATCTACGATAGTCTTTCCCAGATCAGTAATATATGTAAACAACAGAGCATGATCTCTGCTGTTGTTCATGCACATATCTTTATAGAGACTGTCTGAGATCTCGAAAACGCCTTTCAGCATCCTTCCGTTATCTTCCAACGTAGCACCGCTCTGCTCAAGAGGAGCAAACTCAGCACCGGTATCTTTCATGACCTGTGCGATCCTTTTCTCATCATCCATATGCATGAGATATACATTAATACCGAAAGACACATAATCCTTTATCTTCGGCGCCATTTCACTGCAGTACAGATGAACAGTCGTTTTATATGCCGAGATTTCAGTATAAAGATATGATCCTTTCTCAAGGTATTTCTCGAAAGGAAGGATCGTATTCGTGTCACCTGTATATATGACCTTATTACCTTCAATATTAAGACAATATCCGAAGCATTTTCCGGCAAGTTCTTCTGTATGTGTAGTAGGTATCGAACAGACAAACCATTCTTTATCAAAATCCTCAACGCTTGTCAGCTCGAACCACGAACTGTTGCAGCCTTCGATCCTGGTCAGAAGATAGAACAGGTCGGCTTCCACTTCCTTAGATGGAGCGACAACCGTAATAGGTGTCTTAACGGAAAACTGCAAAAGATCTATCAGCATCCCGATTCCGCCCACGTGATCACCGTGAGTATGTGTAACCAGCACATAGATATGATCAAACAATGCGAGGTTCTTATCATTAAGTCTTGAAAAAGCGCTCATCGGACAATCGATCAAGATAAGCTCATCATCAGAAATAAAATAAGCACTGTTGTGCTCGTCAGTAAAAGCGGAACCTCTTCCCAAAAACTTCAGCATTGCCTATTCCTCCGGTCCATCCAGCTTCAATATTTAATTATATCAAATCAATTAATGATCTACTCGTAGATAGGGTCATAACCTAAAACAGTGTAACTCTCATAAATGCTTAACATAGTGTCAAGAGCACTCCATCTAGGCTCATCACCGTCAGCCGGGACCGGTCCGACCGTGGTCACTGAAGTTTCTTCAGTACCGTCATCGGCCAATGAAACCACTTCTACCGTAACATAAAAGCCGGTCAATACAGGCTCCGGTTCCGTAGGTTCAGGTTCTGTTTCCGTCGGCTCAGGAGGAGTAGGTGTAGGCGTATTCGTAGGCGTAGGTGACGGCGTTGGCGTATTCGAAGGTGTAGGCTTCGGTGTAGGTGTCGAAGTATTTGTCGGTTTCGGTGTATTAGTCGGCTTTTTTGTCGGCGTAGGAGTTACAGTGGGCTTCGGCGTAGCTGTAGCACGGGTATCATTGTCTGATGATCCTTCATCAGACTCAGATGTTTCCTGCGTCTGTGTTGTCTCTGACGTTGCCGTCGCATCCGGAACCGTTTCAGCAGTCTTGGGAGTCGGCGTGGCTGCAACTGACGATTGTCCGGAAGGTTCTGAAACATCAGTTGAAACGGTAACATTTGCGCTTGATTTGATAAGATTATCGACAAGGACCAGCATTGTGTTCCTGCTCCAGCCGTTAGATTCGCAGACTCTGTTCAGGAGCGAATTGCTGTCAGCGATCGTCAAAAGAACGAAATCGGGAAGATCCTTCTCCGTGACATCTTCAATAATCACTTCAACACTGTCATTTACTTTGTCCGGAAAAACAGAAACCGTTAACTTCTGTCCCCCGCGGACTTCAGCATATTTCTTTTCTCCGTTATCAGGATTTGTAGCCGTAATAATAGCATTTCCGTCTGTTAATATCAGAGAATCCCTGCCCTGCTCGTCATAAAAAATGTAACCGGAAGTTCCCTTAATACCGACATTCATGTTCGTAGTCTTAAGGTCAAAGGACTCCCCTTCTTTAAGTCTTTCGGAAACGTCGAAAAACAGACCGCCCTTGGTAAGTCTGAGTTCATACTGGCCGTTCTTCTTGGTAAACTCAGCTCTGCTTTCCGACTGCAAAGTGATTATCTTAGTGTCATCCATCTCTACAGTAGCCGAACCGTCTGTTCCTGTAAGAACGGAATCACCTGACTGGAATCTGGTCTTTTTTGTAACATTTTTGGTCGGACCTTCTGTCTGCTCCAATCTGACAGTTCCTCCGGTGCGGACGATCCTCATCGTCTTCGCCTGCAGGTTTTTACGTGACATAACTATTCCGATAACAGCAGCCGTAATGATTCCAACCGCTACTATCGCATAAATGATCTTCATTCCGAGAGTCAGTCTTTTTGTAAAATCGAAGAAAGCCATACGATACCTCTACCCAAATGACAAAAATCCTTGGCTATTATATCAGACTATTTATAATCTTTCTTATAAAGATTGCGAAATGAAATTAATACAGGGCCCACATCAGTGATTGCTGAAGACGATCAGTTTGTCCTTCTGTCCCAGTTTAACTTTGATCTCCGATTGATCGCCACCGAAGAGTATGATCTTTCCATTCTGATCAACATAACCGAGGACAAGGGAAACATTCTGTTTCTCGGGCGGGATCTCCGGATCGTAGGAAGAATCGAACACACCTCTTATCAGCTGCTCAGCCGTACACTCCGGAGGCAGGGTGCCAAAGAAATCCTTTGCCTTCTTGATATATACTTCCTTACTCTCAAAACCGTCTTCGCTGTCAGTATCGTATATGAGAATATCCTGGAAGAAATCAAAGATCGCATCCTTCTCGCCTATCTGTGTGATCATCTTGCTGATATATCTGTTACTGATAACAACATTTTTGACACTGTAACTGCTGACTACATCATGATGCTTAGGATCATTTATCTCTGCGATAACATCAATGCTTCCGGCATCAAAATCAGGATCTGCCTCGACTTTATCGTTGATAATGTCCTGAACATAAACAAGATTGGTTAACATGCCTGCATCGATCTCATCCTCTGGAACAAGATCATCTGAAAGGATAAGTACGCTCACGTCTTCATCATTCATTCTGAGGAATTCATTTATCGAATCACAGATCAGATCCTTTTCGAACAGTTCGGCTGCAACCGTCTTTATTACGAACGGATAATCCTTGTAATAATTCATTTTCTCAAGACTCTTCTCATCGTCTATTACGACTATGCTGAGAAGACTCTCGTCCGAATCCTTATATCCCCACTCGGAAATAAAAGATAAAAAGCCGTTCATGATCTCAACGCACTTGCTGTTATGTCCGAGGATAAGGATCTTCTTTTTCTCCAGCCAGAAATCCTTATTAATGCTGACAGGGATTCCGGAAAGATCTTTTCTTTCCTTCTTCAGGATATCCTTTTCGTCGAACGCCATGAAGTAGCAATAATCCTTTTTATTGTTCTGCCTGATAGTAAGCGGTATTACATGATCATTTTTCGCGAGGGTATCCGTAATGAATGCCATCTCATCACCGCTTTCGCTCTCGGAGGTAAAGAATGTTGCTCCCTTGTTGGAAAGGAGTTCATTATATACAGTATTCAGTTCCGGCATTAATGAGAACTGTGCCATGAGTTCGCCAAGGATCTGATTGACCCTTATAGGCACGATATTACACTTGCCGTCAACCTGTTTACTCCTGATGATCTTCTGGACAAGATCCCATGTCCAGTCGTCAGTTATCTCAACGATGATCCTCTGATTATCTTCAGAGAAAGCCGCGGATGTGATGTCAGACACCTGCATCAGAGTCTTTATCGTCAGTGCATTTCCGTTTCCGATCTTCTCAATGCGCTCATTAAGCTGGTACTTGCATACGGCATTGTTTATCTCCTCGCCCAGTATCACGACTGCTGCCGCATGTTGCAGTGAAATATCGAAAAGCTGTTTCGCGGAAAAGACGTCACCCTCTCTTACGATAACTGTCAGATCGCTGGTAAATTTATGCTTATGGCAGTACCATTTACGGCCAAGAAAGGATCTGTCTCCGCATTCTTCCTCTATCTTGAGGTTCTCACGCTTGACCGTCTCGTGGATCCTCTCATCGATCTGCTTTTCTATTTCATCTTTTCCTGAACCTACAAGAACAACTACTTTGTTACAGGAACCGCTGTAAAGCATATCATTGATGATCTCCAACGCTCTGGAATTCCAGTTGAGAATGACGAAATGATTAGATATCTGAAGCCTGTGGTTGCCCGCATTGGAAGACTCGATAAAGCTCGAGATATAGTTGGTAATATAACCGATCACAGCACCTGTGAAGGAGATCATTCCGATGATGACTATTATCAGACATACGATCGCTATCGCGGCATTCTGCGGACCTATATCCTCGACAACATAAGCGACGCCGCCGGCATCAAGTATCATGCTGATCGTATAATACGCGGACTGTAAGAATCCCAGGTGTTCTGTTCCCGTCAGGGACATCCTGCTGATGATGAAAGCCGACAGGAGCAGGAACAACAGATTAAAGAACAAGATAGCAAGCAACACGATCTGCCCCGGGTTCTTTGCAAGCCTTATACTAAACCATTCACGGAAACGTTTTATCATATCAGGTCACCTGCGATTCTTTAATCGATACAACAATAATAAAAAAAATATTATTTTGTTTCAATAACAGGTGACCTATATTTCTGTTTATCCTGCAGAAGATACGATCTTATAATACGCTGACGAAGTCACCTTGTAGATCGCTACATAAAAAAGGACGCAGATCAATACGCAGACAAAGGCACAGGCAATTAGCAGCGGCATATTGAACAGGCCGAAGAGCATCAGGAGCTTGTCGACGATCGGAAGCACTACCGCGAGGTGGATGCAGGCAAAGATGACCGGAAACATAAAGACCAGAAGCATCTGGGAATTAACGCTCTTCTTTATCTCATCACTGTTCATGCCTACTTTCTTCATGATGCCGAATCTTGCCTGATCTTCAAAGCCTTCCGAGATCTGCTTGTAATAGATGATCAGCACACAAGATACCAGGAATATGATACTGAGCAGGATCCCAAGGAAGAAAAGTCCTCCGAATGTGCTGACGAAGTCTCCGCGCTCGGCTTCATGACTCTCGCAATAGAAATTCGAGAATCCTTTTCCTCTCAGTTCTTCTTTGATCCTGCCGGATAACTCTTCTGCGAGCGCGATCTGGCCTTCCTCATCAAGTCCTGTATCGAACCTGCTGTACCAGAACCATGCAAGCATCGGTTCACCGTTATAGTCAGCATACTTGGTATAGTTCTGAGCTACGGCTTCAACATCATCGACTATAACATATATCGTAGGCGAAGCTGCGCCTGCCGCCATAGGATCTATCTCGGCAACTCTGTCATCGAATCTTTCCGTGATCTTGAAAACCACATCACCGACAGTAATCGTATTACCTATGTCGATCCTTTTCGCCGTGCCTACTATAGCCTCTCCCTCATTCACTTTAACGTTATGACCGAAGACTCTGTTATACTCCTCATCATCAATGAACATGATCTGGGCTACCTTATCATAGTCGATAAAAGCCATATCTGTCAGGGAATTCAGATTTACCTCCAGTCTGCTGTTTTCAAAGTATCCGCTGATCGAATATACAAAGTAGGTAAAATTGTTGGAGATTTTGGCACCTTTTGCTTCAGCCGCGGTCTTCAATATCTCATCTAATCTTTCACCCTGCGAAGGAAGTTCCTCATCGAAACCGTACTTACAGGCGAATGCTCCGATCTCATTGGGGTAACGCGCATCAAGGCATTGTTCTTCTCCTGTATAAAGAGCTGATGTGGACGAGAGCATGACAAGGATCATGGTGAGAAGGATGCAGATAGACGCAAGACCTGCGCCGTTGCGCTTCATTCTGTATGCCATCGAAGATACAGATACGAAATGATTCGTCTTGTAGTAATAGCTCTTATTCTTTTGGAGGACCCTGCACAGGATAACAGATCCGGCTATTAGGAGCAGATATGTACCGATGATGATCAGTATTACTGCAATAAAGAACCACACCAGAGCAGATATAGGCTGCTCGATCTTAAGAGCAAGAGTATAACCGCTTCCCAGGAACATCAATCCGAGAATTCCGACCACCCAATTGGCCTTTGGAGGCTTCTCACCTGCTTTTCCGGCACTGATAAGCTGTGTCGGATTCGCAAATCTGATCTGCCTGACCGTATTAAGGTAAATTACGAAAAAGATGCAAGCAAAAAGTATCAAGGTGGTCACGACAGAACTGCCCGATACCGAGAACGTATATCTGGTCGGGACAGCAATAAGCTTCGTAAAACCGAGCTCGGCCAGTTTCGAAAGTCCGATTCCCGCAAGGAGTCCGGCAGAGACAGAAACACCCCAGACAATAAATGTTTCCCACAATATAATCTTACCGATATTGCTTTTATTCATACCGAGGATGCTGTAAAGACCGAATTCCTTTTTACGTCCTTTGATCAGGGTAGACTGCGTATAGAACAAAAAGATGGCAGCGAAGATCGCCATGATATATGTTCCCATTCCTACCATCTGGGTAGCGGTACCGCCTCCGGCCATTCCGTCCATTACACCGGAGAAACCGAGAAAATGAAAGATATAGAATATCGATACCATCAGGATACAGGTGATTACATACGGCACGTATAACCGGCCGTTCTTGCGCATGCCGCTGACGGCCATCTTCGGATAAAAACCGACTTTCATCTCCTGTCACCTCCCTGTGCGAGAAGGTTCAACGTATCGCTGATCTTCTGATACATCTGCTGATCGGTAATATCGCCTTTGTAGATCTGGTGAAAGATGACGCCGTCTTTTATGAACAGCACACGCGAAGCATTTGAAGCAGCTTTAGTGGAGTGCGTAACCATCAGGATCGTCTGTCCCATCTGATTGACTTTCTTAAACAGTGAGAGCAGCTCGTCAGATGATTTGGAATCAAGCGCTCCTGTGGGCTCGTCCGCGAGGATAATGCGCGGTTCCGTGATAAGAGCCCTTGCAACGGCAGCTCTCTGCTTCTGGCCACCTGAGACTTCGTACGGGTATTTCTTAAGGATCTCAGATATGCCCAGAGTACCTGCTATCTTATCAAGTCTTTCTTTCATATCCGGATACTTTTTACCTGCAAGCACTAGCGGAAGATAGATATTATCCTCGAGAGAGAAAGTATCGAGAAGATTGAAATCCTGAAAAACATAGCCGAGATTATCTCTCCTGAATGCGGCTATATCCTTGTCCTTTACTTTTGTAAGATCCATTCCGTCGAGAATGACTGTTCCTTCTGTCGTCTTATCAAGTGCGGCAAGGATATTGAGAAGCGTCGTCTTACCTGACCCGGACTCGCCCATGATAGCGACATATTCGCCCTTCTCTACGGTAAAACTGACGTTCTTCAATGCTTCGACCGAAGCACCTCCGAATCTTGTCTTATATATCTTTTTGATGTTCTTTGCTTCAAGCAGACTCATAATGTAATTTCCCTTTCAGTGGTTTAGATGGCATCAGTATAAAATTGCATGCCGATCCATTCCTTAGCATCTGCTTACGCAAATCTAACATATTTGTCACATCTTCATTCATCCGGATCCTTACCGCCCGGGCAGGCTTATTCTATGCCTATCTTTTCTTTATGAAAATCCAGTATTATCCTGGTTCCCTTACCTGGCGTTGATTCAGCGGTAATCTTATGGCCTAAGTTATCGCAGATCCTCTTACAGAGGTACAGCCCGATTCCGCTCGCACGCTTATCCTCGCGGCCGTTAAAGCCCGTGTAGCCGTTCTCGAATATCCTCGGCAGGTCTTCGGCACTGATGCCTATTCCCGTATCTTCGATACAAAGTATCTCCGAATCAGTCATGTAGATTCGAATACCGCCTTTATTTGTATACTTGACGCTGTTGGATATGATCTGCTCGATCACAAATGATAACCACTTATCATCTGTAAGGACTCTGGTATCAGTCTGCTTATAATCCATTGACAGTTTTTTTGAAATAAAATCCCTGGCGAACTTTCTTATCGCAGGTCTTATAACATCATCAAGACTTATCTCCCTGATCACATAATCAGTACTGTCTGAGTCAAGTCTAAGGAAAGTCAGGACCATCTCGACATAAGCTTCGATCCTGGCAAGGTCAACGTCCAGCCTTCTGGCAAGTTCTGAATCCTCAGACTGTATCTTCAATCGCATAGATGCTATGGGAGTCTTAATCTGGTGAGCCCAGATCGTATAGTACTCGACCATATTGTTATAGTCAGAAGCTGCTTTCTGGCGGGAGAATTCCTGCTCTTCTTTGAGTTTGTTTATTATCTCCTGATAGTCCTTCTCGATCAGATCTGCAGTGTCAGGGATCTCTCTAAGACGCAGTTTTTTATGCTTATTTACGAAAAAAAAGAAATCAATGATGCCTGCCGCCACAACTGCCGCAAGGCTTAAGAATAAAGGATATAACACTGTTACAGCGGGCATATCGAAGAGCAGATAGGAAGAAGCGAATATCGCTTCCACTACCGCAAGCAATATTATTATCTTTATCCGTGATCTGAGATAATCCTTCAGCATTGATCCTCCAGGATATACCCCATACCGAACCTTGTCTTGATAAGATCCTTAAGTCCGATTCCTTCCAGTGTCTTGCGAAGCCTGCCGACATTAACTGTCAATGTGTTCTCATCAACATAACAGTCACTCTCCCACAAAGCCTCCATAAGCTTCTCACGGCTGACGACCTTATTCTTATTCTGCATAAGGGTAAGAAGGATCCTGTATTCGTTACGAGCAAGTTCGATTTTATTTCCGTTATAAGTTAATGTGTTATCGTTGGTGTTCAGGACCGCGCCATTTGCCTGAAGAGTGGACGGTCCCTGACTGAATGAATACGTCCTTCGGAGAAGCGCCTGAACTTTGGCAATGAGAACGCTCTGGTCAAAAGGCTTCGGGATAAAATCATCTGCTCCCATGTTCATTGCCATTACAATATTCATGTTATCCGTTGCAGATGATATGAAGATGATCGGAACATTACTGGTCTTCCTTATCTCCTGGCACCAGTGATATCCGCCCATGTACGGAAGAGTAATGTCCATGATGATAAGGTGAGGTTCATATTCAGTGACTTCTTCCATGACTTTCATGTAATCAGATACGATGCGGCCTTCCATGCCCCAGCTGCCAAGACATGAGCGTATTCCTTCCGCTATCCCTTTATCATCTTCAACGATATAGATCTTATACATATGCTTAACCCGTCACATAATCTTATACATCTTCACGCAGTCGAAGTTTCCGCTCTTGATCACGCTGTCATCGACATGCATATACCCGAGTTTCTCATAAAAGCCGACCGCTTCTAATCTGCTCTCGATCTTTATCTGCTTATAGCCGAGTTCCTTTATCCATTTTTCCGCTTCTGTCACGGTCAGGACTCCGAGTCCTTTTCCTCTGAATTCGGGAAGGACCACTACCCTGCCGAGATCCACAAGCCCTTCTCCGGCTTCATAAAAGCGGCAGGTCGCGACAGGATAACCGTCATCCAGCAGGACAATGTATTTTGTCCCTTCACCGTCATGTTCGTCGAATTCTTCTCTGAGTGAGATATGATACCGGCGGTTCATCCCTTCAATACGGACGGAATATGCGCCGGCCCTCTGCCATTCTGCTTCTGCTCTTAATATTTCCATGCTTGAGATTATATCATTTGTCTCCGAAGCGGTTGAAACTGACACGTTCTTCAAATGCTTTTTTCGGAGGTGTCTTAATGTCATCCATAGCTTTTCCCACAGGCAGAACGCATACTACATCGTAATCTTCAGGAACTCCCAGAGCATCCGCGATCTTATCACAGATCCGGTCATCATCCGTTATGTGACCTTCATACCAGCAGCTCTGATATCCGAGTTCTACTATGGCAAGAAGCATATTCTCGATGGCCGCGGAATAATCCTGCGTAGCAAAGCACTTGTCGCGATATGCATTTATCCTTTTTGACAGGACAACGATCATGGCAGGCGCAGTCTGGGCAACGGGCGGATCTATAAGCCCCTTGATCTTATCCAGAAGTTCCGGATCGTCAACAACAATAAGTTCCGTTGTCTGCTTATTGCATCCTGAAGGAGCGTTTATACCTGCAGATGCTATTATTTCGAGATCCTTCCTGGGTACAGGTTCTGAAGCAAACTTTCCGCGGTAACTGTGACGTTTACCGATAGTATCTATGGCGCTCTTAAGGCTCAAAACATAGATCTGGCAGGGATTAGCCTCGTCCCAATAATCTTCGAGCACTTCAAGTTCCTTGAATCCCAGACTTCTGTAGAAATCATTGGTCCTGTCATAGTCCTCATACATGCCGGAACGCACGGTCTTGACCTGAATAAACGAATAGCCCGTTAATGATGCATATTCTTTAGCAGCAGCGAAAAGCTGTCTTCCGATGCCTTTCCTGTGACATTCCTTGCGGACACCCATTACGGCGAGTTCCATAGTCTCTTTTCCGGTCTCTTTAAGGCACAGAAAGCCCTCCGGTTTATCACCTTCAAAAGCAGCCCAGCAAGGCTGATCTGCAGATTCTTTAATGTACTTTTCCCTGCTCTCTTCTACTTCAAACCATTCTGTCAGAGCTTCAAGTATCTCCCGTGAGATTCTTTTGCGCTCCGAAGGATCTTCAATAAAACGGATCATGTATGTCTCCCTTCTAAATTATCTTTTTATTCTGAATAATAATCATATTCCGTTTCGTCATACTCATCGTAATAATCACAGTCGTCATAATTTTCCGCCTGAAAACTGCAATGAGCATCAGTAATGAAAAAATCGATAAAGGAATGATGATTCATCTTCCAGCGGATCAGATCAATAAGCAGCATCGTTATCACTCCCCGAAAAAGTAATGCTAAATATAATAAAAAACCCATCATTTGACTTATAATCTTGATATTATATTCTATCCTATAATTTGTGGAGATTATTATGATCTATAACAAAAACAAAGCTTTTTCCATATTTCTTGCATCTTCTGTCTTAATGACTTCAATATGTTCCTGCAGCATCGACACCCGGCAGACAATTGAGACCAGCCTTCCGACGACTGAAGTAACCTCTGCATCTGAGACTTCTGCTGTAGTAACAGAACCTTCTGCAGAAATAACGGAAGCGACCGTTACCGAAGAATCATTTGAGACTGCTGTTGATTCCAAAGATATTGATCCGGCATATGTAAGAACCATTGACGGAGTTGAACCTGAAATGATGAACGCCGATTACTGGATTAGTGAGAAAGACAACATTATCATCATGAGCGATGACGAGATAGCCGCATATAATCACGCAAACCGCGCTGTTATAAAAGCGAGTGATAATGAGACTGTTTTCCCGCATCTGGATGAATTCGGCGATACGCTCGACGGAGATATCTTAAGGACTTTCCTTAATGACAACGCAAAATCTATCCCTGAGTATCCTCCGCGTTACTATCAGGACGGAGGCCGTACCGACTATGCATATTGGAGAGATCTGATCGAACTGTCGAATATCGATGCCGTTGAGGATGAGATCAAGGTTCAGTATGCTTACACGGTAAAGAGGATGACATTAAGGTTATTCCCTACTGAAGACAGAGTTTTCGACGGACCGGACGATCTTTATTTCGATTATATCCTCTATGCCGAATGCATGCCGTACATGCCGTGCGTAGTACTTCATGAGAGTACCGACGGTGAGTATCTTTATGTAGTCTTCGACAGTTATTCCGCGTGGGTCAGAAAAGATGCTGTCGCCCTCTGCAGGAACAGAGAGGACTGGGTTGCAAGACAGAATCCAGATCAGTGGCTGGTAGTTACAGCCCGTGAGATCAGGCTCGGCAATGATCCTTACAGTGATGCCACCACCGACCTCGTGCTGCCTATGGGAACACAGATGGAACTGGTTCCGGCTGATAACGCTCCCGACGTAATCAATCAGAGGACAACGTACGGTAACTATGTAGTCAAGGTTCCCACACGCGGAAATAACGGCTATATCGAAGACGAATACGTTCTTATTCCGGTATCTGATGACGTTCATGTAGGTTTCCTGCCTTATACCCCTGCCAATATTGTAAGACAGGCATTTAAGCTCTTAGGAGACAGATACGGCTGGGGAGGCGACCTCCAGGCCAATGACTGTACCGGTATAACCAGAGAGATCTACCGCTGCTTCGGCATCCTCCTGCCCCGCGTCGGTCAGTCAAATTCCAAGGGAGTATACAAAGTAGATTTGAGCGAAATGGATGACAATGAGAAACTCGCTGAGATAGGCAAGCTGACACCGGGAAGCCTTATATCTTTCCCCGGTCACATGATGATTTACCTTGGAACTGCAGACGGTGTGCCTTACGTTATAAGCGCCGTCGGATCCTTTGTTGCTCCCGAACCGGGACCGACGGATGTTATCCATCCTGACAGCGTCATTATCAACAGTCTTTACGTGCGCCGGGCGAGCCTTAAGACCTGGCTGGAATCGGCAACTGTAGCGATGACTATTAAACCTGAGTAATAAAGATTCCCGATACGATTACGCGTTGTAACTAATTTCAGGTGTTCAGTTTTTTGCATATGTTTTTCTCGAAAAAAGCTGGTCAAAAACCTGTAAAACAGTGAAAATCCAGTTATTTGCCTATGTATTTTCCGATTATTGATAGACAAAAAACTGTACTCCAACTGCCGGCTTCGGAAAGATCATTCTCCCTCGGGATAAAGAACAGGAAGCGTCGGCAGCTCTGTTGACACAGTCTGTTCCGGCATCTGAGAGACAGGCGTGATAGTGCCTCCTGGACTTAAGGATACCGGAATGCCGGAACGTTCGAGAACCGCTTTTGCAAAATCATGTACCGAGCCCAGTTTATTCTCGAAAAGCATTCCCCCCATTTCATTATCATGGAAGTAATGAATATCCGACCCGGAAGTCATCGGAAGACCGAGTTTCACACAGTATTCATAACCCAGAGCATTCATATTCGGCTTATTAGCCGCATTATAGACTTCTACGCCGTCACAGGCTGTAGGAGCAAGTTTTATATCTGAAAGATAATCTCTTTCCCTGAAAGGGTGAGCCTGGATCATGATGCCTCCGGCTTTGTGAACAGCCGCTAAAAGCTCATGCCTCGTCATATTCATGATACGCTCGTTATCAAGCAGCCACTGTTTATCGATCCCGTAGAGAAGATATTCGTCTTTCTGAAAATTGAATTCGACTCCGAACATGACATTAAAGTCTTTGCCCTCGGCAGCCTTCAATGCTCTTTCATAACCCGAAGCATATATCTCTACTCTTTCTTTCCACGGAAGATCCTCGGGCACACAAGTGTTGCCGTTAAAAAAATGATCCGTCACGATCATTCCGCTATAGCCCTTATCAATCATATAAGGTATGTATTCTTCACCATGAACCTTACCGCACTTGCTGGCCTCACAAGTATGAAGGTGCGTCTCATATAAAAAACTCATTACAAATATCCTTGAATCATTTTTAATCCCGACAATGCTAACACTCACACCCTGTCAAATCAAGGAAAAGAACGACAATTCAGAAAATTTTGAAATGAATAAAAAAACACTGCAACATTTCCGTTCCGGAATCTGTATTCATGGTAACAACGCTTTAAAAGACGGTTTTTCCGCAGAAAAGCATTGCAACACTAAGGAGGTGTTATTTATGAATAAAAAGGTACTTTCAACATTACTGGCAGGCACGATGGTAGTTACTGCAACATCATGCTCAGCACAACCGGCAAGCAAACCGATCGCCATGCACAATGCCGAGGCAACAACCGTGGCTTACGACATGAAAACAGATTCGGCACTTAACTATGCGGGGGCAGTTAGTGAAGCCGAAGAATGGGCTTATGAAACGACGGCATACGGCGATTACGAAGAGGATTTCAACACAGAAGAATACAACATCATCAAGGAAAACGGTTTTATCGACGTAGTCAATAATCCCCTCTCAACTTTTGCAGCCGATGTTGATACAGGTTCTTACTGTAATCTCAGAAGAATGATCAGAGACGGTTGGGATCTTAATAACGTAGCTTCAGCCATAAGAACAGAAGAGATCGTCAATTATTTCGATTATACGGTTGATAACGCTGATGACGTATTCAGCGTCCAGTATTCAGTCGGCGATTGTCCCTGGAACAAGGACAACAAGCTCCTCATTTTGACAATGCAGGCAAACAGCGAGATGAACATTCCCAATGAAGGCAACAACTTTGTATTCCTCATCGATTCATCCGGTTCGATGTCAAGCAAAGATAAGCTCGATCTGGCGAAAGAAAGCTTCAAGCTCCTGGCAGGAACTCTCGGGCCTAAGGACAGAGTATCGATCGTAACTTATTCCGGAAGCTCAGAAACACTTCTCGTAGGTTCCAATGATTATAACGAGATCTGTAGAGCTCTCGATAAGATCTCCGCTCATGGCGGAACGAACGGTTCAGGCGGAATCAATGCAGCATATGACTGCGCTACAAAGAACTTCATCAAGAACGGCAACAACCGTGTCATCATAGCTTCAGACGGCGACATGAACCTCGGTATCACAAGCCAGAGCGGTCTTGTAGATCTCATCAAAGAGAAGAAAGAATCCGGAGTATTCCTTACAGTCCTAGGTTTCGGTTCCGGAAATTACAGCGATGCAAATATGGAATCCATTGCAGATGCAGGAAACGGAAACTACTTCTATATCGATTCTATCGAAGAGGCAGAAAGAGTCCTCTGCGAGAAGGTTATGCAGACAACAATTACAGTAGCCAAGGATGTTAAATTCCAGGTCGAATTCAATCCTGCGGAAGTATCCGCTTACAGACAGATCGGATACGAGAACAGACAAATGTCAGCTCGTGATTTCAATGATGATACAAAAGACGGCGGCGAGATCGGTGCAGGCGCTCAGGTAACAGTATGCTATGAGCTCATCCTTACAGGCAACGGTTCTGACAATGACGGCCTCAAGTATCAGGATACAGTCCTTTCCGACGATGCCAAGACAGGCGAACTCTGCACGGTATCCGTACGTTACAAGGCTCCCACATCAGATACGAGCTCTTTGATCGAATACCCCCTCGTTGACAACGGAATCAGCAACCGCAGCGATTTTAACTTCATCTGCGGCGTCATCGAAGCTTCCATGGTATTGAGAAACAGCGAGTATATGGGCAAAGCTACTATCGACTCGGCATATCAGCTCGCTAAATCAGGATGCGACAATAACAAATACAGAGAAGACTTCTGCAATCTCCTTGTAGAACTCGGCGCAGACAAATAAACAACACAAAACTTCTTCACATATTCGTCGACCTAACAAAGGGGCTGTTCCGTACATTTCGGAACCGCCTCTTTTAATATTTCTTACTAGAGTTTACATAATCGTAAATGAATATTAATTTGCAGTTGTTTTCACAGGTTTACACTCTTAATATATAAATATGTATCACAAATACTTCTTTGTGATATCAAGGTTGATCTATTGGAGATGAAGATATGTCATACAGTAATAACCGTATTAATGCCCCGCGCGGAAGAGTCAGAAATATCAACGATTCGGATAGATCGAACCGTTCAGGGGCGGTCAACAGAGGACCTACAGACAGACCCAGGAAAAAGAACAACAAAAAGGGCATATATTTAGTCGCTATTATTGTTTCCGCATTAGCAGTTTGTATCGGATCGATCTTTATTATCAGGGCGGTTATCAATTCAAACAGCAAGGCAGACAATGCTCAAACTGCTGAGGAGCGTCCTTCCAGAAACAAGGATACCAAGACTTCAAAGGCCGAAACTGAGGCTGTAACCGAGTTCGCTGCCGAGACCATGGAAACCACTCCTACCACAACAGAAACGACTGTAAAAGAGACACAGGCTCCGAAGACAGGCTGGCAGGGCAGCGACGCCGCCGGCTGGCGTTACTATCTGACCGACACAATATATTTTTGTGACACTTGGGAAAATATAAACGGTAAGTGGCACTACTTTAATTCCGACGGCATTATGGAACACGAATGCTACCGCGACGGTTACTGGATCGACAAAGACGGTGTCCGCGATCCTGATTCTGCAGGTGAATGGAAAGAAAACGATGAAGGCAGATGGTACGAGGACAATAGCGAAGCATGGTACGAGGAGTACGGTTACACCTGGTATCCGAGCGATATGGGGCTTTGGATCGACGGTGAGTATTACTGGTTTGATTCAGACGGCTATTTGGATCCGGACATTACAAGTCCAGAAGAAGCAGCCAGGATTATAGCAGCCAGAGACGCTGAGGATGATGAGGATTAAGGTCTTCCCTTCTATATTCTTGCTGTAATAATCTTATTCAGCAGGCCAGCCTATGAGCTTGATCTCGCTCATATTGGTATCAGACCAGTCCGTACCCTGTCTTACTGCAACGATCGTTATTTTCAATTCACCGTTACTTACTATAGGAGTAGGGAACGTGATCTCCACGCCTTCTATAGCAACATCAAGATTTGAAGCAGCATAATTATTTTCAGCGTTATTCAGATTTACTCTGTATCCGGTTGCTCCGCTGGAAACATCTATTACTGAAGGCGCTCCGTTTTTATAGAAAACATTTTCGGATTTACAGTAGCCGGTATATACCACAATACCGGAAATGACGGTTCCCTTAGGGATATAAATAGTGACATAATCACCTATTCCGTCACCCTCAGAACCTTCAGCCCAACTGGTATCGAGATCATCATCAATCAGATGATAAGCAGGATAGAAGTTACCGTAGCTCTCATCATCTTCAGAAGATGATGTAATATCCGTAATCAGATCTGTTATATCAACCGGTTCAGCTGAGACCTGAACAATCTCATCACCTGCCATATTATCCGTATTCTTTACATCAAGTCCATCCCACTCGCAGATGAATCCGGATAGTTTAATCGTATTATTCTCGTTAAGATCATTCCATGACATCGGCCAGACCGCTACGCAATTCTCATATCCTCCGACAGTATCATCATTGCTCGGCTCCCCGTCTGCCCAGTTCGTGTAATCCCAGTCTTCATATGTGATCCAGTTCCAATCATCGGAACTGTCTTTATATCCTCCGATCCACAAATTCAGGTCCGAAGAATTAAGCTGGAAAATAAATTCCTGCTCTCCTACAGAAGTAATCGTTGCCAGGTGGCCTCCCACTATCTCACAATATTCTTCTGCTTCTTTCCATGACAACACTTTCTCGTAGATCATGTATCTGTGGCCGTTATATTCTAAAACCATATCTCCTGAGGACGTTGCTGCAGTTGTTTCCTTCACATCTGCCTGAGCAAGATCAGTGGTTTTAACCGTTGTTTCGGAAGCATTGCTGCTCACGGTACTTTTACTGGGAGTAGTTGCCGCTGTATTGGCATTTGAATTAAGCCTTGGAATAACGAAACATGCCAAAACAATGCTGGCTATAATCACAAGAGAAGCCAAAGCAATAATGCCTGCTATCAGCTTGCCATTCCTTTTCGGCGTATCCGGCCTTGCAGGGAGTTCCGACGGTGGTAAAGTGGCTTCTTCGAGTTCGGAATCCGTTACAGGTACAAAATCAGTATCAGGATTAGCCTCTAATTTATCGATCTTACTATTTGACTGTACAACTTTTAGCCTGCTGGCATCAGCATAAATACGACCTGTCTCGTCTCTCCAGCCGATAAGCTTTTTAAACTTATTAGAAGAAGACTTCTTGGCTTTTACAGTCTCTTTCTTCTTCTGCATCTTCGGCGGCGCATTATTCCTGCGATTAGACATTTCAACATCTCCAACTGTTAGTTAAACTATCATCACAAAAATGAATCTTTGGCACAATAGTATCACATTTGGGCACATAAAACAGTGAAAAAGACGGAAAACACCGTTCATATCATCGGGTTAGTCTGTGTCAAAGGCTTTCAGATATCTGCCTCAGGCGCTCTTCAGCATCCTTCAGTGTCTTCAGATCAGAATCAATCTTTTCGATTATCTCACGAACCTTGATCTGATATACAGGTGAGGCGTACAGGAAATCCAGTTTAAGGATACGATCGTATTCTTCAACATCAGTCCTGCACGGGTGCTGCTTAAGCAATATATCAGTGCGTGTTAGCTCCTTATACTTGCCTGAAAGAAGTTCACTAATCCTTGTCTGTATAGCTCCTAAGCTATCAGTTTTTTCAGAAATAGAATCCGAAGTCATTATCCTGTCTATTTCTGCAGGCATTTCATCTATTTCTTTTTGAAGATCATCCGGTAAATCAAAAAAATAACAATAATCGTTTTCTTTTGAATTACCATACGGAGTATCATCATTTGGATCAATTAGTTTAATAACACCATATTCGACAGCTTTATCAAACAGTTGCTTTACAGAGTCGCATTTTGATTTCAATGCTTCAGGAATATTTTCTCCCATTACAGATGGCAAGGTTATAGAAGGTAATGTTCTCCAATCAGAGTATGGCATATCATCATATATTCCGTTCTCTTCATATAAGTGAGAACCCTCACAATACTGAGATGAATAGTATTCTTTCTCAAGTTTTCCAATATCAGCATAAGCTTGCATAGGAAATCCATCTCTGATCTGAACGAACAGGAATCTGTCACTGATTGAACTTGGGATGTGTTTCCAATTAGCATCAATACCTGCTTTAGGATTCCCCAAAGCATTTGAAAGAACAGAAGAAGTATTCGGGTAAGATACTTTTCTCATATAGATCTTCTGATTGTCGAGCTTTGATCCGTCTACAGGGAGCAACGGAGATGATGCGTTCATGAGATCCCTGACATAATCATCAATGATCTTCTGCTCAAGATTCTGGCCGGAAAGTCCATACTTTCTCTCAAGTAATGAGTCAACAGTCATTCCCCAATAATTTCTGAATACTCCGCCTGAACCAACAAAGAAACTCTGTATAGTCTTAGGAAGTCTCTCCTCTCTCTTCTGCCATATATCATAACCGGCATCAATTAATGCACCCATAAATCCTCGGAATGTGTCAGCCATGGGAATACAATTTATCTGTTCATCAAGGAAAGAGATAATCTTTTCATCCTGGAGAGAAACTAACGGCCTGCTAAAACCGATATTTTGTCCTTCACCTGAATGATTTCTAATATCCATATAATTAGCTTCAAATGTGTCAGTTAAATCACCAAGAACAGAGCATAAAGGAGCGTAATAGTTTACAACTCGATTCCTGATCTGCTGTTCAAGAGTATTCAGAATAATCTCTATATGCTGAAAAACACCAACCATCGGTTTTGCATTTGGGCTGGTGCTGTATACACCGCCGACCTGTTCGATCAACTGAACATAAGCTAATACACAATCCTCAAAATCCTGATAGCGCTTTTTGTCATTATCAAAAAAGCCCTGTCTTTTTCGGTTAAAGAATATTCTCTTTGTCTCAAGATAATCTTCATAGCGGCGGGTTCTGTCTTTCTCAACATTCTGAAACTCAACATTATTCTTAGCTTTTAACCCTGCGATAAGATTTAGAACACTTATACCTTCAACATAATCAATTATATTTTTCGCAAACTCAGGTCCTCTGCTTATATCTTTAACAATAGGATCTAATGCCTGATCTAACAAATATATGAGAGACTCTTTGTTAACAGTTCCGTCAACACCCTGACATGTGAGTT
Source organism: Saccharofermentans sp. (assembly GCA_045532275.1). Classification (GTDB taxonomy): domain Bacteria; phylum Bacillota; class Clostridia; order Saccharofermentanales; family Saccharofermentanaceae; genus Saccharofermentans. The sequence goes on along the minus strand of JAZSFQ010000036.1, from coordinate 44,540 downwards.
TATCAGCATTTGCTGCAAGATTTCCGATATGGCTGCTCAATCCCCACAGATAGTGGGCTTCAAGCTCATTCTCTCCATTGGAATTAACGGTATCAAGCAGATAACCCCAAGGTTTTCCTGCTCCGTCCGGATCCTGATAATAGTTATAGCCCTGAAGTCCACGGCTGTCATCTCCGGAAAGCTTCTTGAGGATCGATGCATAGATCTTATCAACCATGGTATTTACAGGAAGAGCAGTAACATTCCATGCTTTATTGATAGCATCCTCCGCATCTGCCTGGGTTACATTCTCAGTATGCTTTTTTCTGTATTCTTCGAACATACCAGATACCAGATATGTATTGATCTCCCTATAGGGGATACTAGCGCACGCAGCACCGAGAGATACCATACAGGGTGTATATCCTTTTGTTCTAAATTGAGAAGCTTCTGCTATTCTTTTTGGCTGATTTGAAGCAAGCGAATAAATATCAAATTTATCATTGTTAAAATCTGAAAGAAAATCCATTACATACTCGGTAACAGTATGCATTGCATAGTCATAAGCATCATCTGTAATCTTTGCAAGATTTTCAGTCTGGGCACCTACAATATGACACATATCAACAGGTCTGCAATTCCAATCAATATATGTACCATTATTAATTATCTGTCTGAAAGAACCGCCATTATTTGGCATACCCATACAATAATTGAGTTCCTGAAGAGCTACATATGCGTTTTTTGGAATAAATTGACGTGTAGCAGCATCAAGACCTTTAACGGAAAGGTTGATATCGGGCATAAAGAAATAGCCGACTACCATCTTATTAGCAATTCCATCAAGAGCTTTATGTACTGCATAACATACATCGAGGAATGTACCCGAGCCTGTACCGCCGGAAACACCGGAGAAAATATGAACTACAACCTTGCAGTCACCTGTGATTCCTACTTTGGCGTCATCAACCAATTGGATAACCTTTGCTTCAAAGGAGTCAATCTTATCATAAAGCAAATAACGACCTGCCTGACGGATACCTCCGGCACCGTTACCTCTCGCTATAACCTGAGTTATAGACTCATTCTTAGTATTGATCCACTTTAAGTCAGGACGTGAAGTAGTATCGATAACGCCGCCAAAGAATCCCTGAAGTGAAAGATCCCATTTCTCTGTATTATCAAGAACATCCGGGCTGGCCTGATCGTTATTCTTGGTAACCCTCTGATCTGTATCAATACTTAAGAACTTGATGTGTCTGTATTCGCGAATAGACACATTGCTGTTAGGGTCGTCATAGGCTTCAGCATTATCAGGAATAAGACGTTCATTAACCTGCGTCTTTATACGTCTGATTGCATCAGTACCGGTACCTCCAAGGCCTATAAAAAGAGATACCATCTCGCCTTTTTGTTTGCTCTGAGATGCAGAAGAAATAACTCCGCCGCCTGCTGTTACAGATAAACTCTCAATGATTGCCATAATGACCTCCCTTGTATAATAAAATTTTAATTATCTACGTAAACCACCACGTCCGCCGGCACTTCTTCCGGGAGAAGAACGAACAGGACGGGAACTGCCGCGTCCCGAACGGCCGGGTGCACCGCCTCCGGCAGCACGTCCGCCACCGGCTCCGACTCTGACACCTCTGCCACCGCCGGCACCGCCTCTGCCAGCGCCTCCACGGCCGCCTCTGCCGCCACCTCTACCTTGACGTACAGTTGCCTGGAATTTGAAGGTTAAACTTGCGTCACTATCCGGAAGATTGACAGTAACAGGATTACCGTTTCCGGCGATCTTAACTTTCTTAACCAGATCTCTGGATTTAGCTTTGAACTTCTTGTTGCTTATAAAGAAGACATAACCCATGCCGGTACACTGAATATATGATTTCTTAGGATCAAATCCGGCGCAATTGCCTGCTAGTCTGGAAAGGCGTATCTGGCCCACTCCTCCCTGAGTCGTCTTCTCAATATTGCTGGCATCAGTAACAGAAAGAATACCTTTGAGTCTTCTTAGCTTCCAATACCACAAACTTAAAAGTGCCGCGGCAATAACAAGGAAAGCAATACTGCAAACAGTAATAAGTGCTATTAATCCTACATTTATCGCCTGGACTTTAATCTTTATCTTACAGGATAATCCGCCTGTATCAGTCGCTTTGATTATATAGTCACCCTTACTGAGACTATAGTTTGTCATGGTGATCTTATCACCGTCAAATGTATAGTCTTTTCCGTCAACAAAAGATGTTGATTCAAGCTGATAATACAGATTGCTGTCTTCAGCATCTGTGGCCAGGCCACTAACAGGAATAGTCAATGTATTGTCAAGGAAAGGGATGACATACTTCTTATAAGACACCTCATCCTGTACAGGGACAGGTGAAGTATTGGGTGGAGGAGTAGGAATAGCGGCAGGCTTCTCCTCTTCTGAGTGTACTATTGTAAAAGGACCATATAATTCGCTTCTCTTATCAAGACTGAATCCGGTTACACGGAAACTGTAGAAATATGATCCTGCTGTAAACTGCTTCGGAACAGAAAAACCGCTGCCATCGTCGTTAAGAGTCATCGGTATAGACTCGATCTCACTCTGATAAGCATCCGAAATGATCAGATCGGCACTAAATCCGCTATATTCTATAGGTTTAGTAGCCAACTTATTACCAGTTCCGAGCTGCAGGGAGAAATTTACGGGAATCTTATCAGAACCTGTCATCTGCTGCAGATCAGAGTTCCCGGACATAAACAGATTAACGTTATAAACCATATTACCCGTAATTTTAGCTCCGGGTTTTCCGTGTACTTCAACCATGCATCTGTCAGGCACGGGATTCTTCCACTTTATCATGGCATAATTATCTGAAATTGATATGTCAGATTCAGGAATAGGATAAGCTGCGCCGGAAGGATCCAGTATTTTAATAGCATCAGTTCCAAAATCTTCCTTATTCACATGGCCATATACTATAAAGTTAGCCTCTTCAACTCCTAATCCCGGAATATCAAAAGGTTGAAGAATGATGCCCGTACTGTCGAATTCCAACCCATTATCAAAAGGTATCGGAGTAGTTTTATAAATTAATGAATAAAAAACAGAAAGGACTTCCTGAAGCTTCTCAGCACTATCTACTTCAATACATTTACCATTGGTAGCATCCGAAATCTGATGCATCTCAGAGGTATCAGCATCTTCGTTAGCTTTAAGGCATACAGAATAAATCATTATTCCATTATTACGGGCGAGTTCGATAGCAGACGCTTTATCATCAAGTGATTCTTCCATTCTGTTTTTCGGCATATCGGTTTCGCCATCACTTACAAATACTATTACAGACGGAAGATTAGGATCAACTCCGTCGCCATCCGTAATCATTTCGACTGCACTTTTTAAAGCACCTCCAATGTTAGTTCCGCCGTTAGGATAGTCGTTATTCTTCAAATCCTCTATGATAGAAGCTTTTTCCTCCTGACTATTAACAACAGTAATGTCACGCTCGAATCTATTATCTGTATCAAATACTACGCATCCAAGATAATTTCCCGTATCGGCCAGGAGAAAAATAAACTGTTCAAGTGCAGCTTCACGGTATTTATCAGGATCGGTATCCCTCAGAGAACCACTTGCATCAAGAACCAGTACTACATTGAATCTGTTTATACCGTTTTCTTCCGAACTTCCTGCGTTGACGACAAACCCGGATAACACAACAGCGATTGCACACACTAACGAGAACAATCTTTTAAGCCAACTCTTCATAACATCCGCTCCAATGATAGAAATTTTACACTGATAAATTATATTTTATTGACAATTATTATAATTTATAACCTTGGAAATGTAAAATACTTGTTAAAAATGCTTAGGATAAGCTTCTGCCGCCGTGACTTCTCCTCTTGCGCGCCGTCTGGATCATCAGCTGGCCGAAAGATATGGCCCAAAGCAGAACGAACAGGAATCTCGGGGTAATCGAAGAATAAGCCTGACTGCTTACCTCCATAAACACCGCAGCAATAACACAAAGGACCGCAGAAACTATAAAAACAACTAATGAAGGAATATCACTTTCAGTACTGCTTGAAATCACATATTTAAATCCTGACCAGATAATTCCGAGAATTACAAGGAACAAGATCCTGAGAAATGCATATAATCCGTTACTCTGAGACATAAATCTGTAAGACAGAAGATCTCTTGACGAAGAGAACGTTACCGCCTCTTCCATTATCTTGCCCAATTTGATGGTATCATTACTGTCAATATAGATTCCGCCTGTTTTTTCGGCTAAATATCTGAGAAGGCTGTTAGAATCCGGGAATGAGACTGTGCTTATGGAAGCACCGTTTTTCCTGCATCTTTCGACAATACTGCTTTTACCGAACGAACTCGATTGTCCGTCACTCAAAAGAAGTATTCTCGGGTGATCGCCTCCGTCGATCCTTCCGCTCTCCAGATCATCCAGAACACCTGATAAAGCGCCGATTATGTCAGTATTTCCCCAGGAAGAGAATGCATATGAATCGCTCGGACTCCAGGGTGACATATCTTTCAGCATAGTAAGAACGGAAGTAAAACTGTAAACGGCATACTCCATATCAGGATCGGCATCAGCCATAATGTCACTTATAGCTTTAACTCTCTTGTCCTGGGGATCCGTACTGGCCATTGAACCTGAATCGTCTATTACAAATATATAAGATGAGGGTTCAACGCTCTTCTGCTTACCCAATTCATAAAGGAACTCAAATAACATTGAAACTGCAAAGAAACCGACAGCAACTCCGGCAACTATTAATATTGGAGTCAGTATTTCACTTGAAGAGGAACCTCCTCTTCCGCCTCTTCTCGTACCGGTACTCCTGGTCACACGATTGGTCTGCGTTTTTCTTCGTGAACTCGTTCTATTGGCCGTCTTGGCTGAAGCACTTGATCCTCCCCGCCTTCCGCCGGAATTCAAAGTTCCTGAGAAACTGTTTATAAGGAAATAAGCGATATAGTAAAGAATACCGAATATCAGGAAATACAATCCGATCGAGAGCGGACGCCACATATTGCCGGTCGCAGCATTGTAAAACAATTCAGTAACAATGAAGCAAATGATGCCAATAACAACTGTGATAAAAATGTATAAAATGACTAAGCCAGGGTTAACATCGCCTTTGGGTGCCCTGCCAGATCTGGAAGTTCTGTTCATATTGCCCGTCCGCCTCTTAGTTCATAATTATTAATTATAGTCCCTAATCCGGCAATCACAATATCTGTTTTTCTACTTACTCAAAATTCTAATAATTCAATATTCTTCTTTATTTGCGGCATTCCCAAAAGGCAACCGATTACCCCTGAAATAGTAAGTATTATCGTTACCACAGTAATTGTTATCAGTGAACTCCCGGATATCTTATACAGGCCGAAAGATATGCCTCCGATAACCAGTGCCGCAACCATCTCTGCAGCGAGATTAAAGAAACAGTTCAGGTTTCCCCTGAGAGCAGAAAGCTCATCTGACCATATCGTATATGGAGATATCGAATCCATTAAGATCCCGATAACAGATGCTGTCAGGATTCCCGCAAAAGTTATCAGCAGATAAAGCGGAAGAAACACGGTATCCTTCAGATAGACCGTTACCGGCGTTATGGCTGCTGCTACGGGAACATAGGTGAACAGTACCGATATGAACAGTTTGGCCATGATCTGTTTATCAAGATCAGCAGGAAGGTATTTGAGCATATCAATATGGACACCTTCGCGGGTAAAGGAAGTTGATGCAATGGAGTTAAGACCCGAAGCGATAAATGCCGTTGCCGTGAAAACCGCAAACAGAATGACGCGGCTCGAAGGATCGTCCGTCTGAAGTTTATAAGCGAACACCTTAACGAATTCTAACTTCGGAGCTTCGAGTATCAGGATCAGCGAAGCAGCCGGCCATAAAAGATTGGCATAGATGCAGTTCATCCTGTATGTCATTGTTCTGGTAAGAACTCTGATTTCTTTTATCACCAACGACCAAAAGACACTTTGTCTTTTATATACTGCAGATGCTTTGCCTGCCGTTCTCTTATTACCGGCAATAAAAGCGGAGAAAAGTCCCTTCCGATATGTCAGATGAGCTGTAAGAACGGATATCAGATATAAAGCGGCGATTATTGCCACCGATCCGATAAGCGGGATGACCGAATGGTTTCTCAGAGACAGTGTAGTCAGATAATTAGTCGGGAAAAGCAAATTGCAGATCGATATAAATGTGTTATTGCTTAAAACCAGCGAATCAAGGTAATACGATACATTGATCCTGCCATAGCTTCTGAAAGACAGCAGGAACATAAGCGTAAATGCGATAAAAAGGACCAGCGACGAATAAAAGTATATGTCTGTCCGGTTAAATCTCTTTAATATCAGCATCAGTAATAAAGCGATTATCGAACAATAAATAAGAGGCACGAGGAGCGAGCCGAAAAATCCGACTACCGATGACAGGAGTGCTATGGGGTTAAGGGCATTAGCAATACTTGTATTCTTCGCAACGGAAATAAAGTATCCGATATAGATCGCGAACAGAATATTTGATGTCATGACATTCTCGGCTTTGAAAGTATGCCAGAATCTCGCCGAATAAAGCGATGCTGATGATACGGGCAAAGCTGCCAGGAACTGGAGATCCGATGAGAAGAACAGAACGCTGAACATCAAGGGCATTCCGAAGATCATGGCAAAAGCTGAAATAAGATCCAATTCCGACAAGAGACCGTATGAATTGCCGTCAAATACAAAAAGCAGATCCGTAAGTATGTAAGTGATGTATCCGACAATGACAGAGACCGGCACCATTATCCCGATGAACGCAACGATACCGAAACCGGTATATATCCTTTTCTTCTTTTCACCGTTCGGTTTCGGCATCTCGAGATTAGAACCGAATGCCCGGTACAAAGCCCTTGTCTTATTCATTTTCCTGTCTGCCTGTCAGCTTAACAAAGATCTCTTCAAGAGTCATTCCGGGATTATCAAGAGTAAGATAGTCAAGTGTTCCTTCCCTGATTATCTTACCTTTGTTGATTATCAGGATCCTGTCACAGAGCTGTTCCGCAACTTCTAAGACATGAGTCGAGAACAGAACGGCATTCCCGGCCTTGGCATGCTCCCTCATCATCTGCTTTAACTCAAATGCTGCGGAAGGATCCAGTCCTGTCATCGGTTCATCCAGTATCCAAGCAGGCGGATCGTGGATAAGCGCCGAGATTACCATGAGTTTCTGCCTCATTCCGTGTGAGTATTCCCTCATCTGCGTATTAAGGACATTGCTCATCCCGAACCGTTCAGTCAGGGAAACGATCCTATCTTTCCTTTTAGCCTCAGGGACATCGTACATATCCGCGATAAAATTCAGATACTCAAGGCCAGTCAGCTGGATCAATATATCAGGATTATCGGCTACATAAGCAAAAGAACGCTTGGCATTTATAGGATCCGTATTAATGTCAAACCCGTTAATCACTGCTGTTCCTGAAGAGGGCTTTAAAATGCCCGTGAGCATCTTTATGACAGTGGTCTTTCCCGCGCCATTCGGCCCTGCGAACCCGACGATCTCCCCAGCTTTGATATTGAATGAGATGCCGTCAGTTGCCTTGTGACCGTTTCCGTAGATCATGGTTAGGGATTTAGCTTCGATCATAGCTCTTATTCCTTTTGGATCTCTTTAAGCTGCTCTTCTTTCCTTATCTTCTTCAGATCTTCGTCATCCATGAATCTCGGTGCAGTCGAATAAACGACTTTTTGCTTCTTCTGGAACAGGAACCTCTGAACCGCTTCCGTGATATTCTGTTCTGCAACGCCCAGCAGAACGCTCAGGACAAAGACACCGATCGCATATGCCAGAAGATTGTTATATGTTCCTCCAAGATAGAAAGGCGAATCATCGAAATTATACGACAGGAATCTCAGAGCGGTAAGTGCAGCGAGATTCATGAGATATGTATGAAGTGAATACTTTCCAAAAAACTTTGTCACTGGGTTTACCACATGGTATTTCATCATGAAGATGAATACCGTAAAAGGCACGACAAACATCAGCGGGATCTGGCAGAAATATGTCGCGATCTTCTCTCTGATCGCAGGTCCGTAGCCTTCCCATTCCGTCCAATATCCGAAACGCGACTGACCAAATTGTGAAAGTCCGTATAAGAAAACGGTAACAAGGAGCAGGATAAAGAATTTCATCGCGTAATTCTTTTTGAAGAATGGAATGATCTTTTTCTCGTAGGTTGCAAAAATGAGGCCTGTCAGGAATGCCGGTGCGGAATTTACCCACCATTCTCCCTGGAACCAGAAGATCTTCTCATCCATCCACCATTTCATGTTCATATAACCTTCTTCTGTCATCCACCACTGAGGTTCACCTGTCCACCATGCAAAGTGGCCCCATATGCACGCTCCGACGCCTATCGCGAGAATAAATAACAGAATGACTGCGAAACATACTTTGCGGTTGCTGAAAAGCCTAAAGCAGATGAAAAATACAAGATACAGCAGCGCCAATACAATCGGGAACCATGCGTATGTGTTCATCATGGTAACGCCTAAGAGGTTTGTGACCCACTGAACCTTATCAAGCGGAATCTTTACAAGGAAGATGAAAAGACCGTAAAGCAAAACGTCAACATAGAAAGGAACAACAATAGCCTTAACGATCCTTTTCTTTATAAAACCCTTAAGATAGTCTTTCTTATTGTCAAAGCTCTTGATAAGTCCGTAACCTGAACAGAAAAAGAATATCGCCACAAAATAAGCTCCTGCATTTACGAACGGACTCAGTACGCCTGATTCCTGGAATGTCCACTCCTGGGAAATATGGTGGAAGATAACGCCAATGGCAGCAAGCCCGCGGACAGACTTCATTACTTCAAGACTGGTGAAATCATCATTGAATTCATTTTTCCTGAAAAACTTATTCGATCCGCCCTTGATCAGGACATAGACGAAGAACAGACACACTAAACGGTCCAGTACTCTCCAAATTGAAATGCCTTCTAAGATCTCAAACATAGATTCCTCACCCCTGTATATTCAACGATCAAAGCCCGCTTGCGGAATGCTTCTCTTCTCTGCGTTCCTTCCTGATCTGTCTCTTAAGTCTGGCTTCGTCCTTGTCCCTGAGCAGGAAGAAGTATACGAGCCAGGCGATAATGCCATATATGATCAGCAGTATAACACTTGCCGCAGATGCCCTGTCATAGGCGTAAGAACCAAGGAAAGCCTGGTTCTCAAGATACTGCATCAGCGTAAGATTCCTTCTGAATGTATCAAAGAGACCGAATACGCCCGGAATATCGATCATACCAAGACCGTCTACGATCGTAACGACAGTAATGAAGAACATCATAGGGCGCATACAGGGTATCGTGACACGGAAGAATGTCTGGATCCTGTTCGCTCCGTCTATCTCAGCCGCTTCAAAGATCTCGACCGGAATACCGGTGATTCCGGCAATAGCATAAATAACGGTAATACCAAACTGGAAGAAAACCGTTACCGCAATTATCAAGAACTGAACCGAGGAAAAGATCTCCATGTCTTCAGGCATTATCCCGAATCCGTTCATCATGGAAGCCATCAGGAACATTCCCGCACCAATCTGGATCAATCCGATCATTTCCCATATGGTCCCGGGGACGAGCTTCGGGAAAAAGAAGGCCGTCTTAAAGATTATCCTTCCCTTCATCTTGATCCTTCTGTCAGTCAGCATAACAGCCAGCCAGAACGCCAGGATCCACTGCGGAACTGTCTCGCCTATCCAGAACAGGAAGGTATTCCGGAATGCATCGCGGAATGACTGCGAACTGAAAATCTCTGCAAAATTCTTATACCAGGGCTGGCCTATCAAAGGCAAAAACTGAGGATGGGTATTACCTGCATGTTTAAGATAACAGAACGCGTAGTAGATCGTACTAGCCAGCGGCCAGAAATGAAAAACCAGAAATATAAGCAGAAAAGGGATAATGAAGATATACCCCCACTTTGAATAACGCTTCTCAAGTTGAATCTTCTTCCCCATAATGCCCCGTCTTTTCGGGCCTGTATGAATATCTGCCCGATTACTGATTTATTATATCAAAGTTTTTTGGATATTCGTCGTAGACTTCCGGGGATATTTTATGTATCCTCATTAAAGGGATAAACAAAGCCCTTTTGCTTTGTTGAAAGGAATGCGAGGTGTATCGGTACGGGCGACATTAAAAATTCAGGAACTTCTATAAAGAAGAAGGATACTTTCCTAAAAGCGGTCGCTTATATCATTTCGATCGGCCTGGCTCTCATTACCACATATCCTTTTATCCTCATGCTCATCGGTCAGTTCAGGGAACCGGACTCGTATGGGTTTGATGCTACGTCCAAATCTTTCGAAAGCATACTCAAATACTGGAAGAGCTTCGTTCTGTTTTTTAACTCCGGCTCATTTACCGGCTTCAGGAATTCCGTTATCGTCAGTGTAATAAGCACCGTTCTCTGCATGTACGTATCATCACTTACCGCTTACGCTATTACTGCTTATGAATGGAAGTTAAGGGAAGTGTTCGATAAGATGATCCTCATCGTTGTCATGCTCCCCTCCACCGTCGCTACTGTAGGATTCTACCAGCTGGTATACAAATTCCATCTGATCAATATGCTTTCCATGCTGATAATACCGGCTATAGCATCACCTCTGACGGTCTTATTCATGCGTCTGTATCTTAAAGCCACATTCTCAAGGGCGATGGTCGAGTCAGCCAGACTTGACGGTGCAGGAGAGTTCCGTATCTTCAACCAGATCATCCTTCCTCTCCTCAAGCCGGCTATTGCCACTCAGGCTATCTTCTGTTTCGTGGCAAGCTGGCACAATGAATTCGTTCCGCGCATCATCCTCATAGACGGGGCAAAAAAGACACTGCCGCTCGTCGGCGGAAACGGTTCATTGCTATTATCTTTCCTTCCGCCGATCCTGGTTTATGCCTTCCTGTCAAAGCACATAGTCGAAGGTATCGCTTTGGGCGGAGAAAAGATCTGATCCTTATTTCATCAGTTCCCAGAAACTTATCGCGCTGGCAGCTGCGACATTCAATGAATCAACCCCATGGAACATCTGGATCTTTACACGGTAATCGCAGGCATCAATGACTATCTTCGGCAATCCGGTCCCTTCTGTCCCAAGCAATACCGCGATCTTCTCATTGGCACGGATGTCATCATTATCAACGCTAACGGAATCATCAGTCAAAGCCATTGCCACAGTCTTAAATCCGTTTCGGGCAAGAAACTTCATCAAAGAAGGATAATCCGATTCCTCCAAAGATGCCTGTGCCCACGGGATCTGAAAAACCGTTCCCATACTTACTCTTGCAGTACGTCTGGTAAGCGGATCCACAGATGAATGCGTAAGCAGGACACCGTCCATACCAAGAGCCGCCGCCGACCTGAATATAGCTCCGACGTTCATGGGATTTACAACATCCACCAGGACAGCTATACGCCTTTTATCCTTAAAGAAATCCTCCACGGTATTCCTGAGCTTTCTTCTGAGCGCCATCCAAAGACCGCGCACAAGTTTATGACCTGTCATATTTATTACCAGCTCACGCTCGGCGATGTATATCGGAATCGTAACAGCTGTTTCTTTCCCGAATATCTTATCTATTGCCTCAATAACAGGACCCGCCTCAGCTTCCAGCCGACCGTTCTCCACAAGCATAGAGACCGGTTCATAACCGGCCTCTAAAGCACGCAATATCACATTTGCGCTCTCGGCAAGAAACAGGCCTTCCTCACGAAGCTGCCTCTCGGTAGCTCTGGCGAAGATATCCATTTCCGGCGCATTAAAATCTTTAATCTCGATCAGGTTCATATGCTTTCAGCTATGTCAGTCAACTAAGTCATCCGCGGAATCAAGATGCAAAACCATTTCCGCTGCCGACTTCAGATCCAGGAAATTGTAATAGTCCTGTGTCAGCGGAGCATCAGGAAGCGAAGTTACCCGTATCGGACATGAATCAATAAGGATATTCTTGACTTCAGAAGCTTTAAGCCCGGGATCAAAACCCCAGACAACAGCCGCAGATCCGGCAACATAAGGCGCCGACAAAGACGTTCCGTTGGAATAACAGCAATCCCCTTCAGCCGTGATTATATATATACCGGAACCCGGAGCAGCCAGGGATACCGTGCTTCCATAACATGAATAAGTATCCAGAAATATACCGCTGTCTGTCATAACGGCAGCAGCAACTACAATAATGTGACCGGTTATCTCTTCATAACTGTGTGTGCCTGTGTAGCAGTTATCTTTTGTAATGCTGCAGAACATTCCGTTATATACGGCATCCACACCGATTGCGTCAGCAGCCCCGTTACCCGCAGCCTGGACTACAATAAAATCATATCCGCTATCAAGAAGATTCGAGATTACTATCGATGCGTCTCTGCCTATATCATCATAATCATTAGTGCTGTTGTGATCAGGAAGAGAGCCGCTGCCTCCAATGGACAGATTGATAACCTTGTTTCCGTCTTTTACAGCCATAATGATCAAATAGACAATATTGTTTGCAGTTATTGTTTTGCCCAAAGAATAACCCGTAACTTTTGCATTGGGAGCTATACCTGAAATACCTGTTCCATTATCAAGACCTGCTCCTATTATTCCGGCTACGCACGTACCGTGGCCGGGGTTAATATCCGGTGATTCACCGAAAGATGAGACTGTCAGGCTGTCTGTAAGATCAGGATGTTTTGAATTAAAACCGGTATCAATAACACCTACAGATATTGGTTGCAAAATATCCTTATGCGACCATGCATAAGGTGCTCCAACTACTTCCAGACTCCAGTTATCACCAAAGGGATTATCATTCCATTCATCACTATAACCATCAGAAGGATAGTACGGTTCAGTATTGCATTCGTATTTTCTGTCGATATCTGCAAATATGACATGATTCATCTTGCAAACTTCACTGCATAATCCTTTCAGCTCTTTATAGTCTTTGTTCCCGATCTTTACCTGTATCTGGTTTACAGAATCGAATTGACCTACTACACTGCCTCCGACCTTTTCGACAACCTTCTGTTTATCTTCTTCACCTGCCGTTTTGTCGAAGAATATGATCAAAACATTGCTGACATAAGTTAATCCGGATTCATTATCCGTCCGGAAGACAGCAATAGAGTCAGTATCATAAGCCCGGTCTACAAATTCTTTTTTTACAGATTCCGTTTGTGATTCCGTCGCCATCGACACAGAACTGCATGAACACATATATATCGCCAAAGCTGCGATAAGAATAGCGCTTATAACTCTGTTTATTGATGCTCTCATAAATTATGTCTCCGGTTCATGAAACGGGTTTTCAAACACCATTATCATATCACGCTCCTGGCTCTCAAATGCACCCACCTTTTTACTTATGAACCGCGGATTGACACGCAGTGCGGTTCATCTTGCGGTTCAATCACCCCGAAAGCATCACTTTGCACCGCGGATTGACACGCTGTGCGGTTCATTTTGCGGTTTGATTCTTATAAAAACGGATTATATTCCGGTTATAACCTGTCGTCGGGATGTAATCCTTTTCTTTCTGGGCATTCAGAAGGCCGCTGATGACAAAACTACTTAGTCCTTTAACCTGAAGGTCAGGGTCGGTGACATCGAATATCTTTCCCGTATCCCGGATGATAAGACGAACGCTTTCTTTATCATATAAGAGTGAATATTCGATCCATATCTTCTTATCACCGTTTTGTTCCAATATAGTCGCTCCGATTTCTTCCGTAAACAACGCTGCCTTCATTGCAGAGCTTTTATCGTATCCCTGTTCTGTGAGTTCTGCCTGAACCTTGACGGAAATATCCGATAACCTGTCTTTTCCCAAAACGAAATCAAAGACGGTTATGCGGGTGTCTGCCCAATCAAGGTACAGAGGGAAACCTTCTTTTCCTTTACGGCATTTCAGAATGAATAAAGGCAAGATCAATCCCAAAACAGGCGCAAGCGCAAACCCGATCCATAACCCGTTAACGCCGAATATAAGCGCGAAAACTATCGGCAGGACCGCATACATGGGTCCGTCTGTTACACAGACCGTCAGCACCGCAAACCCGATGCGGTCAGTATAAAGATAATAAGAAGTTTCCAAAGCAAAAAGAGACATCGCAGTCAGCGTCAGACAAATGATACGGATAGCAGCGACTGCGGGGACCAGCAAAGATTCATCTTCCACTCCAAAGAGCCGGGCAAAAAGCGGAGCCGCGAGAAATAGAAGAACCGTTGACAAGATTCCTTCGATAAAGGCAGTCTTCTCAGCGCTTTTCATCAGACGGCGTATCAGGAAATGGTTTTTCTCTCCATAATAAACTGATATCAACGGCTGGACTGCCATTCCTATTCCGTCGAACACAGCCGACAGATTTATCATTGATATTGCCACGGCAAGCACTATAAGATATTTCTCATCATAATTCCTGCTGATAAAAGTAATCAAGATGAAGTTAACTGTTCCCCACAGAGGATAAATAAGAACATCGACGACACTGTAGCGGAAACAATTTCGCAGATCCTTCCAGGAAAAATGAGGAACAAAGTGAAGCGTATTCGATTTCTTAAAGAAATGGATAAGGAGCACAACAATAGCAAGTGCATATCCTACGACAGTACCTAACATGATACCGAAGATCCCCATATGCATTGCAAAAAAGACCGACAGCGCGATATTCCCTCCGATCTGGGCAACATAGCACATAGTCTGCAGCTGCTCATCCCCGTCTGCGAATACCATCGCTTCTAAAAAGGTGCTGAGGATAATAACTATTGAACAAACAGGCAGAAGCCTGTAATATTCACCGGCATAATCAAGGATCATATCAGACATTCCGCTCGCAGAAAAGTAAGGTCCTTTTAACAGCAAAAGCGTTATCGGGACAACTATGATCAGAAAAATCGTAAAAATCAGACTAAACCCGAATAACTCATCCGCACGTTTTCTGTCGGCCGCTCCTATCGCCCTCGAATAAAGTGTTGAGACTCCTTCGGTTATACAGCTTGCCAAAAAGAAGACTATTCCCGTGAGCGGCGTGATAAGATTGATCGCAGCTACCGCATTAGGACTGATGATAAGTCCTGCAATTATGCTGTCACAAAGCTGCATCAGATAGTTCACTGCCATCGTGAACGTTCCTGTAAGAAGCATGGACTTATATTTTCTTTGACAAAAAGTGTCTTTTCCTGCGTTTCCCAACTGCATCTGACCTGTATTCCGCCTGAACTTCCCGCTATATGCTGTCAATCAGTAGAAGATAATAACACATCAGGCAAAGCAATAGTAATTACAGGACAAATTATCAGCCCGGACCAGCTAGGCTGACCCGGGCTATAGTATCACAATTTTTTCGCCTTGTGCCGGAATGCTAAATCAGATCATGGATTCAGACAATGACCGTCATTATCGAATCTGTATCTTTTACCGTCTATAGTAACTATGCCGGTAACCATTGCTCCGTTCTCATCGAAATAGTACGTGTAACCTCCTACAGTCTTCCAACCGGTTACCATGGCTCCGGATTCTTCAAGGTAATACCACTTGCCGCCCGATAACAGCCAGCCGGTCTTCATAGCTCCTGAAGGCTGGAGATAATACCATATACCTCCGCTCTTTATCCATCCGGTCTGCATTGCTCCGGAACCGGAGAAGTAATACCATATTCCGCCGACCTTCGCCCAGCCGGTAGCCATCTGTCCTGAAGGATTCAGATAATACCATGTGCTTCCTGACAGTAACCAGCCTGTATGCATTGCTCCTGAAGATCTTAAGTAGTACCAATAACCGCCGTCCTTGATCCAACCTGTCTGCATGACACCGTCATCATCAAAGTAATACCAGTTGCCGATCCTCTTCCAGCCGGTGACCTTCTCGCCGTTATCATCAAAATAGTACCAGTCTCCGTCTATCTCCTGCCAGCCTCTCAGGTCAACGACCCATTTTGCATAAAGACGGCAGATACGTTCTTCCAACTTCTCTGATGTATCACTGTACTTGTCCAGAACGATCTTTAAGGACTCGACTTTTTCCGTATAATTCTTATCCGTATACCATCCGTCGAATTTGTAGCCTTCACGTACAGGTATATATTTGCCGGCAGCTTCGTCATCTTCAAGTGATCTATAAAGAGGACTGTATTGGCTCATTTCATAGATACGGGATTCAAAACCGTTAATGGTACCGCCGCAGGCATCCAATGTCAGCGTACGGCCAAAGTAACAATCATATCTTACGTTAATCCAGTCTTCAGTATAGCTTCCAACCAGCGTAAACTCTTCTCCTTGCCCAATGGTCCTGCTGGTGGCTCCCCATCTCGGTATTATAGTCTTTGTATCTGACTCGTCAAATTCACCATATATCGGCCAATTGTATGCCTTGCTGGATCTGTATATATCATTAAAGACTATTTCGTATCCTTCGGCATAAGGTCTGTTTATCTTGAACGTAGCTTTATCTGTCCCATTTCCCAGTTCATCAAGATTATAGATGGCATCCACTGCCCAAATGGCATCAGGGTTCTCCGTTTCACCATAATAAACGGCCTCAAAATCCTCCATCCATGTTTCATCTTCAACGTTTACATCCCAGAACTGATAATTGAGATTTATATATTCCGGGAAACGCACAAATCCGAGCCAGCCCGCACCATAGGCCAGAGTGACCTCGACCTCTGTTTCATTAACCCAGACTGTCTTTTTTTCTCTGGTATATCCGCTGGTTCCGCCGTTGACAACAACCATTACCGGTTCCGTACCGATGATCTCAAACTCCTGAATAAAAGTGTTGCCATGATTTTCATTCCCTGCTGTACCATAGGCAACCTCTTTTGTAACTTTAAAAGATGGTTCCTTAGTCGCAGATGTCATATCCATAAAGACAAGGCCAACTACACCTACCGATGTTTTGCCGTGTTCAAGTGCGTAGTCAACCGAGGGCAACTCGGGAATGATCTTTACCTTATCTCCGGGTAAAAGTATAGGAAGCCAGTCCCACTCGCTTCTCCTTCCGGAACCGACAATATTTCTCCCGTCTTCTGTTGTAAGCCTGCTGCCGATAGGCTGGTTGTAATCAAAGACATAGGTCTGTGGCTCATGCGTTGTAATCGGTTCGCTCTTCTTCTGACCATCTGCTAAGACCCGGCTTGAGAAAAGCATGATCACGGAGAGCAACACTAAAACAAATACTGATAGTACTGCCGCCTTCTTCCCTTTCGCATCAAGGGTTAAACTGTTGTTTGTTGGAGAATTTGAAGATTTTATTCTGTTTTTCATATGACACCTCATCAAACAAAGAAACCTAACTGATCATTGCTGATCCAATGCCTAAACTTCAGATATTTGTAGATTATCAGACAATTTTCAGACAAACAACAAACTATCTGTTAAAAAATCATGAAAAGAGAGAATATCACTAAATCTTATTGATCAACTTGTCTTTTTCTTTTGAATCTCATAAACGCGATCACATAAACCACAAACAAAACTAAGGCAAATACTATTCCTGCCGGATATGCAATAACAGGAAGCAGCCTGAATCCTTCATCAGCCATCAGAATGTATGTCAACGATACTGCCGACATAAATGTCGCTGGCAGAGCTGTAATAAGTGAACCAAAGCGGTATTTACACTCCTTAAGCAGATAAGCTGTTGCTACCCACAATGCGATCATGGCAAGCGTCTGATTGCTCCACGAGAAGTATCTCCACAACACATTAAAATCCAGCTGCGTTAAGACCGCTCCTGCCGCGAGTAACGGGAGAGTGATTATAAGACGGTTCTTTATCTTTTTCTGATCAAGTTTTGTCCATTCGGCAAGGATCAGTCTAGCGCTTCTGAATGCTGTATCTCCTGAAGTTATAGGACAGACAACAACGCCTATTATAGCCAGAATACCGCCGACATCGCCGAGCATCGTCTTGCTTATCTCATAAACGGCACCCGACTGACCTGATGCCGAAAGCGCTTCATTCAACATCTGTGTTCCGCCATAGAAAGCCACACCTGCAGCAGCCCAGACGAGAGCGATAACAGATTCAATGATCATAGCACCATAGAAAACCTTGTGACCTTCTTTCTCTGAAGTTATACACTTAGCCATCATCGGAGACTGGGTAGCATGGAATCCGGAGATCGCTCCGCAGGCAACGGTAATAAACATAAAGGGCCAAATCGGAAGATTATCGGGATGAAGATCCGTTAGTGTTATCTCCGGGATCTGATATTGCGGTAAAACCATCATTGCTCCTGCGATGCTTATGGCCATGATTATCAGGATGACGCCGAATACCGGATAGAGTTTACCAATTACCTTGTCTATAGGAAGAAGAGTTGCCAGGACATAATAGATCAGGATCACTATTATCCAGAATGCCTGCGGCAGGAATGACGGTGTCAGCTTCGCGATCAATGCAGCGGGGCTTGTAACAAAAACAGTTCCTGTTAGAAGAAGCAGCAACACTGAGAATACACGCATGATATAAAGAACGGGCTTCCCGAGATACTTTCCGGAGAGTTCTGCTATTGATGCGCCTCCATTTCTCTCTGATATCATTCCGGTCATGTAATCGTGGACGGCTCCGCCAAGTATCGATCCAAACACTATCCACAGAAATACGACAGGACCGAAGCATGCTCCCATCAGGGCGCCGAAGATCGGTCCGGTTCCTGCAATGTTCAGAAGCTGGATAAGCACCGCTTTCCAGGTCTTCATCGGGATACAGTCAACACCATCATTAATTGAAACAGCCGGCGTTGTTCTGTCATCGGGCGAAAAGACTTTATCAGTCAGACGTCCATAAACAATGAATCCGATTATCAAGACCACAAGAGCAACAATGAATGAGATCATATTTTATTATCCTTACATTGACTTAAACAAAGCTTTAATTATCAGTTCGTTAGGAATAACAATAGGACGGAGCAGATTGTTCATAATAGCATCCGCATAACGCATTCCGTTCTCTCCTCCGGCACCCGGCATCAGAGAAACATTAAATGCATACAACAGTCCCAATTTCTTATAGTATTCTTCCAAACCCTCACTATCCGTTATGCCCGTATACTTACTGAAGAACATATTTCCTGCTTTAATGATCATATCCGCCGGCATCCCAACACTTCGTTCAATAACAGATGCAGAGCTTTTTGGGGCTGATATCATATCCCGGTATACAGAAACAAGATCGCATATTGCAGGTCCCATTGTAACCTCCGGCATATCTATAAGAACGAGTTCTCCTTCCTGTATCATGATATTCCCGGGATGCAGATCATTATGAGTAACTGTATCAGCATCGGGAACTGAATCGATTATGCTACGGAGTATGGCAATCTCTTCATCCGAACACCACTGCCCGAGATTATCAGCCTTGGCGTGCATAACATCCTGAATACGGGTAAAACTGCCTTTAGGAACATGCGTGGAATGCAATGTCTTCGCCAGAGTAACATACCGGTCAACATACTCTCCTAACTTATCAGGATTATCTCTCATGGCATGTCCGAGCGTATCAGAACGGAGCAATTCGAAGACAACACCCAAGCAATCGCCAACTTTAACCGTATCATAAGCAATAACTGACGGAATGCCGTTAACAAATGCTGTCTTGGCAAAACTGCGTTCCCTGTCAATGTCTGCTAACTTCATCCATGGTTTGTAAACCTTGACTATCTTATCTTCATCTAAACGATAAACGGTTCCGTTGCCGCCCTCACCAAGTTTCTCGCAATTATCAACATTTATATGACGCAGTTTCTTGCTTACATCAAATAACTGAGTGAAACCTGTAACATCAAATATATCGTAAACTTCCGGCGATACATTAATAACTTTGCGAGATTCATTTGACTGCTTCCGAAGCTTCATCAGAACGCGGAGTCCGGCAGAAGATATATACTCAAGATCCCCGGCATCAATAATGATATTGTAATTGGCATTGACATCCGATAACGTCATCAGTTCAGTCTCAATATCTTTGGCATTGTTGGAATCAATACGCCCTTCCAGATAAATCGTAAGATCATTGTTAATAATTGATGTTCTCATTTTTTCTCCTTCAAGCCGCTTGGCAATTCTGTGCTTATAATCCGGTGCAGTATCATATACTCTTATTCAGGTGACCAACTGGCCTGCACATCTTCTATAACTATATTTTCATCAACCTTAACAACAACCTGATATTCATCTTCGTAAACTATCTCACCCGGGAAGTTTGTATAGACAACATAATAGGCGTGGTTGTATCTCTCAAGGAGCCATAGGAGCGGATTTATCATCTTCATCATCATCTCGGAATTCTCCGTCTTGAAATAGCAGATGACCTTCTCCTGCCGCTTGCATTGGGGAGGCCATGGCAGTTCTTCTGCGAACCAGGAATCTATCTCTTTGAACAGTCCGACATCCTCTTCATCCATGATGCCGTCCGTTACCATCTGATTCAGCATGCTGAATATGCCTTTTCCGGTCCTGGTATTGGTGGCCAACTCTTTGCCTTGGATCCTGCAATATTTGAATTTCATAGCACTTATCCCCTTCTTATATTCCCTTGGTTATCACGACATTCTTTTCTTGATCAGATCCGGATCGTAAGCACATTCATGCCCAACAGATTTTGATAATCAACCTTCTCTGCAATCTTATAGACCAATAAAATTCCGATATTTTTCCCGTTCTCGTCAACACCCATAACCCTGGCCCTGTCGGACGGATCAAAAGCTTTGCAGTTATCTCTGATACGAAGGATCAGATTATCATCTTTCTTTACGACACGAATATCTACCGAATGCGGTTTATTATCTGTAATAAAACCGTGTTCTACGACATTTCCTGACATCTCTTCAAGACACAAACCTGCAAAATAAGCACGTCTTGAGTCAAAACCTTTCTTCTCACAGAATTCTATTACGCGCTGGGAGACACTTACTACTTCATCCATACTCCTGACTGTGATGTCTATGCGTTCGTCTTCATTAACACCAATATTTCCGGGAATAGCCATCAGGCTCTCCAGATTTGTCGGGAACTTCTTTCTCTCTATACATGATGCTATCACAACGACTGCAAAACAGATCAAACCATTACAGATATTAGAAACATAAAGGCCATTAAGTTTCAATATCGGAATGAGGATAAAACTGCAGGCAATAACACCGACCGCGCCATCTATAACAGGCAGAATAAAAGCAAGTTTTTTGCGTTCAGATGTTTGGGCAAAACATGAGAAGTGCAAACTGATCAGTGACCATGGCATGCAGAGAGGAAGGATCCTGAAACCCATTACGGTCATCTGATAAACTTCACCGGATCTGTCCTGATAGAACATCAGTGTCAGCGGCTCTGCAAAGATTATAAGAAGCGCTACGATGCCAATCATGATCAGCATGCACTTTGAAAGAATGATCTTCATTACATCTACGATCGACCTGCGGTCCTGCTCACCTATACTTATGCTGAACAGCATTCTGGCTACTGCCATCATTCCGAAGGGAACTGCCCAAATGACAGCCAGGAAAGAGTTAGATGCTGCAAATGCAGAAATGCCGACTGCTCCGACATATTTAAGGATAAGAAAGTTCACGATAATGCAGCGGAACATCTCGACAAAACGTGAAATAGCGCCGGGATATCCTAGTTTCGCTATATCTAAAGAATCCTGCCACCGGCAAGCAGATATTCTGAATTTCCATTCACTCTTACCCTTAATGTAATAAATCGCCATTACACCCAGGAAAATCCACGAAGCAATCGAAGAACTGAGACCAATACCAAAGATACCCATCGGTACCCAAACAACCAATATATGGTTAAAAACAGCATTCGTCACAAAACACGTTATGCTCGCAGCCATTGTCCGTTTCGTCTGGTTTTCCAGTGACAGAAAAGAGAATAACTGCTGACCGACTACCAATGCCGGTATCCCGATAGCCTGACCAAGGATATATTGATTAAGCATCTGAAGATCCGGATCGGAGGATACCAGGATACGTGTTCCACCGGTGAACACACCTGCTACCATAATGAGTGAAGTTAATACGGAAAGTCCAAGTGAAATGATTATATTAACACTGAAAATACTGTCTATCCGTTTACGGTCTCTTACCAGGTATTGTCCGTAAAGAATTTGGGAACCGCTTACGAACATCATACTGGCAGCATACAGAAAGTGATTGATCGGTCCGTAAAGGCCGATAGCGCTCATAGCAGTTTTGCCCAGCAGATTGCTGGCATAAATACTATCAATGATCCCGTTCAGTGCACTGATTACTATCAGCAGGATCTGATAAGGAAGAAGTCTGAAAAACAGTCCTGATAATAGTTTCGAATCAGACGATTTCTCTTTCATATGACCACTCCTGCTTTTTTCTAACTCCCGTTACATTCAAAAATCAATTTCATTTATGAAATGAGTATACAACACCTGCTTTCTGCTACGCATTAAATTGATATAACAATTCTGTTAACTTATTTAATACTTGCAGTAAGAATTTACATTATCGTAAAGGAGTATTAATTCTCAGTTATTTTAGATGTTTTAATATTTGAAATGAGTTAAAATCTTTATATCAGGATAATTAATTTGGGTGATCGATTATGTTGTTAATGATTTTGAAAATGTCTGCCGTTACATCCGGTAATATTATCATTTCCTATGCTCTTTGGAAATTTCTGAAGAACAAAAAGATTGGCTGGGGATATAGAATAATCCTGGCGGTTTTATTTGGTACTATGGCTGTTCTTGCTACTCATTACGGTATTGATTATCAGGATATGATGATCAACGTAAGAGATCTGGCTCCGCTTGCAGCGGGTCTTTTCCTTGATCCTGTTGCAGGTGTTATAGCCGGCTTTATAGGCGGCATTGAAAGATTCATAGCCGGCACATACTTTGGAGTAGGATCCTATACAAGAATAGCCTGTTCCATTTCCACATGCTTATCAGGAATAGTAGCTGCCCTGTTAAGAGTAGTTATCTTTAAGGGGAAGAAACCATCCCCGATATTCTCTTTTTTCATTGGTTCGACAATGGAAGTATTCCATATGTATGTTGTATTTATTACTCACAGAAGCGATATGAATATGGCTTACTATGTTGTAAAGACATGCGCGCCGCCGATGATCATCTTTACAGGCATCGGCCTGGCACTGATCTCACTGATCATCACGATCGATGCCGGGGAATGGACAAATCCGAAAAGCTTAAGCCGTTCACGTGATATAAAAGTATCTCAGAAATTCCAGTTCTGGCTGTTCCTGATAACCACAGTTGTACTTGCATCTAACCTTATACTTGTGAATCTTCTCCAGACACAGGTTGCCGAACAGAAAAGCGAGGCCATCCTTCAGCATGCCACTGACAGCATAGGCAACGCATACAATAATGCTTCCAATAAAGAAACAGACTTCGGGCCAATGACATTCAGTGTCGGAGAAAACGGAAGTTTTTTCCTGTTTGACAAGACCGAGAAAATACTCTTCGGAGAACACGTCGGTGAGCAGGTTGGTCCCGGCATTGTCGATGAGGCATGGAGCATTGCAGACTATACAAGATTCTCTACCGCAATTTTCGGAGAAGACTGCATGTACATGGTAAGAAAAATGTCTGACGGTACCATGCTGGTAGTCTATCTCACTCATGAAGAAGTATATACCGAGCGTAATCATACGGTATATGAGACCGTCCTCGCAGACATACTGCTATTCACGGTAATCTACATACTGATCTCTGTACTTGTTCAGAAGATCGTCGTAAACAATCTCGAAATAGTCAATAAATCACTCCGCAAGATCACTAACGGGAACCTTAACGAAGTTGTATCTGTTTATTCTTCTTCTGAGTTTACTTCACTGTCTAACGACATTAATCAGACAGTAGATGTTTTGAAAACCTATATAGATGAGGCAGAAAAACGGATAGAGCAGGAACTCGAGTTCGCAAAAAGCATCCAGGAATCGGCTCTGCCTCACAACTTTGATTTTCCCAGAAATGATCTTGAGATCTTCGCATCCATGGATCCGGCTAAAGAAGTAGGCGGAGACTTCTATGACTTCTTCTTTGTTGATGCCAATAAGATCTGTCTCGTAATCGCTGACGTATCAGGAAAAGGAATCCCCGCCTCCCTGTTCATGATGAAGAGCAAAGCCATCATAAGAGGTTATGCGGAATCAGGTAAAAATCCTGCAGAGATATTCAGGCTGGCAAATAACGGATTATGCGACGGCAATGATGCAGATATGTTTGTAACTGTTTGGATCGGTATTGTTGATCTTGAAACAGGTCATATGGTGTGCTCAAATGCCGGACATGAATATCCTGTTATTAAACGTGCAAACGGCAATTATGAATTATATAAGCAAAAACACAATTTTGCTCTTGCCGTTATCCGTGATGCAAAATTCAGAGAATATGAATTAGACCTGGCTCCCGGTGATTCCCTGTTTGTTTATACTGACGGAATACCTGAAGCCATAAATGAATCCAAGGAAGAATACGGCACGACACGTCTCGTTGATGTATTAAACAAATATAAGGACCTTTCACAGCAGAATATATTGAAGTATACCAGACGTGACATTAATTACTTTGTCGGTGAAGAAGAACAGTTTGACGATGTAACCATGCTGGGATTTAAATATAAGGGTAATATGGGAAAAACCATTTGACCATAGAAGCAAGATTCGAGAATGAGCTCTGTCACAGAACAAAAGAAATATCTGTTTGAATCAATGAATCCGGTCAGGGCATTGACCATTATGGCTCTGCCTACAGTCGGAAGTCAGATGATAGTATTGGTTTATAACATAGCCGATACGTGGTTCATCGGAAGAACAGATAATCCTGCCATGATCGCAGCATCAAATCTCGCGCTCACCGTTTATCTTATCGCTGTTTCCCTTGCAAATGTCTTCGGTGTCGGAGGCGGAAGTCTGATGGCCCGTCTGGCAGGAGAACAAAAAGAAGCTGATGCTGAAAAAGTTGTAAGCTATAGCATTCTCGCATCAGGTATTTCTGCTTTCGGGTTCTCGATTCTGACTCTTCTATTTATGACTCCGTTAATGAGGTTATTGGGTTCCGGAGAAGCAACACTGTATTACTGTAAACAGTATCTTTTTACTACAGTGGTTTTCGGCAGTATTCCGACAGTTCTTTCGATGAGCATGCCACAACTCTTACGTAATGCCGGGTATTCCAAAGAGGCGGGGCTCGGTGTCGGTATCGGAAGCATCCTTAATGTCATTCTTGATCCGCTCTTCATGTTTGTAATCCTTCCGGGCGGCAATGAGGTACTGGGAGCAGGTATAGCGACTATGCTGTCAAACTATGTCTCACTTGCTTACTTTATCTTAATCTTCCGCAAAGTAAGACATGAAAGCGTTCTAAATATCTCATTTAAGCCTGTACATCTTGAGAAAGATCATCTCCGTTCACTTTATATGGTTGGCATTCCTGCAGCTGTAAGCATATTTCTTTTTGATCTTGTGAACATTGTCATTAACCGTCTTGCCGCAGCATATGGTGATCATACCACGCCTGTAGCAGCTATCGGTATAGTTTTAAAGCTTGAGAGGATTCCTATAAATATAGGACTCGGCATCTGTCTCGGCATGGTTCCTCTGGTGGCTTATAATTTCGGGGCCGGCAATCAAAAGCGCATGGAACGTTTTTCTTCACTGGCAAGATGGTCGATCCTGATATTCTCAACTTTTTGCACCATTATGTTCTTCATTTTCGCCGAGGATCTTGTAGGGTTATTTATCAAGGATCCTTTGACAGTTGAGATGGGAACATCTTACCTCAAGATACGCTGCTTTGCCCTGCCTTTTATGATGATCGGCTATCACGTCGTAAACTACATGAACGCAGTAAACAAAGGGAAAACATCTTTTGCCCTTGCTGTCTTACGTCACTTAATACTCATTATTCCGATAATGTTTTTAATGAATTATATGTGGGGCATTAACGGACTTATGTGGTCGCAGGTAATAGCTGATATAATAAATGCGGTAATCGCACTTTTATTAATGCGTTTTTTCAAATATTCAGATCCACGACCGAACCGATAAGCTCAGCAATGTTATCCTGAGAGCGTTTTATGCGCTTTTCGTTCAGTTCGTTATCTTTCGGGTCTGCCAATGAAAGGATATACAGAAATCTTACCATTGCCAGAAGCTTTATCTTGCTGTTTATCCCGGCGATCCTTTTTTCATCAGTCGTATCAAAATAGAGTTCTATGATCGTATTCCATATACGCTTTCCCAATTCATTCGGAATACCAAAAAATGAAAGGAGATTATCCGGATCATCTTCAGGAAATGCTATATATGAAACATACAGTGCCTGCAGATCAAATATCGGCTGCCCCGTAGAGATAGTATCCATATCAATGAGCATAGGCTCGTTATCTGTTACCATGATATTCTTCATGTGCAGATCCCCGTGTACAAGATGCAGGTCATCAGGGAGCCCTGAGATAAGCTCATGCAGGCGCTTATGCTGTTCATTTGAAATATACCGGCGGATCGCATCAAGATATGAAATGAATTTATTCTTTGCCATTGGCAGAGATCCCGAATCCATTTCGGTACTGTGAACTGTCTTAATAAATCCCACATACTTTCGCATGAGAGTATCGAAATTACCCGGGTCCTTTTTCATAAGATCGTTAAAGGACTTCGCTTTCAGAAGTTCAAATACCGAACCGTAGCTGCCTCCTACCCTGACAGTATCATAGGATATAGCTGTCGGAACCCCCTTGATAAATGCCAGTTTCGCGAGACGCTGTTCGTTCTGTATCATAGGAAGACAATCGGGAGATTCATAAACTTTAACGATAGTTTCACTGTCAACGCGGTAAACAGTGCCGTAAAAACCCTGTCCGATTATATCGCACCCTTCTACCGAAACTTCTCTCATAGCCCTTTTCACATCAAACAGTTCAGTAAAACCCGTTGTCTCAAAAATGTCGTAGACATCACGCGAAACATTAATGACAGGGATCTGCCTGTTTATTCTTTTGAGGAGTTTCATCAGAATGCGAAGACCGGCACTGGATATATATTCGAGTTCCCGGGCATCGATAACGATATCTGAACTGTTCGAACCGTCAACCGCCGAAAATATCTCACGTTCAATATCTTCTGAGTTGTTAGCGTCTATCCTGCCACAGAGATAAATTGTCAGTTCATTGTTTTTGATCGTTGTTTTCATGTTATGAATCCTTATGGGTTATCCTGATATCAGTAATCGCACACTGGTCACCCGTTAATGCGACTCTGATATCTGCGTTCTCATCTTTGACTGTTGTTGTGTTCCTTATGCTTATACCGGCGTTGTCAGTTTGAGCGATCACCCTGTTTCCGTCCCTTTCAAAACGGATGGTAACATCAAATCCTTCCCTGTTAAGTTTTTTCCAATAATCCCAGCCTTCAAAGCTGTCTCTTGTCACGATCAGATCGTTGTCAGCCGCATCTCCTGATTCCCAAGTCTCGCCGTCAAGTCTTAACAGTGCGTACTCAGCATAATTGCTGCCGGTAACCGTACCGTCATCGGACGAGAAGATTACACAGAAAGGACAATGCCATACGAGCCTTGCCGTTGGCAGGCTCATTGTATGGAAGGATATAGTCATTCCGTCCTCAACGGATATACTCTTTGACGATGAAGAACGGTATCTGTCAACCTGAACATTGGGGATATCACCTTCAGGAACGTCTATAAAGCTTATCTTTTCTGCTATTCTCGGGATATAATTCTCGTCTTTCCACTCGGATTCGCGTTTTAGTGTCATATCACTCATGATGCAGTGTCTGCCGGTAAATCCGAAATATGTAAATCTGGAACTGTCAGGAAGAGCAATGGTATATTCATACGCATTTTCATTGCCGGTTATCCTGATCAGCGCATGATCTTCGACTCTGACCGCTTCTAATCTGTAATAACCCGGAAGGGGCATGGGTTCTGCAGGCTTCACGGCCTTAACTTCGACTCTTCTGGCTCCTTTTATTTCATATTTTCCTTCGAAATCCACCTCGCAGTACTCATAATAGTACAGATCAATGATTTCTTTTTCAGTATCGTGATAACGTCCGTCCAAAGAGTCAAATATGATAAGTGAAGGTTCAGGGGTGTTTCCGGTTTCATCCGGACTTACCCTTAACGTAAGACTGACCATCGCAGGAATAAGACTGATGCCCACCGAAACATTGTCCCTGTATTCACCGACTTTCAGTTCATCCTTTATAGAAGGGCCTTTGCCTTCCCGCTCTTTCATCACATATTTTGTATCGAGATCTATCATGTGGATCATACAGTTTGCGTATTCAGGATCAAACTGAGTTCCTGCACCGGAAATCAGCTCTTCTCTTACTTTTTGCTGAGGAATGGCATTTCTGTAACTTCTTTTGGATGTCATGGCATCGTAAGCGTCTGCAACGGCGATTATCCTCGCTATATCGGGAATATCCGTTCCTACAAGCTTTTCAGGGTAGCCTCTGCCGTCATAGCGCTCGTGATGATAATGAGCGCCGATACAAAGGTACGGATATTCAGTAATGCTTTTAAGGATCTCCGCACCAATTGAAGAATGCTGCTTTATCGCTTCATATTCCTCATCCGTCAATCTGCCTTCTTTTGTAATGATGGCTTCAGGAACGCCTATCTTGCCCACGTCATGAAGCAGTCCGGCATAATAGATATCTTCACACTCCTGTTCGTTCTTTCCGGACAGTTCTGCGATCTTTTTTGAATATTCGGCCACGCGGATGGAATGCCCATGCGTATATTTGTCCTTGGCATCTATTGCGTTCGCGAGAGCAACAGCTGTTTCTTCAAACAGCTGCTTTTGATGGACGGTTCTGCGTTTAAACTCTGCATTTTCCGACACCTTACGCTCATGCGCAAAGAAAAAGTATCCGACAACAATGAGCACAACAAGGAATACTGCCGATATGGCAATGATCCACTGGGTAAAATTTCTGTAGTAATCCTTCACGCCGTTCATGGATATATCTACTCCAACATATGCGACGCAATTACCGGCGGAATCGAAAACCGGTTCATATTTGGTCAGAAGCCACCCGTATGTGTCGTCCGACTCGATTATGTCCACTTCTCCTCCGGCAAGCAGTGTCGGTATTTTGCCGGAAAAACTCTCGTCGAAATCCACTATATCTCCTATACTGTCTGTCGACAGCTCGGGAACTTCATCGTATTGTTTCAGTTCGTCTGCCATCGTTTCCGCATCAAAAACCACATGACATCCGTCAGGTTTTATCTGGTACACATAGATATATTGAACATAAGGAGTATTGTTACATATGCTTTGGATAAGACCTGCAGTTCTTATATACTCATCATCAGTTCCGGAATACAGCCATTGATCTACTTTATCTCCATCAATCTGTTCAGCAACCAGTTTCGATGTTTTTATTATGATCTCTTCTCTGTATGAACGGGTGGTACGCTTGAAAAATGTCGTACTGGCAACAATACTTGAAGCAAATGCAACTATGAGCAGAATGACAGTAATCGACAGCATCCAGACATGTCTGGATCCGCTTTTTACTTTTGTAGAATTTGCATTTTTACTCATCGGCATATTTACAGTCAATTCTTTATCCTGATATTTGTTAAAGCACACTGATCACCGGTCAATGCGATATATATCTTTTCCGGTTCATCAATGATCTTGGTGATATTTGTTATCTCAATACCTTTATTCTTTGTAACAAGAGTAACGTTGTTTCCCGAACGCTCAAAAGAAACAGAAACATCAAAACCCGTTTTGTTATTCTCTTTCCACTTATCCCAACTGGCAAATTCGGTGGTCTTGTTGACTATGGTGTTATTGGTGGCGTAGTCGTCTGAAGCCCAGTTCTCACCGTCAAGTCTGATCAGTCCGTATTCCCTGAAATCCGGTCCGTTCACGTTTCCGTTCCCGGAGTAAAAGATAATAAAATATGGACAGTGCCAGACGAGCCTTGCTGTCGGAAGGCTCAATGTATGGAAAGTAATCATCAGCTTATCTTCAAGAAGGATACCGTCAGTTGTTGCCGTGCGGAATCCGTCTGCCTGAATGTTGGGGAAATCGCCTTGAGGCACAGCAATATAACTGATCTCTTCTGCAATTCTTTTAATATAATTATCAGGTACACTTTTCTCTTCTCTGCTGATGCTTACATCACTTATCTCACAATGCTCACCGGTAAGGCCGATATATACCCATCTGGTGCTGTCAGGCAGTGCTATGGTAATCTCTACAGTCTCTGATCCGGAGATTATTCTGATAAGAACGTGATCTTTGACCTTTACAGCTTCAACAGCGTATTTCGTATTTTTCTTCGGAGATGCTTCTGTACCGTTCTTTTCAACATTTATCTGCATCTTGCGTGCACCTTTACGCACGACATTTCCATCAAACCGGATCTCTCCGTATTCAAAATACAAAAGCCTTTCAATATCCTTCTCTTTATTATGTATCCGCGCATCGAGCGAGTCGAAAAGTACGATCGACGGCATACTTGCTTCTGCAGAATAATTCTTATCAGGCGCATTAACGAGTTCGATCCTTGTAATCTCATTTGTAATGATGATACCTTCAGATACTGAAGACCTGTATTCTTCGCAAATCAGCCTGTTTTTTCCGGCAAGTTCCTTGACATCTTCTTTTTCCTTCATTTGGTACTCAGTATCAACATCTATCAGATGAAGCATGATCTCGCCGAATTTCGGATCGAACTGTGTTCCGAGTCCTTTAACAAATTCCTCCCTGACAAGCTGCTGAGGGATCGTATCACGGTAACTACGATTGGAAGTCATCGCATCGTAGGCATCTGCAACAGCAATTATCCTTGCATACTCGGGAATATCATCTCCCTTAAGGCCTTCGGGATAGCCGTGCCCGTCATACCGCTCGTGATGCGATTTAGCACCAAGGCTCAGATAGGGAGATTCGCTGATACTCGAGAGTATCTGTTCTCCTATGCTGGGGTGTTCTTTTATAGCCTGGAATTCTTCATCTGAGAGCCTCCCGGCTTTGTTGAGAATAGATCTCGGAACGCCAATTTTTCCTACATCGTGAAGAAGCGCCGCATAATATATCTCTTCACATTCCTGCGGTTCTTTTCCTGCTATTTCGGCAATTCTCTTGGAATATTCAGCTACTCTGGAAGAGTGACCCTTTGTGTATTTGTCTTTGGCATCTATCGCGCTTGCCAAAGCCTCTGCCGTCTGTGCGAATAATCTGCTTATTCTCTCACGCTCCTGTTTGAGGTAAGTAACCTCCAAGTTACGTGCACGCTCGACAGTCTGGTTCATGTCGTTAAGGACAAACAAATAAAGCAATGAAGTCATCAGACCTGTTGTAATGTTTATCAGTGACAAACCATAAAACTTCAACTGAATCAAGGTCGCTACGATCGGTAAAGTCGTAAAAAGGATCAGCGAGATCAATACGCCGTTGCCTATCCGCTTCCGGTATTGAATAGCAACCGTCAACTGTGTCAGCAGAACGATCACCGGTAAAATTGCGCCTATCAGAAAGCCCGGAGCTCTCTGATAGTGGTTTGTCTCATCGAACGTGTAATACAAACCGGTGAACTGCGAGATGATGACAAGGCCGATCCCAATTGCAATCAGATAGTCGATCATCTTAAGTCTGACAGGGACCTTTTTGACATCTGTCTCATCCATGACGATATCAATAATGTAGTGATTAAATCCCCAATCTATCATCAGAGTCATAATAAAGACTATAAAGTTGCTGATCCTTACCATCCAATAACCGGTCTCACTGGTGTTGCCCCTATAGATATAAGCATAGCGGTCGAATACCAGTAACAGTACGGAAAAGATATTACTCAAAACCAGGAAGATCTTACGTTCCCTGTCGAGCGTCTTCGAAAAGGTCATGAAAATAGCGGTGGCCAAACACAAGCCGCTTATAATAAGCATAATATCAAGCTGAACACTTTTTATACTTTCGATCATAGTATCTTCTGCCTGCGCATGATATTAATAATAATTAATTATAATTGATTTTTTAAATTTATGTAATATCAAAAGATTAAATAGATGTAAAAAGGCAGGCGTTTTCGCTTCATGATATAATCGCCTCAACTGAGGAAGCAAAACGAATAGGAATTACTGCCATGGATGATTTAGAAACGATCAGGAAAAGATTTCCGGGAATAAGCTGCGCTTACAGAGCCGCAGAGGGAAAAGTCACGACTAAGTGCTTTGGATTCGCAGACAAAGAAGAGGATGTGCCGGTTGATGAGAATACTGCTTTTCCGGCATGCTCCATTTCGAAGTTCATTACAGCGATCTGCGTGATGAAAGAATTTGAACAGGGCCGGATCAATATCGAGAGTCCCGTCAATCTCTACCTTCACCGGTGGAAACTTCTTACGTCAACCGGAGATGAAAGTGATGCTTCCATACGCTCGCTTCTGAGTCACACCTCGGGAATCATTGACGGCGAAGACGGTTTTTACGGACTCCGCAGAAACGATCCGCCCGTCAGTCTGACCGATGTGCTCGATGGCAGTACATCATATAATAACCGTCCGGCGCGTTCAGAAAATCCCCCCGGCACTGAATTTGAATACTCGGACGCCGGGTTCTGCGTTTTGCAGATGCTGCTGGAAGACCTTGAGCAAAAGCCATATGAGGAAATAGCTGATAAGTATGTTTTTGCACCATTGAACTTGAAGAATACGTTCTTTGCGTCGCTTGGAAATCTGGCAGATTACGGGCACAAGATCGTCATGGCGGCAGGCTATGATGAGAACGGACTTCCTATTCCGGGAAAGTTCCCGCAGGTGCCCGATCTCGCGGCATCGGGACTGTGGTCCACGCCGAAAGAGCTTCTTGCGATCGCAAAAGAATTCACAGCTGCCTGCAATGGCAAAAGCTCCTTGTTGCAGGCAAGATCAGCGCTGGAAATGGCTAAACCTTCCGAGAGATTCCCTTGGGTGGGCCTCGGCATTTTCATGGACGGTGAGAACAGGCTCAGCATAAGCGGCTGGGGCGAGAACGGCCAATCCAGACTGAAGTTCAATTACCGCACCGGCGAGGCTGCTGCCGTAATGGTCAATCAGAATCCCGGTGTCGAGCAATCCGAATCCGGTGTCGAATGGCTGATCAATAACGGTGCTGAGATCGGGTGATTATGAGCGGTCTCGTGAAATAGTTATTCTACTGTCCACACCGAGATCTGTAACATATAACCAATAACAATAATCAGTCAGCCCGAAAAGAACGCCAACCACAAGCCCTTCTTCGTTTCTTGCGATAAGACTTATAGTTGCATTCTTTACAAGTTTTGGGATCCTTTCCTCAAAACGTTCCTTCGGATACTGAGATCCGAGATCGGTCCTCTTCAGGAATTCAATATATTCTTCCGCAGAAAGGCGTTCTTCAGTGATCGTTATATCTTCCATTTTACTCACCTCAACTGACTATTAGTAAAGATCAGCATCTTTCCACGTTCAAGGCTTTCAAATGTAACGCCGCCTTTTTGCTGATAATATGGGCTGTACACTTTCTCGAAATGAATTCCCTGCAAGTCCTTCTCAACATATTTGAAGCCGTATTCACTTATCTCGTCTATCAGCTTCTTATAAGTGTACTTGCATTTCTTTTTATCCTTATCCCTGAAATTAGAAAGGTGGAACGGCAGTACCGCAAGGATGCCGCCTTCTTTCAAGGTTCTTTTTGCCTCTTCGACCATCACAAAACGGTGAAGACCTTCATAAGGTTTTCCTTCGCCATGGAAAATATCAGCATAAAGAACCAGGTCGAAAGTATTGTCATCAAATTCATGACGGCAGTCTTCCCTGCCTTCAGCCGTGATAATGCAGCTGATATTGTCATTCTTCGCTTTCCCGTCAATGTAATCCAGGCACTGTTTGTTTATATCTACAGCGTACACTTTGCATTTCTGATCAAAAGCATAAGCCGCTGCAAAAGAATAAGTTCCGGCTCCGCAACCGTAATCCAGGATCACAGGATCAGGCTTATTAAGGATAGCTGAGAACAGCTCTGCACCCTCTGTCTTCTGCCAGTTGTTTACATCATCGAAAATACTCATGGTTCACTTGCTTCTTCTCATCTTTGCAGGCATCCAAAAATGCCACTTCGGTGCCTTGGGAAGATATTTATTCTTGATCAGGAAAACAATAACTCTGCCGTGAATAATGCAGCTGCAAATGATCAGTCCTAAAACTACCAACAAAACAATTAATACCGGTGACATATCTGTCTCTCCCTTCTCACTGATCTTGCAATTACTGACTTATTTGCCCGTTATCATATTATATGCAAACAACGGTTACTACAACCGCTTCATGAAGATAGCAGAAGACCACGGACTTAAACTTTATGACGGGATAATGTAACAATGCCTGAATTCAAGTATAATAAGAACCAACACAAGGTTATTTGGGAGGCGATCTGATGAAAACAGAAAACGTAAGCATTTTCTCTTCAGGAGAAGGCAGAGATAAAGCTTTGGGACTCGCTGAAAAAACAGGTGCATACTGCGGATTGGATAACACGTCTGTTCTGCGCCTTCGCCTGCTTTCAGAAGAACTTATAGAACTTATCCGTTCTCTGGCCACTGATCTCCGGGGAGACTTCTGGTTAGAAACAGATGATAAAAATGTTGAGATTCATTTGAAGACTAACATCCCTATGGATCTGCAGACCCGCAACGAACTGCTTGCAATCTCTTCTTCGGGTAAAAACTCCGCTGCAAAAGGTATTATCGGTAAGATCCGTGAAATGATAGCAATCAAGACTCTGCCTGAAGATCCTGGCGCCAAATCAATGACAGAACAGGCACTCGGTCTTTTGTCTCTCGGATATCAGATGGGTTCATATAACGCAGGAACTTATACCTGGTCAATGAGCACATATATATCACAGATCGACAAAGCTGATTCTGATAAAGAAGAAACAAAAGAAGCTAAGGATGAATTGGAAAAATCCATAGTAGCAAACCTTGCAAATGAAGTTAAAGTCAGCATTGCTAATTCTGATGTTGAAGTAATTATCTTTAAATCATTTGGCGAATAGATGTAAAACAGATAATATATCCTTCTTCCGTCTTGCTGATGACTTTTGCATAAATGCTTCCGTCATCGTTACGAAGCATAATGTTCTGCTTCTCTTTAAGATCTGAATCAGGCATGAAGAGCGCGAACTTCTTATTAAGGGATCTTTTCATGATCTTCCCTTTGTGTCTTACTGCCTGGACCTTCTTTTCTTCCAGAACATAGAACAGATATTCGCTTATATCCGTATGATCCTGCCAAATAATATCGCTGTTCAGATCATTATCGATCGTAAGATCTCCAATGCCTTCTATCTCATAATACTTAAGCTCTTCCGGAGAGCCTTTTGGCAGAAAACTACTTTCGGACTTAATAAGCAAATCTTCATTTATAAGATTCCTTGTATTCTCGGTAATAAAGAGCTGTCCGCCTATAGTCAGGCTCTCAAGACGGCCGGTGATATTGACTGCCGAGCCCATGCACCCGTACTTCATCTTCTTCTCGGAACCTATATTACCTACAACGACATTGCCGGTATTGACACCGATCCCCATCTCTAGCTCAGGAAATCCGTTATCCTTATTCCACTCATTGACATCTTTCATAGCCATCTGCATTTCGACAGCGCATTTTACCGCCTTCACAGGATGGTCCGGAAGATCTTTTGGTGCTCCGAATACAGCAAAAATGCCATCTCCTAAAAATTCGATAACAGTGCCATTATACTTTTGTATGGCAGCTACCATTGCTTCAAAATAGTGATTAAGGACCTTGATAAGTTTCTCAGCGCCGAGTTTTGCACTCAATGCCGTAAAACCTCTAAGATCACTCATCATGATGGTAACATTTTTCGTCATTCCGCCGCTCTTCTGGCCTTCGGCGGTAGTAAGTGCATAGTCAGCAATATCAGGGGATGTATATCTTACAAGAGCTGAATTGACTTTGATCAGCTGCGTCAGATTTGTGATCACAACAAGATAGACCGTCTCTTCATTATTGTAGCAGGTCATTCTTACATGAAGATTATGGACTTCACCTTTATTATCCCAATAATCAACGATCGCCTCATGTGAAGCGACCTTATTAGTTACTGAATCAATAAATAATTGAATAAGATCGTCGTTCCCCTCTATGAAGGGAACGACTTTCCAAATCTTCTGATTTTTATCCGACGATATCTCGAAAAGATTCTCCGCTGCCGGATTAGCATATAACACCTCACCCGTAGCCGAGATAACGCAGACTGCGTCTTCTGTATTAGTAAAGAAGTACTGCGCCTGTTCCGGACTTATCATTTGTTGTAGGTTTCAGAGATTTCCTTACATGTATTAAAATAATCATATGTAAGCGATCTCAGACGATGTGAAAGATGACGGAGGATCATATCTATCTTAACCGGCGTAGTCTTGAAAAGTTCAGCCAGTTCTTCGGGATTGATGATCTCTACATATGTATCGTCATTCTCTGATACAGCAGTAGCGCTTCTTGCTTCTTCAGCAATCATTCCCATCTCGCCAAAGCAGGCTACAGGGAACAGTTCCGTAAGCTTCAGCTGATCGGCTGTACCGTAATTGCTGTATATTCCGACACTGCCGCCATGAACAATATACATGCACTTTCCGACTTCGCCCTGCTTAAAGATGACAGTGCCTTTCTTATAAGACTCTATATTGCCTGAGTTCTGACCGGAAACAGCTTTTGCCGCCTCACGAAGTGATTCTGCACTTGGCTTATCAACTTTGATCTTTCTGGCTTTAAACCAATCAATATGCTTCTGAATCAGAACAGAGAACCAGTCACTCTTTTTACCGGAACTCTTAAGATCAGCAAGGATCTTCTTAGCTTCGTCATAATCAGCTGTAAGTTCCTTTAATCTTTTGCCAAGATGTTTCATGATCGCAAGGATCTCATCCGGCTTCTCGGAAAAGTAAGTATCAAGATCATCAGCTGAGACCTCTATTACTTTTGCATCCCCTTCAGCAACTACTGTAGAGCTGCGGGGATAAGCCTCGATTACAGCCATCTCACCAAAATACTGTCCGGGAATAAGAACGGTAAGCTGAACCTGATCTTCAAGACCATAATTCTTATAAACTCCGGCTTTGCCCTCCAAAAGCTGAAAGAAACTATTACCGATATCACCTTCCTTGATGATAACTTCTCCATTGCTGAATGTCTTTTCAATAGTACTCATGCTGTGATCCTTTCTATCTTTTGGATTTACAAAATGCCTCAAAGCATTTTTATAATTATATACTTTGAATTTTATTTTCGATACATTCGTTTGTCAATTTACTTGAGATTCTCACCCAAGATTCGGAACATGTCCTTCGTTCAGAAAGATCCCGGAATTCAACTTCCGGGATCATAATAATTTAATTCTTGTTTAACTGTAGTACAGTACGGATCAGATAGCGGGTTCTACGGTAAAGCGTGCTGCGATCGATTCCATCTGTGATGCATTTGCGCCTTCTGCGAAGATTCCGAAGTATGCTCCGTCACCTACACTGCAGATGTAGATCATCTGATTGTCTTCTGAATACATAACTCCGCCGTTAAGATCCTTACTGTCAGATGCTGCCTGTGAGTGAGCTACGTAATCTTCATATGTGTCCTGCTCAAGTGTAATGGCTATTGCAACATTCTTTGCATCCTTATCGTAAAGGTAAACGGCACCGGAGGTGAATTCACAGGAATAACCGTCTGTAAGATCGACTTTTGTTTCAATTTTGCCTTCCTGGGTCATAAGGTAAGCTGATGCATACTGCTTGACCGGTTCACTCTTCTTGGCACAGCCTGCGAAGCATGCGATTGAGATAGCTGCTGTTACGATGATTGCTGTTAAAGCGGTTGCGATTGTCTTTTTCATTTTTTTTGCCCTCCTTGATTTGGCATGTGTTTTTGTTTGATGGCTTCATTATGTCAAAAAATCTGATGGTTACCAATCAGTAATATCAGTGCTTTTTGATGCTTAAGCAACAATCAACGGGCTGAGTGTTGCCAAAAGCTGAAATAATCTGAATCTCTTTTAAGAATCCACGTCCTTATAATCCGGATTCAGCCTCCTTAGAACATCCTTAACTTCAGGAATGGCATCTGTTAATGCTTCTACGCATTTAGGATCAAACTGGATGCCTTTGCCTTCCTCTATCATCTTGACGGCCTGGGACAAAGGGAATGCCGGCTTGTAGACGCGCGGGGAAGTCAGCGCGTCGAACACGTCTGCAACGGCCATGACTCTGGCAGATAACGGAATGCTCTCACCCTTCAGCCCTTCCGGATATCCTTTGCCGTCCCAGCGTTCGTGATGGTAAGCAGCCATATTGCGTGCTTCGGTCAGATAGCTGTCGCCCTCAACGTCGCTTATTGCCTTCTCGATAATCGCCTTGCCTGACGTGGTATGAGTCTTCATGATCTCAAATTCTTCGTCAGTCAGTTTTTCTGTATTATTGAGCACCTCATCCGGAATAATGATCTTTCCGACATCATGGAGCGGTGCGGATTTTATTACGTTCTCCATATATTGAGGAGTCAGCAGTTCTTTGTAATAGCCTTTACGACGCAGCCCTTCAAGGATGATCTTTACATATGCGGCAGTCTTTTGAATATGGGCACCGGTATCAGAGTCACGTATCTCAACCATATCTGCCAGCAGCACCATAAGTCCGTTCTGCATCATTAAGATCTCTTCGTTGTATTGACGGATATCGCGCAGCTGGTTAGCCATGTCTGTTTCCATCTTGCTGACAGTTTTGAACAGATCTCCAACTTCATTATTCGAATGGATATTCAAAAGTCCGAGTTTTCGGACACTCTTGTCCATTTCATCCTGATCGCCTATATTCCTGATAAAATCATTTGCTGCATCTGTAACTCCGGTTATGGGGTAAATGATGGAACGTTCGATTTTAATTAAGTAAATAACTATAACAACAACAGTGAAAAGCACTACAAATATAATGATCGACCGGATATAACGGTTAAGCTCTATACTGATATTGTTGATATCTATCTCGACGCATAAAAGTCCGGCCGGATTTCCGTTGCTGTCAAATATAACTCTGTATCCGTTGAGCATATGGCCGTATTCATCAGAATAACCGTCAAGAAAACCGCTCTCCTTATTCCCGTTCTTTACGGCATTCTGAAGGATAAGTATGGTTTCATCCTCGAAACTTCCGGCTTCACATGGGGTTCCAAGATAAGTATATCTGCCGCCGTTTGCCAATTCGTCTGCAGTCTTGGTATTGATGGCATATGTAAGACTGTGAATGTCATTGATGTCATCAAAATAGATGGCATACAGATATTCAATATCAGAGTTTTCCTTTATCGTATTTAAGGACTGCCTCATTACTTCATATTCATCAGGCATTTCCCGGTCGGCTATCATGTCACCGAAAGCATGATCCGTCGTCACGGTATAAGCATAATCCAGCACAGTTGCAGCATATTTCTTATAGTTCTCTTTTACATTCTTCTCAAACAGATGATAACCGCCGATTACGATCACTATCGTAAGAACACAGATCGCTATAACGGAATACAGTGCTGCAACAATCTTTATACTTAATCCTTTTTGCTTTCTGATCTTCAAATCCTATGCTCCTTAAAACAATTTATTTTGGGTCTTTATTGAATTTTACTAGTCAACTATAAGGAAACTTGATACTGCCTGTTAACACAATAAAAACTATTCGTTATCAATTATCAACACTGCAATCTGATATAATTACATAAATACGATCATCTGAGGTTTGAAATATGGCAAAAACCCAGCTAGCAGAATATGTTTCGAATGATATAGAGAAACAAAAAGGTATTTCTATGCCTGTACGTGCAGGTCTCTTAGAAAGACTGCTGGTCAGAAAAACATCCTGCAGTAATCTCCACCCTAACGCCGAAGATGAGTTTTCTATGGATTCTGTAGGTCCGAGTTACAGGATCATCGGAGAATATGAGACTAAATTCCGCGAAGCTCTCAGATTTGAACGCAGGGTTTTTGATGAACCTTTAATGGTCGAAAAGCTTCGTCCGCGCGGATATTTATTGTTGAACGGACATCACAGATGGGCCGCTGCGATGCGATGCAACATCAAAAAAGTTCCGATAAAAATCGTTAACTGCGCAACTGAATCCGATATCAGAACAATCCTTGAAAAATCCCACCACGACAAGCGTGTGGCGATCGACCTGGATGAAGTTATCTTCAGAAGTTCCGACTGCAAATACCTCGAGAAAAAAGCTTTCACTTTCCCTATGAGCCTTCGTTTCAAGCAAAGGATAAGGCTGGGAATCCCTGCACTTTTCTATTATCTGGTTAAGCATGGTTACGACATCTGGGTATATGCTGCAGACTTTTATTCGATAGATGATATTCAGAAATTCTTCAGAGCCTATTCCGTTCATGTTGACGGAATAATTACCGGTGTAGGAAAACTGGAACAGAATAAATCCGAGAGTGAGAGACGCATGAAAGAACTCATCAATAACAAGTATCAGATGACACTTCATATTGATAATGAATCGATCATCGAAACTCACAATAACACAAAAGTTTTTCAGGAATTCGAGATTCAAGCATCCGAAGAAGAATGGTCCAAAAAGGCCATTTCGATAATAGAGGAAATCGAGAAAAGTGCCGCAAAAAAATGAACAGGAAAAAATGCGGGTCTCATTCGATCTGGACGAAGTCCTTTTCGTGAATCCGTCAACTCATAAGACCGAACCCGAACTGCCTTTTCCTTTGCGGAACATCTATAAGGAAAGACTCAGAGCAGGCACGCCGGATCTTATCAACTCATTGCAGAAGATGGGTTATGAAGTTTGGGTTTATACGTCTTCCTTCCGCACTGAAAGATATATTAAGGGCTTGTTCCGACATTACGGCGTAAGATTTGACGGTATCGTAAACGGGACAAGGCATCTGAAAGAAGTTCAACAGGGAAGATCACAGATCCTACCCCAGAAAGTTCCGAACAGATACAGGATTTCTTTACATGTCGATGATGAAGCGGTTATCTGTTCTTACGGACGCGAGTTCGGATTTGATGCGTATCAGTTAGATGCCCAGGATGACGAATGGAAAGAAAAAGTCATTGCCAAGGCCGAAGAAGTAAAACGCAAGTGGCTCAAAAAAAGACAGAAGAGCTGAAAGATCACAATTTATCAACCGAGTTCATCAGTTCGGGTATCAGGTCAAACGGGCCGGCCCAATTCTTCCCTTCTACGATCATCTTTATCTGATCAAGAGTACAGCAGACATTTTTCGTGATCTTCTCAGGCTCATCCGTATAATTTCCGAGTCTTCCTCCGGTATACTGCTCATCGGTTATACCCAGGAACATTTTCTCTATTTCCACGTCGAAAGACTCGAATGCCGCATACATACCGACCGCATCTGCGACCAGTTCATCCCTGACGGCATTAACATCTTCCGGATACTTGCGGCGGCAGATGACATGTGTCAGTTCATGAAATCTGCGGATGTTATCTGACAGTTCCAGCCATTTATCCTCTCCGTATCCTGTTATCGCTGCATCAATATTGCTGTAAGGTCCGCGAGACAATACAATGAGCATATCGATATAGTTCTCCTTGGCAGATGTAAAGCGCTTGAATTCGGCCGACTGTTCTTCTTTAGGAAATCTTTCGAGATGTCTGTTGATGCGGGGCCAGTTAAAAACAGTAAACATCGCAGCGCCCTGGCTGGCCGGCACGTCTTCGGAAGGACCGTTTTTTGCAGCCATAAGACCTCTTACTACCAGCTCGAAATCCTTCCTGTTACCGATGGTTACGACACGGACCTGACCTGCCGGTGTATCTGCAATTACGTTGCTGTCGGCTTCATCTCCTGAATAATGCTCCAGTTTCTTCTCTTCCGGCATAACTCCGCGCAGGACAACATTTTTATATGTTTCCTGTGAGTCTTTATCCGGATCCAGATAGAGCTGGGGATATTCTTCAGCCAATGCTTTCAGAACGCTTATATCAGCCATCCTCTCGGCAAGCCTCCGTGTTATTGACCTGTAGTGTCAAGTCTCTGTCTCTCGACCAGTTCTGCAAAATATCCGTTCTTTGCAATGAGATCATCGTAGGTTCCGTCTTCTATTATGCGTCCGCCGTCCAGGACGAGAATACGGTCACAATGCTTAATAGTAGACAGTCTGTGTGCAATAACGATACGTGTGCATCCCATAGCATCCAAAGCCTCTGAAACCTGTTTCTGTGTCTTGTTGTCGAGAGCGCTTGTTGCTTCGTCGAACATCAGGAGCTTGGGCTTGGGCGCGATGGCGCGGGCGATCATGAGGCGCTGACGCTGTCCGCCGGATATGCCGCCCTGACCTTCTGCGATTATCGTGTTCATACCCATCGGCATCGCCCTTATATCATCTGCTATACCCGCTTTCTCGGCTGCTTCCCATGCATCATCGAGCGTAAGTTCCGGTGCGGTTATAACAATATTGGAATAGATATCTCCCTGGAAAAGACCTGCATCCTGCATGACCGTACCTATCTTCTTTCGAAGTGAAGGCAGGTCAAGAGAATTGATATCCTTCCCGTCGAAACGGACCGATCCCTTCTCCGGTTTCTCGAAACCCAAAAGGAGTCTCATGAGCGTGGATTTCCCGCAACCGGTCTTACCCACGATGGCGACATATTCACCGGGCCTGATCCTGAGCGACATGTCGTCGATTATGAGAGGAAGTCCTTCGCCGTAACGGAATGAGATATGATCCATTTCGATTCCGCCGAAGATCTTTGTAACTATCTCTTTATTCTCCGAAGTCTCAGGTTCGGTCTTGAGAAACGGCTCTGCCATCTCGAGACTCGGTCTGATCCGGGCAGCAGACAGAGCTGTTCCGGAAAGAGTCATGAAAGCTCCGGAGAGCATTCCGTATGCCGAAACAAACGCAAAGTATGACGGCTGATCGATACCGCTCTGTATTGCAAGATAGTAAAGTACTATCGTCGAGAACAGCGAGATAGCCGTAGATATTACGGCGTTGACCTTAATGAACATCGGCGGGTTATAAGTCAGTTCAGCACCCTTGGAATAATGATCGAGCCATTTGGCAAATATTCGTTTCTCCGCTCCTGCCAGCTTGATCTTCTGAACACCGGTTATCATCGCGTAACTCATACCGGATTCCTCTGCCGCAAGCTCCATCTGTCTCTTGTTGATCTTGATCTGTACGAGCGTTGATGCAGTAGAGAAGATCACTGTTGTAAGTATGACAATTAGGGACGGGATAACAAGCATCGGCGTATAGCGGAATATCTGAGTAACATATACAAGCGAAGTTAATGATGTAAGTCCCGAACTCATTACCATTCCCATCAGGATAGAACACAGCTGGTTAACAGACTGCGATCTGCTCCTTA
Source organism: Saccharofermentans sp. (assembly GCA_045532275.1). GTDB lineage: Bacteria > Bacillota > Clostridia > Saccharofermentanales > Saccharofermentanaceae > Saccharofermentans. The sequence continues at coordinate 1,057 of JAZSFQ010000036.1, read as the reverse complement.
ATTCACCTGCACTGTATGTACGGAAAAAGTTAGCGGGCAGCGTCATCAGACGCATCATCATCGAAGACTGAACCCCCAGTGACGTCTTTGTATTAAGCCTGCTCGATATAAAACCGCTGACACTCGTCAGGAGCTGGGAAGAAAATGATACACATATCATGCATATAGCAATGGCAATGAGAGCATCGTTCCTTCCACTCTTAAGAACTGCACCTGTGAGCGTAGCAGTCAGACGCGGCATGATAAGACCGACCATCGATACAGCCAGCGTTGAAGCGACTATCAATATGATATCTTTCAGGGTAATGCATCTTTTCATATACAGAAGAAGATCCGGTATTCCGAGTTTCTTCTGTGGAAGAGGTCTGTAGAAGCATATTGCTTCAGTATCCAGCATCTTCTCGGTTTTTTTGTTTAGCTTGATCTGCCTGCCTGTCTTGGGATCCTTGAAGTAGTATCCGAATAATCTTCCCGGGAGCAATGCTACAGGGATACCTTCATCTTTGATATATCCGAGCATCGGTCCATAAGCATCCCTGAACCAGCCTGACTCAAGCTTGACTACGCGGCGCATAAGGCCGTGAGGTCTCAGGCAATAGTCGAGCTGCTCATCTGCTGTCTTGACGTCCCTCGGAAGTTCGACCGTCTTGAAGTGATAGCACTTAAGGATGTCATCGATCGCATTCTTAGTGACTATACGTTCGTCACCCATTTTCTCGGCACTCCTCTGACCGAGCACGACTCCCGCTATCTTTATGAAGGAGTCATCCAAAAGCTGTTGGTCGGCTTCACGACGCGTTTTTATCTGATTGTCAAACCAGCCCATGGCTTACCTCCTTCCTTATTCGTTAGCTACAAGGTCGGCATAAGCGCCGCCGTTGTTTATCAGTTCTTCGTGTGTTCCGCGCTCGACGACCTTACCGTTGTCAAGAACAATGATCTCGTCGCAGTCTCTGACTGTCGACAAACGGTGCGCTATAACGATGCACGTGATGCCCCTGTCCTTAATGGAATTGACTACTTCATATTCGGTCCTTGCATCAAGAGCGCTCGTCGC
>JAZSFQ010000046.1:0-126082 GCA_045532275.1 Saccharofermentans sp. | reverse complement strand
GGGAAAGGTGACTTCTTTGTATAACTTCTGTCGCGCACCCGCATAGCGGGTGGTTTATTATCTCGCACGCTTCGTTCCTCGCGTGCTCGACGGAGTCACGTCTCCATAAATTAAAGGGCTGCCATGAGACAGCCCCTAATCAGCAAAAATCAAGATATACTCAGATCTGGTTATCGCAGTAAGTCTTATACTTATTCTTCAGCTCGTTCATGGCGTTCTTCATGGCGCGCTGATACTCTGAAGTCTTTTCCCAGTCTCCGGACTTGACGGCTGCCTTGATCCTGGTGAAGATAGATGCCTGAACGTCTGTATCCTTGGCGAGCAGGAGCTTAAGATCCTCGATATCGTTCCAGAGTCTGTCATCGTAACTGACAGAGCCGTCATCGGTCCTGGTTATGCTCCTGATAAGAGAGAGGTTTGCGGGGATGATCTTTTCCATGAGTTCCATCTCCCAGCGGACGAGCATTGCCTGATAGTAAGATAACAGGAGCTGGTCGTCGAAAACATTGCCTCTGCAGAGAATCTCGGCAACACCTGAATCCTTTAGAGTAGAAAGTGATTCATAAACCGTAGCTGCAGGCGTTCCGAAGAGTCTGTCGCGCTCGTTGGAATCCATATCCTCGAAAATATCGTCTTCGCAGCGGTAGAGCCTGTCTTTCTCGAGATAATTGCTCTCCTCGCCGTAAGGCTTGATAAATTCAGCTTCCAAAGCCTTAGTGTCCTTGCCGGAATCCAGAGCATAAGTAATGCCGTCGAGCATTGCCTGATATACGGATGCGAGGCAGAGATAAGTGTTCGTGTGCGGGTTCGGAGCGCGGAGCTCGAATCTGGTTGCATACTTGGTATCTTCGCTCCTGACGAGTCCCAAAAGAACGGATCTGTTTCGGGAAGGAGTATGGACGTCCATACCGATGGAGGCGACACAGTGGGTGGGTGCTTCGAATCCGGGTGTGAGACGCTCGAAAGCATCAGTAGTAGCGGATACGAAAGGATTGATAACATTGCTGTAGTGCTTCATGATGCCCATGAGAGAACCCCATCCGAATCTGGAAAGAAAATCAACCGTGGGATCTTCGGGTGCGAAGAGATTGATCTTCTTGCCGTCTTTGAGGTAAGCTACCGCATTAACGTGAGTGTGCTCGCCGGAACCTGCGACGCCGGGAAGAGGCTTGGCATTGAAGCTTACATCAAGACCGTGGAGCCTGAAGATCTCTTTGATGATTATCCTGGCAATAAGCTCGTAATCTGCACCCTGGAGAGCATCGGAATACTTCCAGTCGACTTCGAGCTGCTCCATGATAAAGTGGAATTCGCCTGAAGAATTAAGGGAAGCCTTAACGCCACCTACTTCCTTATGGCCCATTTCAGGGTTGAAGCCGTAGTTTTCGAGGATCATGATGACCTGCTCTAACGCGGTTCTTACGACACCTTTGGTGCGCTTCCAGTAAGACTCTTTAAGTTCCTGGGAAATGGAGAGCTGCTCAGTGCTGATGATCTCGTCAGGTGAATTTACCCAGAATTCGAGCTCAGTTGCAGTAATAAGTGTGATGCGGTCAAGCTCATCCGGAGTAAAACCGTAATCTGCGCACAGGGAAGAGTCATTAGCGAAACGTTCCCTGACTGCCTTTTCAAAGTATTCGACACTCTTCTTGAGGATCGATCTGGAGCAGACCAGGTCATTGTTGTGTCTCAGGAATGAGGGTATCCTCAGTGTTCCGATGGGTTTGCCGCTTTCAAAATCTATGTGCTCGTAGTTATAGTCGACATACCAGATGACATTGCTGTCAGGGATCAGGTCGACTTTACCGTCATTTAATGTGGCGATGCCGGGAAGTACAACCGAAGAACCGTCGGTCTGGACGGCCTTTCCTCCCAAATAGTTCTCGATATTGTCGATAAAGTCAGAGATCGGGATCTTCTCATCGGTGTCGTTGCCCATGAGGTCAACAGCGGCGAGGGATACGAATCTGATCTCGGGATGAGCGCTTAAGACATTTCTTATATCCTGAGCAGAATGGTTCTCTGCGGGAATAACGTATAACAGATCGGGTTTTACATGGAAATCAATCATATTTTTACGACCTTCTGAAAATTTAATAGGGTGATTTTATCACAAGTCTTTATTTTAGAGTAATAATCACAAATATTTTAGTCTTTCCCAAATAGAAGTTTTTGTCGTAATATATCGATATTGAACAGGAAGGAAAGTATCGATGTTTCTTACTATCGTGAAAAGCATTTTTGATATTGATAATGTGGGCAAAAGGTGGGGAGTCCGCATTCTTTATCTTCTCACGGTGATACTTACTGCCGGTATTCACTTTAATCCCTATGCCGATACTGATTTTTCTCCGCTCCAGAGCTGGATAATGAGCGTTTACGGTATGACTGAATATGACCAGTCCACATATGAAGCCCTGATGTCAGGGATACCGCTTTCTACGGGTAATATCATTTATCTGATATCTTCCGTCGTCGCAGTGATAATCCTTCTGGCAAGCGCATATATCTATGCCGCCGTTTTTGTCAGAGAGTTTCGGAAAGAGAAGATCGCAAATATTCAGGATCCTGATCCCGAAGTGGTAAATTACGCTGTTTCACATATACCTGACATTCCGATAAAGGTTTCTAAGCTTATCGGCAGGCTTTTGCTCCTTTTGCTGGTCTCTGTCCTGATAGCAGTGCCTCTTGCGACAGTTACCATGTATTTCATGTTCCTTGCCCTTATAGGACTGCCTTTTATTTTTACTATCCCGGTAGCGTATCTGTCAGGCGATAAAGGACTTTTCAGTTCCATTCCTTATGCAGTCAAGCTGTCCCGGAAGTATTATTTCATCAACATGAGGAGTATCGCGGTAGTTCTTCTGGCAGCGATCATCATTGATTTTGCAGTTCCTTTTATCGCAAATTTCTCGCTTACTGCATATTACATCGTCGATGCATCTCTTACGGCATGGCTCTGCCTCTCATTTGCAAGACTTGCAGGCCTCGCTTACTGCACGATGAAGGATTTCCCGATCAAAGACGGGAAGAGGCCTTTTGCGATCTGAACTGTACAAAACAACAATAATTAGACTGTTTTGGTTAAAAAATCTTATATCAGCGCGATTTGTTTTTGTATATATTTATATTATTATTAGTCCGTTGAGATTAATTATGGAGGTTCAACTATTATGGACGTTAATGAGAAAGCAATTAAGATGCATGAAGAATGGGCAGGAAAGATCGAAGTTATCGCTACTGCTCCCGTAGGTTCCAAGGAGGAACTCGCTATCGCGTATACACCCGGCGTTGCGGCTCCCTGTCTTGAGATTCAGAAGGACGTTGACCTCTCTTACAAATATACCAGAAGACATAATCTTGTTGCCGTTGTTACAGACGGTACCGCAGTTTTAGGACTTGGCGACATCGGACCTGAGGCAGGCATGCCTGTTATGGAAGGTAAGTGCGCACTTTTCAAGGCTTTCGGTGACGTTGACGCATTCCCTCTCTGCATCCGTTCCAAGGATGTTGATGAGATCGTTAATACGGTAGCACTTCTCGCAGGTTCTTTCGGCGGCGTAAACCTCGAGGACATCTCAGCTCCGAGATGCTTTGAGATCGAGAAGAAGCTCAAGGAGAGATGTGACATCCCGATCTTCCACGATGACCAGCACGGTACAGCAGTCATCACACTCGCAGGTCTTACAAATGCTCTTAAGATCGTTGGCAAGAAGATGGAAGATATCCACGTTGTAGTTAACGGTGCAGGCGCTGCTGCTACAGCTATTACAAAGCTCCTCATCTCCAGAGGCCTTAAGAACGTTATTCTCTGCGACCGTAAGGGTGCTATCTATGAGGGCAGAGAAGGACTCAATCCTGCTAAGGAAGAGATGGCCAAGATCACGAATCCCGAGAAGAAAGCAGGTTCTCTTGCAGACGTAATCGTAGGTGCTGACGTATTTATCGGCGTTTCCGCTCCGGGCGTTCTTACAGCAGACATGGTAGCTACAATGGCTAAGGATCCTGTTGTTTTCGCTTGCGCTAACCCTGTACCTGAGATCCTTCCTGAGGAAGCTAAGAAGGCAGGCGTTGCAGTTATGGCAACAGGCCGTTCAGACTTCCCGAACCAGGTTAACAACGTTCTCGCATTCCCGGGTATCTTCCGCGGCGCTCTTGATGTAAGAGCTTCCGATATCAATGACGAGATGAAGATCGCTGCAGCTAACGCTATCGCAGGCATCGTTTCTGACGAAGAGCTCAATCCTGATTACATTCTTCCTGATGCATTTGATGCAAGGGTAGGTAAGGCTGTTGCAGCAGCTGTTGCACAGGCAGCCCGCGACACAGGCGTAGCAAGAATCTGAATATACTGAACCAGGCAACAATCTCCCGCAATTTTGTTGCGGGAGATTTTGATATTTATTGAAAAGGAGTTCCATATGATTGACGATTTAGAGTTACTTAGACTTATTGAGAACAATGCAAGACTTTCGGCGGAAGAGATCGCCGTTATGCTTGGCACTACAGCCAATGATGTGGAAGCCGAGATCAAGCGCCTTAAGGATGAGAATATCATCTTAGGCTATAACACTGTAATCAACTGGGAAAAGCAGGCGCCTGACAACTGCATCGGAATGATCGAAGTAAGGATCACGCCTGTTAAGAACAAGGGTTATGACCATATTGCACAGATCCTGAGCAAGTACGATAAGGTTACTGCATGCTATCTCATGAGCGGCGGTTTTGACCTCATGATCATCTACGAGGACAGAAGCCTTAGGGATATTGCTACATTCGTTACCGAGAAGATTGCTACTATGGAAGGCGTTCTCTCCACGACAACACACTTTATCCTTAAGAAATATAAGGCTAATGGTATAATCTACGATAATCCGAATACAGACGACAGGCAGGCAATAATCTTATGAGTTTTGATTACGAATCAAAGATTTCCAAGGCTGTAGCAGCAGTTCCGCCTTCAGCTATAAGGAAGTTCTTCGATCTTGCGAATGAGATGCAGGGTCATGTTATCTCGCTATCTATCGGTGAGCCTGACTTTGTTACTCCGTGGTCGATCAGAGAAGCCGCTATCAATTCCATCATTGACGGCTATACCCACTATTCGCCCAATTCCGGTTATATCGATTCAAGAAAGGCCATTGCCGACTATCTTAAGAGAAGATACGGCGTGTCTTATGATTATAAGTCCGAGATATTTATAACGGTCGGCGGTTCCGAAGGTTTGGACCTTGCTGCCAGAGCTTTTATCAATCCCGGTGATGAGGTAATAATCGTTGAGCCCTGTTTCGTTGCGTATAAGGCTACTGTTGAGTTTGCTCACGGCATTCCCGTTATCGTTGAGACTAAGCCGGAAAACAGCTACAGACTTATGCCTGAGGAACTCGAAGCCGCAATTACCGACAAGACCAAGTATCTGATCGTCGGTTATCCCAATAATCCTACAGGCGCTATCATGACGCTTGAAGACTGGGCAAAGATCAAGGATGTCCTTATGAGACATCCGGATATCATTGTTCTTTCGGATGAGCTTTACTGCGAGCTCAATTATCTTGACGGTAAGCCTGCATCTCTTACACAGTTCGCTGAGTTAAGGGACAGAGTTGTTATGGTTAACGGATTCTCCAAATCTTATGCTATGACAGGCTTCAGAGTAGGTTACCTGGCAGGCCCTCGTGAGCTTATTGCTCCTATGATAAAGATCCATCAGTACTGCATCATGTGCGCACCTTCGACATCACAGTTAGCTATTGTTGAAGCTGCCATGAATGCAGATGATGAGGTCAATAAGATGCGTGATGAATATAATCACAGAAGAAGGATCATTGTTCAGGGATTAAAAGATGCAGGACTTGACTGTTTTACTCCTTACGGTGCATTCTATGCTTTCCCGTGCATCAGGAGCACCGGAATGACTTCTGAAGAGTTCTGTGAGAAGCTCCTTCTTGAAAAGCATGTCGCTATAGTTCCCGGCAACGCTTTCGGCAAGTGCGGTGAAGGATTTGTCCGTATCAGTTATGCAGCTTCTTTGGAAGACATCAAGGAAGCTATGAGATTAGTTAAAGAATTTGTTGAAGAACATAAGGGGTAATCAATGCTTGAATTTGACAATATAAGACTCGACCTTGAATCTTACGAAGTGCCTGTAGCAGAGCTTAAAGATGCTCTTCATATCGACCGCGTATCTGACCAGATAAGCGAATACGAGAACCGTATGCAGGAACCTGATTTCTGGAACAACGTCGATAAGGCGACAGAGATCCAACAGACCTTGGGAAGACTCAAGAAAAAGGTAGAGAGCTATAACTCTCTTGTTGCAGAGAGAGAAGACCTTTTAGCCCTCTGCGAGCTTGCAAACGAAGAAGAAGACATGGATTCTCTTGAAGAATTAAGGACTTCAACCGCAAAATTCAAAGAAGACTTTGAAAAGATGCGTCTTGAGACACTTCTTACAGGTCCTTATGACGCAAATAATGCGACGATCACTCTCCATGCAGGTGCCGGCGGAACTGAAGCTATGGACTGGTGCTCAATGCTCTACAGAATGTATACCAGATGGGCAGAAAGCCATGAGTTTTCTGTTGAAGAACTTGATTACGTTGAAGGTGATACTGCAGGAATCCAATCGGTTTCTTTCATGATTAAGGGCGATTATGCTTATGGTTTCTTAAGATCTGAATTAGGCGTACATCGTCTCGTCAGGATATCGCCTTTCGATTCGGCAGGCAGAAGACATACATCCTTTGCTTCATGCGAAGTCATCCCTGAACTTGACCAGAAGACTGAAGACGATATAAAGATCGATATGACTGAAGTACGTGTTGATACTTACCGTTCAACGGGTAAAGGCGGCCAGCATATCAACAAGACCGATACGGCCGTCCGTATGACACATAATCCTACTGGAATCGTGGTTTCCTGTCAGGCAGAAAGATCACAGCTCCAGAACAGGGAAACATGTTTAAGAATGCTGAAGGCAAAGCTTTTCGCACTCGCAAGGGCATCTGAGATGGAGAAGATCGAAGACCTGAAGGGCAACCAGATGGAGATCGCCTGGGGTTCGCAGATCAGGTCATACGTATTCTGCCCTTATACTCTTGTAAAAGATAACCGGACAGGTTATGAAGAAGTCGATGTCGATTCTGTTATGGACGGAAATCTCGACGGCTTCATCAATGCTTATCTCTCAGGAATGAAGAACGAGAAGTAATCTTTAATCGGATCAATAACAGCCCCGGAGCATAATACGGCAGGTCAGATGTATGCATCTTACTAAGAGCGGAAAGAACAGTAATAATACTCTTAAAATCATCATTTTGATCGCGCTTTTTTCTGTGTTCTGTATCTGCGCGGTCTTGTTCTCAGGCAGGGCATTTGAGTATAAGACTCAGATGAATGCGGCTTATGAGCTTTATCAGCTTGATCCGTATGAAACTCTGTCACAGCAGATCGAACATACAGGTGACCGGATTGACGGCGTTTCCGTCGGATTTTCCACATCAGGAAGAATAAATACCGGTACTCTGAATATTGCTCTTTGCGAAGACGGCATTCCTGTCCGCACCGCGAAGATCGAAGGGTCATATCTGCCGGATATCGCTTATCAGGATTTCAGGTTTAACAGGTCATATAAGACATCTCCCGGCCATAATTACAGTATTGACGTAACTTATGAAAGTGATGATCCCGAAAATACTGTTGCTGTTTTGCTCTCTTATTCAGGTGATTCATTGTCTTCCGGAGGTTCTTCTGTCAACGGACGGACTTTATGTTATCAGCTGATGCTCGTTAACGGCGGTTTAAGGATTACCGCAGTCTGTATCCTTTTATTACTGGCTGTTGCAGGTTTAGTTTTCTATATTAAGACCGAAGATATTAACAAGATAAGTATCCCGAAGGCAGTTCTTGTTACCGTTGTTTCCGTATTGGCGCTTGAGATAGTTTCCGCCGATCTTCTGGGGAAAACCGAACTCAATATCAGCATGCCGGTCAGGGCCGGTTCTGATGCAATTGAAGCGATAGAACCCGGAACGTCACTTGAAGTCCCATTGGAAGTGTCATATTCTCCGGTAAACAGACTTGGTTTTGTGTTTATAGATGGTGATAGGGAAAACATTGATATCAGGCTGGCTGATACTTCGAATGTTTATGCTGACAGGCATATTGAAGCTGATGACTTTGTACAGTATTCTTCTTCTGGCTTGACTTATATCTCGATCGCAGCGGGGAATTGCGGTATATCTGAGTTCCCGACCGGAAATTACACAGTTAAGGTCACAAATACTTCTTCTGATAAGAATCTGTTTTTATTGACGGTTCAGTATGATGATGGAACATCCGGGATCTGTAATGTCCAGACGGAATTTACTTGGATGACAAGGATCATTGCATTGGTTATAGTGATGGTCCTTGCTGTTTATCTGTATCTTATATTCCGTTTCTCGGAGAAAAATCCGATCAAAACGGAGAATCTGTTCCTGATGTCAGTCCTTCCTTTGGGAGCCATATATTTCGTCCTTTTCCAACCGTGGAGCGCTCCGGATACGATGGCGCATTTTCAAGCCATATACCGCATTTCCAATACTCTTCTCGGCCATAATGCCAATAACGGATGGATGATAGGCACTTCTGACAATGCTTTCTATGAAAATGTCTTTAGAATGGCTTCGAGTTATCCTGATTCAGGATCGATATCAGGCCTGTTTAATAATCTCGGAACCGGCAGCAGTAACGAAATGATAATCTTCAAAGATCCGATGGATCAGATGGAGTATTACACGATCATCAGTTATCTGCCTATGGTCATCGGATTTGTATTAGCAAGACTCTTAAATCTCGGCGCAGCAGCTATGCTCAGTATCGGCCGTCTGCTTATGTTTGCCTTTTATGTTGTGGTATGCTACAGATCCGTTAAGATTACGCCTGTAGGAAAGAATATATTCGCAACAGTATGTCTTCTGCCGATGTCACTTATGATGAGCAGTTCTCTTTCGTATGATGCGATGGTAATTGTTACGACTGTGGCATTTACCGCAAGTATTCTGAGACTTCGCGAAAGATCTGATCTGAAATGCATTATCGAGGCCTGCATATGGTCATTTTTTATCGGCGGTGTTAAGGGCGGAGGTTATCTCTATCTTATCGTTCTTCTGGTAATTCTGTGGAACAAGAATGAAAAAGAGACTTCTGTAAAGAAGATCCTTGCCGTTGCCGTATCCGGAATCATGGCCGCAGTGATTTTCAATATGCTGGTGCCGAAGATAAAGCTCTATCAGTTCGGGACTGAAGGCGATGCAAAGCTTACGACGATGTGGGGTATCACGCATCCAGTTGAATATATCAATATGTGCGCTGCTGCGTTCATTGATTATGCCGATAATCTGATAATCAATATCGGTGGAACTGTGCTCGCATGGGATGAATTTACTATCCAGAATGCCGTTGTGGCAGTCCTTATGGTTACGGCAGTTGTTGCTTCTGTTTTCGAGAAAGACGATACGGAGCTAAACAAGACTGATAAGATCAGTTTTATCCTGGTTATTCTTATCTCATTCTGCTGCACGCCTTTGATGCTCCTGTCCTGGACCGATGCCGGCAGTGTCAGGGTAGAGGGCCTTCAGGGCAGATACTTCCTGCCTGTGCTGCCGCTGATCATGATGGTGCTTTCTAAATTCAGCCTGCATAAAGCAGCGGGTGACCAGGACAGCGATAACTGCAGGGCTGTAGTGATCAAGTGCCAGCGGTTGTTTGGGTGCGTATCAGTCCTCTGCGTCTACTATATGCTAAGACTTTATCTGACAAGATGATAAATCAGAGTGATTCGAAATACGGCTTATGATCCTTAAAATAGACGGTTTCTTTGAATCCCATCGACTTCAGATATTCTACTGCTTCATCGAAGCAAACTGCGAATGTTCCGGGGAAGTGAGAATCTGAACCTAAAGTTATCAGTTTGCCGCCCATATCCCTGTATCTGTTTAGGATAACAGGGTCGGGGAGAGTCCTTGAAAAGCCTCTTTCTTTATGTTTCTGGATCGATTTGGTATTTATCTCCAGCGCTTTTTCCTTGGATATCAGAGCTTCGAATAACCTGTCAAATTCATCGGGACAGTCTTCATACATGACAAAACTGTTCAGATTATCCGTATATCTGTTGATATAGTCATAGTGGGCCGCGATGTCGTAGTTATTGCATTTCTCGCACATCTCTGCCATCGTGCCGATATATTCCTTGTGAAGATCCTCTTTGGGTAGCGTATAGCATTCCCTGTCAACGTAAAAGTCTGTTCCTCTGAACAGATGGACGCTGAGGAGCACTTCGTCAAAAGGTATCTGCGAGGCGAGAGTGTCGATCTCAGCTGCAACATGGGTCTGGTATCCGAATTCAATGCCCATGAGGAGTTCGAGATCAGGAGCAGCTTTTTCCCGCCATTCTCCGAAAGCTTTGAAGTATTCATTCAGGTTAAAAGTCCAGTCAAGACCGTCATCCGGATAATCCACTTCGTAGTGTTCGGTAATCCCGATGCGCTTAAAGCCCAAAGAACGGGCCTGTAGAATGAGCTCGTCTATGGTTTGTCCTGCATCGACAGAAAAATGTTTTGTATGGTTATGTGCATCAGTTACCATAAATGTCCTCTTTACGAAATGAATTATCCGGATTTAATGGTATCATAAGTTCGCGAGATTTAAATGATTCCTTTTGGTACGGGTGATTGTGTATGAAGTTTTTTAAGAAGGTAAAAGACATTTTCTTTAAGATATTCGGAAAAGCCAGGTGGTACCTGATCTCTTTGTGCGTAACAGTTTCTCTGGTATCGATCCCGCTCATCTTTCAGGGTACATGGCCTTATGTCCAGGGCCTCCGTGACGAAGACAGTGATTCATTCCTTAAGTATTTTGAACTTGTGGATGCGGACGGTTTTACAATAAACGATAACGGAGATATGCTGGTCACCAGTACGGATAATGTCGAGGGAATCGCAGCGGTCATTAATCTTGATACCCGTGATAAGACATATACCAATATGAACGAGGTCATTATTGATGCTTTCGGTGATGATTATTTTACGCCCGATAATGCCGTGATCACTGATGATAATGTCATCTATGCGATCAGGCGCGAATATAACGAAGAGAGCTCGATAATCACGAATGAGACGATCGTAAGGATCACGGATAAATACGGTTATATCGGAGAAGTCTGCGGATTTGATTATGATGTAGCTGAAAGATTGAGACAGTCAAAGTTAAGCCGTCTGCATTATTATGACGGTGCAGTAACTTTTGCAGTTTCAGATCAGGACGGAGTCAGGCTCTATTCTCTTGATACAGGCAGCCAGGCCCTTACTGAGAGCGATCTTTATACTACGGATCAGGAGGGTACATTTACAGCATCTGTAATTCCGGTTGACGGTGGATTCCTTTTCTTAAGAAGCGACGGAAACGTATATTTAACTGGATTTAATGAGCCTTTAGGCGAGAGTATCTATCATTTCACGGTAAGTGAGGACGGAAATGATGAGAATCCGTATTTCGATCTCGCTGCAATAGCGGACGGGAAGATTTATGTTGCGGACAGCAATAACCGGAGTACCGTTTATATCCTTGAGAATAAAGAGCTTCAAAGAGCATTTGATATAGACAGCGATTATTCTTATATCGTTTCACTTGATTCATACATAACCGGCGGTAAAGAAAACCTTGTTATCTGCCTTGATAATGCTGTGCTGACTTATGACGGTGCGGGACTTAAAGATCAGGAACTGGTATTAAGGTTCGACCCTACATTCCTTATGTATCTGGAGCGTTTCCTTGAGATAGCGGTAACTCTTTCGGCTGTTGCCTTAGGCATTAATCTGATAATAAGAAAAAAGACTTTGTTATATAAGCAGCTTATTATCATACTACCGATAATCATAGTTCTTACAGCCGGTGTCGGATATGTTGTATATATTAAATCCGACGTAAATATCGAACTGAACGTTGACAGAGAGCTTACCATTGTCTGTGATCTCGCCAACTCTGAATTTAACGGTTATGATTTCTCTGATCTTACTGTTGCTGATGAACAGACCGGAGCCGCATACAGGAGACTTCAGGAAAAGTTTGATACATTAGGCAATGTCCACGGCAATGACTGGAGCGAGGGCTTTGTATTCTCGTTAATTTACAGAAATGAAGATGATGATATTATCACGATTGCCGGAGATGATGCTTTATATATGCCGTTCTATGTCCGCGAGTTTGAAGGTTTCGCGAAGCTTGAGGATTCTGAAGGCGGCAGTTATCTTAAGAGCCATGTAAGAGATTTCGTCGATGATAATATGGACAGCCGTATCTCTGTTCTCCGTAAGATCTCAGATAAAGACGATTCGGGAAGATATTATCTTATGGTTACTTCTGACAGCAGATCTTTCTATATACAGCGTCAGGATCTGCTCGGTGAAGCTATAATATTCGGTTTTCTTATCATTTTTACTCTTACGTTACTTATCGTCCTGACTTCGCTTAATACCATCAGGGTCATCAAAAAAGCTTCTGCTACAGTAAAGAAGATCTCGAACGGTGATCTGTCTGCCAGAGTCAATTACAAGTCAAAGGATGAATTGGGAATGATCTGCTCTGAGGTCGACGAGATGGGTCAGAACCTCGAGAAGCTCTTCGATGAGAAGGATGAGACTGAGAAGTTCTATTATAAGTTCGTTCCCGAGAAGTTCAGAGAGCTACTTGGCAAGGAGAACTTTACGGATCTGGCTTTAGGAGATGCGAAGAGCTGCGAACTGACGGTCCTGTTCTGTGATATCCGCGGTTTCTCTATCAATTCCGAGATGATGACCGCAAAAGAGAATTTCGCTTTTGCCAATACCATTTACGGCAAGATGGGCCCTATCGTACGTAATAATAACGGATTCGTTGATAAGTATATCGGCGATGCGGTAATGGGCCTTTTCGAGCATGCTGATGATGCCGTCAGATGCGGTATAGAACTTTATAAATCCATTGTTCTCGATCCTGAGACTGCCAGGGAACTGAATGTCAGCGATATCAATATCGGTATAGGCGTTCACACCGGAATGGCTATGGTCGGTATCGTAGGCGAGGAGGAGAGACTATCCGGAACCGTCATCTCCGAGACCGTAAACATGAGTTCCAGACTGGAATCTCTTACCAAGCAGTATAAGACAGCGATGATAATCTCCAAGAGCACTCTTGACCGTGTGAATGATCCGGATTCTCTTACTCTGCGGTATCTTGGAATCGTACAGGTCGCAGGCGTAAATGAAGTTGAGGCTCTTTATGAGGTGCTTGACTGTCTGCCCGAAAATGTAAAGACACAGCGTTCTTCGAATACCAGAGAACTCAGGGAAGCCATAAGGCTCTTCTCGCTCGGCAGGCGAGCTGAGGCTGTTACCGCATTGCAGAGCCTCTCTGATTCTGGCCGTGGCGATTATGTTACTGATCTCTACCTGAATTATATCCGCGGCATGTCTGATGACGATAAGGGTAATGTATTCAGGTTTGTAAAGAAATAAGATATTCAGGACAAATTGCCTTTTTATTAATTAAAAGATTTTAGAACTTTTGTGGTATCATTATTGCCATAGAAAGAGGTGATATTATGCCTAAAAAGAAAGAAACAAAGAAGATCAAACCGAGCGAACTTTTCGCTGAATATCCGAACCTTTATGAGACAGCCTCAGAAGACGATCTGACTGCAACGTTCGAATTTGCCGAAGAGTATAAGGCATTCCTTGATAATTCAAAGACCGAGCGCGAATTCGCAGCCAATGCCGTTCAGGCAGCAGAGGAGCTGGGCTATGTCGATATCGACACAAAGGACAGCTTAAAGCCCGGTGATAAAGTATACAGAAGTATCAAGGGCAAAGGTTTTGCTGCTGCAGTTATCGGTAAAAAGAGCCCTGCTGAAGGATTTAATATCCTCGGTGCACATATCGATTCTCCCAGACTTGACCTTAAGCCCAATCCTATCTATGAGGACAGTGATACCGTATATTTCAAGACACATTATTACGGCGGAATCAAGAAATATCAGTGGACAACGATCCCGTTAAGCGTTCACGGCGTAGTTTTTACAAATGACGGTAAAGCTCATCAGATCGTTGTCGGTGAGAAGGAAACTGATCCGGTATTCTATATTACCGATCTTCTTCCGCACCTCGGTAATGAGCAGATGACCAAGAAAGCATCTGATTTTATTCCCGCAGAAGATCTTAATGTCATTATCGGCGGAATTCCCTGCACAGAAGACAAGAAGGCATCTGAGATATTCAAGGCAGGCGTTCTTAAACTGCTTTTTGAGCAGTACGGAATTAAGGAAAAAGATTTCGTATCCGCTGAGATCGAGATAGTTCCCGCTACGCATGCAAGGGACGTAGGTTTCGACAGAGCTTATATCGCTGCTTACGGCCATGACGATAAAGTCTGCGCTTATCCTGCATTAAGAGCGCTTCTTGCTCAGGAGAAGCCGAAGAAGACATGCGTATGCCTCCTGACGGATAAGGAAGAGATCGGATCCTATTCCAACTCCGGCGCAACTTCCAATCTCTATGAGAATTTCCTTATGGAAGTTTTCGCAAAGGCTGAAGGCAGTATCGATAAGTTCAACGGACTCAAGTTCCGCAAGGCTCTCGCTGCCACAAAGATGCTCTCGACAGATGTAACTACAGCATACGATCCCAAGTATTCTAGTGTTTTCGAGAAGAATAACACTGCATTCATGTCACATGGCCTTAAGATTGAGAAGTATACCGGCGCGAGAGGTAAATCCGGATGTTCGGAAGCTACCGGAGATTTTATTGCCGAGATAACCGATATATTCGAGAAGAATTCGATCCCGTGGCAGACAGGCGAACTCGGCCGCATCGATGCAGGCGGTGGCGGAACTATTGCCGCTGTTATGGCTGAACTCGGTATGGACGTTGTAGATATGGGTGTTCCCGTATGGTCAATGCATGCTCCTGTAGAGGTTATTTCGAAGATCGATCTGTATTATCTCTATCTGGGATATAAGGCATTTATCGAGAATATTGGCTGATGTCTAATAAGAGAACGGTAGAACGTAAAACTGCTATCAAGAACAGCATCGGAAGAATAATTATCTTCGGTTTGTTTGTGCTTGTGCAGATTGCAGGTTTTATCGTTCTTTTTATTGTTCTCGGAAACAGGTTTCCGGCTATCGATTTTGCCGTGCGTGCTATGGCCTTGGTCGTAGCTTTGGGTATCAATGCCAGAGACCATAACGGTGCATTTAAGCTTATCTGGGTAATCGTTATCCTGATACTTCCTGTTCCGGGTCTGTTGTTTTATACGCTAAATAACTTCAGCAGTTCGAAACATAAGATTACGAAAAGACTTGAGAAGGTTGATGTCATGGTGTTCAGCCATTTGAACTACAATGACGATATCTTTGATGAATTCAAAAAAGAAGATCCTGCCAGAGCTTCTAATGCAAGATATCTGAGAAGATATGATTTCCCGATATATGAAGGTACTGATATAAAGTATTTTCCGGTCGCTTACGATTGCTATAAAGATCAGATAGAAGCGATCAAAAAGGCGGAGAAGTTCGTTTATCTCGAATATCATGCCATAGAGCCGAAAGAGGCTTTCGAGCCGCTTCACGAAGCGCTGAAGGAGAGAGTTGCCGCAGGCGTCGACTGCAGAGTCTTATATGATGACGTGGGATCTTTCACTTTTATCAGCAGGTCATTCGTTAAACTTCTCGAATCAGAAGGTATAAAGTGCAATGCGTTCAATCCCGCATATCCCGTGCTCTCGCTTTTCATGAATAACCGTGACCACAGAAAGATAATGGTTGTTGACGGTAAGGTCGGATATACCGGCGGATACAATATTGCAGACGAGTATTTCGACATCGTTACTCCTTTCGGAAAGTGGAAGGATAACGGTATCAAACTCACGGGCCCTGCTGTCCAGAGCCTGACCGCCATGTTTGTGGAGATGTGGAACTTCGCTGACTTAAAGCGTAAGGAAGATGACATGCTCCGGTTCGAGCCTGTTGATATACCTAAAGTAAACGGCGCAGGCGGATATTGCGTTCCTTATTGTGACAGCCCGCTCGATAACGAACCTATAGGTGAGAATGTCTATATAAACATGATCAATAACGCCCAGACTTACTGCTGGTTCATGACACCGTATCTCGTCCTTACCGACGAGCTCGCCAGAGCTCTTCAGATAGCTTCAAAAAGAGGCGTTGACGTAAGGATCATAACTCCCGGCATTCCTGATAAGAAATTTACTTATCACGTAACAAGATCCTATTACAATATGCTCGTCACGTGTGGTGTAAAGATCTATGAGTTCACTCCGGGATTCAACCATGCGAAAACGTGTCTCTGCGATGATAAATGCGCTGTGGTGGGAACCATCAATCTCGATTTCAGAAGCCTTTATCACCACTTCGAGAATGCTGTATATATGTTTAAGACAGACTGTCTTCCTGATATCAGGAAGGATTTCACGGATACTTTCGAGATCAGCAGGGATGTAACAGAGCAATACAGTAAGAATCCCAATGTTGTCGTATGGTTCCTGAAATCCATCCTCCGTCTCTGGGCCCCGTTGTTATAACTGAAAGAAAGGATCAACTTATGTCAGTACGTTTTTATAATGCAAGGATCCTCACGATGAAGGATCAGAACCTGATCGAAGGCGAATTGTGGACTGATAATGACCGTATCAGTTATATCGGCCCGGCTGTAAGTAACTGTAATAAGAAGTTTGACCGCGAGATCGACTGCAAAGGCAATCTTCTTATGCCGGGACTTAAGAATGCCCATACCCATTCGGCTATGACATTCTCCAGATCGCTTGCAGATGAATACTGTCTTAACGACTGGTTGTTCAAAGCGATCTTCCCGAGAGAAGATAAGCTGACACCTGAGCATGTATACTGGTTTTCCAAGCTTGCTTATGCTGATTATCTCTCAGGCGGTATTACGGCTTGTTTTGATATGTACTTCCATAAAGACGAAAATGCCAGGGCTGCAGTTGAAACCGGATTCAGACATGTATTCTGTGGTGCCGCAAATGATTTCGGCGGACTGGAAGAACTCGAAGAATACTATGACAGGCTGAACAGGTATGATCCTTTAGTGTCTTTTGTTTTGGGCTTCCACGCTGAATATACGACAAGCGAGAATAACCTTAAGTTTATCTCAGACCTTGCCCATAAATATGATGCACCGGTATTTACTCATATTTCCGAGACAAAAGCCGAAGTTGACGGATGCATTGAAAGATACGGCATTACGCCTGCTGTCTTATTCGATAAGCTCGGTATATTTGATTACGGTGGAGGCGGATTCCACTGTGTCTGGTTTACAGATGAGGACAGGGATATCTTCAAGCGCAGGGGATTATGGTCGGTATTCAATGCCTGCTCTAACTTAAAGCTTGCAAGCGGTATTACGCCTGTTTATAAGTTCATCGAAAAGGACATGAAGATCGCCATCGGTACTGACGGCGCAGGTTCCAATAATGCATTGTCGATGTTCCGTGAGATGTATCTTGATACGGTCCTTTCAAATGTTGAGACCAATAATGCGGCTGCTGTCGATCCTTTCACGATCCTAAAGGCAGGTACGACAGGCGGCGCGCTCTGCTTGGGTCTTAAGGATTCTGATGTACTGGATCAGGGCAAGAAAGCAGATATCATCATGATCGATATGAATAAACCCTCCATGCATCCTGAAAACAATGTAGTAAGAAACATCATATATAGTGCTGATAATTCTGTCGTAAAGATGACCATGATCGACGGAAAGATACTTTATGAGGACGGCAGATATCTGACTCTCGATATAGATGAAGTCTTCCGTGAATGCAATAAACTGAAAAAGGATCTTGCATAATAGCCATGAAACTGATCTTAGATCACATCGGCAAATATAGAGCTGCCTCGGTCTTAAGCCCTGTGTTTAAGCTCCTTGAAGCATGCTTTGAATTAACAGTTCCCTTGATAGTTGCAGGTGTTATTGATAACGGTATTAAAAAGTCAGACATGAACTATGTGTGGTCGCACGTTCCGATACTGGTCTTTTTTGCCGTTGTAGGTTTCGCGAGTGCGATCACCGCACAGTATTTCGCAGCTTATTCTGCCTGCGGTATCTCATCAGGTATTAGAAAGAGCCTTCACGATAAGTTACAGACGCTTTCAGTAAGTGATTATGAGAAGATCGGATCGTCAAGCATGGTTACTCTTCTCACTTCAGATGTTAACCAGATCCAGACCGGTATTAATCTTTTCTTAAGACTGCTCCTCAGATCGCCTTTTATTGTAGTCGGCGCATGCATCATGGCTGCGATAGTAAAGCCTTCGATGGCATTGATTTTCGTTTTGTGCACTGCTCTTATGGCAGTTGTTATCGCACTTAACATGAAGCTGTCTATCCTGCGTCATAAAGAGTCAAGGGAAGGCCTGGACAGCCTTGTAAAGAAAACATCCAACGGGATCGCCGGAGAGAGAGTTATCCGGGGCTTTAACAAGACTTTAAGTGATTATGAGCAGTTCGAGACAAAGAGCATTTCTTTAAGAAAAGCCCAGATAAAGGCATCTGATTTTGCCGCCTGGCTGAATCCTCTTACATATGCTGTCGTTAATCTCGGCATCTGTTTCCTGATATACAGGGGAGCTGTGCATTTCAATATCGGTGATCTGTCTGACGGTCAGGTAGTAGCGCTCTATAACTATATGTCACAGATACTCATTGAGCTCGTAAAACTTGCCAATCTGATCGTATCAGTATCCAGGGCTTATGCCTGCATTAAGAGGGCTGAAGGCCTTATGGATGTGGTCAGCACAGCCGGAAACGGAACGAAAGAACTCGCCGGTTCCAAGCCTGTTGCAGTTACCATGAGAAGTGTTTCTTTTACTTATCCGGGAAATAACGAAGAATCGGTAAAGGATTTCTCGATAAATATAAAGCCAGGAGAGACTATTGGCATCATAGGCAGTACCGGCTGCGGCAAGTCTACTGCCGCTTCATTAATCGCAGGTATATATGATGCCGGTGAAGGAGAAGTCCTGCTTGACGGTATCAATATCAGAGAGATATCTCATGCGAGCCTTGCTGCTTCGGTAGGTATGAGCCTACAGAAAACAAGACTTTTCAAAGGTTCACTGAAAGATAACATCATTGTCGGAAGATCATCCTTATCTGATAATGACATTACCGAAGCATGCAGATTATCCTGCAGCGACGATGTTGTCGCATCGAAAGAGGAGGGCCTTGATTATGTGATCTCTGACGGCGGCGCGGGTCTTTCGGGCGGTCAGAGACAGAGAATAGGTATAGCGAGGGCACTTGCCGGAAAACCGGGCCTTGTTATCCTTGATGATTCCACATCAGCATTGGATTGGGGAACTGAGAAAAGGCTGCTCGGCAACCTCAGTTCCGTTTCAGGTAAACCTACTGTAATCCTTATTTCACAGAAAGTAAGGACCTGCATGAACTGTGACCGTATAATCCTGATGGATGACGGAAAGATCGAGGCTGTCGCGCCTCACGATGAACTGCTGAAGATATCTGAGAATTACAGATACATGAATTCCCTTCAGATCAAAGGAGGCGCCGTATGAATGTCAAAACATTAAAGCGCCTGTTCTCATATCTGAAAGGTTCATCCGCTATTGCAGTGCTTTCTGTTTTCATAGGAATCTTCTACGGTGCTGCGACAGTGGCTATACCTTATTTCGCAGGTAAAGCAATTGATAATTTAGGGCGTATGGACACACTTGTCAGATATCTGATGATAATTCTTGTGCTTATTATTTCAGCCGCGCTTCTTCAGTTTGCGCTGATAAAGATGAATAACCGTGTCGCATATTCAATAGGTCTGAATCTGCGTAATGCGACTTATGCGAAGATGCACAGGGTGAAGATGTCTTATATTGACAAGACTTCTGCCGGAAAACTCCAGAGCTTTATCATAAGCGATGTTGAGACTGTATCTGACGGAATGCTGATGTTCCTTAACCAGTTTGCTTCAGGAATTGCTACCATCCTGATAACTCTTGTTGTCATGTTCTGCATTAACTGGAAGATCTCGCTAATTGTCGTTATATTTACTCCTGTATCTATCGCAGTTTCTTACCTGATCGCGAAAGGAGCTTATAAATCTTTCGCTTCCCAGGCCGGCATCAGATCAAAGCAGACTGCTTTTGTCGGTGAATCGGTAAAGAATTTCAGGGAATGCAGGTTATATAACATCACAGACAGGAGAATTGAAGATTTTGATGAGATAAACGGCGAGTACAGGAAAATCTCCACAAAGGCGACTTTCTTATCTTCTATCAGCAATCCTTCATCAAGATTTGTTAATGCTCTGATATATGCAGGCGTGGTCCTGTCAGGTTGTTTTGCGGGAATAGGCGGAGCGATAACTGTAGGCGCTTTAACGTCGCTTCTGGCATATGCCAACCAGTTTATGAAGCCTTTTAACGACCTGACGGCAGTATATACTGAATTGACGGACAGCTTTGCCTGCCTTAACCGTGTTTTCGAATATCTGGACAGTGATGAGATACCTGATGAGAATGCTGTTAAGGAACTGCCTGAGAAAAATAAGCAGTTTGACATCGAGTTCAGGAATGTCAGTTTTTCTTATTTAGTAGGAAAGCCTGTTCTTAAGGATATCTCGTTTACTGTAGGAAAGGGAGAATCTTTTGCGATCGCAGGCCCTACAGGGTGCGGCAAGACAACGCTCATCAATCTTCTTATGCGTTATTATGAGCCTGATTCGGGTGATATCCTTATCAACGGCAGATCTATTAAAGATATTCCAAGATCCGAGCTCAGGCATTATATCGGTTTCGTTACCCAGGATACCTGGCTTTCTGATGATACAGTCATGGAGAATATCAGATTTTCCGGTTCTCATATTACAGATGAGCAGGTCTATGAGGCCTGCAGGAGATCCGGCTGTGACTCTTTTATAAGAAAACTGCCAAAACGTTATAATGAAATGATCGATAATGACAGGGATGATATATCAGAAGGACAGAAGCAGCTTTTGACGATCGCCAGGGCAATGGCATCCGATCCTTCTATAATGATCCTCGATGAAGCTACATCTTCTGTGGACGTCGTTACCGAAGACCGTATTCAAAAGGCTGTCAGAGAGCTGCTTAACGGTCGTACGAGCATTATTATCGCTCACAGGCTTTCGCAGATAACCAACTGCGATAAGATCGTAGTCATTGATGCCGGTACGGTCTCAGAGATCGGAACGCATGAGGAACTGATCGCAAACGGCGGTTTCTACAGCAGACTTTATGCATCATATATATCCGGTTGACATACTTATGTTTTTATGTTGAATTTTATTTATGAAAATAACCAGTAGTGAATTGCTGAGGTGCAGAGGAAATGAAACATACTAAGTATCGCAAATTGCTTTTAGCGCTTTTTTTTATCCTGATCATTGCTTTGATCATTCTGATCAGACGTAATATTTCATATTTTATTTCTATTCCTGAAGAAGTTGCTTCTTTCTGGTTTCAATTTGCTGAAGTTGTCGGACTCGGAATTACGATACTGTTTACTATCCAGCAGCTTTATGAATCTAAAGAGATTGCGAGAGCTACATTCATTATGGAACTGAATCAGAATTTTGTCGGAAATTCTGATTACATGCGCACATATAATATTCTTCAATCAATATATGATAACAGGAATAATACTGATAACCAGAATGAACCGCCTGTTATTGAAAAGGGTTCTATTTCTAATTATCTTACTTTTTTTGAGACGATATATATCCTTAAAAACCGTGGCGTTCTTACATTTGCGGTTATTGATGACCTTTTTGCTTATCGCTTTTTCATGGCAGTTCACAGTGAATTATTTCAAAACAGCAAATTGGGTCCTCAGCCGGAAAACTTCATTAATATCTTCAAATTGGAAAAAGAATGGCTGGAATACCGAGTTCATATTCATAAAACCACAGATGAAGAGTTGGATGCAGCTTATCGGAAATTTGTTGATGCGAATAATGATGGCAAAACAATCATTTGGGATAATGTTTATGAGGCCAGGCAATTGCGCGGTTTAGTAAATCCTGAAAGATACGACAGGATAATAAAGGGTAAATCAGCAAAAAAAGCCAAGAAACATTAAGGCGGTGTTTATTTGAGCATTATATCTGAATTAAACAATAAAAAGATCTTAATATGGGGCTATGGCCGCGAAGGAAAATCGACCGAGAGATTCCTTAAAAGTCATTGCCCGTCTTCAGTTTATGAGATATTTGAAGGATACGTTGAAGATATTGAATTTGATAACTATGATCTGGTAATTAAGAGTCCCGGAATACATACATCGGTCGATAATGAGAAACTGACATCGCAGACCGAATTGTTCCTTTCCCAGTTCAGAGGTCAGACTGTAGGTATTACCGGAACCAAGGGAAAAAGTACCACGTCTTCTCTGTTGTATTCCACGCTTGTTTCTCATTATGGTAAAAATGTGCTCCTTGTAGGCAATATCGGCTATCCGTGTCTGGATTATTATGATGATATTGATGATCAGACAATAATCGTCTTTGAATTATCCTGCCATCAACTGTATAAATGCCGTTATTCTCCTCATATTGCAGTTATCCTGAATCTGTTTGAGGATCATTTGGATTACTATGGTACCAGGGAGAATTATTTCAGGGCAAAAGCAAATATAACCAGACATCAGAATGGTAATGATTACTATTTTCACGGATCTTCTGTTCCGTATGTTTCTACTGAGGCAAAGATCCGGTTATTACCTGAGGTTACACAGAAAAAATATGATATTAAGCTTTTAGGTATACATAATCAGTACAACGCCAATGTTGTTTATACCATTTGTTCTGAGCTGTTTAATATGCAGGACGAAGAGATCCGCTCCGCATTTTTAAGATTTAAAGGGCTGCCTCACCGCATGGAGTTTGTCGGGATTGTGAATGGTATCAATTATTATGATGATTCCATCTCAACCATTCCCGAAGCGGCTATACAGGCAATACAGAGTATTGAAAACGTAAAGAGCATTATAATCGGCGGAATGGACCGTAATATAGATTACAGCCTTTTAATAGATCATATCCGTTCACATCAGGATATGCTTTATATTTTCGCCTATTCTTCGGGTGAAAGGATCTATAAGGAATTAAGCGGTCTTTCCTGCTGCGTTCTTGTTGCCGATCTGTTTGCCGCGGTGAGAACTGCAAGAATACATACGCCTAAAGGCTGTGCCTGCGTTCTTTCTCCTGCCGCTGCATCTTACGGATATTTTAAGGATTTTGAAGAACGCGGTGATGCATTTAAGAAGTATGTGTTATCCGAAGCGGAAAGTGATACCTCGATCGTTTTTACCGGTGATATCGGCTTTGACAAATACATGTCGGAACAATGGAGGAATAAAGATCTTCTGAGTGATCAGGTCAGAGGATTTCTGAGTGCTTCCAACCATGTTGTTGTCAATGTTGAAGGACCGTTAATGGATGTCACATTAACGTCTGAGAATGAAGGCGTTGCTCAGTTGATCCATTCCATGAGCAGTGAAGTAGCCCCTTTTCTTGTTGATATAGGAGCAGATATCTGGTCGCTGTGTAATAACCACATCATGGATGCAGGTCCAGCCGGCCTTAAGAGTACTCTGGACATTGCCGGTTTTTACGGTATTCAAACACTTGGTGTAGGCATGGATATTGCTGATGCCCACAGACCGGTGATACTCAACGAAGCGGGCGGTATCGGCATGATATGTGTAGGTTATCAGAGAGCATGCCGTGCTGCCGGTGACGGAGTTCCGGGATGCTTCCGCTGGGATGATCTCGATTCGATCAGAGACTCAATAAACAGAATAAAGTCTGAATGCCGCTGGTGCATTATTGTTGTACACGGCGGTGAGGAATTTACACCGCTTCCGTCTCCGTATACACGCGACAGATATTTGAAATATCTGGATATGGGAGCGGACATAGTTGTATGTCATCATCCTCATGTTCCGATGAATTATGAAACAGTCGGCAGTAAAACCATCTTTTATTCACTCGGTAATTTTATATTTGATACAGATTATCAGCGTTCTCAGCATTATACGGATTCCGGAATCCTTATAAAACTGCATTTTACCAAAGAAGATTATTCTTTTGAGGCATTGGGTTTAAAGATCGTCAGAGGTGAGGAAAGAGTTGTAGAAGCGCCTTTGCCGGCTATTTTTGAAGATGTTGACGGGAAGGAATTTGAGCTGCTCTCACCATTGTCTGTTAAAGCATTTATCGAAGCAACTAAACGTCAATGGACATTTTTAAAGCCTGAAGAGTTTACCGGTGCTGATGATGAAAAGTGGATGGAAAATTTCATGATGCCAATGCGCAGCGGAAGGGTTCCGGGTGAAGTCCTGGATTTCCAGATCCTGTGTCCTATTGCCGAAAAGGCAGATGATGAAAAGTGGTGTAGCAGCAGGCATAAGCGTATTATTGATTATATGTTAAATCAAATGAAACCCGTGGAGGATAATACATGAAATTTGAAAAAATGTATATTAGATCTCTAAACGCGGCTGATCTTGATTCAATTCTTGAGTTACAGGAGAATACGCTCCTCGGACTGAAAGACAGTTCTGTACTGAGGAGAAACAGTCCGGAAATATTACTCCAGGCGGTTTCTGAAAGAAATATTGCTTTAGGCGTGTTTATCGATAAAAAGCTTATTGCTATCGGAATTGCAGTTGACCCGGTGCCTCCGGAGACCGATCTGCGTGTTAACCTTCAAAAGTTCAGTGTTGATAAGGCTATGGATCTTAAATTGTGCATAGTCAGGGAAGGGTTCCGCGGGAACGGTCTGCAGGCGGCATTCATAAATATATTAGAGAAACTGGCTTATATCCGGGCAATAACCCATTTCTGCACATCTGTTTCTCCTAATAACTCTTACAGTATCCGGAATGTATTACTTACGGGTTATGAATATGACCATCAGGAATCTTTGTATGGCGGTCTTCTCAGAAATGTTTATGTTAAAGAACTGAAGGTAAACGATTACAATAATCAGGTTTATATGTTTGTTCAAAAGTATGTGGGCACATCGTGTTCTCCTTTTGAACCTGATCTCGATGAGTATATACAAGGAGATAGTTCTATTTGTTCTACAGGCGATATTGCTGAGTATCTGTGTGAAAAAACAGGTAGACTTCATTATGGCCTGATTACTAAAAATGATATTACCCAGGTACTATTACAAAAAACTGACGGTTTATGGGAATTATCGGATTTTGCTTCAAAAGTGTATGATTATGAATTGAAAAGAGTTTTAATTAACGTTAAACAAAGTCTTCCTTGTGGTGGAAATATATGTCAGACATGAATTATCAAAGATATAAAGCTCATCCGACAGTTGATCTGCCGGATCGTAAGTGGCCCGGAAATCAGATCACAAAAGCACCGGTATGGTGTTCTGTTGATCTCAGGGACGGTAACCAGGCATTGGAAGTCCCTATGACTCTTGAGCAGAAGGTGGAATTCTTCGAATATCTCTGCTCTGTCGGTTTTAAGCAGATCGAGATAGGTTTTCCGGCTGCTTCAGAGACAGATTACAATTTCTGCAGGTATCTTATCGAGAATGATTTGATTCCCGAAGACGTTGCAATCCAGGTCTTAACACAGTCCAGAGAGCATATTATCGATAAGACGATGGAAGCCGTAAAGGGCGCGCCCTCAGTTATCATTCATCTTTATAATGCCACCAGCACGCTTCACAGGGATGTAGTCTTTGATTTTTCCTGTGATGAATGCATTAAGCTCGCCGTTGACGGCGCAAAGATGATAATCGACAGGATCAACGCTGATACGAGCGGGACGAAGTTTATCCTCGAATATTCGCCGGAAGCATTCTCTGATACAGAGCTCGATTTCTCGGTAAAAATATGCGACAGCGTTCTCGAATGCTGGAAGCCTACTCCCGAGAACAAAGTCATCGTTAATCTCCCTGAGACTGTCGAATACCAGACTGCCAATGTCTATGCAGACCAGATCGAGTATTTCTGCAGAAAGACTAAGTGGAGAGATTCCATTATCGTATCACTGCATACTCATAATGACAGAGGCACTGCTGTCGCAACTTCGGAATTCGGACTGATGGCGGGAGCTGACAGGGTGGAAGGTACGCTCTTCGGTAACGGAGAAAGAACAGGAAACGTGGATATCATTACGCTTGCTGTCAATATGATGATGCTCGGAATAAATCCGGGACTTGATTTCTCGGACATGAACAAGACAATCGATATTTATGAAGAACTGACCGGTATGAAGGTCGAGCCGAGACATCCGTGGGCCGGAAAACTGGTATTTACGGCATTCTCCGGTTCTCATCAGGATGCGATCAACAAAGGCAGGAAGAAGATGGAGGAAAGAGGCGATACCATATGGGCCGTTCCATATCTTCCGATCGATCCGAAGGATGTAGGCAGGGAATACGAGCCTATCATCAGGATCAATTCCCAGTCCGGAAGAGGCGGTATCGCTTATGTTATGGAGACGTATTTCGGTGTCCAGCTGCCTAAGAGATTCCAAAGAGACTTCCTTCCTGTCGTTAAGGCCGCTACCGAGGCGAACGGTACCGAGAATGAACTTCTGCCGCAGCAGATCTTCGATCTGTTCGATGATAAGTTTATCAATGTCCTTGAGCCTTACGGTCTCAAGAACTTCTCGGAGCAGCAGGACAGCGATCAGGTATCGACTGTCGAGGCTCTGATAACGGATCACGGAAATGAAGTTTCCATAAAAGGAAAGGGTAACGGTCTTCTCGATGCATTCGTAAGTGCTTTTTCCGCTTATACCGGTATAGACTTCTCAATCTCTAATTATTCAGAGCACGCAATGAAGTCAGGCTCAGATTCCGCGGCTATTACATATATCGAGATTACTAACAAGGCCAATAAACAGACTTATATCGGAGCCGGCGTATCGAGCTCAGTCACAAAATCATCCGTTCGTGCCGTAGTTTGCGCATTTAACAGGATGATCAGTGTGTTATGATTGTGGGGTTTTAGGAAAAGGAGATTTAAATAAATGATTTGGGATTATTTTGTAGCATTCATATTCGGTGTCGTTGAGGGTATCACGGAGTGGCTCCCCATAAGCTCTACGGGACACATGATCATCTTAAATGAATTCATGAAGCTTAACGTATCGCCTGAATTCTACGACCTTTACCTTGTTGTTATCCAGTTAGGCGCGATAATGGCTGTTATTGTTATATTCTGGAAAGATATCTGGCCGTTCGGCAGGAAGAATAATGAGCATCCGTTTGCAAAAGAGGGCATAGGAAGCTACATCATGAAGGATAAGATAATCATGTGGCTCAAGATTGCTCTGGCATGCGTTCCGGCTGCCATCGTCGGTGTCCTTTTTGACGACTGGCTCGACGAGCACCTCTATAATTATGTAGTCGTTGCTATTTCCCTTATCGTATTCGGTATCGCATTTATCGTTGTCGAATACTTCAATAAAAACAGAAAGCCCATTGTCAATACGGTCAACCAGTTCAACTGGGGACATGCTTTTGCGGTCGGTGTTTTTCAGCTCCTTGCTGCGATCTTCCCAGGAGCGTCCAGGTCAGGTTCAACTATCGTCGGTTCTATTGCCATCGGTATCAAGAGGGAAGCAGCTGCCAAGTTTACGTTCTTCCTCGCGATCCCCGTTATGTTCGGCGCCAGCCTTCTTAAGATACTTAAGTATGACGGCGGCGTTCAGGGCCATGAGATCGGTCTTCTCGCAGTAGGTATGATTACAGCATTCTTTGTAAGTTTGCTCATTATCAAGAGGCTTATGGCTTTCATCAGGAAACATTCATTCACCTGTTTCGGTTGGTACCGTATCATCCTCGGCGTTTTGGTTCTGATTCTGGGCGCTGTCGGAATTATCGGCGGTAACGGCGGTACTTTGGCAGGTGCAGCATAATATAACTGCATTTTGATCTCATGCCGGTTTCCGATTGGCCGTGATTCGACGATTTGGCAGACGAAAAAGGTCTTTTCCGTCGACTTTTCGTCGACTGCAGACAGATGACTGAAAAGTGTTATTGCCGTAAACCTCTTTATATTTTTAATAAGTATATTATCCTGTTTATGCTATAATCCATACTGATTTATTTTGCGAAAAAGTGCGGACAGGAGATTTCTATTGCGCAAATACATATACAACAGCCGTGATGTAGCGGCTTACTTCAAGTATTTCTCGGTTCCGAGCTATCTTGAAGTGTCATATATGCAATATGTTTTTAATCTCGGGAACAATGTTCTTGCAGAGCCGTTGACCCGTGATTTTGAAGCTTTTAAGAAGGACGTCTACAGGGAGCTCTATTTCTTATGGGCGAACGGCTTTGAGAATGAGAAGGCTGATATCTCGAAAATGACCACGGAAGGCGAGTATACGCTTATATGCGACCAGGAATGCATATGCCTTGAGTCATATATGAAGCTTATCTGCCTTCATCTGATCTTTTCGAGCAATCTTCCGTATATTACGCTGAATTTTACGGGATTAATGACACAGCTAGGCATTAAATGCGGTGTGGAGCTCTATGAAGAGAACTGCAGGAAGATATGTGAATCTCTGCAGCTTGAGGTAAAGGATTCCTTCGGAAAGCCCTTTGATCTGTCTTTGGGAATTCCCGACGAGCTTTTGCGCGTTTCTTTGTGCTCTGAATTCAAGCAGAGTCTTGATACCAGGAACTTCAAAGAGGCATTAAGAGCAGAACAGATGAACTGGCTCAAAGATCTTAAGGATAAATCCTTTAAGCTCTTCGGTTCAATTCCTTCACGTAAGAAAACAACAAAGAGCCGCAATTCCGGCTCCAATTTCAAGAACCACATAAATTCGGGTAATAATGTGGTCCGTAAATCGGCTCAGCCTAAGGGTACGCCGAATGCAAACAGATAAACCAACTTGGAGGTCAAGTGATGGACAAGGTATACAAGCTCGGTCTTGATATCGGATCTACAACCATTAAAGTGGTTCTTCTCGACGGCGAGAAGATAATACACAGTGATTATCAGAGACATCATTCAGATGTATCGGGACTTCTGAATGACCTTTTTGAAGATCTTAACAACAAGTTCCCCGGGATCAACGTTGATGTCGTTATTACCGGTTCAGGCGGACTTTCCGTTGCCAACTGGCTCGGATTCAAGTTCACGCAGGAAGTTATGGCCGAGACACAGGCTATCAAGACATATCACCCTGAGACTGATGTTATCATCGAACTCGGCGGCGAGGATGCCAAGATAACTTATATGCATCCTGTACTCGAGCAGCGTATGAACGGAACCTGCGCCGGCGGTACGGGTTCTTTCATCGACCAGATGGCATCGCTCCTTCAGACAGACGCTGACGGACTTAATAATTTCGCAAAGGATTACAGATCACTTTATACTATCGCAAGCCGATGCGGCGTTTTTGCAAAGTCGGATCTGCAGCCGCTCATCAACGAGGGCGCTGCCAAGGAAGACCTTGCTGCTTCAATCTATCAGTCTGTAGTTAACCAGACCATATCAGGTCTTGCTTGCGGCAGACCGATAAAAGGCAACGTTACATTCTTAGGCGGTCCGCTGTTCTTTAATTCCGAGCTCAGAAATGCTTTCGAGCGGACATTGAAGGATAAGGTCGATTCGTTCTGGATGCCTGAAGAAGCCCAGATCTATGTTGCCTTGGGTGCCGCTCTGTCTGCTGACGGAAAGAATCCCGTCAATCTTTCAGATCTTCTCGTAAAGCTTAAGAACAGGGAAGGCTTCGTTCCGGATATCATCAGGATCGATCCGATCTTCAAGGATAAGGAAGATAAGGCTGCTTTTGACGAGCGTCATAAGAAAGACTATATTCCCGTTCTGGATATAAAGGACCAGCACGGTGCTCTGTATCTCGGCGTTGATGCAGGTTCTACGACTACAAAAGCTGTTGTAATCAACAAGCAGGGTGACCTCGTATATACATATTACGCAAGCAATAAGGGTAATCCGGTTATGAGCGCAGTCACCATTATGAAGGACATCTATTCAAAGATGCCGGAAGACTGCTATCTTGCGCATTCATGTGTTACCGGATACGGTGAAAACATTATCAAAGCCGCACTTAATATCGATATCGGCGAGATCGAGACAATGGCTCACTTCCAGTCAGCAAAGTTCTTCTGTCCCGATGTTGATTTCATCATCGATATCGGCGGACAGGACATGAAGTGCATGAAGATCAGGAACGGAGTTATCGATTCCATCATGCTCAATGAGGCATGTTCTTCAGGCTGCGGATCTTTCATCCAGACTTTCGCACAGACACTCGGGCTTACAACGCCTGAATTTGCTGAAGCTGCATTAAGTTCGACAAAGCCTGTAGACCTCGGTACGCGCTGCACGGTATTCATGAATTCAAAGGTTAAGCAGGCTCAGAAGGAAGGCGCTTCAGTCGGTGATATCTCCGCAGGTCTTTCATATTCCGTAGTCAGAAATGCGCTCTATAAAGTAATCAAGATCCGCGACACCGAACAGCTCGGAAAGAATATCGTCGTTCAGGGCGGTACGTTCCTTAATGACGCTATCTTAAGATGCTTTGAGCTCGTATCCGGAAGAAATGTTATCAGACCTAATGTCGCTGGACTTATGGGTGCATTCGGTGCGGCTCTTATCGCACAGAGAAGATGCAAAGAAGGTTCCAAATCAGCTGTTCTTGCCAAGGATGAGCTTGATTCATTTTCGATGGATACGGAGAATACCCAGTGTCAGGGCTGCACTAATCACTGCAGGCTTACGATCGCGACTTTCTCGAACGGTACGAAATTCGTATCAGGCAACCGCTGCGAGAGAGGCGAGGATCTGGCATTGGACAGGGAACCAGTCAATGATAAAAAGAAGCTTCCGAATCTTTTCGATTATAAATATTCGAGGACTTTCAGCTACTATAAGCCTTTGAAGCTTGAAGACGCTCCAAGAGGAGAGATTGGTATTCCGAGAGTCTTAAATCAGTATGAGAATTATCCTTTCTGGTTTACGGTACTTACAAAGCTCGGATTCAGGGTACTCGTATCCGCTAGATCTTCACATAAGATCTATGAAGGCGGAATGGAAACTATACCCTCAGAGTCCGTATGTTATCCGGCAAAGCTTGCCCACGGTCACATTGAAAACCTCATTGACCGCGGCATTACTACGATCTTCTATCCTGATGTTCCTTACGAGAATATCGAGAATGATAATTCAAATAACCATTATAACTGCCCGATAGTATGCTCTTATCCGGAAGTTATCCGAAATAACGTTGAGAACCTGCTCGAAAAGAACATTAGATACTTAAATCCTTTCATGCCTTTGGATAATCTTGATAATGTCGCTCTGCATCTTACGGAATGCTTCGATTATCTCGGTGTCTCTGCTGAAGAAGCAAAACAGGCCGTACAGGCTGGCGCGGAAGAATATTTCAAGTACAAGGAGGACATCAAGGCTAAGGGCAGAGAGATCTTAAAAGAGATGGAGGAAAAGGGCCTCAAGGGTATAGTTCTTGCAGGCAGACCTTATCATTGCGATCCTGAGATCAACCATGGTATTCCGCAAATGATCAACTCTCTCGGACTTGCTGTCCTTACTGAAGATGCTGTCGCTAAGCCCGGTGTATTAAAGCGTCCTATCAGAGTCATCGATCAGTGGATGTACCACACGAGACTTTATGAAGCTGCTGCATTCGTTATCACCAGACCTGATCTCGAACTCGTTCAGCTTACGAGTTTCGGCTGCGGCCTTGATGCAGTCACTTCTGACCAGGTTCAGGAGATCCTTGAATCTTCAGGTAAGCTCTATACGCTTCTTAAGATCGATGAAGTAAGTAACCTCGGTGCCGCAAGGATCAGAATGAGATCTCTTGTCGTTGCAATGAATGAGCGTCTGGAACTCGAGGCTGAGAAAGGTTCACCGGCGGTTAATCCCAATTCAGATGATGCTCCTTACACGGTAAAAAGAGTTGAGTTTACAAAAGAACACAAGAAGAATCACACGATCCTCGCTCCTCAGATGGCTCCTATACAGTTCGAGTTTGTGGAGTCTGTTTTCCATAAGCACGGATATAAGCTTAAGCTCTTAAAGCAGGCCACGAGAGAAGATATAGAATGCGGCCTCAAGTATGTAAATAACGATGCATGTTTCCCGACGCTTATCGTTGTCGGACAGATGATCAATGCGATATTAAAGGGGGATATTGATCCGGATAACACAACGCTTGCAATAACACAGACAGGCGGCGGATGCCGTGCGACAAACTACGTTGCTTTCCTGCGAAAAGCCCTTAAAGAGGCAGGTTATCCGCAGATCCCTGTTATTACTATTTCTGCACAGAGATTCGAGAAGAATGAAGGGTTCGAATATACTGTCTCATTCCTTCTCGATGCCATTAAGGCTTTGTGCGCAGGTGACATGGTATCAACGCTTCTCTTGAGAGTAAGGCCTTATGAGAAGGTTCCGGGTTCTGCAAATGCGCTTTATTCATACATCAACAGGATCGGCAGAAAACTGTTTAATCTTAAGGAAGTTAATGATCATCTTACTGACAGATATGATGTCATGATGCCCAACAGCTATTTCTCAAGATCCCTCGAAGAGAAAAAGGCAATCAGAGACTGCCTTGCTTCGATCGGCGTTGATCTTGAAAATCCTCCGGTCATCACAAAATATAAGGAATTCGTTAAGTTCGCAGTTGCAAAGTTCGATAGCCTGCCTTTGGCTGATATTCCCAGAAAACCCAGAGTCGGTCTTGTCGGCGAGATCCTTGTTAAGTTCCAGCCTGACGCAAATAATAATGCGATCGATGTCATTGAAGCAGAAGGCTGCGAAGCTGTATTGCCCGGAGTATTGGATTTCTTCCTATACTGCGCTTATAACCCGCTCTGGCAGGCTCAGAACCTCGGTAAGAGCAAGAAGACCGGTTATATCATGAAGACTGCTATCAGATTCCTTGAATCGCTCAGAAAGCCAATTAATAGGGAATTCGCTAAGACGAACGGCAAGTTCATGCTGACCGAGAGGATCCAGGAACTTGCAGAGAAGTCTTCTACGGTATTGAGCTGCGGCAATTCCTGCGGTGAAGGATGGTTCCTTACTGCGGAGATGATCGAGCTTATCCAGGACGGCGTACCGAATATCATCTGCGCGCAGCCTTTCGCATGTCTTCCTAACCACGTAACCGGCAAGGGTATGATCAAGGAATTGAGAAGACAGTATCCTACTTCGAATATTGTTCCAATCGACTATGATCCGGGCGCATCCGAAGCTAACCAGCTTAACAGGATCAAGCTCATGATCAGCACAGCGCGTGCAGTCAGGGAGCAGGAGATCGAAGAAGAAAAGAAGAAAGCTTAAGAGGACTCCTTATGAGCACACTCCTTTTAGTTGACGGAAATTCCATTATAAACAGAGCTTACTATGCCGTGATCGGCAGAGCTCCCATGACAGCTCCCGACGGCACACCTACAGGCGCCGTAAACGGTTTCTTCAATTCTGTTCTGGGTGTCATGAAAGAATATGAGCCTGATTACATGTGTGTTCTTTTCGACAGGAGAGAGCCCACGTTCAGACATAAGATGAGCACTGAATATAAGGCTAACCGTAAGGGTATGCCTGACGATATGGCTGCCCAGATGCCTGTTGTTAAGAATCTGCTGGATCTGTATGGTATCAAACGTATGGAACTCGCCGGCTATGAGGCTGATGACCTTATCGGAACCCTGTCTAAACAGGGCGAAGAGCAGGGAATGAATGTCTATATCTTCAGCGGTGACCATGATGATTTTCAGCTTATCTCCGATAAGGTCTCCGTCATCATGCCGCAGTCCGGTAAAGGTAAGGAACCGAGAGTGCTCTTTGACAGAAAGATGTTCGAAGACACATACGGGGTAAAGCCTGAAGTATTCGTACAGGTTAAGGCTCTTATGGGAGATAACTCCGATAACATCAAGGGTGTTGAAAAAGTTGGCGAGAAGACAGCTTTTAAGCTTATTGCAGATTACGGTTCGTGCGATGGAGTTTTTGAGAATGCAGACAAATTATCTCCTGCATTAAGCGAGAGGATCAAGGCTTCACGCGAGCTGCTCGATCTGAATATTAAACTCTGCACGATCGACAGGCAGAGTCCTGTTGAGTTCGGTGTTGACGGGACTTCATATCCTTCGGCTTCAAGAGATCTTCCCGCAATGTCCGGCATGCTCAACCGTCTGGCATTAAGATCTCTCATTAAGAAACTGGATCTGGAGAATGTTAAACCTGCAGGATTCGAACCTTCGGAAGAAGCTGACGAATTCGTAAGCGGAATCTCTTCTGAAGTTCAGGCTGCTCTTAAGAATGGCATTTCAGTTAAGTATGAAGTGCCTGCATCTTTTGATTTCGATGATCTTAACTGCGGTATCGATTTCGTTGATATTCCGTCAGGCAATAAAGTTTTGCTTCTTGACTGGAAAGACAAGACGGCTTATGTAATCAGCCCTGATGAGTTTAATAAGCTGAGTTCAGGAAAGAATGTTTTTCCTGCTGCATACAGCTATAAGGACAGATCGAAGCTTATTAAAGAACCTCTCGCAGGTATCAGTTCCGTATTTGACTGCGAGATAGCAGGTTATGTACTTAACATCCTTTCGGGAAAGCCCGATCTGCAAAGACTTTACGAGAGCGTCATAAAATCCGCATACCCCGTTGAAGAGAAGAAAGCCGATTATCAGCAGATGTCCATATTTGACGTGCCGGTTGAAGACGATGGTTCTTCGAAGGTCTCTGAATGTGCCGAAAAGCTCCTGACCGTTATGGCTGTAGCAAAAATCATATCAAGAGATCTAAACAATGAGAATGAACTTAAGAAGCTCTTGTATGATATTGAATTCCCGCTGGTAATAACGCTCGATAAGATCGAACGAAACGGCATGCATGTGTCGGGCGAAAAGCTTTTCGAGCTGCACAGCGAATATACAAAGCGCCTTGAAGATATTGGCGCAAGGGTTTATGACATCTGCGGAAAAGAGTTCAATATCTTATCAACAAAGCAGCTCGGTGAAGTTCTTTACGGCGAGAAATTCCTAGGTCTTCCTTCCGGCAAGAAGGGAAAGAGCGGCGAATTCTCGACCGGTATCGATGAGCTTAACAGATTAAGACATATGTCTCCTGCCATCGATTACATTATCAAGTATCGTGAATTATCAAAGCTCGATTCCACATATGCTCTGGGACTTGCCCGTGCTATCGGAAGCGATTCGAGAATTCATACGACATTTACGCAGGCGATGACCAATACCGGAAGGCTTTCATCCACTGAGCCTAATCTTCAGAACATTCCGGTAAGGACTGATGAAGGATCGCGTCTCCGTGAGGCGTTTACTGCTGAAGAGGGAAAGATACTTGTCGATGCCGACTATTCACAGATCGAATTAAGGCTTCTTGCTGCTTTGAGCGGTGATGAAGTAATGTGTTCCGCCTTCCGTGACGGTGAAGATATCCATAAGAGAACAGCGGCTAAGGTTTTCGGCGTATCAGAAGAGATGGTAACGCATAAGATGCGTGCTACTGCGAAAACAGTTAACTTCAGTATCATCTACGGCATATCAGATTACGGCCTTGCCCAGGATCTCGGTATCGGATATAAGGAAGCCGCTGAGCTTATAAAGGAATACGGCAACCAGTTCCCTGGTGTAACTTCTTATCTGGAGAACTTAAGAAAGACCGGTGAGGAAAAAGGCTTTGCAGTAACGATGTACGGCAGAAAGCGCATCCTTAACGAGCTTAAGAGCCAGAACAGGAATATAAAGAATTTCGGTTACAGGGTAGCGATGAATACTCCTATCCAGGGAACTGCAGCAGATATCATCAAGATAGCGATGAACCGTGTCAGCAAAGCACTGGAAGAGCAGCTGCCTTCCGCAAAGCTTGTAATGCAGGTTCACGATGAACTTATCTGCGAATGTGACATTAAGGACAAAGACCTCTGCGCATCTATTCTTAAGAGTGAGATGGAAGCTGCTGCAAAACTCAGCGTACCGCTCCTTGCAGAGGTAGGATTCGGAAAGGACTGGCTGGAAGCTAAATAATGTTTGTATTGGGAATAACAGGTGGAATCGGAAGCGGAAAGAGCACTGTCAGCAGTATTCTTGCTGATAAGGGACTTCTGGTCCTTGATGCGGATGAAATATCAAGATCAGTTACTGCAGCAGGCGGAAGGGCAATGCCCGAGATCGCTGCGACGTTCGGAAATAAAGTAGTTACAAGCAGCGGCGCTCTTAACAGGCGCGTTATGTCCGATATTGCTTTCGGAGACAAGAAAAAGCTCGATGACTTAAGCTCTATCATCCACAGACATGTTTTCGAGCAGATGGAAGAGACTCTCGCGAAGGAGAAAGAAAAGGGTTCCAAGTGTGTTGTTCTTGACGTCCCGATCCCGGTGAATAAGTTCCGCGAGCTCTGCAATCAGATATGGGTCGTCACCTGCGATAAGGATGTCCGCCTTGCGAGACTTCAGAAGCGCGGAATGGATAAGGATGAGGCTGAAAGAAGGATCGCCGTCCAGATGACAGATGACGAGTATTGCGAGCTGGGCGATCATTCAATAGATAATTCATGGGATCTTGAAGATCTTAAGGATAAGGTTGAAGTGCTTATCCGCGAGCAGCTTCATGAGAGAGGTATCAGGATATGAATATGCCTGCGGTGATCACAGCAGCTGCCTTTGCTTTATTGTCGCTGGCAATACTTTTCTATCTGTTCGTCGGGAAAAGCGGATTCTGCACAGGTAAGTATAAAGCTTTCTACCGTGCGTGCTGCGGAGTTTATGTGTCGGGTGCGTTACTGGTATTGTTTTTCACGCTTGTCATGAAAGGGCTGCCCGTAGCTTTCGTGGTTATATCCGATCTGACTGTTCTTGTCGTATTTATTTTAACTGCAGGAATGATATATTTCCTGACTAAATCCATAGTAGAAGCGGCCGAAAAGGCAAAGATGAAGAATGAAGAATCCGGAAAAGAAAAAAACAGATAAAAAGACACGGGTCTTTCTGAAGATCTTTCTCACACTGTCATTATTGTTTTTCTTGGGAGTTCTTCTGCTCCAGATATTCAATCGGCATGTTGAAAAGAGCACCGAAGGTTATCTTTATTCGCTCGACAGCTTTGTGGCAGGTGAAGTCTCTTCAGATAAGCATTATGATGCAGTAATTGTATTGGGGTGTGCTGTTTGGAATGATACTGCAAGTCCTATGCTCGCAGACCGGCTAAGGACAGCTGCTTCAGTTTACAAGACCGGATGCGCAGATTATGTTCTGGTAAGCGGTGACAGCCAAGAACCTGAGAAATACGATGAGACAGGCGTAATGAAGGCGTTTCTGATCGCTGAAGGGATCGATTCCGATGACATCGTATGTGATCCTTTAGGCCTTTCGACTTATGAGACTATGCTCAGGGCTGTTAAGGTCTTCGGTATAAAGACCGCTGTTGTCGTAACGACTGAATTTCATTGCGCGAGATCTGTTTACGACAGCCATAAGATGGGCATCGAATCTGTAGGTGTAAACGCTATCAATTCAGGATATGATATCAGGGAGTATAATTACTACAGGGAATTTATCGCACGCGGCAAGGATTTTGTCTTTACGATTTTCAAGCCGGGTTATTAATGATCGAGGGCAGGATATGGATTCAAAGAATAAAAGATTGCCTTCATATATCGGCGGGATCTTCGCAATAATTTCCGGAGTGTTTCTTTTTCTGTTTCCGGAGATCTCATCCGGAGTTATCGGTATCCTTTTTGGCGTTGTGCTTTTCGTAGCAGGACTGTCTGAAGTTATCGGTTATATCATTTCGATAAAACAGTTCAGGGAAGAGAACTACGGCAAGGCCGCAGGCGCTGAGATCGTTCTTGTATATTCGATCTGCATTATGGCATTAGGCATATTTTTTATCCTGAAACCTGAAATCGTATTGCAGCTCCTAGCGACGATCGTCGGTATATTCTTCCTGATCGATGGTATCGTTAAGCTCAGACAGGAGATCTTTCTGTTTAATAAGAAAAACTCATACAGCCTGATATTATTAGGTCTTGCTATCGCATTGATCATTGCGGGCATAGCGTTGCTGATCAATCCGTTCAAGGGAACGAGAAATATTATCGTGTTCTCAGGCATCTGTTTTATCGTGAGCGGTATAGAATCCATATTCTTAAGCCTGGTAAAGAAAATGAAGTAATTCATTTTCACCCTAAACGGCCTGTTTTGAGGCCAGCAGGGTGAGTTTTTCCGAAAAGTTCACCGAAGTGGCCGCATATCGGGGCATTTAGGGTGAATTTTCAAATCAAGAAAAAAGGCTGCCTGCATTTGAGACAGCCTTTTGAAAAAATATCTTCAGGATCAGACGTTAAATCTGAATACTACGACGTCTCCGTCTTTCATGACATATTCTTTTCCTTCGGATCTTACGAGACCTTTTTCTTTAGCGGCATTGTAAGTGCCGTTGGCGATAAGGTCATCGTATGAAACGACTTCGGCCCTGATGAAGCCTCTTTCGAAATCAGAGTGGATCTTTCCTGCGGCCTGGGGAGCCTTAGTGCCTTTCTTAATAGTCCATGCGCGCACTTCCTTAGGACCTGCCGTAAGGAAAGAGATAAGACCTAAAAGGGTGTAGGAAGCGTTGATCATCTTATCAAGGCCTGCGCTCTCGATTCCGAGATCTTCTAAGAACATCTCGCGGTCTTCGGGAGAGAGCTCGCCCAATTCCTCTTCGATCTTAGCAGAGATGACGACGACACCGGAGCCTTCTTTTTCCGCTATCTCTTTTACAGTGCGGACATAAGGAATGTCTTCTTCCTTCCTGATGTCATCTTCAGCGATATTTGCGCAGTAAAGAACGGGCTTCATTGATATAAGCTGAAGGTCCTTGATGTATTCCTGTTCGTCTTCTTCGAAAGTAAGAGTCCTTGCAGATCTTCCTTCGGCAAGACACTCCAGGATCCTCTCATATACGGCTAATTCTTTAGCGAAAGCTTTATCGCCGCCTTTCATCATCTTCTTTGTCCTGTCAATGCGCTTTTCCATGATCTCGAGATCTGAAAGGATAAGTTCGACATCGATAGTTTCGATATCTCCTGCAGGATCGGCATGGCCGTTAACATGGATGACATCCGGATCGTCAAAGCATCTTACGACATGAACGATAGCGTCGCACTCCCTTATATTGGAAAGGAATTTGTTGCCTAAGCCTTCACCTTTGGAAGCGCCTGCAACAAGACCTGCGATGTCTACGAATTCAACGACTGCAGGAGTATATTTTTCAGGATTATATATCTCGGCGAGTTTATCCAGTCTTTTGTCAGGAACGGATACAACGCCGACATTAGGTTCTATCGTGCAGAAAGGATAGTTTGCTGCTTCTGCTCCGGCTCTTGTGATCGCATTGAACAGTGTGCTCTTGCCTACATTAGGAAGTCCTACGATTCCAAGCTTCATATATATACCTCTTTAACTTGATTTGCCTCATAATTTTAGCACATTCATATCATAAAGATTTGTCGGTTCTTTGTCGGTTTTTGTGTAGAGAATGTCTGTTTGTTTGTGGGTTTTTGTAATAATCATGTCGCTGTTAACGATTTTTGTCGCAGATCATGTCGGGAAATGGCAGATATCGTGCGATGTTTTTGTACTGATAATCCGTTATACATAAGCGTATTCTCCTTGTAAAAGGAGGTTTTCGCTATGGCTTCAAAACCCAATGTCGCCAGACTTTATTCATGCTTTGCTTCAGGGACTGATTCCACCATTACTTTGATAGAGGTTTCCATAGCTCCGGGGATTCCGTCTTTTTCTGTTATCGGTTTGTGTGATTCTTCTATAAAGGAAGCGCAGGGAAGACTTATCTCGGCATTTAAGTCCGCAGGTTTCAATATGCCTAAGGGACACATTACGGTCGGTATTAGTCCTGCATATCTGCGGAAAACAGGCTCCGGATTTGATCTCCCGATGGCGCTGGGGATACTTTTCGCGTCAGGGCAGGTATATCTGCCTCCTGATGCGAAGATCTATGCGGAAGGTGAACTGTCTTTGGGAGGAGAACTTAAAGGCACACCCGGTTCCTGCATAAGACTCAAAAAAGCACGTGAGACTGTCTTTGACTATAAGATAATTCCGAAAAGCGAGGAAAACAGTGCTGCGCTCGCTGGATTTTCAGGACAGAGTATATCTGGCCTTACGGATATCAGTGATATTTTCGACGACAATCATTATGAAGAATCGGAATTTAAAGCCGCGATCAGCAGATCTGATGATTCAGTTCTTGATATCTCG
Source organism: Saccharofermentans sp. (assembly GCA_045532275.1). GTDB lineage: Bacteria > Bacillota > Clostridia > Saccharofermentanales > Saccharofermentanaceae > Saccharofermentans. The sequence continues at coordinate 85,723 of JAZSFQ010000046.1, read as the reverse complement.
ATGCTGAAAGGACAGGAGAAAACCAAGAGAGCGCTGCTTATCAGCGCAGCAGGTTTCCACAACATATTGCTTCTCGGCAGCCCCGGCAGCGGAAAGACAATGGCAGGAATGATACTCTCGGGCCTGTTGCCTGAGATGAGCCGAGATGAAATGTCTGATGTTTATTCGCTGAATGAACTGGTTGAAGGAGAGACTTTAACACCGTGCTCAGACCGTCCTGTAAGAATAGTCAGCACTGATATTACAGTCGGAAAGCTATTGGGGAACGCGGTGACATTAAGTCCCGGCGAAATGGCACTGGCTAATCATGGCATCCTTTTCGCAGATGAACTGCCTTTGTACAAGAATGAAGTACTGGATTTCCTGAGAAAACCTCTGGAAGAAAGGAAGGTCCATCTAATGAGGCGTGGAAACCTCTATTCATTCGATTCGGACTTTGTTTTTCTCGGTACCGGTAATCCGTGCAAATGCGGAATGCTGTATGAGAAAGGCAGTAAATGCAGATGTTCCGTTTCTGATATCAGACGTTATCTTACGAAGCTGAACGGACCATTTCTGGAGAGGATCGACATCATAAGCGAGATGAGGTCTATTTCGGGGATTGAGATGGCGAGAATATATACGGATGATGCAAAGGGAGAAAGCCTTGAATACAGAAAAACAGTAGAACGGTGCTGGCAGACTGCACATGAGAGATACGGCGGTAATTATCTGAACGGAACATTTCCCGAAACTGATATTAAAGACTTGCTGAGGATTCCGTCAAATGTTGTTAAATATGCTTCAGAGCTTTCGGATAAAGGTTTTTTCTCTGCTCGCGGATTTACAAGGATCCTGAGGGTTGCAAGGACTATAGCGGATATTCATGAAGCCCGCGATGTGTCCGAAGATGATGTGTCGGAAGCTATCCAATACAGATCGAGAAATCTCTTGGGAGGATAAGCTTATGGAAATAATGACTGACCGCGATAAGGATCTATTCTATTCGGCCGTTATGCTGAACACGAAGATAAATTATAAGACAATAAAAGAATTACAGGATCTTCAGCTGATCAGCAATTACAGGGATATCTCAGATAAGGATATCTTGAAAAGGATAGCGGAAAAAGGATCCGGTGCAGGGCAGGATACGGTCATAAAGATAAAGAGTCTGCTGGAAACTTATAAAGATCTTGAGAAAGTTGTAACAGAATATAAACGAATCGCAGATTCAAACAATATAGAAGTTATATCCAGCCTTAATGACAGTTATCCGTTTAATTGGAAGAACCTAAGCGGAATGCCCAAGGTTTTCTATATAAGAGGCAATTACAGCATTATCGGAAATATGACATTATCGGGTTCTGTTGCCGTTGTCGGGTCAAGGAATCCGAGCAGATATGCGCTTTATGCTACAGACCAGATAAGCAGGGAACTCGGAGAAAAGGGAATAACCGTAGTATCAGGCATGGCATACGGTACAGACCGTCAGGCACATATTTCATCTTTAGGGACGAAAGGCGGCACAATAGCAGTTCTTGCAGGCGGAGTAGATAATATATATCCACCTGCCAACAAGGATATCTATGATCTTATCTGCTCTGATGGTCTGGTCTTATCCGAGATGCCGCCGGGACAGCAGCCTCTGAGACAGTATTTTCCATCACGCAACCGTCTGATCGCAGGACTTTCGGACTGTACTCTCATAATGGAAGCCGGAACTGTTTCCGGGACGCTTCATACGGCATCATTTGCAGCCGCACAGGGCAAAGAGGTTTTCGTCCTTCCGAATAATATCTACTATAAAAACGCATTGGGAGGACTAAAGCTTCTTGAAGACGGAGGCAACATCCTGCTTAATTCGGACAGTGTTATAGACAGCGTTGCCCGGTCGCTTATGTATAAGCGGATGGATCTGGGATGTTCCGGAGAACTGCTTTATAAAGATTTATGTAAAGAAGATTTCACGGCAAATGAAAATATAGATGTTCTTAGGGAACTTGCTAAGTCAAAACCCGAAGAACTGACTGATGATAACTGGAAGGAGATAATAAAAGATTCACTAACACTTAATTCCTTATGCGCAGATGAAATATGCGGCATCACAATGCTGCCTTTTTACAAAGTGTCAAAATTATTGACAGAACTTGAACTTAATGGGACAGTATGTCAGGAACAGGGGAAGTACTCGTTGACATTTGTATAATGATGATATATTTTTAATTAAAAATATAGAGGGGTACTCCATGGGTAAAAAGTTAGTAATTGTTGAGTCTCCTGCCAAGTCAAAGACTATCGGAAGATATCTTGGCAGCGATTATGTTATTTCGGCTTCTTTAGGCCATATCAGGGATCTTCCTTCGGGTAATCTCGGCGTTGACGTAAAGAATAACTATAAGCCTTTATACATTACAATGAAGGGAAAGGAGAAGGTCGTAAGAGATCTTAAGCTCATGGCAGCCGACGCTGATGAGATATTGCTCGCGACCGACCCTGACCGCGAAGGTGAAGCTATTGCTTGGCATCTGGCCAAGGTGTTGAAGATCGATCCCGATTCGAAGTGCAGGATCACATTTAACGAGATCACCAAGACCGCAGTCCAGGAAGCTATCAAGAATCCCAGAGCCATCAATATGAATCTTGCCAATGCACAGCAGGCGAGAAGAATTCTTGACAGACTTGTAGGATATGAATTAAGTCCTCTTCTCTGGAAAAAGATACGCAAGGGCCTTTCTGCAGGAAGAGTCCAGTCTGTAGCAACCAAGATCGTAATGGACCGTGATGCCGAGATAGATGCGTTTAAGCCTGAAGAATACTGGCTTATCAAGGCTCTCGTTACGCCCGGAAATAACAGTGATAAGTTCCTTCTCGGATACTACGGCGTTGTTGACGGCGACGGAAGAGTTAAAAAGGATGACCTTAAGTGCCTCGAGGACGCTCAGGTCGTTCTGGATGCTGTCGGAAGCGGGCCGCTGGTAGTAGATTCAGTAAAGAAGGGTAAGAAGGACCGTAATCCTTATCCTCCGTTTACCACATCCACACTGCAGCAGGAAGCTTCAAAGAGACTGGGATTCTCATCTAAGAAAACGATGTCTATAGCCCAGCAGCTCTATGAAGGCGTGGAGATCGCAGGTGCCGGCCAGACTGCGTTGGTATCCTATATCAGAACTGACTCTGTTCGTATTTCAGAAGAGGCCGTAGCAGCCGCAAAGGATATCATTAAAAAGAGATTCGGTAACGAATACTGTTCTCCTTATAAGAGAGAATATAAGAATAAGAATTCGGCACAGGATGCTCACGAAGCTATCAGACCTACACATTTCGATCTGGACCCCAAAGAGATCAAGTCTTCTCTTACGAATGACCAGTATAAGCTCTACCAGCTTATCTGGGACAGATTTCTTGCTACACAGATGGCCGCATGTAAGCTTGATACGGTTACATGTCAGGCTTCCTGTAACGGCAGGGTATTCAGGGCTGTAGGCGAGACTGTTACATTCAAGGGATTCCTTGTTCTTTATGATGATATTGCTGAAGATACCAATAAAGCAGATGATCAGGACGGCAAAGCTGCCATTCCGCCTCTTGAAGACGGCATGAAGCTCGATCTGATCGATCTTAAGTCTTTGCAGAAATTCACTCTGCCGCCTCCGCATTATACTGAAGCGACTCTGATCAAGGCGCTTGAAGAATATGGAATCGGCAGACCTTCCACATATGCTCCTACGATCTCTACGATACTTGACCGTAAGTATATCGAGAAGAACGGTAAACTCCTTCAGATAACAGATCTGGGAAAGATCGTTACCAATATGCTTTCCGAGAATTTCAGCGAGATCGTCGACCTTTCTTTTACAGCTGACATGGAGACAAAACTCGATGAGGTAGAAGAAGGCAAGGAAGAGTGGGAACATGTTTTGGACGTGTTCTATCCGGAATTCAACACACAGATCAAGGCTGCCCAGGAGTCTATTGATAAGATTACATTCGAACCAGAAAAGACAGGCGAGATGTGTCCGCAGTGCGGCAGCGAGCTTATCTATAAGGAAGGAAGATACGGTAAGTTTATTGCCTGCTCCAATTTCCCTGAGTGTAATTACACAAAGAATATCGTTGTCTATGCCAAGGGAAAATGCCCTAAGTGCGGATCAGGACTTCTCGTACACAAGTCCAAAAAATACAGAAACAAGTCTTTCTATACATGCGATAAGCAGGGAAGCGATCCGGATTGTGATTTTATATCTTGGGACCTTCCGATTGATGATAAAGTCTGCCCAGAGTGCGGATCATATATGGTTCTGAAGCATTTCGGCAAGAAGACATATCCCAGATGTTCCAATAAGGATTGTGTAACGAATATCAGGAAGACCAGAAAGTCATCTGACAGCAAAAAGAATGACGATGAAGAGTGATCCTACAGTAACCGTAATAGGTGCAGGTCTTGCAGGTTCAGAAGCTGCATATATCTGTGCACGCGCAGGTGTAAAAGTTAAGCTCTATGAAATGAAGCCTGTTAAGTTCAGTCCTGCCCATCATTCAGAGAATTTCGCTGAACTTGTCTGCAGTAATTCGTTAAGAGCAGCAGCAAGGGAGAATGCCATCGGCCTTCTGAAAGAAGAGTTAAGGCATCTCGGTTCGTTGATAATGGAATCTGCTGACAGGGCAAGTATTCCCGCAGGCGGAGCATTGGCAGTAGACAGAGATGAATTCTCCGGTTATATAACCGAAAAGGTTAAGAATAATCCCCTGATAGAAGTTATTCCCGGTGAAGTCAAGAAGATACCTGAAGAAGGGATCGTGATAGTAGCTACCGGACCACTTACCGAAGGCGATCTTTATGAAGATATCCTGAAGGTAACCGGTGACACGTCGGGACTTCATTTCTTTGACAGCGCTGCGCCTATCGTTACCGGTGATTCTATTGATATGACCAAGGCTTTCAGAGCTTCAAGATACGGAAAAGGCGGCGATGATTATATCAACTGTCCTATGACAAAAGAAGAATATCTCGCATTCAGGGAAGAACTTGTAAATGCCGAGAGAGCTGAGGTAAAGAATTTTGACAGAGAGATAGTCTTCGAAGGCTGCATGCCGATAGAAGTAATGGCACAAAGAGGCGTCGATACCATGCGTTTCGGTCCTCTTAAGGGTGTAGGTCTGATCGATCCCGCGACAGGAAGAGAACCGTATGCGAACCTTCAGCTCAGACAGGATGACCGCGCTAAGACGATGTATAACCTTGTCGGTTTCCAGACAAGACTTAAGTGGCCGGAACAGAAGAGAGTCTTCGGTATGATACCGGGGCTTGAGAATGCAGAATATACCAGATACGGTGTAATGCACAGAAATACTTTCCTTAATTCTCCTCTGTATTTGTCGTCTCACTATAATCTCAGGGAAAAGCCGGATATCTATTTCGCGGGTCAGATCACTGGTGTTGAGGGTTATATTGAATCAACTGCATCAGGGTTCGTGGCCGGTTTCTATGCAGCACAAAGGGCACTCGGCATCGACCTTGCGTATGAACCTGATCCCTGTACGGTAATAGGTTCAATGGCTTTATATGTTTCTGATCCGAATATAAAGAAATTCCAGCCTATGAATGCAAACTTCGGTATCGTAAGTCCAATCGAGGGCAGGTTTAAGGGAAAGACCGGCAAGAAGGATAAGAATAATGCGATCGCTGACAGGAGCCTGGAACATCTGAAGGCTTTTGAAGACTGCGTAGCCGGACTTACATCCAAGTGACAGGTTATGGATCGGGAACGTCACGGGTTTGATTCTGATGATTCTGCAAAAGACAGAGGTCCTGTAGCAAGGTTCTTTATTTCCGGATGGACTAATCTTGTCAGGATGATGGCTTCAAATGCTTTATTTATCATCTTTAATATTCCTGCGCTTGTTCTGGCAGGCTTCCTGTCGATGGTCTTTGTCCCGTGGATTGCGCCGTCTTTCATTGATGTCAGTTCATATATAGACCCTGTCACAGGCAGTGATGAAGCGGTTTTTGAATTATATTTTCTGCTTGTTTTATTTGCTTTAACATTTCTCGTATCATCTGCGCTTATCTGTATCGGTCCTTTTCAGACCGGGGTTGCACAGGTCTTTAAAGATATAAGAAACGATACGTCGGTTTCTTTCTTTTCCAGCTTTAAGGCAGGTCTTGCCGGCAACTGGAAAAAGGGACTTGCGGCAATGTTCATTGGATTGTTGATCACTCCGGCATTGCTCCTGGCAACAGGTTTTTATCTTAACTTCAAGACTTCCTTAGGAACCGTTATCGGCATTGTATTTATAGTTTTGTTATTCGTATTCATACTGGTGCAGAATTTTGTCTATACAATGATAGTATCCACGGAGCTGAAGCTAGGAAAGATCTATAAGAATGCGATCCTTTTCGTGCTTATAAGATTCGTTCCGTGTCTCGGTGCATTTGCTGTCGTATTTATCTTTTATTTTGTTATTCCGTTTTTATTGCTCATGTCAGCTTCTTATCTTACGCTCGGAATATTCATATTCCTGTATTCATTCATCGTTGTTTCCTGGGTCCAGTACTTCCTGTCTTATTTTACGGACGGGCTGATAAAAAGATATGTTGCTGACGGAAAAGACGCTTCTGAAGACTGACTGTAAGAAAAATATGATAATTCCTCAAATAATGAGTTAGAATTATAAAAGCGAAGAAGACACCATTACTTTTCACAATTTTCCGGAAGATATAAGCAATGTTCGATTACAGTCTTTTACCTGATGACACTGTCCGTGCAATCATTGTTGCACTGGTATTGTTTTCATTTTCGTTTGTCTTCTTCATAATCGTTGCGGTATATACTCTAATCAAATACACGGTTTATTCCAATAAGCATAAGGGAAAGCTTAAGTTGGTCTGTGATGTCGCTTATTTTCACGAGCGCGGAAAAAGAGATAACCAGGAAGATTCATTATATATTTCCCCGATGGATAAGATCAACGAGACAGGATTCGTAGCCGCGTGTTCGGACGGAATGGGTGGACTGTTAAACGGTGAGGTAGTCTCGAAATATGTAACCGATTCTCTAAGTGAGAATTATCCTTACAGATTCGATGCGCAGGCTGAAAACGCAAAGATCATTACAAACATATCGGACAAGATCTATGAGGAATACCGTCTGGGAGCCGGCGCGACTCTTGTTATGGTCCATATTTTCGATGACTATATGAACTTCTACAGCTTAGGTGACAGCAATATTATCCTGATAAGAAATAACCGTGCGACACTCCTTAATTACAAACAGAATTATGTAACGTTGATGATCAGAAAACTTGCCGAGGGCGGACTCGATACATCTGATGCTTATAAAGATACCAGGGCTAAAGGCCTGATCGATTTCGTCGGTAATCTTAAATGCAATGTCCTAATGACTTCCAGACCTTTGAGACTTATAGAGAATGATATTGTTATCGTCAGTTCCGACGGCGTTACGGATTCCATGCCGCTGAACAGGATCGTCAATCATATACACTTTGACCAGAATGCAGCCGGAATAGCCAGGACTATAAAGTACGGCGTAAAATCCAGAAAGAATCCGAGACAGGACAACTATTCGGCTGTCGTGATCAAGATGAAGAGGAGTTTCGTTTGATCGAGTATTACACATTTAAGCACAGGGGTGCTGCAGATGAGTATAAGGACGAAGTCTTCTTAAGGCTCGTTCCGAATCTGACCGTCGCGATCTTTAACGGAAATAAGCTTGATTCGCCTAAGAGCCAGTCTTTATTGTTCTCTGAGATCCTGAGCAGCGATGAAGGAAGCAAGGATATCGATTATCTTAATTCGGTTTTCGACGAATGCCTAGATGCCGATTCGGAATATCTGATGCTTCGTGTGGAACAGAAAGGTATAGAGAGCATAAGAAAAGGTGATGTGCGCGCAAAGATCGTAAGACAGGGACAGATAAGCCTGCTTCCGAACGGATATTTCGGTCTTTCATCAGATGACAGGATAATCTGCGCGACTTCCAATTTCTTTAAATTTCTGAACGACGAAGGGATACTCGCTGATGCGCTGGTTGCAGGGACATGCAATGACTGGATGGATATGATGGTGCGCCGCATATCTGACCAGACGCAGCTTAAATGCGGCAACCTTTCCGCAGTAACGCTGAAACTGAACAGATAGATACCGATCAGCCTAAACGCTCGTAGAATTCTTTCCTGAAATCGCCTAATCTGTCTTCGGCTATCGCCTGACGGATCCTTTCCATGAGCATCAGGAGGAAATAAATGTTGTGGTAAGTGCAAAGTCTAAGTCCGAACATCTCATTGGCTTTGATGAGATGTCTAACATAAGCTGCAGAGAAGTTATCGCAGGCATAGCATTTACAATCAGGGTCCATAGGGCCGAAATCTTCCGCGAATTTCTTATCTCTGATGATCTTCTTACCGTAATCAGTAAGGATAGTGCCGTGTCTTCCCATTCTTGTAGGGAGCACGCAGTCGAACATATCAACGCCTCTGCAAGAACCTTCAATAAGATAATCAGGTGTGCCGACACCCATAAGATAACGGGGCTTGTCCTCAGGCATAAGAGGAACCGTGCAGTCAATCATGTCAATGAAGAGATCTTTAGGTTCGCCAACGGATATACCGCCGATGGCAAAACCCGGGAGATCAAAAGAAGTGATTGCATCTGCGCTCTTTTTGCGCAGATCAGGATACATTGAGCCCTGGATTATGCCGAACAAAGCCTGATCTTCAGGTCTCTTATGAGCTTCGATACAGCGCTCGAGCCATCTGGTCGTCCTGGCCTGTGATCTGTCAGCATAGGCGTGTTCGGAAGGGTAGGGACAGCACTCATCAAATGCCATGATAATGTCAGCACCAAGGTCATTCTGGACCTGCATTGATATCTCCGGAGTTAAAAAGAGCTTCCTTCCGTCGATGTGGGAACTGAACTTAACACCCTCTTCCTTTACGTCTTTAGGTTTAGCGAGAGAAAAAACCTGGAATCCGCCGCTGTCGGTGAGAATAGCGCCGTTCCAGTTCATGAACTTATGTAGGCCGCCGGCTTTGGCTACGATGTCGCTTCCGGGTCTGAGCCAGAGATGATATGTGTTGGACAGCATAATGCCTGCACCCATTCCGTATACTTCCTCAGGACTCATGCCCTTAATCGATGCCTGTGTGCCCACAGGCATAAATGCCGGTGTCATAAACGTGCCGTGAGGAGTATGGACCTTGCCGAGCCGGGCTCCTGTCTGGGCGCATGTATGAATATGTTCGTACCACACGGGATGATCAGCCATATCAGTTCTCCAAATCTGTTATGAACATAGCGTCGCCGAAGGAGAAGAACCTGTATTCTTCCTCGACAGCATGTTTATACGCGTTGAGTACATTTTCTCTTCCTGCGAGTGCAGATACAAGCATTATCAGAGTTGATTCAGGAAGATGGAAGTTGGTTATAAGTGAATTGACACACTTAAATTCATATCCGGGATAGATAAAGATATTTGTATAGCCGGAAGTCGGCATCATTTCAGGATCTTTTGAAGCTACAGCTTCGAGCGTCCTGGTGGAAGTCGTTCCGACAGATATAATGCGTCTTCCATCGGCTCTTGCTTTTCTTATGATCGCAGAAGCTTCAGCAGGGAAGTCATACCATTCCGAATGCATCTCATGATCTTCGATAGTCTCAGCCTTAACGGGTCTGAATGTACCTAATCCGACATGAAGTGTGAGTTCTGCTACTTCAATGCCTTCATCTTTAAGCTCGTTCAGGAACTCTTTTGTAAAATGAAGTCCGGCGGTAGGAGCGGCAGCAGAACCGGGATCTTTGGAATAAACAGTCTGATAACGCTCCGGATCGTCAAGCTTTTCGTGAATATAGGGCGGAAGAGGAATAGTTCCTGCTTTATCGAGGACTTCTTCCCACACACCTTTGAATTCGAAACGGATTATCCTGTTGCCGCTCTCGAGAACCTGCTCGCATTCGGCTTCGAGCTCACCGGGAATGAATGTCATGCGTTTCCCTTCACGGACTTTCTTGCCCGGGCGCGCAAGAGTCTCCCAATGATCATCGTCGATTCTTTTCAGCAGTAGAAGTTCTACAGGGCTTTGCGTATCCGAACGGACGCCCAGGAGCCTGGCAGGAATGACCCTAGTATTGTTGATAACGAGAACGTCGCCTTTATGAAGATAATTCCTGATGTCCGGGAAATGTCCGTCGATGACTTTTCCGGTCTTTTTATCGAGCACCAAAAGACGAGATGCCAGACGGTCCTTTGTAGGAGTCTGTGCAATAAGCCTCTCGGGCAGATCATAATAGAAATCAGAAGTCTTCATAAAGCGCCTTTATATATTTATTTCGACAGAAGTTTATCACAATATAAAAGAAAATGTGTAAATACATATCAGTATTTGATATTGTCGCATTCTTTAGTTTGTTAAAATCCGTATTATAACGAACCACTAAGGAGGAACAATATGCGGGCATTATTCATCGGCGGAACAGGCACAATAAGCAGCGCGATCGTCAGGAGATTATCACGGGACACATCCTGGGAAGTATGGCTCCTTAACCGCGGTAACAGGGCAGATACGGTTCCCGCTAATGTTCATCAGATCGTCTGCGACATTAATGATGAAGAAGCAGTTCTTAAAGCAGTCGGCACCATGAAGTTCGACTGTGTTTGTGAGTTCATCGGTTTTACTGTTGATCAGGTCGAGCGTGATTTCAGGCTGTTTAAGGATAAGACAAAGCAATACATCTATATCAGTTCTGCGTCAGCTTATAATAAACCTTCCGCGAGTTATGTGATCACTGAAGGCACCTCGCTCGCAAATCCTTATTGGGAATATTCCAGAAACAAGATCGCCTGCGAGAACTATCTGATGGAAAGATACAGGAAAGACGGGTTCCCGGTAACCATCGTAAGACCAAGCCATACATATGATGAGAGAAGCATTCCTCTTGGTGTACACGGAAAGAACGGTTCATGGCAGGTAATAAAGAGAATGATTGAGGGAAGACCGGTTATCATTCACGGTGACGGAGAGTCACTCTGGCATCTTACCTTTAATGAGGATTTTGCCGTCGGATATACAGCGATTATGGGTAACCGCCATGCAATAGGCGAGGCTTTCCAGATAACAGGCGATGAGGTCCTTACGTGGAACCAGATATATCAGACAATAGCGGATGCTTTGGGCGTTGAACTTAATGCATATCACGTTTCTTCAGAGATGCTTACGGCACTGGGACCACAGTACGATTTTGAGGGCAGCCTTACAGGTGATAAAGCAGTATCGGTTGTTTTCGACAATTCCAAGATCAAGAGGCTTGCACCGGACCTTAAGACTAACGTCCCGCTGCATAAAGGCGTCAGGATCGCCTTGGAATATATCCTCAACCATAAAGAGTGCATGAAAGAAGACCCTGAATTCGATAAATGGTGCGATAAAGTCATTGAAACGCTCGAAAACACAAAGAAAAACTTCTGATGTTACATTCTTGTGTTTTTATGCAAAAATCAAATATTTGTTGTAGAATTAATTAGTTTATTTTCGAAGGGAGACAATTTATGTCCGAGATTCCTTACAAGATCTATTTATCAGAGAACGAGATCCCCAGCGCATGGTATAACGTCCGTGCCGATATGAAGACAAAGCCCGCTCCGCTCCTCAATCCCGGAACAGGCGAACCTCTTAAGGCTGAGGACCTTTATCCTATATTCTGCGAAGAGCTTTCAAAGCAGGAAATGAACAATGACGACCAGTGGATCGATATCCCGGGTGAAGTCCTTGATTTCTATAAGATGTACAGACCTTCTCCGCTCGTAAGAGCTTATTGCCTCGAGAAAGCTCTTGGTACACCCGCTCATATCTACTACAAATTCGAAGGTAACAATACTTCCGGTTCTCATAAGCTCAATTCAGCTATCGCTCAGGCTTATTATGCTAAGAAGCAGGGCCTCAAGGGCGTTACCACAGAGACAGGCGCAGGCCAGTGGGGTACGGCTCTTTCAATGGCTACAGCTTACTTCGGACTTGACTGCCAGGTTTACATGGTTAAGGTCTCCTACGAGCAGAAGCCTTTCAGAAGAGAGGTCATGAGAACATACGGCGCAAAGGTAACTCCTTCTCCTTCAATGACGACTAATATCGGCCGCAAGATCAACGAGGAGTTCCCCGGAACCGACGGATCACTCGGATGCGCTATCTCCGAGGCAGTCGAAGCTGCTACAACTCAGGAAGGCTACAGATATGTTTTAGGTTCAGTTCTGAACCAGGTACTGCTCCATCAGTCAGTTATCGGTCTTGAGACAAAGGCTGCTCTTGATAAAGTAGGTGTTAAGGCTGATATGATCATCGGCTGCGCAGGCGGCGGATCCAACCTGGGCGGCCTTATCTCACCCTTCGTTGGCGAGATGCTCAGAGGCGAAAACCAGTACGAGATCATCGCAGTTGAGCCTGCTTCATGTCCTTCTTTCACAAGAGGTTCGTTCGTTTACGACTTCTGCGATACAGGAAGAGTTTGCCCTCTTGCAAAGATGTACACACTTGGCAGCGACTTTATGCCGGCTCCTAACCATGCCGGCGGGCTCAGATATCACGGAATGAGCACTATCCTTTCACAGCTCTATAATGACGGCTATTTGAAGGCTACATCTGTTAAGCAGACAGACGTATTCGCAGCAGCTGAGCAGTTTGCCAGAGTCGAAGGAATCCTGCCCGCACCTGAGAGCTCACACGCTATCAAGGTTGCAATCGATGAGGCTCTTAAGTGCAAGGAGACCGGTGAGGCCAAGAATATCGTATTTGGTCTTACAGGCACAGGTTACTTCGACCTCGTTGCTTATCAGAAGTACAACGACGGCGTCATGGATGATTACATTCCTACAGATGATGATATTTCTGCTTCTCTGGCTAAGTGCCCTAAGATCTGATATCTGAACTTAAACTGATTTATTCGCAAGGGTTGTCTCAAAAGGGCAGCCCTTGTTTATTGGTAAGATTTGCGGGTAAGCTTGCGGGGGGTACCCGCGAATCCTGTCAGACAGTATTCATTTCGTATGGAAATTACAATTAGACAATTTGATAATCACGGAAAATGTACTAAAATAATTTTTAGTGAAAAGGATAGGGAGAAGATAGATGAGTGATTTTAATGATAATTGGCAGCTGACCGGTTCGAGCGATCCTGCGACACCTGATATTCAGCCGCATCAATTAGAAACTCAGGCTCAACCGCAAGTTCAGCCTGTTTTTCAGCAGCCTGTTCAGCCGGTACAACCGGTACCTCAGCCTGTACAGCAGCCTGCCGCGCCGGTACAACAGCCAGTGCAGCAACCATATCAGCCTGTTCAAATGCCTGCACAGCCTGTCCAGACACAACCACAGGTACAGCCTCAACCCCCGCAGATGTATGGCCAGCCGGCTCAGCAGTCTCAGCCAGTCTATCAGCAACCGGTTTATCAGCAGGCTTACCAGCAGCCTTATTATCCCCAGCCCGGCATGCAGGGTTTCGGTTATCCTGCTCAGCAGCCTATGCCTTACCAGAACGCTGATTATGCTGCTGAAAGAGAGAAGAACCTCAACGAGTGCGTCAGGATGATCAATCATTTTTCACCTAAGGTCGATCTCTATCAGGATTATGAGAAATGCAAAACGGGTATAGTTAAATACTCCAGATACAGTATTGCACCATTAGTATGGGGTATTATCGTGTGCGTTTTCGGTTTGTTCCCGGCTTATTCTGCTTTTACGGCTTATTCAAAGGAAAACATTATCAAATTGGCTGTTGTGTCAGGAGTTACTATACTTATCGGCGCCGGCCTGATCGTATTTTTCATATTGAAGAAAAGACATTGCAGAAAGAAGACGGAAGAACTGTATGTTAAGCTTGGTGAGCTTTCAAATGAACTAAACCTGCTTTATAACGGTTTCAGCAATTGCGTGCTGCCGCCGGAATTTACCGATCCGAGGATACTGTTTAAGATCCAGTCAATGATCGTTTCCGGCAGATGTGTAACTATCAATAATGCCGTTAATTCGCTCCTGTCTTACCATAATACATATCTGAAGTACACTTCGGCTAAGGCTAAATTCGAGCAGGATACGGCAGCCAGATTTGACGGAAAACCGTTATTCTTTAACGCAGTCAAATATCTTGTGTTCTGAAGATAATATCAGCTGACTTACAGATTCAGGTCCGTACTGTCGTTGTTGATCTTAGTAAGCTGGTCTTTCTGGCGCAAAACAGGGATAGAGATCTCGAAACATGCTCCGCCTTCATTTTTGTTATATGCTTTGACTGAGCCGTCATGCTCTTCGGCGATTGCTTTTGCGAGCGCGAGACCGATTCCGTGCTTACCGTCGGAGCCTTTGGAGAATCGTTCGAATAAGTGTTCCTGAACTTCCGGAGCAATACCGGGACCGTCATCCGATATCTCGAAAATGACATTCTCACCTGAATCACCTTTCCTGCATTTGAAAGTAACAGCAGTTTTGCAGTATCTTAAGCAGTTCGAGAAGATGTTCTCGAGGCACCTGATCAGGTCGTTCTCGTTTCCGTAGATATATAAATTCTTGATCTTTATATCGTTGATGATAGCTTTGTCTTCGTGAATGAAATTGCCCCTGACGCGGTCGATGATGGTATCGCAGATCCTTCTGACATCGATATTCTGTTTCTTGACGGTGTAATTGCCGCTGCGGCTCATATCCATCTTGGAAATAGAGAGGAGGTTCTCGACAAGTCCCGAAAGCCTGCCTGTCTCATCGATAATAACATCTATAGCGTTTTCCCTGTCTTCGTCTGTCTCAAAAACGCCGTATTTAAGGCCTTCTGCGTAGCCCTGGATAGACATAAGGGGAGTCCTGAGTTCGTGGGAAGCGTTCTGGAAGAATGTCTTCTGTTCGATATCAGACTCTTCTAGCTTATAGGCCATATGGTTCATGACATCACCCAATTCCGAAAGCTCTTTACTTACTATATGACCGCTGACGGGATTAAGGTCTCCTTTTGCGATCCTTTTCGCAAACTTGGAAAGCTTCTGGGTAGAGAAGATGAGAGGATATGTCATCATGATACTCAGGACGCCTGCGATAACGATGGCAAGGAGGGCTGCCTGGACAAGGGCAAGTGTCATTGATGCCATGAAAGAATAATAAGACCTTGAGTTGATATAAATACAGAGATAATAATTTCCGAGGTCTATGTTTTTCTCGCTGTTAGGGTTCTTTCCCGCGGTTTCGGTGTTCTGGTTTGCGCCGTCAGTCTCATCGACAACGGTTGTGACGAGCTCGAATTTAAGTGTTCTGTAATAGATGATGTTGCCGTCGATATCAACGGTCTGTGTCTTGTTAAGTAATCTGTAGCCTTCCTGATCTATGACCTCACTTATTACTTTGTTTGCGCTGTTGGTATAAGAAGCTGAATAATAGTACGTAGGCCAGAGGACGATATAGTTTCCGGTGTTCTCATTAAAAGTATAAAGAGCGATGCTCGCCTGATTGGAGAGGTCGGCTGAAGTAACGATCGTATTTGTCAGGTAAGCCCTGATGTTCTCCTCGTTGATCTCATCAGAATCCTTGACCTGAGAAGTAAAAGCATCTGCGAAGTTCTGTGTGGAGTTTACAGCTATATCGAGACGGGAATTACACTCGTTGGCAATGTAATTCTTTACGATCGACTGGATATAGAAATTGATAATAAAGACAACCAGGATGATTACCACGATCTCAACCGCATAGAAATGCAGTGAGATAGGTATCCTGATTGCCGATTTGTTCATTGAAGGCTTTTTTGTTTTTAACCGTGCCTGATCCGGTTTGTCACTCATCAGTCCTGAATGTCTCCGTCGTCATCATCAGATTCTTCATTTGCCCTGTCCACAAGTCTGAAGCCGTAACCCCAGATAGTAGATATTTTAGCATTTGATTTACTGATTTTCTTCCTTAATCTTTTGACGGTGTCATCAGCGACCCTGGTCTCGACTTGAGTCTCATAACCCCAGATCTTATCCAGAAGCTCAGCTCTTGATACGGCTCTATCCCTGTTGGAGATAAGATATGTCAGGAGCTGGTACTCATTTGGCGTAAGGGGCAGGGGTTTGCCCTGCATGGTGGTTTCCTTGGTTTTTCTGTTGATCACGATATCCGCGAACTCATAGACGGTGTCATTATCAGGCTTATCGCCGGTCTTTCCGGTGATCTCTTCCTGTCTCTTAAGAATAGACTTTACTTTCGAAACAAGTTTTACAGGGGAGAAGGGCTTTGTAAAATAATCGTCGCTGCCCATATCAAGACCCTGGATATAATCGGCATCACTGTCTTTAGCCGTAAGCATTATGATAGGGACATTAGAGGTCTTTCTTATCTCTTTCAGGATAAAGAAGCCGTCGTGTCCGGGCATCATAACATCAAGGATTATAAGATCAGACGGCGAATTCGAGAATGTCTCGAACAATTTATCCCCGTTAGGGAAACCGGTTACATGAAAACCTTCACGTTCCAGGAACGTCTTAAGAAGATTTCTAATATTGTCATCATCATCTGCAATGTAGATCAGTTTGTTCATTTTTGTCTCCGATTAGTTTGAATTAACACATTTATTTTATATGAAAAGATTTTTATAGTTATTTTAAAATGGTGCAAATATGAGGAATTAGTTTTATTTTATTTAGTTTTGTGGTTAAATGATTTTGCCTGATAATCTGATTCAAGGAGTGCTTATGCCTACAGTATTGGTTACGGGAGGTAACGGTTATATAGGTTCACATACCGTTATTTCTTTATTCGAAAATAATTATGACGTTGTAATCGCAGACAATCTTTCAAACAGTAAGATGGAAGTCCAGAACCGTCTGGAGAAGATCACCGGTAAAAGATTCAAGTTTTATAATGTTGATTGTTGCGATATTGATTCATTAAAAAAAGTATTTGAAGAGAATAATATCGACAGTATCATTCATTTCGCAGGCCTTAAGGCTGTCGGTGAATCTGTCAGGATGCCTCTTGAATACTATTCCAATAACATTACCAGCATGATCAACGTCTGCAGGCTTATGGCAGAATTCGGCGTGGGAAAGCTGGTCTTCAGTTCATCCGCCACCGTATACGGCGAAAGTGAAGATGTTCCTTTCACAGAAGAGAGTCCTCTTGGAATGTGCACTAATCCTTACGGCTGGACTAAGTGGATGTTAGAGCAGATATTGAGGGATTTTGCCAAGGCTGAGCCTTCTGTTAAGGTCTGCCTGCTCAGATATTTTAATCCTGTAGGCGCTCATGAGAGCGGCCTGATCGGAGAAGACCCCAGAGGCATTCCCAATAATCTTTTCCCTTATATTTCAAAGGTTGCGGGCGGAACGCTGGATTGTCTTACTATCTTCGGTGATGACTATAATACACCTGACGGAACATGCATCCGCGATTATATCCATGTAGTCGATCTGGCGAAAGGTCATGTAAAAGCTATTGAATACCTTGGCAAGACCGATGACCCGGTAAGTGTTTTCAATATCGGCACGGGAAAAGGAACTTCCGTTAAGGAAGCTGTCAGTGCTTTTGAAAAAGCATGCGGTCATGAAATCAAGCATGTCTTCGGTCCCAGAAGGCCCGGTGATATTGCTGTTTGCTATGCATCAACTAAGAAAGCAGAGGAACTGCTCGGATTTAAGGCTGAATATGGTATCGACGAGATGTGCTCTTCATGCTGGAAGTGGCAGACAATGAATCCGGAGGGATTAAAGGATTAATTCGTCCGGAACCATATGAAAAGCAGCAGCGATAAGAAATTAGTTCTCCGCAATTCCGATACAGCAATATTCCGCAGTTCTGAATTTAACGACCTGAACGCGGAGAATGACCGGACAGGCAGGGAAAACAACGGCAAAAACCAGTACGGTTTCAGCGAGAAAAATATGAAAAGCGGCAAAAAGTCAGCGAAAAAGAAGAGGATCGGAATTCTTTTTGGTGTTCTCGCGGCTCTGATAGGCATTATCGTAGGTGTCGTAGTCTTCGGTTACTGGTACAAGGAATATCTGCTTAATAAGATTACTTATGAGACTAAAGCATCCGATGCTGTTGTTACTATCATAAATGAAAAAGGCGAGACCGTAATTCTCAGCGAAGTTACACAGACTACCAAGTTCAAGCCTATCCAGGAAGAACCGATAAGAAATTATCTCTTGATCGGGATCGACAGCAGGGAACACTATTACAGTGAAGACGGACTTGGCGACAGGTCCGATGTTATAGTAGTCATGTCAGTGGATAAAAAGAATGGGACGATCAAGCTTCTTTCGATACCTCGTGACTCGTATGCTCTTTTCCCCGGATATGAGAATTTTCACAAGATAAATGCTGCCATGACTTGGGGAGGGCCTGATCTTCTTGAGGAAACAGTTGAAGATTGTCTCAGGATCGAGATTGACGGTTATGCATACGTTAATTTTGATCATATGGCGGATATCATAGATGCCGTCGGCGGCGTGTATGTAAATATGACCTATGACGAGATGGCGATTGCCAATGATTATATAGAACGTATGGATCCAAATGCCGAACTGATCGATACCTGCGGTTATGATGTATGGCTCAGCGGTATACAGGCTGTCGGATATGCGAGAAACAGATATTCCGGTGACGGTGAATTCGAGAGAATGGAACGTCAGATAGAAGTTCTCAGAAGCCTTTTCGACCAGTATATGGATCTTTCCGCAACAGAAAAGCTTGCTGCGATGGATGATGTCTTGGAAGCGATCGTTACCGATATAGATAAGAGCGAAATAGAGAAACTCGCTTTCGAATTCCTCCCGTCTATGAAGAATGTTGAGATGCAGTATCTGCAGCTTCCGATAGAAGGCTGCTACAACTGCGGAACTTATGGCGACGAGTGGAGCATGAGATGTAACTGGAACGCTTTTATACCTTATGTACAGAAATATTTTTACGGCAGAACGACTGAATTTGACGATGTCGAAATACCTTCACACGCCCCTGATATAGATGACTGCGATCTTGATATTCCGCTTGAAGATCTCGTGCACTGACGTTTTTGACTTTTTTTGATTTTCGTATTGACAGTTAAGAAAAATAGAATTATATTTTGTTGTGGTTAGCACTTAGAGCTATAGAGTGCTAACCGCGATTTCATTATATTGGAGGTCTTTTTTATGACAATTAAGCCTTTAGCAGATAAGGTGGTAGTAAAGAAACTTCAGGCTGAAGAGACGACAAAGAGCGGCATTATCCTTTCTTCAGGTGCTCAGCAGAAGCCTCAGATCGCTGAGATCATCGCAGTCGGTCCCGGCGGAATCGTAGACGGCAATGAGATCAAGATGGAAGTTCAGGTTGGTCAGAAGGTTATCATCCGCGACTACGCTGGAACAAACGTTAAGCTTGACGGCGAAGAATACATTATCGTTCGCCAGGATGACATCGCTGCTATCGTTGAAGATTAATTGAGTTAATAATTTTTGGAGGCATAATATTATGGCTAAAGATATTAAATATGCAGAAGACGCCAGAAAATCATTAGAAGCAGGCGTTAATAAGGTAGCCGATACAGTAAAGGTTACTTTGGGACCTAAGGGAAGAAATGTCGTTCTTGATAAGAAGTACGGTGCACCCCTGATCACAAATGACGGTGTTACCATTGCTAAAGAGATCGAACTCGAAGACCGTTATGAGAACGCAGGCGCACAGCTTGTTAAGGAAGTTGCTTCCAAGACAAATGATGTTGCCGGAGACGGTACCACAACAGCTACGCTCCTTGCACAGGCTATCATCCGTGAAGGAATGAAGAACGTTGCAGCAGGCGCTAACCCGATCATCCTCAGAAAAGGTATCTCCAAGGCAGTTGATACAGCAGTTGACGAGATCCTCAGCAAGGCTAAGCAGGTTGACGGCTCCAAGGATATCGCACGTGTTGCTGCTATCTCTGCAGGCGACGAGGAAGTCGGCAAGATGATCGCAGAGGCTATGGAAAAGGTTACAGCTGACGGCGTTATCACTGTTGAAGAGAGCAAGTCAATGCTTACAGAGCTTTCCGTTGTTGAAGGTATGCAGTTCGACAGAGGCTACATCTCACCTTACATGGCTACAGATACAGACAAGATGGAGACTGTTTTCGATGAGCCTTATATCCTCATCACAGATAAGAAGATCTCCAATATCCAGGATATCCTTCCTGTAATCGAGCCTCTCGCACAGTCCGGCAAGCAGCTCGTAATCATCGCAGAAGACATTGAAGGTGATGCTCTTGCAACACTTATCGTTAATAAACTCAGAGGCGTATTTACATGCGTAGGCGTTAAGGCTCCGGGCTTCGGCGACAGAAGAAAGGCTATGCTCGAAGATATCGCTGTCCTCACAGGCGGCCAGGTAATCACATCAGATCTCGGTCTCGAGCTCAAGGATACAACTCTTGACCAGCTCGGCCGTGCCCATCAGGTAAAGGTCAATAAGGACAACACGATCATCGTTGACGGTGAAGGCGAAGACGGCGCAGTAAAGGCACGTGTTAACCAGATCAGAGCTCAGATCGAGGAAACAAAGTCCGATTATGACAGAGAGAAGCTCCAGGAGCGTCTCGCAAAGCTCTCCGGCGGTGTTGCCGTAATCAAGGTCGGCGCTGCTACAGAGACTGAGATGAAGGAAAGAAAGCTCAGGATCGAGGATGCTCTGAACGCTACACGCGCTGCAGTAGAGGAAGGTATCGTTCCGGGCGGCGGAACAGCTTATATCAATGCTCTCCCTGCAGTTGAGAAGCTTCTTGATGAGACTGAAGGCGATGTAAAGACCGGTGTCAAGATCGTTATCAGAGCACTCGAGGAACCTATCCGCCAGATCGCTACAAATGCAGGCCTTGACGGAAGTGTTATCTGCGAGAAGATCAAGAATTCCAGCGCTGGTACAGGTTATGATGCTTTGAACGATAAGTATGTTGATATGTTCGAAGCCGGAATCGTAGATCCTGCTAAGGTTACACGTTCCGCTCTTCAGAATGCGGCATCAGTATCTGCTACATTACTTACTACAGAAGCTGTTGTTACGGATATTCCTGAGAAGGAAGATCCTGCAATGCCTCAGCAGCCGATGTATTAAGGCATTCGCAATATAGATTTTTCGCAAAAAGTCCTCCGCGCGCTTCGCGCTTGTGCGGAAATTGCGAAAAATCATATTGCTCATTTATCAGAAATAATTATGGAGGTTGTCCGTTTGGGCAGCCTCTTTTAATACACACTTTTCTTTAAGTATTGTGCTTGTTTAATAACAGACCGATTAGTTTACCAGAAACGAAATCACACAAATACACGAACGGTGTAAGAAGTGCTAAAGTCCAGATAAGCATAACTAATGGAATCTTAGGCCATGTTATTGCAGGGAGAAGTTCAGATGTGTTCAGAAAAAAGATTCCGCTTAATAACCAGAAATATACTGATTTTTTTCCTAAATAGGGGATTATATATTTACTTTTAAATCTGATATTATCCATTATTAGCAGGCAACAGACCGTAAAAACCGGTGAGTAGATTGAATCTGTAAGACTAGGGTAATTAAATGCATATCTGAGGAATATAGTTAAGATTGCAATAACTAATGATAATGCAATAATAAGCTGATGCGGCATCCTGGTATAGAACTTTCTGATTCTTATATATATTGTATTTTGCAAAGATAATACCTATAGCAAATAACGGAAACCAGTAGATGAGCATATCAACCGGATCGAGAAAAGAAACTGCAACTGCCGGAAAACTTGTTTTATAATCGATAGAAATGAATATATATTGCAGAACAAACGGCAAAAGCACAAAAACAACTATATCATAGAATATACGTTTCTTAAGATTCAGATTAATAAATCTAACCAAAGGCATTATCAACATTAGAAGTATATAAAGCTTTATATACCATGCAAAGCTTACATATAGAACTTCATCGTTCCATGCAAAAAGATTAGAAAAGAAATGATGAGGATTAAAGGAATCGGCAAAAATCAAATATGCTATGGTAACCAGCATTACAACCCAATACGGGATGAGAATTTTGATAAGCCTTTTAAGTATATAGTTTCTTATTACTGTTTTCTTATTCAGATATGACTTATAAAGTCCGTAACCTGAACAAAAAAGAAAGATTCCCAAACAAAGTCTTGACCCCAATCCGAACATGATATCTAAGCCCTTAAGAGGGGTCATCCATGAAGAAATATAATCACATCCAAAAAGATGATGCCACATAAGCAAAATTAATGCTATTCCTTTGATGTGTTCCATTTTCTCTATCGAAATGTCTTCGTCAAGAGAACTAATCTTAAATGAAGCATCATCAGATTTTTCAAGTTCAGATGTTTTCACGTGAGTTAAAAGAGAGGCGCTATTTCCTTCTTTCAAGATAATGGCAGTCCTTTCAGTATATTATTTGTTTTCCAATATAAATCATTTTATCAGTTGAAAAAAAGAATAATCTCGAAAAAACTGTAAAAAGATAAACGTTAATACTCTTAAGCCATTTTACGTATATTGGAATATTTATGCTAAAATTATCTCTGTTTGAGGTGAAAAATGCTACAGGACAGTTTTATTGAGACAAGCGTTAAGCGAAAGAACGGAATAGCTGAGGTTGTGTTTAATACTTTTTTGGTTACCACTGCAATAATCGCAGTGTTTTTCGCGTTCCTGATCCCGATATACACAGGTGAGAACCTGTATTTTATTTCAGGTATCCTTGCTTTCGGAATCGTTGCGGGAACTGTCGTTCTTATTAAACGCCAGCATAAAGAGTATGAGATAGAAATGTCTAATGATCTGGTTGATTGTGCCGTTATTCTCGGAACGAATAAGCGTGACGAATTGATCAGTTTCTCTCTGAAGGATTGCGAATATATCGGACCTGTTAGTTCTGACAGATTTAAATCTGATAAGGAAAAAGCCAATATCGTTATCAAGATGACAGATTATAAGGAATTCGACATTGATGAGAAATACTGGTATTGGCTGCTTCCGACTGAGGGAATAAAGGTCCTGATCGTATTTATATATAAAGAAGAGATGTATCCTGTTTTCAGAAGATATAATCCGAGAGGAACCATTCCGATGGCCATGCCCCGCCCTGTAAAAGCAAAGGAAGAAGACAATGAGTGAGATCAGTAAATATACCGATGTTGAAGTGTATTGCAAAGCTACTGAGTGCGGTATAGGAGACAGGCTTTACTGTTCTTCTTTGATCGGTGATCTGCAGGAAGCTGCTGAGAGGAGTTCTTATTCCATCGGGTACGGAACGGATTTCCTTAAAGAGAATGACATTTGCTGGATAATCCTGAAGATGAGACTTCATTTTTCCGAACTTCCGTCATGGCATGAGACTTTCCGTATCAGGACATGGGCGAACACTATCGAAAAGATCTATTACGGTCGTGATTTCGAGATCTACAGCAGCGATAACAGACTTATCGGACAGGCAACTTCTACATGGATCCTGGCTGATTGGAATACTCACAGGCCTGTTATTGCAAATAAGCGCCCCGAGCTTCCTCCGCCTGTAATACAGGATCCGAGGTATGTATTTGGCGAAAAATGTCCGAAGATCATATTTCCGTCACGTAACGACGTGGCAGGAGAGACGGAAAAACCCGTTATCATCAAATATGCCGATTATAATGAACTTGACCGCAACAGGCATGTCAACAATTCTCGTTATACTGCCTGGGCTTATGACGCATTGTTTAAAAACGGTTATGATGTTTCGCTGATAGAAGATCTCGTGATCAATTACAACAGTGAAGTCAAGGCAGGGGAGAAGGTTGAACTTTTTATAGCCAAAAACGACGGTAAGATCAGTGTTTTCGGCTATAAGAATATCGACACCAAGGTCTTTGCATGCGAAATGTCCTTGAGGCAGGACTTATCTTAATCTTTTTTTATTATTTTGTTATAATAAGATATTGCATGTGTATAACTTGCTTATCTGGAGGTAACAATGATTGAGATAAACAATCTTGTGAAGAGATATGGCGATAAATTAGCCGTAAATAATATCTCATTCACTGTTAATAATGATGAGATATTAGGTTTTTTGGGACCTAACGGTGCCGGTAAAACTACAACAATGAACATTATTACCGGATATATCTCATCCACATCAGGTACTGTTAAAGTAAACGGTCACGATATTCTTGAAGAACCCGAACTTGCAAAAAAAGAGATCGGTTATCTTCCGGAGAACCCTCCGCTTTATTACGATATGACCGTTTCTGAATATCTTTCTTTTATTTGTGACCTTAAGTGCGTTCCGAAAGAAAAACGTAAGAACCAGTTAGACAGGATCATTTCACTGGTAAAGATATCGGATGTTACTGACAGGCTTATCGGAAATCTTTCGAAGGGTTTCAAGCAGCGTGTCGGTATAGCACAGGCAATGGTAGGCGATCCGCCGATCCTGATACTTGATGAGCCTACGGTAGGTCTCGATCCCAACCAGATCATTGAGATAAGAAAACTTATCAAATCGCTTTCAAAAACACATTCGATTATCATCAGCTCCCATATTCTTCCTGAGATCCAGGAGATTGCTGACAGAGTCGTAATCATTAACAAAGGAAAGATCGCAGCTGTCGATACATTAACTGACCTTTCCAAGAGATTATCGGGACAATCCAAGCTTCTGATGACATTCAGAGGGCCGGTTAAGGAATGTTCCGCAAAGATCAGGTCGCTTCCCGGTATTGCTTCATCTGTACCGCGTGTTGCAGACAGTAAAGTTAACCAGTTGGAGATCGGTATCGCTTCAGATAACACCAACGAAGTAAGGGCTTCGATATTCTTCATGATGGCAAAAGAGGGTTGGCCGATACTTGAGCTCCGTTCGCTGGATCCTACACTCGAGGAGATCTTCCTCAATATCACTACAGGAAAAAGGAGGTCATGATATATGTACGCGATCTTTAAGCGGGAATTCTTATCTTATTTCAGATCTCCTGTAGGTTATGTGGCTATAGCGATTTTCTCATTCCTTTCAGGATTTATTTTTTACACCCAGTTCAGTTCCGGAATGGTAAATATCGGAAGTGAAGTTATTACTCTCAGATCATTTTTCGTAATTATCGTTCCCATTATCACGATGGGACTCCTTGCAGAAGATAAAAAGAGGGGAACAGATATACTTTATTACACGACTCCGGTAAGTCTTTTCAACGTTGTAGTAGGAAAGACCCTTGCTTCTTTCGCTTTATACGCGATCATGTTTATCAATGTCATCATCCATATCATAGTCACATTATGCTGCGGCGGAGTATTTGGCGTTGGTGCAGCAGGAACTATCGTTGTATTCTTCTTTATGGCTTTTATGTATATTTCGATCGGTTTATTTGCGTCCGCTATTACAGATAACCAGATCGTATCAGCCATAGTCTCTTTCATAATTATTCTTATAACTCAGCTTATCATTATAATTGCCGACTATGTCGGAACAGCGGTTTATTCATTATTATCTATGATCGGAATCAAATCGGAGACTGCCGTTTCCATCGAGAATACTATCAGAAACGGTATTGCGTGGCTTGATCCGTTTACGAAAACGGAAGATTTTCGTCTCGGAGTTTTTTCAGTTTCGGCCTTATTTTTCCTTTTGTCGGTCGGTGTCCTTTTCCTGTATTTAACGTTCAGGGTATTGGATAAGAAGCGTTGGAGCCAGGCTTGACGGAGGTTGATCTAAACATATGAGCAAAGAAAATATAAATAAAAACAAACTGTTGAAACCCGATAAAAACGGATCAAAGTCAGATTTGAAAGATAAAAAAGAGCCTGTTCAATCAGACGACAGAGCCGAAAAACTTAAGCTTTATTCTATCGGTTCAGTTGTATTGCTGATCGCGATCGTTCTTTTGGCGAATATCCTTTTTAACGGTATTTTCGGTAAAGCGCTTACTTTTGATCTTTCCGATTATTCCCAGAATTCAATTTCACAGGAATCAATTGATTTCATAGATTCTCTGTCACCTGATACGCACATCCGTATTGTCGGTCTTTTCAACAGACCTGACAACGTTGCCGGTACGCCTTATCAGTATATTGTTCCGTTACTCGACGACTACGAAAGAAAATCTGACGGCAAGATTTCTGTAGAATATGTAAATATTTCAGAACAACCTTCTATAATCAGTCAGCTCGATCCGACAAATTCTTATGATCTTTCTTCAAGAGAGAATACCTATGTTATTCAATACAACGGTAAGATCAAAATTATTACTCCTCTCGAATGCTATACATATGATGAAGAGATATATTCATATTATGGTTCCTATTATGTGACCGGTAATAATACTGAATTTACTTTTACTAATTCTATGTACAATCTGACAAACGACTATTCTTTTAAGGCATATATCATTACCGGTCTTAAAGAAAGCGGAAATGCAAACATTACCAAGATACTCGATTCAATGGCAATGGATGTGGAAGAACTGCCGGTTTCCGAGAATTTTGTTATTCCTGAAGATTGTGATCTGCTGATACTTAACGGTCCTAATAACGATATTTCCGAGAAGATGTATATTGCTATGACAGATTATTTGAACAATGGCGGCAAGCTCTTCGTTGCTGTTGATTATTCACTCGAAAATGTGACCGTTCGTTTTGACAGACTGAACCAGCTTTTGAATCAAATGAACATAAATATCGATCCTGTACTTGTTTCTGAGAACGATCCCGGATATCAGCTTGGAGGCTACAGCATCGATTCAACCGTAACTGCAGGCGACGGTTTTAAAGATTATTCCAGTATCAGTTTATATCACAGTACTTATGCCAGAAGCATCAGTACGACCGATAATCCTAATACAAAATTTAAAACAAGCCCTGTCCTGTTGACCAGTAAAAAAGCATCTCTTCTTGAAGTAGATGATAAGGGTAATATTCTTGACAGCGAGATTAATTCCGAAGGCCAGTATTATGTGGCTATGTATTCTGTTGGAAATGATAGTGATCCCACAAAGGTATTTGTATTCGGAACAATGACATTTTCATCAGATGAATATATATCTTCATATGGAATGAATGATGCAAATGTTGATTTCTTTAAGGCATGCATTAGGGAACTTTCCAGCACAAAACCCGTAAGCGCTTTAAATATCGCAACAAAGACAGTTGATAATTTCTCTCTGGATGCCAATAAATCCACGACATCTCTTTCTACAGTAATGCTTGTAGTATTTATGATTATTATTCCGGTTGTTTTGGTTGCGATGGCTGTTATTGTTTATACAAAGAGGAAAAATCTCTGATATGAAGTCCGTAAAGAATCTTCTGGTTCCGTTCATTATTATGATCGCATTGGTAATAGGTGTGATTATATATTTTGTTGTTGAAAATATTAAGGCTTCAAAACCTTCTGAACCTTTAGATGTTGGAACAGATGTTGTTTATTTTAATTCCACTGATATTTCATCTCTATCCGTATTAAATAATGTTACCGGCCGTATTGTTAAGATCAACTGTTCGATAGCTGGCGATAATGACATTATTTATGAATATCTCGGTGACGATGCCGAACCGGATTCACATTATTCTCAATATAAATTAGCTGATTATGTTACCCTTCTGACCAGCTATTACAGCAGTTCCAGAAATCCTGTCAGCGGTGCCCCTGCCGAATACGGGCTTGATAATCCGGGTTATACTGTAACTATCAATGCAGTTAACGGTTCCGTGACAACTGTCTATTTAGGGAATAAGTCACCTGACGAAAATTATTGTTATATACGGGTTGACGGTTCAACTGATATTTATATGGTCTCCTCAGATAAGCTTCTGCAGGCTGAAAAAACAGGCATGAACTTTCTCGATTCCCGGATTCTCAGTATTAACGATAACGAACTTAAGGCTGTACATTTTGACAGAAAGACTGACGGATTGTCCTTAGATGCTTCTGTAAATTTAACCGCGACCGGGCTTGCTGATTATGAAATCATTAAACCGTACACGCATCCTGCAAGTTCATATTTTACAAATATGATCAGAAGGATCCTAAACCTTGAGATTACTGATTATATTGATATATATGATAGTGATCTTGCTAAATACGGACTCGATACACCGGCATTCCACTTTATCATCACATTGAACAGTGGAGAAAAGAAAGAACTGTATTTCAGCAAATTGATCAATGACTGTTATTACGGTTATATCGTCGGCAACGACAAATATTTCATGCTCAGTAATTATCAATTGGAAAATATTGAAATGAATGAGCTTGATTTAATAAATCCTTATATATGTTATTGCTATGCAAAGGATTATTCTTCGATTACCGGCACATATGGCGATAAATCATTTAAGCTCTCACTTGATGTCCCTGAAGGGAAGAGCATTATGGATGACAGTTCTATAGTAACTCTTGACGGACGAAATGCTAAAATTTCAGACTCTTACGGAAGATCTTACTGTTCTATTTTGTTTGAAAGCATATCATGTATTGAAATAGGAGGTATTGATACAGCTGCTGTTGTTAATACCAATGGTGGTCCGGATCTGACTCTCAGTTTTAACAATAAGAGTTATGTTACAACCTTGTATGAGTTTTATACCAGAGACAACGATTCTTATTATGTTTTTAAAGACGGGGAATATATGAATTTCTACGTGTATTCCAGAGAGATATTCTTAGACGGCGGACAAGACACATATAATTACGGTTACTGGAAAGCATATGAACTATTAAATACGGCTATTTCAGGAAGCATCAGCGGTATTTATGATATGCCGAGTGAATAATTAAGATGGATAAGAAAGAGAAGATAAAAGAGAAACAGAATACTAAAGACAAGCCTGCTAAAGAAACAAAAGACGGAAGCATTTCCCAGGCTGTCATCCGTAAAGGTCTGACGATAGCTGTCATGATCTTCGCAACGCTGCTCATAGTCAGCATTGCACTGATCTTTGTCGTATCTAAGAAGATCGAATCGATGTCAGGCGCGGATGCCCAGATAAAACTCTCTGCACAGGGCGGTTTCTCATGTGAATACTCAGAGGCGCAGAAGCTCTATCCGTATGGTGACGGAGTAATCAAAGTAACCTCTGAAAGAATAGCTTATCTTAACCTTTCAGGTTCCGAGATATTCTCGCACACTGTCTCTTATCAGAATCCTCAATGCGTGACATTCGGCGATTATGTTACTGTATTTGACCGTGACGGATATAATTTCACTGTCCTCGATAAAGACGGAGTATGGTATAGCAAGCCTACTGCTAATCCTATCAAAGCCGTTCAAATGTCCGATGACGGATTTACCGCCGTTATAAGCGGCAGCAACGATTCTTTCGGCGATGTTACTTTATATGATAAAGACGGCAATCAGCTCGCAGTATGGACTTCTTATAATTCCGGTTTCCCGGTATGCTGCGCTTTTAATCAGGATTCAACTCTGCTGGCTGTTTCAACGATAAATACCAGCGGTGCCGTAATAGTTCCGTTCGTAAGAGTTTTCTCGATCACAAAGACATCCAAAGGATATGAAGTCGATGATTATGCCGTCTATACGACCAATGACAGTGTTATCTTCGCTTCGATATGCTATATCGGCAACAAGCTCTGCTGCTTTACGGCAAATGCCTTGTATGAAGTTAAGGACGATAACCTTTCCAGGATGAATTTTGATTTTTCCGCGATAGGATATGTGAAAAAGGTGGGTAATAACCTTTTTGTTACTTATGCTGACGGTATCAGCCAGCTTAATAAGCTCGCGATAATCAATTCCTCAGACAGCATTATCTATAATTCCAATATCGGCGCCAATATCATCTGTGTAGCCCAGGGTAACGGTTATTATGCGATTAATGTCGACAGAAGAGTATTTATCTATAATTCATCTGGCGTTATTACAAATGACTATTCCGTAGATGAAGATATCATCAGAATGAACTTTTTATCCGGAAACAAGCTTTGTGTCGTATCGACCGGCGGTGTACATACGATCAATTAAGGGGATTATATGGAGACTGAGGCGAAGCTGGCATTTAAGAACAGGGATGATCTATACGGTCTGTCTTCATCTGACTTCTTCCGCAGTTTCATTACCGGTGCCCCGGTGTCTGAACCTGTCCTTTTAGAAAACACTTATCTTGATACCGCAGATATGGATATCACAAGACGCGGCGGTATGATCAGGGTCAGGCATTACCGCAAAAGCGGCGAAGACAGCTTTGAATTTACCGTTAAATACGGCGGAGGAGTATCAGGCAGCATTCATAAAAGGTATGAATGGAACGTAAAAAGTGATGACGGCAGGTTTTCTGTCGAAGGTTTCAAGAAGAACATTTCTGATGAAGAGGATCCCCAGAGCATATTATCCGAAGCTTTCGGTACCATAAATGATGAAGACCTGAAAGTTCTCTGTTCCAATTCATTTACCCGTACGGTCTATGAACTTTCATATGGAGAAAGCAGCATCGAAGCCTGCTTTGACAGCGGGATCATCTCCAGTCCCGACGGATCTGCGACCGATGAGATATGTGAACTTGAATTGGAACTCATAAAAGGAACCACAGATGATCTTATAAAACTTTCCGGTCTGATCGAAGAAACGACCGGATGCACACCTTTCTCAGATACGAAATACAGAAGGACTTTAGCTTTGGCAGCGGGGAAATAAGATGGCGGAAAACAATTACGATACAGTGATCATCGGCGGAGGCGCTTCAGGGCTTTATTGCGCTGCAAAACTTACAAGAAGTTCATTTGTAGGGAAAAGGATCTTGCTTTTGGAATCCGGCCCGAGAGTAGGACGTAAGCTTGCCCTGACCGGCAGCGGAAGATGCAATCTGACAAATACCGATATAATTCCTTCAAAGTACAATACAGATGATCCGGATAAACTGATCTCAAGTCTTTTCAGATACGGTTGTACAGAAACAAGAGCTTATTTTGAAAATGTACTCGGAGTTGTACTTGAGGAGAAAGGCTCGCTTGTATATCCGGCTACATATAAGAGTTCCACCGTTGTCGATGCATTGAGATTCTATGTATCCGACAGTAATATCGAGATCGGATTAAAAGAGCGTGTAGCTGATATCTGTAAGGAGAATGACGGATTTGATATCGAAACAGAATCCGGCAGAACTTTCCACACTAAGAATGTCGTTATAGCTACAGGAGGAATTACATATCCTTCTACCGGTTCCACTGGTGATGCGGAAAACCTTCTGGCACATCTTACCGACAAGTCTGATTTTGTTCCGTTTAAGCCTGCTCTGACTTCTCTTAATTCAGATATGGCCGGAATCAAAGCTCTTGCAGGTATCAGATGCAGGGGTGAAGTAAGGATCTGCGACGGAAACGGAGATATCAGAGATAAGTCTGAAGGAGAGATACTTTTCACCAAAGACGGAGGAATATCAGGTATCTGCGTAATGGATGTATCTGACATTGCCGTAAAGCTTATCGATGCCGGTGACGACAATGTAAAAGCAATAATTAATCTCACAGGAAAATCCGCAGGTGAGATCTTCCAGATGATATATATCAGAAGGCAGATGTATGCACACCGCACTTGCGCTGACGCATTATCCGGAATGCTTCTCAGGAACATAACCGAATTTGTTATGAAATCTATGGGTTTAAAGTCCGACAGCTTGACTTTAAGGGAACTCACTGAAGATCAGATAGCTGAATTGTCGAATCTCCTGTGCGCTTTTTCAGTGCCTGTAACTGGTTACGGGAGTATTGATAAGGCGCAGGTCTCTTCCGGCGGATTCAAACTGAAAAAACTTGATGAATATATGCAGGTAAAAGATATTCCTGGTCTATATATAATAGGTGAAGCCGTCAACTGCAACGGAATATGCGGCGGTTACAATCTTCAGTGGGCATGGACTTCGGCATCGCTTGCAGCGGAAGGAATATCTCAGAATGTTTGAGATATCTGTAATACCGGAGATAAGCAGCAGGAAGATCCTTTCTAAGACGCCTGATTCTGTACTGATCATAAACCAGATAAAAAGATCAGGGAATAAAGCAATGAGGGCAGGTCTCAAAAAGCTTGAGGAAGGCTCTTTGATCCTTGATATCACTAAAAAGTATATTGATGCAAGACACGGCAAAGTAAGCATCAATTACAGATTTGATTTCATCTCACGGAAACATAGAGAAGAACAGGAAAAAGAGATCTTTTCCAAAGCACTGCCTTATATCGATTCTTTCGAAGACGGCATAGAATGCAAACGTCCTGTCGTCATTGGCACGGGACCTGCAGGTCTTTATGCATCCCTCATTCTTGCTAAATACGGTTTAATACCGTTGGTCCTTGAGCGTGGTCCTGAAATGGATCAACGTATTAAAGATACCGAATCGTATAAACAGGGGAACGCTAAGATCAAGCCCAATTCGAATATACAGTTCGGTGAAGGCGGTGCGGGGACCTTCTCAGACGGAAAACTTTATTCCGGGATTAGCTCAGGGCTTAAAGACTACGTTACAAGGTCTATGATCATGCACGGAGCGCCCTCTGATATCTTATATGATGCTCATCCCCACATAGGTACGGACAGGCTCAGGAAAGTTGTAAAGGGCATAAGGGAGGATATTATCTCACTTGGCGGCGACGTCAGGTTTAATACCACCTTTTTAGGATATAAAACGGATAAAGGCGCTCTTAAGAGCATCACCGTTGAAGATGTTAACGGAACATATGAGATACCATGCGACAGGCTGATCCTTGCGATCGGACATTCCAGCCGTGATACTTTCAGAGCTCTGAACAGGCTTGGGCTAGAGCTGCAGTCAAAACCATTTTCAGTAGGTGTCAGGATAGAGCATTTAAGAAGTGATATCGATATGGCCCAGTTCGGATTTGATTCAGAATATTCGGACTGTATCACGCCTGCGATATATAAGCTTTCCTGCGATACGGAAACAGGAAGAAAACTATATACCTTCTGCATGTGTCCTGGCGGCGAAGTCGTAGCAGCCCAAAGCGATGACAGAGGCGTCTGCACTAACGGAATGAGCCTGAGGGCAAGGGATAATACCAATTCCAACAGCGCACTCCTTGTGCCTGTGGACAGCCATGATTACGGCGATGACGTTCTTGGAGGCATTAAATTCCAGGAAGAGCTCGAGCATAAGGCTTTCCTTGCCGGAGGCAGCTGCGGGAAGGCTCCCTCGGTAAGATACGGGGACCTGATAGACGGCAAAAAGACAGAAAAATTCGCCAGGGTGAAGCCGTCATACCTGCCCGGTGTTAATCCCGGCGATCTGTCTGATGTATTTCCTGATGAGATCCTCGATACGATTATAGACGGCGTGCGCCTTATGGGCAGGAAGATCAAAGGCTTTGATGATCCTGACAGCGTTCTCACGGCTGTTGAGGCCAGGAGCTCTTCTCCTGTAAGGATCGTCAGGGATCCGGAAACGCTCCAAAGTGCTAATGTTAAAGGTATCTTTCCCTGCGGAGAAGGTGCGGGTTATGCAGGAGGCATAATGTCTTCATGCATAGACGGAATAAAATGCGCCAATAAACTTGCTTTTTCTTTGCTTGATACCTGAAATAATCTGATTTTTCGCAAGATTGAGTTATTATAGTTTCAGATAATTATCTCTTAGGAGGCAGAATATGAGCAGTGAGAAGAATACAGCCGTTGTAACGGTCCTCGGAAGGGACAGGGTCGGCATTATAGCAGATGTATCACGCCTTCTGGCTGATTACGGCATTAATATCAAAGATATCTCACAGACGATCCTGGATGACATTTTTACAATGGTAATGATGGTAGACCTCAAGGATGTCGTTATCGAGGAATCCGATATTTCTGAAAAGCTCAGCGAACTCGGCAAAAAGCTCGGTGTCCAGATCACTATCCAGCACACCGGTCTTTTCAATGCCATGCATACCATCTGATCTAATTTTCAAGAGGTTTATATGATCAACGATCGCGAAATAATAGAAACGATGCAGATGTTCAACGACCAGCATCTTGATATCCGCACCATTACAATGGGAATCTCCCTTATGGATTGCGCCGCGCCTACTGTGGAAGAATCCTGCAGCAGGATCTATGACAAGATCTGCAGATATGCCGGAAAACTGGTAGAGACAGGCGAACTTATCAGTAAGAAATACGGTATTCCGATAATCCACAAGAGAATTTCCGTAACTCCTATATCCATAGTGGCTTCTGCATGCGGAGCAAAGGATTACACGCCTTTCGCCCAAACACTTGATAAGGCGGCCAAAACATGCGGCGTTAACTTCATTGGCGGATTCTCTGCACTGGTTCAGAAAGGCTATACCAATTCAGATAAAGTCCTTATTGATTCTATTCCAAATGCTCTGGCATCTACGGAATTCGTATGTTCAAGCGTTAATGTAGCTTCAACAAGAACAGGTATCAATATGGATGCCGTCCGTGATCTCGGAAACATAATAAAGAAAACTGCCGAAGCTACGAAAGATTCAGGCGCTCTCGGTTGTGCAAAGCTCGTTGTTTTCGCGAATGCGCCTGAAGATAATCCGTTCATGGCAGGAGCATTCTTAGGCCCCGGCGAACCCGAATGCGTTATAAATGTCGGTATATCAGGTCCGGGTGTTGTTAAGCATGCTTTGGAAGGCGTTAAGGGAAAAGACTTAGGCGTTGTTGCCGAAACGATCAAAAAGGCTGCATTTAAGATAACCAGGGTAGGCGAACTCGTTGCAAGAGAAGCCTCCGAACGTCTCAATGTTCCTTTCGGAATAATCGATCTGTCACTGGCTCCGACTCCTGCAGTAGGAGACTCGGTTGCAAGGCTTTTGGAAGAATTCGGTCTTGAGACCTGCGGCACATGGGGCACGACTGCTGCTCTCGCCATGTTAAATGATGCGGTCAAAAAGGGCGGTATCATGGCTTCTTCATATGTCGGCGGTCTGTCAGGTGCTTTCATTCCTGTATCAGAAGATGAAGGCATGATCGCTGCTGCAAGATCAGGATGTCTTAAGCTCGAGAAACTTGAAGCCATGACATGCGTATGCTCGGTAGGACTCGACATGATCGCGGTTCCCGGAGATACGACAGCAGAGACTATTTCCGGAATTATTGCCGATGAGATGGCAGTAGGAACATTTAATAATAAGACTACGGCGGTAAGGCTGATCCCCGTTCCGGGTAAGACGGTAGGAGACAGCGTGGAATTCGGCGGACTTCTCGGCACGGCTCCGATCATGGATGTAAACCGTGCATCCTGCGCTGATTTTATCAGAAGAGGCGGAAGGATCCCTGCACCGATCCATTCTATGAGAAATTGATCATATGGGCAGAAGAAGAGCTACAGACGAAGATATCGAAGTGATGACAACGGAAGAGGGCGGTTCGCTTCCGGAATCTGAAGTTGTCAGAAAATCAAAGGCACGACGCTTTTGGGATTATGTAAATGATTATAAGCGCAAAACGGTCGCGCTGGCTTTGCCGTCTACAGCTTTCGATCTCCTTTATTCAGGTTTCCTTATGTGCATGTCTATGATGAGATCATCTTTATGGCTCTTCATCATGGCTGTCTATCATTTCCTTATCTGCATGCTGAGAGTAAACATCCTCTACAGGGCAGGAAGAGGAGCAGTATTTAAGAGCAAGCGTTTCAGCGAAAGGGTCAATTACCGTAAATTCTCGAGAAACCTGATACTTCTTGATGTGGTATTCGCATATGCGGTTTTCCTGATCTCCCGCAGAAACGTCGCTCATGACTACCGCGGATTCCTGATATATGTATTCGGCATTTATGTTACATATAAAGTCATCCTTGCCGTTATTAATCTTTTCAAAGCACACAAATCCAATTCGCTCACGGCACTTTCGTTAAGAAAGCTCGGCATTGTTGACGCGATGGTATCGATACTTGCGCTTGAATGGGCATTTTCCCACAGAAGCGAAGGCATACTTTCCGATTTCGCATTCCAGATCGAAAAGTATATAGGTTTCGCGGCGGTTATCATTATCTTCCTGATGGGATTTGCGGGCTTTATAACATGTATCAGATACAGAATTAAAGAAAAGAAAGAAGGAACCGATTAAATGTGGTATGAAGAAGCAGTTTTTTATCAGATATATCCGTTAGGATTCTGCGGCGCGCCCTTTGAGAATGACGGCATACCGGAATCAAGGATATTAAAGGTATTGGACTGGATACCTCATTTGAAGAAACTCGGCATCAATGCAATCTATTTTTCGCCGGTCTTCGAATCTGACACACACGGATATAATACCAGGGATTACGGCCTTATCGACACAAGATTAGGCACAAATGAAGACTTTAAGAAAGTGGTAGATGCCCTTCACAAAGAAGATATCAGGGTAGTTCTCGACGGCGTTTTCAATCATGTCGGAAGAGGCTTTTGGGCATTTAAGGACGTTCAGGAAAAGAAGTGGGACTCACCTTATAAAGACTGGTTTCATTTATCTTTTGACGGCAATTCGAATTATAATGACGGCTTTTGGTATGAAGGCTGGGAAGGCAATTACGATCTTGTAAAGCTTAATCTCAGAAACCCCGCCGTTATTGATCATATAATGGATAAAGTAAATTTCTGGATCGATTTCTTTGATATCGACGGATTAAGACTTGATGTGGCTTACTGCCTTGACCGCGAGTTCTTAAGAAGGCTGAGAGAGTTCACCGACGGTAAGAAAGCTGATTTCTTCCTTCTGGGAGAGGTACTGCACGGCGAATACGGAAGGATGCTTAATGAGATGCACCTTCATTCGCTTACCAATTACCAGTGCTATAAGGGTATCTATTCATCCTTTAATTCCTGCAACATGTTCGAGATAATGCATTCTCTGATGAGGCTCTTCGGCCCTGAGGACTGGACCGTCTGCAGGGGAGCACACCTTCTCTCATTTGCTGATAACCATGATGTTACGAGGATCGCTTCGATCTTAAATGATGAGCTTTGTCTGCCTCTTGTATATACTCTGGTATTTACAATGCCCGGAATTCCATGTGTTTACTACGGATCCGAGTGGGGCGCCAAAGCCAGGAAAGAAGATGGGGATCCTGCGCTCAGGGCTTCTTTTGAGGAACCTGTCTGGAATGAACTGACAGATCATATCAGCCGTCTGGCTGAAGCCAAAAAGAACAGCAACGCTCTTAATTACGGCGGTCTCAGGATCGTGGTCCTGACTAATAAACAGTGCATCTTTGAGCGCAATTCAGGTGACCAGCGCATTATGGTCGCTATCAATATGGATTCTAATCCTTATACCGCTCATTTCGATGCAGGATGCGGTCAGGCGAAAGAACTTATATCAGGTACAACACATGATTTCGGCGGCGGTTCCACTTTGCAGCCTTATTCCTCCGAGATCTGGCTGATGGAAAGATAAGGACGGGAATATATGGAAGGTCCGGCTGATATTACTGATAAAAGGTTAAGATTCGATGCTTTCTCAGCCGATGAAACACCTGATGTATTCTGCAAGAAAGATCGCCTCCCGGCAATGGGCTGGAACAGCTGGAATGCTTTCGGGAGCGGTAATACAGAAGAGCTTACCAAAGAGATGATCCTTAAGATCAAGGAACTCAGTCTGGACGAGTTCGGTTATCAGTATGTCGTTCTTGATGATGGCTGCTACAGGCCTGAACGAGTAAATGACAGACTGGAATCAGATCCGGTGAAATTTCCTTCGGGATTTAAAGCAATTGCTGATACTGTACATTCCGCAGGGCTTAAATTCGGCATGTATAACGATATTGGAACTAAACTATGCTCAGGCGCCGAAGTCGGTATCTATAAGCATGAGAAGACCGACTGTGAGGACTATATCAACTGGGATATTGATTTTATTAAAGTGGATAACTGCTATTACATGTGGGATAACGCCACATTCTCTGATACGGCGAACGCCAGGTATTCATATGCTCCGAATATCAGATCTGTAACGTTAGCTGGCGATTCGTATTCTGCGGTTAAAGACGGAAAGATAACCGGAACACGCGCTGCCGTTAAAGATGACTACATTACTTTTATCGGAACCTTTGACGGTACCGCTCCGGATCACAGTCCGGCCGGTATCAGGAGCAGCGAACTGGTCTTTGAGATCAGTGTTAACGAATCGAAAGAATACGATCTGACAGTATCATACGCAACAGGTGAAGAAGAAGGCATAGGCAGCTGGCTTCAGGTTGCCGTTGATGATGAACTGTTTTTTGACGGTCTCCTTCCGTCAACGTCCTCTCCTGACAGCTTTACTGATTCAGAACCGATAAGGATCACCCTTCATAAGGGAATCAACAGTGTCAGGCTTATGAACCACAGAAGACAGGAAAATACTCTTCATTCTTATTGCGAGATAAGAAAAGAATTAGAGCGCTTTGGAGAAGGCCGTGACATTGTTTTTTCGATATGTGAATGGGGAAAGACCCAGCCTCAGAACTGGGGACGTATCGTCGGTGACTCATGGAGGATATTAAATGACATTACTTTTCAGGTAGGCTCAGACGGCAATCCCGGAACCGCAGCCTGGGAAAGCGATTACACTACCTCTATCACTTCACAATATAACAAAGCCGTCATTATGGATGAGTTTGCAGGTTTAGGCAAAGGATGGAATGATCCTGATATGCTCGTTATCGGAATGAACGGCATCAACGAAACGATGTGCACGTCACACATGGCTATGTGGTGCATGATGAACTCGCCTCTGATGCTGGGCATGGACTTAAGGCGCGTTAATAAAGGTGATTGGATCTATAACATCATCGCAAATGAAGACCTGATCTCTCTCGATCAGGACCCGCTCGGTATTCAGGCTAAGAGGATTTATACAACCGTCTCCCGCGAAGATCCCTCTCTGGAATATATCCGCGACAATAACCGTGTTGACGTTCTCGCCAAGCCGTTAAAGAACGGTGATATTGCGTTGGCATTCTTTAATCTCAGTACAGAAGAATATTCGGAGAGATTATCAGTTTCAGCTGAATTCATAGTTGATTGTCTCAGAAGTAAGATGAGTTGTCCCTCAAAAGACGCTTTCCTTAATGCCGGTTCTTATCAGATCAAAGATCTCATTACCAAAGAGATCTGTAACTCTTCAGATAAGGAATT
This sequence comes from Saccharofermentans sp., assembly GCA_045532275.1. Lineage (GTDB taxonomy): Bacteria > Bacillota > Clostridia > Saccharofermentanales > Saccharofermentanaceae > Saccharofermentans. Next base: position 46,692 of record JAZSFQ010000046.1, on the reverse strand, counting down.
CTCAGTTGAGAATATATGCGGCTGCGGCTGTAAAGTATTAAGGATAAGCCCTTTATCGTGATACGCACTGATTTTATCAATGAATTATGTTCTGCCTTCGGTATGACCCCGGAAAGTGTTTTCGCGCTCGGTCAGGAACACGGCTGGCTCGAATATGAGGACGAACTGTTCTGTAATGAACCGGTCTCCAGAAAACAGGAAGCAAGGATAATCCATATGTTTATCCTGAAAGAGGAAGGGATAAAAGACATCCCGGATATCAGCAGGGCAGAAGCGCTCCGTGATCTCTATGACTGCCGCGTGTGCGCGAATCATGTGGCGCAGGTATATCTTCGTGGCATCATGGATGCGAAAGACATAGCGGTTAATGGCGGGTTCTTAATATTTGATCTTGACGCCACGGATGATATGTCTGTTATCAGGGAAACAATAAGACGTACGGCAGAGATGGTAAAAAACGATAATTCATTAGCATCGAAGGGATAGTATGGCGAAGAAACACCCGGCAATTAAACCTCTGATATTTGTGTTTTCCGGCCTTCTGGCAGTTTTCCTGTTATGGATCGGCTCTTCGATAGGAATCTATAATTTCTATTTCGGAAGACGTTTTGAGAGCAACCCGTCTCTGATGAATCACGTATATGATTTTGACGGACTCGAAAGGACCAGATATGAATTTGAGTCCGACAAGGGACAGACATTAGTCGGATATATGTATGCTGCAGGCGTAGAACAGAAGGCGATAATCGTTTTCGCGCACGGATACGGCGGCGGCGGACATAATTCTTATATGAAAGTAATCAATTATTACGCGCAGAACGGATTCTATGTCTTTGCATATGATGCCACCGGCAATGATGAGAGCGGAGGAAAAGGTATAGGCGGCGTCCCCCAGGGTCTTATAGATCTTAATTATGCAATTACTTTTGTTGAAAAAAGCGTGGATTTCCCTGATCTTCCGATATGTCTTTTCGGACACAGCTGGGGCGGATACTCCGCCTGCAATGTGCTTGTTTATCATCCTGAAGTTAAGTCTGTAGTCGAATGTTCAGGACCATGCAGTTCCACTGATCTTCTGGAAGGCGGCGGCAAGAATGTCGTAGGTCCAATGATCTATATTCTTTTGCCGGTCATAAAGACTTATGAGAAAGCTAAGTTCGGAGAATATGCCGAATGCAATGCTTTGAACGGTTTCGCGGCGACAGATGCCCCTGTTATGGTGGTTCACAGCAGTGATGACAATATCGTACCCATAAGTTACGGTTATGATATCTACTATGAACACTATAAAGATGATCCGAGATTTGTATTTAAGCGCCTCGAAGGCAAAGGCCACAATCTCTTCCTTGATGTTGACAGGAACACTGAGCTTTTCGGGTCAGTTGTCGATTTTTACAATAAGAATCTCACAAATTAAACAAAACTTAACGCGTCGGATAAACTATAATAAAAAAAGTTGTACTCCAAATACTTTTGGATATCCATTCGAATGAAGAGGTGACACGATATGAGAACGACTCGCAGAACACTGTCTTTTACATTTGCATTTGCTATTGCATTAGGTATTCTGTTCTGTCCGCTTTTCGCAAATAAAACGAATGCGGCACAGCGCACAGAATATACAGGCATAGAGATAATCGATGATTTTCTCAATGACCCCAGATGGGCTGAAGGCGTTGAATGGGACAGCAGCACTACATCAAAGCTCTCGTTAGCTTCAGGAACAGGCTGTTATGCATACGTCTGCGACTACGTAAAATACTGCTTCGGATATAACTATCCTGAAAGCGGCGATCTTTTCTACGACATCAATGAAGTAAGGGTAGGAGATGTTGTAGCGGTCGGTAACCCTAATACCGGAAGCGTCGGACATTGGTTTATCGTTATCAAGCGTCAGGGCGAATCGATCATCATCGCCGAAGGAAACGCTATGGACCAGGTCCTCATGGAAAGAGAGTTCATAATCGAAGATAACCATTTTATAGGCGACAGGGAAGGAAGGGAATTCCTTAAAGGTTATCATTTCATCGACATAGTTACCGGATGGCAGGTAATAGACGGCAAGACTTACTATTTCGATGATTCCGGAAACAAAGTCACAGGCTGGCAGAAGATCGGCCGTAACACATATTATTTCGATAAAGACGGAGTAATGCAGACCGGCTGGCAGGTAATAGACGGAAACAAATACTACCTCGGTGATGATGGTGTCATGAGAATAAGCTGGCAGCTTATCGATGAGGATTGGTACTACTTCTATAGAGACGGCAAAATGGCTACAGGCTGGTTGTTCTCAGGCAATGACTGGTACTATCTTGACAAAGCGACGGGCGCAGCAGTAACAGGCTGGCTGTTCTCAGGCAATGACTGGTACTATATGAACGCTGACTGCTCTATGGCCACGGGATGGGTCAAGTCCGGCGGTAAATGGTATTACATGAGAGAAAGCGGCGCGATGGCAACCGGCTGGATCAAATCCGGCGGTAACTGGTATTACCTCAGCAGAGATAACGGAGACATGCTGACAGGCTGGATACTCTCCGGCGGCGACTGGTATTACCTGAATGAATCCGGCGCGATGATCACCGGATGGAGATACAGCGGCGACAGCTGGTATTACTTCGATGACAGCGGCGCAATGGTAACCGGATCATATACCGTTGACGGAATTGATTACGAATTCGATGACAGCGGCAGGCTGATAGAAGAGGAAATATCGTAATGATTTAGGGGCTGTCTCAGGACAGCCCCTTTTCATGATCGATTCAGCAGTCGACGAAACGTCGACGGAAATGGGATTTTTCGTCGACCAAATCGTCTAATAAGAGTGAATTCGACGGAAACGTCGACGTTTTTACGAAATATCGTCGACATATCGTCGACAGTCTTTGGACGGGACATTAATTGTCTTTAATCCCACAAATAAACTTGTTTAAATTTTCCCTCAAAGATTATCCAGATACCCCTTAACCGTCTCAGGTGCAGGGCCGCCGATAAGTTTTCTGCCTTCTACACATGTCTTAAGTGAGATTGCATCATATACATCTTCTTCGAAAGCAGACGAAAACTCCTTAAGCTTATCGAGTGATACATCGAGCAGGGAAATGCCGTTCTCGATGCAGTAATGAACGAGCTTACCTGAGATCGCATGAGTCTCACGGAAAGGAAGTCCTTTCTTAACGAGATAATCTGCGAGGTCAGTTGCGTTAGTAAAACCGCCCAATGCGGCAGCCTCCATATTATCTTTGCGGATGGTCATGGTCCTGATCATACCGGTGAAAGGAGGAAGAACTGCCTTTACCGTCTCAATACAGTCGAACATCGCTTCCTGGACTTCCTGCATGTCCTTGTTATATGTGAGGGGAAGTCCCTTCATGATAACAAGCAGAGAGATAAGGTCGCCGTAAACACGGCCGGTCTTACCGCGCGTAAGTTCGGCAACGTCAGGATTCTTTTTCTGGGGCATCATGGAAGAACCTGTAGAATAAGCGTCGTCCAACTCATAGAACTTAAATTCCTGTGAAGCATAGAGGATGATCTCTTCGCTCATACGCGAAAGGTGCATCATGAGAATGGAACATGCTGAAGCGAATTCGATCGCAAAATCCCTGTCCGCAACGCCGTCCAAAGAACAGAGTGTAACGCCGTTCATACCAAGCTGTTCTGCAACGAACTCACGGTCAAGCGGATAAGTGGTTCCGGCCAGGGCGCCGCTTCCCAGAGGCGAGACGTTTGCTCTGTTCTTTGCTTCTTCGATACGTGAAATGTCACGCTTGAACATCTCGATATATGCCGAAAGATAATGCGCATAAGTGATAGGCTGGGCTCTCTGAAGGTGAGTATAGCCGGGCATGTAAGTCTCAGTATTTGCTTTTGCGATATCGACTAATACATCAATAAGGTCGTCTAAAAGTTCGATTATCTCGCCGGCTTCATCGACCATATAAAGACGCTGGTCCAGAGCAACCTGGTCATTTCTGGAACGGCCCGTATGAAGACGCTTTCCTGCATCTCCTATGCGGTTGGTAAGTTCTTCTTCGATGAACATATGGATATCTTCAGCATCTGAGTCAAAAGTCAGCTTACCGGATTCGATATCTTCCTTTATTGAGAGAAGTCCGCTCTTAATGTCATCAGCATCCTTCTGTGAAATAACGCCCTGCTTTGCAAGCATTTGTGAATGAGCGATCGAGCCTTCGATATCCTGACTGTACATCTTGCAGTCAAAAGGAAGGGAAGAATTGTAATCGTTTACTTCTTTATCAGTTGCTTTTTCGAAGCGTCCTGCCCACATTTTCTTTGCCATAAATTACTCCTTTGTGTAATCCGGATCTATCCTGACCAAATCGGCCAGTGCCTTATTACGGTAGTTCAGATCTTCACGGAGAGTGAATCCCTGTGATTCCCAGAATGCGTTGCCGCCTTCGTTTTTCTTGAAAGCAACGAGCAGAACCTTATTGATTCCCTCAGTTTTAAGAGCTTCAAGTGCGAGGTTTACCAGTTTAGATCCTACGCCTTCACGTCTTACGTCAGGAGAAACACATGCATGCTGGATGATTCCACGTCTTCCGTCGTGTCCACATAATATTACACCAACAACCTTACCCTCACAAACGGCGACAAAAGAGGTAGTAGGATTGCGCTTGAGGTATTTGTCGATTCCTTCTTTTGAATCGTCCTTGTCGTTAAGTCCGTTACCACACTTGATCCAGAGGTCGTATGCTTCCCGGTAATCGTCAATCGTCATCAGTCTGTATGTGATATTCATATGTGCCTCCTGGAAAATGTACAGTTTTTTGTACAGGAAAAACGATGAAAAAACATAGACAAAAAACTGTACACTATTTAATAAATCAAAAAAAGGCTGCCTCACATCAGAGACAGCCCTCATAAATCTTAGTTAAAGAATCAGAGCAAACCGTTCTTCTGCTTCATCTTAGCATTAACTTTCATCGGGAGACCGAAGCAGTTGATGAATCCGCCTGCATCAGCCTGGTTGTAAACGTCATCAGCCTCGAAAGTAGCGATCTCGGGATCGTAGAGGGAGAAGGGTGATGTTGTGCCTGCAGGTGTGCAGTTGCCCTTGTAGAGCTTCATCTTAACTTCACCTGTAACAACTTCCTGAGTCTTGTCTACGAAAGCTGAGAGAGCCTCGCGGAGAGGGTGGAACCACTGACCATAGTAAACGAGTTCAGAGAACTTCTGTGCTACGAGGTCCTTGTAGTGGATCGTGTCACGCTCAACTGTGAGGAGCTCGAGCTCTCTGTGAGCAGCGAAAAGAAGTGTTCCGCCGGGAGTCTCATATACGCCGCGGCTCTTCATGCCGACGAGACGGTTCTCAACAATGTCAGCGATACCGACGCCGTTAGCTGCAGCTACCTTGTTGCAGTATCTGAGGAGATCAGCAGGAGAGAGTTTCTGTCCATCAACTTCAACAGGGATACCCTTCTCGAACTTGATCGTTACATATGTAGGGGTATCAGGTGCCTTCTCAGGTGATACCATAAGCTCGAGGATCTTATCGAGGTCAGGCTCGTTTGCAGGGTTCTCGAGATCCATGCCTTCGTGAGAGAGGTGCCAGAGGTTCTCATCCTTGGAGTAGTTGTTCTCCTTTGTAACGGGAACGTCGATTCCACGTGCCTGAGCGTAGTCGATCTCCTCATCACGTGACTTGATATCCCAGATCCTCCAGGGAGCGAGGATCTTCATGTCAGGATCTAATGCTTTGATTGAGAGCTCGAATCTTACCTGGTCGTTACCCTTACCGGTGCAGCCGTGAACGATCGTTGTGCATCCGTTAGCGTGAGCTGCCTCAACGAAGTGCTTAGCAATAACAGGACGTGCCATTGATGTACCGAGGAGATACTTGCCTTCATATACGGCATTAGCCTTGAGTGTAGGGTATACGAAGTCAGAAACGAATTCGTCTGTGATGTCTTCGATTATGCACTTGATAGCGCCGCACTTAAGTGCCTTCTTCTCGAGATAGTCGTGATCAACACCAACGCCGACCTCACCGCAGTATGCAACTACTTCGCAGTCATAGTGCTCAAGAAGCCACGGGATGATGATAGAAGTATCAAGTCCGCCTGAATAAGCCAGTAAGAATTTTTCTTTTGCCATAAGGCACCTCCGATTTATGAATATTTATGCATAACTTTGTATAAACTTCGCATATCATACACTTGAGCATGAATGAAGTCAACAAGAAGATTTTAATAACGGCGCTTTAATAAAACAAGTAAGAATAATGAGTGATTTTTTGTGCATGTTTTTATACCTTGTGTTTTGTAAAAAGAACCTCTTTTGTATAAAATCATATGTGGCATTATATGCAATGAATAATTTGCAAGGGGATCTGTGATTCTGATGGCTTATCCGTTGATGGAACATCTTACCGGTAACGGCTTTTTATATTGCGGGAAATATTACAGGGTAAGTTCCGAACTGACACAATCTCTTCAAAAACCCGTTGAATGCAGGATCTATTATGAGACCGTAAGAGTAAAGGACGGCGTGCTCTTATTCGTTGAGGACCATCTGGCAAGACTGGTCAGATCTGTAAAGGGCCTCGAGAACTTTCCGGTAGACACATCAAAGATATTGTCTGAAGCATACAGCTTTATAGATATGGACAGAGTTAAGGAAGGTTCTGTAAGAATAGTCCTTACAAATGAAGTGCTGCTCATACATCAGGCTGATATAACTCTTCCTTCTAAGGAACATTTCGAAAAAGGCATCAACACGACTATCCTGAACTGGGAGCGCAAGACGCCGAATCTTAAGATATTCAGGGGCGACTATAAGACTACCGTTAATCAGAAGTTCAAAGAAGAGAACGCTCACGGTCTTCCTTTCGAGCTTGTGCTTACAGATAACGAAGGCAGGCTTTATGAAGGCTCGATGTCAAATCTTTTCGTGATAAGAAATGGCAAGGTATATTCGGCGCCTGATAACAAGATCCTTATAGGTATTACCAGAAAAAGGGTAATGGAAGCGCTCAAAAGATCCGGACTGGAACTTCAGATCGGAACTTTTAAGCCCGAAGAACTCGATCAGACTTCTGATGCCGTATTCGTATCTAGCACGCCTTTTGACATTCTGCCCGTAAGATATATCGACGGTTACGAATTCAATTCAAGTGAAAATGAAGTATTGAATATGATCTCAAAGATGTATCAGGAATATACATCTGAATATATTACTGCGGAAAAGCAGAGATTGAACTGATAACTTTTTGGAGGTGGTATAAATGGAAGCAAAATCAGGAAAGATATCGGTAACTACCGAGAATATTTTTCCGGTTATCAGACAATGGCTCTATGAAGATAAGGATATCTTCGTAAGAGAACTCGTTTCAAACTGTGCGGACGCCATATCAAAGCACAGAAGGCTTGTAGAATTGGGCAAGGCCGAGAAAGAACCCGATACAAAAGATTACTCAATCAGAGTAGTTTATGATGACGATAACAAGACGATATCATTCGAAGATAACGGAATCGGCATGACCGAGAACGAAGTCGAGAAATATATCAACCAGATAGCTTTTTCAGGCGCACTGGATTTTGTTACCAAGTACCAGCAGGAATCCACCGACAAGACCGGGATCATCGGTCATTTCGGTCTCGGTTTTTATTCCGCATTCATGGTCGCTGACGAAGTAACCATCAACACAAAGAGCTTTATGGAAGATTCGGAGCCGGTCATCTGGAAGTCAAATGACGGTATGGATTATGAGATACTGCCTTCCGACAAGAAAGACAGGGGAACGGTAATCACATTGAAGCTTTCTGAAGATGCTGTCAAGATCTTCGATTCTGCTACGATCAGGATGACCATCCGCAAGTACTGCTATTTCGCCCCTGCTGACATCTATTTTGTTGACACCAAGTCAGACAGGCTCCATGAGGAGAACGAAGAAAAGCGGAAGAAGGAGGCGGAGGAGAAGGGCGAAACATTTACGCCTTCACCGGTATCTTATGTTCCTGTAAATATCAAATCACCTCTCTGGACTAAGAAACCCTCCGAGTGCACAGAATCTGAATATAAGCAGTTCTATCACAGCGTATTCAATGACGGCAGGGATCCTTTATTCTGGATCCACCTTAATATGGATTATCCTTTTACTCTTCAGGGAATCCTTTATTTCCCGAAGACGGATAACATCTATCAGTCTCTTGAAGGAAGGATCAAAATCTACAATCACCAGATCTTCGTTGCTGATAACATCGAAGAGATCATTCCCGATTTCTTATTCCTTCTGCAGGGTTGCCTGGACTGCTCGGATCTCCCGCTCAATGTGTCACGTTCTGCTCTCCAGCAGGATGAATACGTTAAGAAGCTTTCCGGCCACATTATTAAAAAAGTTTCCGACAAGCTTAATGAGCTTTTCAAAAAGCAGAGAGAAGACTTCGAGAAATACTGGTCTGATATATCTGTTTTCGTTAAGTACGGAATGATGAAAGAAGAGAAGTTCTACGAGAAGGTCGAGGGCATCTGCCTCTACAAGACAGTCGACGGATCTTTCAAGACTCTGGAAGAACTTACATCAGAAGATAAGAAGACGATCAGATATACCACGGATCCGAAGGCTCAGGCTGCTTATGTCGAGATGAGCAAAAACGACGGCTTCGAAGTAGTCGTAATGAACGAAGAGATCGATAACAACTTCATGTCATACATTGAGATGAATAAGCCAGACTATAAATTCAAGCGTGTCGACTCTGAACTCTCCGGAAAAGAATCCGACGAAGAGACAAAGAACAAGCTCAAGGATTTCTTCAGAAGCGCGGTAGGAGATGAGAAGCTCATCGTTTTCGCACAGGAGATGGGAAAAGACAATCTGCCTGCGCTTATCCGCGAAGCCGAGCATAACCGCCGTATGAAGGAAATGCGCGCGCAGTATGAGAGAATGATGTCATCCATGGGCACAATGTCCGAAGAAGAACTCGCTGATATGTTCCCGGAGACAGAAGAACTCGTCGTTAATACCGACAGCCCGCTGATCACAAAGCTCGAAGCGCTTGAATCGATGGGAACAAAGAAGGAAGAAGCTGACCGCCTTGCGCAGCACATCTACGATCAGGCAAAGCTCGCACACGGATCTCTCGACAGCGCAGGCCTTGAGAGATTCCTCAAATACAACACCGAACTGCTCTCAAAGAGCGCCGACAACCTGTAATTAATTATTTCACAAGGAGAGACCTTATGAACGAAAACGATGTAAGACGAGTACTGTCAGAGAAGAAAGAAGGATTCAACGTCGAAGCAGGCGGAATACTTCATGATGTCAAATACGATCTTAACGTATCAGGCATCGAGAAAGTTCGCGTTATCAACCGTTACGATGTCTCCGGAGTAACTGACGAGGAGTTTGAAAACGCCAAGCCCGTTGTTTTCAGCGAACCGCCTGTCGATATCATCTATAACGAGACGGTAGATCTTGATGGTGCCTCTTACGTGCTGATCATTGAATCTCTCCCGGGTCAGTACGACCAGAGAGCGGATTCTGCAGCCCAGTGCATCCAGTTCATGACGGCCAAGGAAAGACCTATCGTTAAGTGCGCCAGGATCATTGCATTCTACGGCACTGTCTCCGATGAAGAGAAGGTAAAGATAAAGAATTATCTGATCAACCCTGTTGAAGCCCGTGAAGCATCAGCAGACAAACCCGAGACTCTTATCGATAAATACGATATCCCCACAAAGGTTGATAATATTGATGGTTTCCTCGATATGACAGACGAAGATCTCGAAGACCTTAGAAAGACAATGGGCCTTGCAATGAGTTTTGCAGACATCAGGTTCGTTCAGGATTTCTTTAAGGAACAGGGAAGAGTGCCTACAGTTACCGAGATCCGCGTTCTCGATACATACTGGTCTGACCACTGCCGTCACACGACATTCCTTACAAACCTTACAGATATCAGGTTTGAAGGTGATGATGAGCTTACAGCTGAGATCAAGTCTACATATGAAAGCTATCTCTCCGACAGAGAAGAAGTATACGGAGACAGAATTGCCAAGAAGCCAGTATGCCTTATGGATATTGCCACTCTGGCAGGCAAGAAGCTGAAAAAAGACGGCAAACTCGATGATCTCGATGAATCAGAAGAAATTAATGCCTGCTCCATTAAGGTCAGGATCGAGGTCGACGGCAAGCCTGAAGATTATATCTTCATGTTCAAGAATGAGACACATAACCATCCTACGGAGATCGAACCTTTCGGCGGCGCTGCAACGTGTCTGGGTGGTGCCATAAGAGACCCTCTCTCGGGAAGATCTTTTGTATATCAGGCAATGAGAGTTACCGGTGCCGGCGACCCGACAGTTCCCGTAGAACTTACGCTTAAGGGCAAGCTCTCACAGAAGAAGCTCTGCCGCACGGCTGCTGCAGGTTATTCTTCATACGGTAACCAGATCGGTCTGGCTACAGGCCTCGTAGATGAGATCTACCATCCCGGTTATATCGCAAAGAGAATGGAGATCGGTGCCGTAGTAGGCGCTGCTCCCGCATCCAATATCGTAAGAGAAAGACCTCAGGCCGGTGACATCGTTGTTCTTCTCGGCGGAAGGACAGGCCGTGACGGAATAGGCGGAGCAACGGGATCTTCCAAGGCTCACGATACCCAGTCTGTCGTAACTTGCGGTTCTGAAGTACAGAAGGGTAATCCTCCGACGGAGAGAAAGCTCCAGAGACTCTTCAGAGATCCCGAGGTTACAAGACTCATCATCAGATGTAATGACTTCGGTGCAGGCGGCGTTTCCGTTGCTATCGGAGAACTCGCCGCAGGTCTTAAGATCAATCTTGATGCAGTACCCAAGAAATATGACGGCCTTGACGGTACCGAGATCGCTATCTCCGAGTCTCAGGAGAGAATGGCAGTAGTCGTTCATCCTGCAGATCTCGATAAGTTCATGGCAGCAGCTGCCAAAGAAAACCTTGAAGCTACAGTTGTCGCAGAAGTAACAGAAGAACCGGTAATGAAGATGGTATGGAACGGTAACACGATCGTAGACCTCCCGAGATCTTTCATTGATACAAACGGTGCAACACAGTATGCTGAAGCAAGTGTTGTTCCTCAGGGCAAGGGAGAGTTCCTTGATACTCCTGCTAACGGTTATGTCGAAGGAAACTTCTCAGAAAGCCTTAAGGGAGTTCTCAATTCATTAGACGGTGCTTCCCGTAAGGGCCTTATCCAGAGATTCGACTCTTCCATCGGCGCTGCTACAGTAGTATGGCCTTACGGCGGCAAGATGCAGAACTCGCCTGAGGAAGGTATGGCTGCAAAGATCCCGCTCGATCACGGCACAACACATGACTGTTCAGTAATGACATACGGATTTGATCCATACTACACTGAATGGAGCCCTTATGCTGGCGCTTATAACTCTGTAGTAGAGAGTCTGTTGAAGCTTCTTGCCATGGGTGTTGATCCTTTGAAGGCAAGACTTACTTTCCAGGAATATTTCGAGAGAATGGGAAGCAGTGAATCTTGGGGCAAGCCTCTTGCGGCACTCCTCGGTGCATATAAGGCCCAGCTCGATTACGGTACGGCAGCTATCGGCGGTAAGGACTCAATGTCAGGTACATTCAACGATATCCACGTACCTCCGACGCTCGTAAGCTTTGCCGTAGGCATGACAACAACAGATAAGGTCATCACTGCTACGCTTACAGGAAAGGGCCAGAAACTCTATCTCATCAAGTGTTCACGTGACGGCAAGGGTTCTTATAAGAAGGACCATATCTTGAGAGTAATCAAGGCAGTTAAGGAACTGATCGACAGAGGCGAAATCAAGAATGCCGCAGTCGTTAAGAGTGCAGGTGTTGCAGCCAGAGTCGCCCAGATGTGCTTCGGTAATAAGCTGGGATTCGATTTCAGTGACAAGCTCACTGAATCTGATCTCTTCTCTAAGAGCCTTGCATCGATCATCGTTGCAATCCCTAACGATGGGAACGCCGTAGATAAAGTCGAGATGGCCGGCGGCAAGTTCCTCGGTACAACCAACGATACAGGCGATTTCACTTATGCCGGCACTGCGCTTTCATGTAAGGAAGCTTTAGAAGCATTCGAAGGAAAGCTCGAAAGGATCTTCCCGACATCTGCTAAGTCTGCCGAAATGCCTTTCGCGATCGATGTTTATACGGAAGGTCAGCCTAAAAAGGCTGCTCCCGGCGTACTCAAGGGTGCTAAACCGAAGGTAATCATCCCTGTTTTCCCGGGCAACAACTGCGAGATAGATTCTGCCAGAGCTTTTGAGAGAGCAGGCGCTGAGGCTGAAGTTTTCGTTATCAGAAACAGAAACCAGAACGATATCAACGAATCTTTCGCAGAACTTGCAGCAAAGATCCGCGAGGCCAATATAATGATGATCCCCGGCGGCTTCTCAGCAGGTGACGAGCCTGAGGGTTCAGGTAAGTTCATTACAGCATCCCTCAGAAACAGCGGCATCGCTGATGCAATCTCCGATCTCCTCGAGAACAGAGACGGTCTCGCACTCGGTATCTGCAACGGTTTCCAGGCGTTGATCAACCTCGGTCTGGTACCTTTCGGCAAGATCTGCGACATGACACCTGACAGCCCGACGCTCACATTCAACAACATCGGCAGACATCAGAATGTTTATGCAAGAACAAAGATCATGACAAACAAGAGCCCCTGCCTCTCGCTCTGCACACCCGGTGATATCTACGAGATCCCGCTCTCACACGGTGAAGGTAAGTTTGTAGCATCAGAAGAGCTCGTCAGAAAGCTCGCTGCAAACGGCCAGATCGCTACATGCTACGTTGATCTTGACGGTAACTATGCATCAGACACTCAGTTCAACCCCAACGGTTCTATCTGCGCGATAGAAGGTATCACATCACCCGACGGACGTGTCCTCGGTAAGATGGGTCATACCGAAAGATATGAGTCCGACCTTACAAAGAACATTCCGGGCAACAAGTACCAGAAGATCTTTGAATCAGGCGTCGCATATTTCCTGTAATAATGAACCGCGAGACAATTAAAGACATAATGCAATCAGAAGGAATTCTGCCCCAATCGAAGTTCGGGCAGAATTTCCTTTGTGATGAGACAATTATTCAGGCGATAGTTGACCTCTGTGAGATCAATAGGGAAGACGGTGTCCTTGAGATCGGTCCTGGGTTGGGTAGCATTACTTATCCTATCTCAGAGCTCACAGATAATCTCATTTGCGTTGAGATCGATCACGGTCTTGCTGAATACCTCACGGAGAACATCACGAACGCGAACATCATCAACTGTGACTTCATCAAGATGCCTGTTGATGAGACGAAGTTTGATGTAGTCGTCAGCAACATTCCTTACTATGTCATGACCGACATAATGAAGAAGCTGTTCTCCGATTATTCTAATGCTCGCCGGATGGTATTCATGGTTGAGGATGAAGCCGTTGCCAGGATCGACTGCGGACCTAATTCCAAGCAATACGGGCCTCTGGCGATCCTTTGCAGTCTTTACGGAGAGTACAGGTATGAGTTTAAAGTCCCGTACACGGCATTTATTCCGCAGCCGAGGACTACTTCGGCGGTCATAAGCTTTGAGAGGAAGGAAACTGCGGATATCCTGTCTGCTGAATTTGTTAAGTTCCTTAATGCCTGCTTTTCGATGAGGAGAAAGATGCTCAAAAAGAATCTGGCGGGAATTGCTTCTGCTGAATTGATTGATTCTGTTTTCGGTAAATTGGGAATAAAGGATACTGCCCGGGCAGAAGAACTGTCACCATCTGAATTTGCGGAACTGTTTAAAATACTTGACGAAGCACGAACCGCAAAATGAACCGCGCTGCGGGTCAATTTCCGGCCAGATGACACGCAAAACGGACCGCACTGCGGGTCAATCTGCGGTTCAAAATGGCGATTTTACACTCTCAACCCTTGCAAGCAAGTTGTTCAATTAGTGTTATATTCCTCGCGTTGCTCGGAAATAACACACATCTCTCAACCCTTGCAAGCAAGTTGTTCGTTTAGTGTTATAATTATATATCTTCTAATATTGCGGAGGTCTTTTTATGAGAAAATCCAATGCCGGCTTACTTGGCAAATATTCTGACGGCTCTTACAAGCGTAAGGGTAAGAAGGATGCACCCGCAATCGTCGAGTACAAGCAGCTTTATAAAGGCGAGATCAAGGCAAAGGCCGTTACCGAGAAGAAACTCATGACATTAGAAGATAAGATCAAAGCCCGTTCAAAAGCAAGAGAAGAAGAGAAGAATCCCAAAGAGCAGAGCGCACAGATCACGATAGGCGGCGTTCAATATCTTGTCAGGAGCGATGATGCAGGATATGACAGGATCAAAAAAGTCGGAGAATTGGCTGACGAGATCTATAACGAAACGAAACAAAACAACCCTTATATAGCTACGAATAAGACTGCGATAATGTCGCTTTTCGAGGCATGCGACCAGCTCATTTCTTTAAGAGCCGAGAACAATGCTCTCAAGACAGAGCTTACTTACTACAGGGCAAAAGCCACACAGTATGCCGAAGAGAGAAGCGCGGACGTTAAGCCCACTCCGATGGAGGAGCTGGCTAATAAAGTAAGTTCAGGATTATTCGAACATTTGAAGAAGACTGATGATAAATAACCGAATCGAACTCTTAGCTCCATGCGGAAATCTTGAGATCCTTAAAGCAGCCGTTGACAGCGGTGCTGATTCCGTATACCTCGGACTGAAAGAATACTCTGCGAGGGCAGGAGCAGATAATTTCACGCTGGACGAACTCGAAGCAGGCACTGACTATGCTCATGCGCGTTCTGCAAAGGTGTTCCTTGCAGTAAACACGCTGATGAGTGATTCAGAATTCGAGCTTTTCTATCCGACTATTGCAGAAGCAGTCAATATCGGAATAGACGGACTGATCATACAGGATCTGGCTGTATTGACGAAGCTCGCAAAAGACTTTCCCGATGTCATCATAAACTGCAGCACGCAGATGAATATATATTCGGCGGACGAGTTCAAAAAGCTCTCTGAGCTTGGCGCGAACCGCGTGGTACTTCCGAGAGAATTGTCCTGTGACGAGATAGAGACAAGGACAAAGATCGCGTCAGGCTACGGCCTTGAGACGGAAGTATTCGCTCACGGAGCCGTATGCGTATGCGCTTCAGGACTGTGCCTTTTCTCCGCTATGAACAGGAGCGGCACGAGATCCGGCAACAGAGGTTCCTGCGCGCAGCCCTGCAGGGAAGAATATACATTATATAATGACGGTTTAAGACTAAAGGAAGGTCATCTCCTGTCACCGAAGGACAGGGATGTAACCGATTACCTCGAAAGACTTATTAAGAGCGGCGTAAAGAGTCTTAAGATCGAAGGCCGCATGCGTGATGCCAATTATGTCAGATCTGCAGTTTTTTGCTACCGCAGGATGATCGACGCATATTACGAAGGCAACCTGAACAAGGATCTTCTCAAAGAGATCAAAAACGAACTTCTGATAAATTTTAACCGCGGCGGAGCATTTACTTCACAGTATCTGAGCGGCAGCAAGGATGATAAACTCCTTTCCGGCGAATACCCCGGCAAATACGGCGTCAGGATAGGCCGTATAAGCGGTCTGGATGCCAAGCGGGGACTCGTTACCGTCGGCATAAAGAACGGCTCTCCCGAGCCTGATAAAGGCGATTACCTGTCCATCCGCGATAACGCGAGGGAGATATGCTCATTCCCGGTAGGAAAGACCAATACCGGTCTTAACGGCCTAAACATTAAGGGACTTCATCCCGACATGATCAGGAAGCTTAAGCCCGGATTTGAAGTTTTCCTTATGAACCACGATACGGATATCGCGAAAAAGGACCTCAGAAGGACTGCGGTTAAGGTTATTCTTACCAATAACGGTTCTGAGATCACTGCAAAAGCAGAAGTAACAGGCGGTATTGCAGATAAGATATCCTCCGAATCGAAAGTAACTATACCCGATAACTATGAAGGCAATGCGCTCGACAGAGACAGAATAAGAGAACAGTTCTCCAAGACTCTTGATACGCCTTTTACCGTTTCTTCTGTCGAATTCGGCAGCGAAGAAGAATTCTATTGCCCGGTAAGCGTTATCAATTCCTTAAGACGCGACCTTCTTATGGTCCTTGAGGTTAATGTCGTTAATTTCTTCAAGAAGAATTACGGTCTTGATTATGTCGAAGATTCGGAGTTTTTCGGAGACACGGAAGAAAAACGCGGCGTGATTAAGAACATGTATACATATCCTATTTTGCGCCTTAATGAAGATATCCTGGAAGAAGGCGCTGATATATATGCATTCAGCATTTACGATCTGGCCGATCCGGATATATATAAGAATGCCGTAAGTTTTGTTGCCGATCAGGGCGCCGAGCTCGTATTGATGCTTCCTGATTTTCACCACGATAAGCTCAATAAGATAATCGATTATGTGATCTCATTGCTGAAGACTGACCTCGGAGACGGCTTTATAGCAGTTATGTCCTCAAGACTTTTCACGGACCGCAAGTTCCTTAAAGACACTCAGTTAAAGCATTTCGCTTCAGCCGGCGCCAATCTCTACAGCAGTAAGTCGATAGCATATGCTTTCAATTATGCCGAAGCGGTTACGCCGTCATATGAGATCGATCCCGATGACCTTCTTCAGAACTTAAGAGATATTACGGAGACTTTCGATCTGACATCGAAAAACCATACGGTAATCGTTCATTCTGACGGAATGATCCCCTGGATGCAGTCGGATTTCTGCGCTGCCGGACGTAACCAGAGGCCTTGCGGATTCTGCCACGGAAATGCATATTACGGTCTTAAACCGAAAAGAGAAAGCGAAGGAACAGATCTTAAGGTGATCCCTCATCCATTGGACTGCTCGTGTTCGATCTACGGCAGGGCAAAGAACCCGGTAGACGGATCTTATGCAGAAGCCATTGCTGATCTGGGATTTGATGTTATCTGCAACTATACTATATTACCCGGAGGACACGATAATGACTGAGATCTTTATTGAGAAGTGCAGGGAAGACGCCAAACTTCCTTCTTATGCCCACGACGGCGATGCAGGAATGGATCTTTATGCAGCTGAAGACGTGATCATCGAACCGGGCAAGACGGCGCTGGTCCCTGTAGGCATCAAGCTTGCTATCCCCTACGGATATGAGGTCCAGATAAGGCCCAGGAGCGGCGTTTCCCTTAAGACACCTTTAAGGATTCCGAACGCACCCGGAACGATCGACTGCGGCTACAGGGACGAAATAAACGTCATAATCTACAACGATTCATTTTTCCAGGATGAGGGCACTGACGAGCCTCTTACCATCGATTCGAAGGGCTGCATTCACGGCACATATAAGATCAGAAAAGGCGACCGCATAGCCCAGATGGTCGTTGCAAAGGTCGAATACTGCAAGTTCGTCGAAACAGATAATGTAAAATCGATCGGCGAAGACAGAGGCGGCGGATTCGGTTCGAGCGGAGTAAATTAACAGCGGACTATGGTTAAAGGGAACAGCGGCTTTATCAGTTTCAGCGGTAATACCTACGGCAGAAGGAATCCGTTCGTAATGAGACTTGCATTGGTCTTGAGTACCATTGCGCTCATTATCATCTCGTTCATTGCGCTCACGGTTTTCTCATCCAACAGACTGATGAACATAAACCGCAACGAAGTTACCAATGTTCCTTCGAATATCCTGCCTTCATATAACACTACGAGTTTCCAGTCAGCTGACGGACAGACATCTCTTCAGGGCTGGTTTTTCAAGACCAAGAATCCTATCTCGACGATCATAGTAGTTCATGATGCCGGTTCGAACAGACTACCGTTCGGCGTCGAAATGATCGATATGATCGAGAGCTGGCTCGAAAACGGATATAATGTTTTCCTGTTTGACCAGCGGAATTCCGGTACATCCGGCGGTGATATATGCACATACGGATATCTTGAATGGCAGGATGTGTTGGGCGCGATCGCCATTGTAAAACAGATCTCCGTTACTACAGATGTCATCCTTTTCGGAATAGGCACAGGCTGCACATCGTCATTGCTGGCTTATTCCAAACTTCCGCCTGAAGGCGCCAATGACAACACACTTATGCAATACAGTCAGGAGATCAGGAATCTCGGTTTCGACAAGTCATATGTTATCGGTATGATCCTTGATTCTCCCGCGAAAGAATCCGATGACTATATCAAGCCTGAGGTTGTCCAGAGCGAGCCTTTAGGATTCATTACAAAGTATTCTGTTCCTTATGCGATAAGAGTATCATCCGGAGGAACCAATGTAAGCCTTGCCGCCGAGATCGCGAGACTTCCGATACCTGTCCTTATCCTATATGGAGGACACGATACATTCGTAGGAGCAGATAAGATAGACCAGATAATAACGGAAAGAAACAGACTGAATTCCAGCATTACCAGGAGCGTCATGGTCTCAGGAGCGGGTTATATCGAGGAATACAGTATCAATAAGAATCTGTATATCGATTCAGTCAATAATTTCCTTAATTCATACTATATGGCAGAAAATTAACATGAATAACGGTAAAGACATTCTTATACTCGGTATCGAGAGCTCATGTGATGAGACAGCCGCTTCAGTCGTAAAGAACGGGCGTTATATTCTGAGCAATTGTATTGCTTCGCAGGCTGATTTCCACGAAGAGTACGGCGGAGTCGTTCCCGAGCTTGCTTCAAGGATGCATGTCGATGCCGTATACCCCACCGTTCAGAAGGCTCTTTCCGACGCAGGCGTAACGCTTTCAGACATTGACGCAATAGCTGTAACATACGGTCCCGGGCTCGTAGGAGCACTGCTGGTTGGACTCTCATGCGCCAAAGGTCTCTGTGAAGTATCTGGCAAGCCTCTTGTGGGCGTTAATCATCTGAAGGGACACATCGCTGCCAATTACCTTTGCTTCGAAGAACTGGAACCTCAGTTCCTGTGCCTTTGCGTAAGCGGCGGAAATTCCATGATCGTCCGAGTTGACGATTATACCGATATGACGGTTCTCGGGCGTACCAGAGACGATGCGGCAGGAGAGGCTATCGATAAGATAGCACGCGTAATAGGCCTGGGCTATCCGGGCGGTCCCAAGATGGATAAGGCCGGGCAAGGAGGGGACACCTCAAGGTATGCCTTTTCGAAAACACATATGGGCGATACTCTGGACTTCTCCTTTTCAGGACTTAAAACATCTGCATTGAATCTGATAAACGGTCTCAGACAAAAGGGCGAAGAGATCGTTATCAAGGACTTCGCTGCATCTTACCAGCAGGCAATAGCAGAAGCACTTCTAAAGAATACGATGACAGCATGCAGACAGACAGGCATCAAAAAGCTATGCCTCGCAGGAGGCGTATCGGCCAATTCATTCCTAAGGGCAGCCTTCGATAAAGAAGCCAAGTCCAAAGGCATAAAGCTTTATTATCCTGACCTGAAATATTGCACCGACAACGCCGCGATGATCGCATCCTGCGGATACTATGAGTTCATGAACGGTAAAAGAGATAAGCTGGATCTGAACGCTTATCCGTCGCTTCAGATGTAACGGATACTGGCTTTTCACGTTTTTCTTTGTAAAAACAGACGTTTGATTGTAAAATACTCCATTATGGCTATACAAAAAGGGATAAAAATAATAGCAGAGAACCGCAAAGCCTATCACGATTATTTCATCGAGGAGAGGTTTGAAGCAGGCGTGGCATTATCCGGAACAGAAGTAAAGAGTCTCAGGGCAGGGAAGGTGAATCTCAAGGATTCTTACGTTCAGGTAAAAGACGGGGAGATCTGGCTTATCGGCGTTCATATAAGTCCTTATGAGAACGGAAACAGGTTTAATCTCGATCCCGAGCGCAACAGAAAGCTTCTTATGCACAAAAAAGAGATAATCCGATTATATTCCACGACCAAACAGGACGGCCTGACACTCGTTCCGACAAAATGTTATTTCAAGGACAGCAAGGTTAAATTCGAGATCGGTCTTGCCAGAGGTAAGAAAGATTACGATAAGCGCGAAGTAATGGCTAAGAAAGAAGCTGCAAGAGATATTGACCGCGCAATCAAGAATTCGAGAAAAAACGGATAATTAACGTATAATATAAGATAATAAATTAAGAGCAGCTAAAGCGGCAGGGAAGACGATGACAACGAAAATGCTCAAAGAAAAAGCTCACGAAAAGCAGATATCTTTAAGATATTTGTTTATGGCTGTCTTTTTCTGGATATGTACCCTGCTCTGGATCGCAGTAATCTTTCATCTGTCAAATCAGGATGCCGTCGAATCATCGGATCTGTCTCACATCTTATTGAATCTGATAAATGAATTATTCAGCATAGATATAACAGATGACAGCGTCCTGAGAATGGTAGCGCACTCATCCGAATTCGCTCTACTTACGATCCTGTCATATCTGGCTTTATCATCGACCAATAAGATATCCAGTAAGACATCATACGCTGAAAGCCCGGTTAAGCTGCTGAGATCCGATAATGAGATGAACATCATTTTTACTTTATGGTTCTCGATCATCAATTCGATCTTCGATGAATATCATCAGCTTTTCGTTACCGGACGCGACGGATCGATCATGGATGTTCTTATTGATCTTATCGGAATCGTTCTGGTCCTGATCATCATCAGAGTTATTTTTACTATATATATGAAGACCAAAGGTAAAACCGAAGTCGTATATACCTGATTTTTCCTAACGTGTTTTATTGAGAAGGGGCCTGGCGACCATTCTATCTTTATCGGTATTTTTCTTAACATCTAATTCGGTATAATTACAATTTTGGTGAATTAAGAAGATGTTTAAAAAGACTATAAAGATATTGATCATATATATAAGATTTTTAAGAGTTCGTGTCTCGTCCGAAAGCCTGTTCGTTTTCGACAATTGAAACTATCATCAGCAATGTAACAGACAACGGGAAAAACCACAGATAAAAGTACATCTGCCAACCAATTACCAGCACATAAGTCAGCAATATAAATACACTTGGTAACACTGCCCATAACAGCTTTGCTTTTTTCTTTCTAAATAAATATACAGAAGTTATCATCAAAAGGTAAACAAAGATTCCGTTCCTCCATATAAAAGTATCAAGTATCTCATTATTCTTGCTTATTTCAAGCATTTTAGCTGTTAAGCATTTAATCATATCCGCTGTATTTCGGATCACTCCATCAGGAAGTTGGGCATCCTTAAAACTGACATCATCATATACTACTGTAGGGCACTTATTCTTATCTTCGATCTCCACATTAATATTCCAAACGCAGTCCATTCCATCCAATCTGTCTTTTATAACCACGTCGGGATAAATACATAACATCTTAAAATACACGGACATTCCCTCTTTTAACGACACTTTGGAATAATCCGGCTTAGGCTCTTCCCAGGTGATCACGTCGCTGTTAAATGGATCATATCTTTCTATCCATTCTTCTGCCGGCAATACTCTTTCTGCCGTTTCATATATATCATCAGGTAAAGCCAGTCCCTGCTGCATTGCACTTCCGACAGGCGCGAGCAATGGCCGTATCGTTTCATGGCTTTTTTCAACATGTATATAGTCAATTGACTTATAAACAACATTGTTTAGAAAGAGAATTGAGCTTATCACGCCCAAAACAACAATCAGTATAAGACGTCCGAGCTTCTTGTGAGTCAATAAAAACCATACTGCAAATACGATTAATGGGATAAATATGACCACATTATTCTCACGAATAAGATAGAGAGCCAATATAAGAACCGTCGTCTTTAAATACCAAGTCCATTTTTTGAGACAGTACTCCGCCTCCACAAGAAGTTGCAATAAAGCTGACACAACACCGAGACACAATATACCACTTAACGGATTCTTCGATAAATACAGCAATAACATGTAAGTGCTTGGTAGAAAAGCGAATACCAAAGAGCCGGCAGCTAATAATCTGCGTCTTATACCAAGCCTGTGAAGGAAATTGGCAATGTCACCGACAATCAAAGATAAAACGGCAGTTTGAAAAAGAACATATATGTATGGAGTAGTAAATCCGGTAACAGAAAACAGTCCCTTTAACAAAAGGTTAAAGACAAGCGGTGAATAATCGTTCAAAGGCAAAGGGCTTAATGCCTGATACCAGTGCCCCCTACTGTCATTAGTCATTGTACATGGATAGTTGCTAAGCGTAAGGATGAGATCTACTGAAAAAAAAGTTAACCCGCAGATAAGTCCTGCATTCAGTTCGTTTTTCTTAACAGAGGAACCTATATTATTTTTCTTTTTACTTAGCCATTCAAATAATGCAATGATTCCGGGAGTCAAAGGATAGAATACAACAGTAAAAACGATAAAACAGAATAACTTCAAAAGAGATAACTCTATTCTGGCATTTTGCATGAATAAGCCACGGCCGTAAAAAGCAAAGGTAAAATATATCGTAATAATCCACAATATAATCTTGGATCCTGATTTTTCAGCCTTTACGTGATTCCGGATCAAATAGACCGCAGATACGCCTGAACTTAACAAAAAGAATAATGAACCACTGTCCAGCAAGCTAAGCCTTGCTGCAATAACAACAGATACAGCAAGTAAAACAGTATATAAAAAAGCAGAAACTCTCCTTTTCTCTCCTGAGGTAATCATACACTGCTCTCAGTACGGATCTTCATTACTCCAACAATAAAACCTGTGAAGATGGATTGAAAGCCGACTACTAAGCAAAGAACAGCAGGAATAACTATCCTCATAGTATTTTCAGCGTCAAGATCACCCATTCCGAAAGACTTCCAGGTCGCAAGGGCCACGATGCTGAGCACAATGCCAGTCAGTACAATTACCGCTCCTACAGCAATTATCCTGTCCTCATGAAACTTATGGTTCCAATCAATCTGATTTCTTGGAAGGAAACCGTGGTTATAAGCATAAACCTTTACGATCAGATACATCTGCAAAATGCTCAAGCCAATGATTATCAGACAGGCACAATAAAGCAGCGTGTGAATGCTGAAGTTTATGTTACTTATCGTAATCTTATCAACTACAATAACTCCGCCCAGAACCAGTCCCAGAAACAAGAAAAACAAACCGGGATATAAAAGAAGCCAATTTGGTGCATACATGAAAAGGAATTTAAGATGTCTCCATCCATCACGGAAACTTCTAAGATGTGGAGGTCTGCTCCTGCCATCTTTACTGAGCGTAGTCGGTACTTCTGCGATCTTAAGTCCGTTCAGTTCAGACTTAACAACCATTTCAGAAGCATATTCCATTCCAGTCGTCTGAAGGTTAAGTTTTAACATCGACTCTCTGTTATATCCTCTTAACCCACAGTGAAAATCACGGATCTTACTGCTATAAAACAGCCGTCCGATAAACGAGAGAATAGGATTACCAATATATTTATGGCTCCAGGGCATTGCTCCGTCTTCAATACCTCCGGCAAAACGGTCTCCCATGACAAGATCATATCCTTCCCGCAGTTTCTCAACAAAAGGCATCAAATGAAGGAAATCATAGCTGTCATCAGCATCGCCCATAATTACATACTTACCATAGGCATTTTTTGTTCCATTGATCAAAGCACTTCCGTATCCCTTAATGTCCGTAGATACGACACGTGCTCCTTCTGCCCTAGCGATATCCTTACTGCCATCTGTACTTCCGTTATCAGATATAAGGACTTCGCCATCTATATTATTTTCGGAAAGAAACGTCTTTGCTTTCCGGATACAAGTTGCCAGTGTTTCAGCCTCATTTAAACAAGGCATCAAAATAGTTAATTCCATAATTCTTTCATTTCTTTTAACTCTTTTTCGTTCTGATGCATTTCGAATCTCACGAAACCTTTTTTCTATTTTACATCTTGGTGAAGCAAATTAACAAAAAATATTAATTGGTTGTTCATCCTCATATTTACCGAAAAGCTTACCGTGAGACTATTCTCTGCTCTATTGCTACTGATAAAAAACCCCGGGAAAAATATTCCGGGGCGTTATTTCTATAAGATATTGCTAATTATCAGCCGATCTTATCCAATGCCTGCTTGAGATCAGCAATGATATCATCAGGATCTTCCATGCCGACTGAGAATCTGATGAGGTCGCCAGGGATACCAGCTTCAGCGAGCTGCTCATCGGTGAGCTGTCTGTGAGTGTGTGATGCAGGATGCAGGAGCAGAGTCTTGCAGTCGGCAACGTGAGTAGCGATAGTCGCAAACTCAAGGGAATCCATGAACTTGATCGAAGCTTCACGTCCTCCCTTTACGCCGAAACACATAACGCCGCAGGTACCCTTGGGGCAGTACTTCTTTGCAAGCTCGTACTGTGAATCAGTGGGAAGTCCCGGATATTTAACCCATGCGATACGGTCATCGGATGCCAGGAACTCAGCGACTTTCTGAGCGTTTGCACAGTGACGTGCCATACGTACAGGCAGTGACTCAAGACCGAGCTGGATATAGTAAGCGTTCTGAGGTGACTGGATGGAGCCGAAGTCTCTCATGAGCTGTGCGGTAGCCTTTGTGATGTAAGCTGCTTTTCCGAACTTTGTAGCATAAGTAAGGCCGTGATAAGACTCATCAGGTGTTGTAAGTCCGGGAAACTTATCAGCATGAGCCATCCAGTCGAAATTACCGGAATCAATGATGGCACCGCCTACGGAAGAGCCGTGTCCGTCAATATACTTTGTAGTTGAATGTGTAACGATGTCGCAGCCGAACTCGATAGGACGGCAGTTAACAGGTGTAGCAAATGTATTGTCCATGATAAGCGGGATGCCGTTGTTGTGAGCCAGAGTTGCGAACTTCTCGATGTCGAGAACGTCGACTGTAGGATTGGTGATCGTCTCGCCGAAAACGCACTTTGTGTTGGGACGGATGAACTTCTGGAGTTCTTCGAGAGGCAGTGTCTGGTCGACGAATGTGCACTCGATACCCATCTTCTTGAATGTAACGCCAAAGAGATTATATGTTCCGCCGTAGATATTTGCTGAAGCGATGAAGTGATCTCCTGCTTCGCAGATATTGAATACTGCGAAGAAGTTTGCAGCCTGGCCGGAGCATGTGAGCATTCCCGCAAAACCGCCTTCCATGGCGCAGAGCTTGCTTGCTACGTAATCATTTGTAGGATTCTGAAGTCTTGTATAAAAATATCCTGATGCTTCGAGGTCGAAAAGTTTTCCCATGTCTTCAGAAGTAGCATACTTCCATGTCGTGCTCTGATAGATAGGTACCTGACGGGGCTCGCCATTACCGGGATTATAACCGCCGTGAAGTGCGATAGTGTCAACTGAATTGCCCATTTCCTAAATCCTTCTTTCTTAATTATTCATCACCTGAAATGGCCAGAGAACTGACCAGTACCGACGGCGTAAAGAACTCGCCTTCGCCGGACGGCAGGTTAATTATATCATTTCCTACAGAAATAATAGATTTAATAACTTCATAGAAATTGCCTGCGACCGTGATCTGCTCTACAGGTCTTCCCTTCTTGCCGTTTTCGATAAGGTAGCCCTCGCAAAGCAGCGAGAAATCACCACTTATCGGATTAACGCCGGCATGAAGTCCTGAAAGATCTGTAAGTATTATGCCCTCACCTGCTGCTTCAAGCAGTTCATCAAAACTCTTGTCTCCGGATTCAACGACTAGGTTCGTCGGCATTTCCGACACAGAACTCCCACCCCTGAATCCGTTGCCGGTTGAGGTTTTTCCTGCCTTATAAGCAGATTTCAGATCGTATAATGCAGTCGCAAAAACACCTTTATCGATGATGGCTTTTGCCGTGGTAAGAACACCTTCATCGTCGAACGGAATCTTCGTAAGGGCTGCTTCATACATAGGCTCTTCTTTTACGGTAAATACGGAAGACGCAATAGTCTCGCCTTCTTTATCAGCTAACAGGGATAAACCTCTCTGCATGGTGGTTGCAAGGAAATTTCCGAAGAATACCATAAAGAACTGCTGGAAAGCCTCGCTCTTAAGAACGGCTTTGTAATTTCCTGACTTACATGATCTTGCACCCATCTTGCCGATAAGGTTTTCTTTGAATTTAGCTAAAAATCTATCAAGATCAAAATCATCAATATCCTTGCCGATCCAGTAATGGCCGCCGCTCTTTACGCTTCCGTCATCATCGGTAGCTCTAGCAGCTGCCATAAGGGAGATTCCGTCAGAATCCCGATAGGAATGAAGTCCCTTTGAGTTGATTATAAGATAAGGTCCCGTGCTGCAGGTGATCGAAAGATAATCGACTGCATCGATCCTCGGATCAAGATCGAGTATGGCCTTCTCTATCTTCAGACCCAGTTCGGAAAAACTCTTGTAAGTATTCTTGGCGTAGGCATCAGTGACCTGCGAGAAATAAAGGTCTTTATTTTTCTCGTCGCAATAGATGAACTGCGGATCCTCATCATTTAAGACATTACAGTTTTCCATGGCTGATCTGAGAAGAAAATCTATAGAAGAATCTTCCAGGATATTGGTTGAACAATATCCCATCTGGCCGTTTTTCAGACCGCGGAAAGATAAAGAACTGGTAGCGCTGTTTTCATAACTCGATACTTCGCCGTTAAGGATATCAATGCTCATGGAACTTTCGGAGGCATAGGATGCTTCACATTCCTCGAAGCCGTATTCCATGCCGGCCTTAACGAGCTTTTCCATGAATTTCTCAGCTGATTTTATATCCATAAGATCACTCTCCTTTTTCTCTTCCGCCGACGAGTATCGAAGACACTCTGATCGTAGGCTGGCCGACTGTAACAGGAACACCGCCGGATAAAGAACCGCACATGCCTGCAGATAGCTTCAAGTCATTACCGACCATATCGATATTCTTAAGTATCTCCTGGCCTTTTCCGATGAGCGTAGCGCCTCTTACGGGTTCAGCGATCTTACCGTCTCTTACCATGAATGCCTCATTGACGGCGAAATTGAAATCACCGGTCGAAGTATCGACGGAACCGCCGCCCATCTGTGTGCAGTAAAGGCCATATTCGGTATTTGCGATTATGTCCTTGGGGTCGGATTCGCCGTTGCAGATATATGTATTACTCATACGTGATGTAGGCGCATAAGAATAATTCTGACGTCTGGAACAGCCTGTGGGCTTGCAGTTCATCCTTCTTCCGCCCAACTCGTCAACGAGGTAATTCTTCAGGATACCGTTCTCGATGAGCAGCAGATCTGAAGATGTGTTGCCTTCATCATCGGTAGCATAGGAGCCCCATTCACCTTCGATCACGGCATTGTCACGCGCGCTTACGATGGGAGAAGCAATCTGCTCTCCGAGCTTATCTGTAAAATAAGAATTCTTGATTCCTACTGAAGTTGCTTCGAGAGCGTGGCCGCACGCTTCATGGAAGATAACACCGCCGAAGCCGTTGCCTAAGATAACAGGCATTTTGGCAGAAGGCGCATAGCCTGCGTTTACCATACGGATAGCGGTATCACAACACTCGCGGGTCTTATCGATAAGAGGGTACTCATTTATGAATTCATATCCCCTCATCGTTCCGGGAGCGACCCTGCCGCTCTGTTTCTCATTTTCCTTTGTAGCGATAGTTTCTACAGAGAGTCTTATCCTCTTTGTTGTATCTTCAGCATTTACGCCGCGTGTGTTTATGATGCGCGCGGTGCGTGTGCTGTATGCAAGTGAAGACGCAACCTGTGTGATCAACGGATCGTAGTTCAAAGCAAAATCAGATGATTTCCTGAGGAAATCGACAATATCAGTTTTCGGAACTGACATGGGATCGATCTCTACTGTAGCTTTGGATGTGGAACAAAGAGCTTTTAATGCCTCAATACTGCCCTTATCCGAGCCTCTGATCGCAGCCGCAGCCTCTTTTGCCAGCTTTAGAAGTACTTCGATATCATTGTCGCTGGAATAAACATATACGGAATTGGTTCCGGCAAGAAGCCTTATACCCGTGCCCGAATCAAAACCGGTAGAGGCTTTGATAACTTTACCGTTAAGCATGCTTACGGATTTAGATTCTGTTACTTCCTGGAATACTTCGGCAAAATCAGCCGTCGTGGACATTGCCTGTTCCAATATCCTAAGGCAATCACTATCGTTAAACATTTAAATACCTCTTGCTTTTACTTTAATTTTTCAATTCGTAAAAAATAATAATTGTTATGCGAACGATTCTGCACAAGCGAACGCAGTTCGCGCGGAAGCCTTAGTGAGCATAAGAATTATTATTTCCCGCGGAGGACTTTGCGAGCAAAACCAATACGTTTGATCTTTAGTAACGTTTGATCTTCTTCGATGTGTTCTTCTCAAATTCAGTCATTCTGAGAACTGTCTTCTTGATCTTCTTGTAGCTCTCGAGCTTCTCATTTGTCTCAGCGACAACATCCTTTAAGATATTCATTATCTGCTCTTCGGAAGGATCTGCCTCCGTGCCGAGCTTTGCCTTGACTTCTTCCATATCCGGGAAGATCGTAGCGGTTACGATGATATCATCCTTGGCCTTATCTTCAACGCCTGATACGACAGATTCGGCTACATAAGGACTTAACGAGAGCAGATATTCTATCTCCTCAGGGAATACGTTCTTACCGTTCTTTGCGATAATAACGTTCTTCTTACGGCCAGTTATGATGCAGAAATGATCCTCGTCGATATAGCCCAGGTCACCTGTATGATAGTAGCCGTCGCTGTCTAAAGAAGCTGCTGTGTTCTCAGGATCATTATAATATCCCAGGAAAATGTTGGGTCCCTTTGCGATAAACTCGCCGATGCCGTCTTCATCAGGATCAAGGATCTTAACGTCAACACCGACAGCAGGGATACCTGCTGCGGTATTCTTGAAATAAACGTCTCTGTTAAGCGCAAGGATCGGCGAACACTCTGTAAGACCGTAACCCTGAACGCAGATAAGACCGATGTCCTGGAAGAACTTCAGTATTTCGGGATTGATAGGCGCGCCGCCTGCGATAATGAGTCGGCATCTGCCGCCGAATACATCATGGATCTGCTTGAAGAGCTTCTTTCTCATCTTGGGAGAAAGGTGCAGAGTATTGGCAAGCTTGATACCCTTCTGGAGTTTCTTGGCTTTCTCGGGATCTGCGTTAACGCTCTTCATGATCTTCTTGTAGAAGAGTTCGAGCATTACGGGAACCATGAGAACTGCCGTAGGTCTTGCTTCCTGCAGGTTCTGTGCGATATAACGGAGACCTTCGCAGATGGCGACAGTCGTACCTCTGTATACCTGACCTAAGAATCCACATGTGCATTCATAAGTGTGATGCAGCGGAAGAACTGAGAGCCATACATCATTGATATCGATATAGAGCATCGAAAACATAGACATAAGATTCTCGCAGATATTTCTCTGGCAGAGCATAACAGCCTTGGACTTGGCAGTCGTGCCTGATGTGAACAGAAGGATCGTCATCTCTTCGGGATCGATGGTCGCCTCAGTGAAGATCTTATCACCGTCGGCAAGTTTTTTCTCACCGATCTTGAGGCAGTCCTGATAGTAAAGGAATCTGTCGTCATTGACCTCGTCCATGCAGATCCAGTACTTCATCGTATTGACCTTGCCATAGACCTGGTTAACGATGTCGAGCTTGGACTTCGAGAAAACGAGGATCTCGACTTCGGCTCTTGTGAGCATGTTATAGACGTCATCTACGGGAAGCTCTTTATCAAGAGGAACAACGCATCCGGCGCCGTTGGTTACCGCAAGATAAGATGTGTACCACTCATATCTTGTCTCTGCAAATACTGCGATCCTCGCGCCCTTTTCGACGGTATTCATGAAATAAGTACCGAGCGAATCGATGTCGTGATCGTATTTCTCTGTAGAGATCGGTACATAGTCCCCGCCCTTCTTTTCCTTTACGAGGAAAACAGGATTCTGAGGAAAATCCTTGACTCTGTGCTTGATGATGTCTCTAAAGTCATGGATGGTGGTTACGTCGTAAAGCTTTGCGTAGGGATCTTTAAGCATCAGCAGTATCCTTTCTCAATGGCTAATTCGGCACGTTCCTTATTCTTTCCGCCTTTGGCGATCTCACCGGCGATAAAATCCGGATTTGCCTTGATGAACGCAGTCATGTATTCGGCAGGTGATTCAAGGAAGTGCATGATCATAGCCTTTTGTGTTGCATTTATAATACCATTCTCTGTTGCCTCGTCGAAAAGCGCCTCGTCGATACCTGTAAGAGCGTGCAGCTCAACACCTGAGTTCTCCAGCACTTCCCTGCCGTTCTGGCATCTGTCGACTACAGCAACAGTATCTGTGATCTCTGATCCAAGACCTCTTATTACAGGGATCCATGCTCTCTCATAAGAGGAAGCTTCCGTGATGAGATCAGCGATATGAAGAGCCTTCTTGCCCTTAAGGTCGATATCCTTTGAATCCACGGAAGTTCCGTCTATCTTCTCAGAATAAACGGATGTCAGATCCTTGAATATTGTGAGATGCGGTTTATTAAGAAGATACGCAGGCATCATGGAGAAGAAGTAATCACGTCTCTCACCGCCTGAGATAAAATCAAAATCCAGTTTTGAAGCTGCTTCAGCGAGCTTGTCGGATACCATCTTGAAAGTGCCGCCCTTGTTGTAATATGCGAGCATCATGTCGAATATCTCTTCAGGAGCAGTCAGCTTATTATCAGCGATCGCCTTCTCGATCCTCTTCAGGACTTCGCCTGCAGCGGCCTCATTCTCAAGGAGAAAATGCGTATTGATGAAGAAAGGTCCCAATCTTCCGGATGTATACCAGAAAGGCTGGTCCTCGGGAGCGACCCTGATAGCGTTTGTGGCAAATAAAGCTTCGATTATCTTATTTTCCATTATCTGTCTCCTTTATACTTACCAGCGCTGTAACGTACCGGTAAGTTCTTTCAAATCGATATTATTATTTTTGCAATATTTTTCGAGGTCTTCAGTGATCTTAACAGGCAGAGCAGGATGAATGAGACATGCTGTTCCGATCTCAACCGCGGAAGCGCCTGCGATCATGAACTCGATAACGTCTTTATAGTCAGCGATTCCGCCGCAGCCTACGATCGGGATATCCAATACCTGGCTGCATTCTGCGACCATACGGATAGCGACGGGCTTTACCGCAGGGCCTGAATAACCGCCTGTGTTATTTGTAAGCACCGGTCTTCTTGTCCTGATGTCGATCCTCATGCCCATGAGAGTATTGATGAGGACAACGGCATCAGCGCCGCCTTCCTGAGCAGCCAGTGCGGTTGCTTTGATATCAGTTACATTAGGTGTCAGTTTTATCCACAAAGGAAGATCCGTAAGGCTCCTGAGCTTGGAAGTAATGAGCTTTATTGCTGCAGGATCGCTTCCTATCGTCATGCAGCCTTCCTTGACATTTGGACATGAGAGATTGATCTCGAGGGCATCGATTTTATCTTTATGAGGATCTAATGTCGTTACCATGTCGATATAATCTTCATAACTGTGACCTGCGACATTTACGATAACGCCTGCACCGCTCTCTTTCATGAAGTCCAGGTCATTTTCGATGAAATAATGAACACCGGGATTCTGAAGACCAACGGAATTGAGCATTCCGGAATCACATTCTGCAACCCTTATACCGGGATTGCCGGCCCTTGGCTTAATGGTAAGACCTTTGGATGATATTCCACCGAGGATCGAAAGGTCATAATATTCAGCCAGTTCCCTGCCGAAATTGCATGTTCCGGAAGCAAGAATGAGCGGGCTTTTAAGGTTAACTTTACCTACATTTACAGAAAGGCTGCTCATTACCAGACCACCTCCCTGCCGTCGAAAACAGGACCGTCCTTACAGCATCTGACATTCTTAAAGCCTTCAGGACCGTCATCTTTTACCTTCACCGTACAGCACAGACAGATGCCTGCGCCGCACGCCATTCTCTGTTCCATGGAAACAAGGCACTTAATACCCTTCTCCTCCGCCCAGCTGTTTACGGCCTTCATCATTGGAATGGGGCCGACACAGCAGATAAGCGTTTTCACAGGATCAGCGATATCGATCGTATCAAGACCTGCTATAACGGTTCCCTTGATACCGCAGTCTCCGCAATCAGTCGTGAGGATGTATGAAGGCTTATTGAGAATGACCTGTGATGCATTCCTGAAGCCTTCGCATACGGTAACGTTCTTACCTTGTGCAGTAAGAGTCTCATACGCGAAATTTATCGGGAACACGCCTGTTCCGCCGCCTGCGAGGATAACCGTATCATAACCTTCAAGGTCAAAACCGTTACCGAGAGGGCCGAGACAGTCAACAGTCATACCGGTCTCGAAAGAAGATATCTCGGAGGTACCCTTACCTACGATCTTGACGCCTATGTAGAATATGCCGTTTTCTTTATCTGTACTTGCGATTCCAAAAGGTCTTTTTAGGAAAACAGTCCCTGCTGAAATGTTTACAAACTGTCCCGGCACAGCGGCCCCTGCTATTTCAGGACACTGAAATCCCAGATAGCATGTATCGCTATTAAGAAATTCTTTTGAAACTAATCTGATTTTATATTCCTGTTTATGAGCCATTACTTATACGTACTTGCGGTATCTTAATGCTGCGTTCAGCTTTTCCTTCATGTCTTCTGCTTCGAATCTTGCAGCCTTACCGAAATCCTCAGGCTTGAAGAAATCGGACTTGGTCTGCCAAGCAGTCATGATGCTTCTGGAAGCATTAACGATTCCGCCCTTTCCGTAAGCTGTAAAACTTGCTACCGCATCATCAGCGCCTGCACCCTGGGCACCGTATCCGGGAATGAGCATGAACGCATAAGGCATGATCTTTCTGAGTCCTACAGCCTGCTCGGGATATGTGGCACCGATAACTGCACCAACGGAAGAGAAGCCCTCTTCGCCGATAAGCTCCTCGCCCCACTCGGCAACCTTTGATGCTACAGCTTCATATAACTTTCCGCCTGAAGCGAGCTCTAAGTCCTGGAAATCGCCTGCCGAAGGATTCGATGTCTTTACGAGGCAGAAGATTCCCTTGCCGTCTCTTTTCGCAACATCGATGAAGGGCTTGACACCGTCGATTCCGAGATAGCAGTTGACCGTGCAGGCATCAAGGCCGCTCATATCCATCGTTTCGCCAAGGAGGATGTCTGTTTTCCCGATGACCGCCTCTGCATAAGCCGTAGCAGTAGAACCAATATCGTTACGCTTGCAGTCTCCGATTACGAGCATTCCCTTTCTCTGAGCGTATCTTGCGGTAAGGAGCATTGTCTTTATTGCGTCAACGCCGTACATCTCATAGTAAGCGTACTGGAGCTTAACGGCAGGAACGATGTCACATGTATGGTCAATGATCTCTTTATTGAACAGCCAAATAGCTTTTGCTGTAGCTTTTGTGGGTTCTTCCGGGAACAACGACTCGGCATAATCCTTGATGTGCTGGGGAATATAATCCAGCTTTGTATCGAGTCCGACAACGGTAGGATTCTCGAGTTCATCGATCTTTCTAACCAGGCAATCAGCAAAGTTTCTCATATGTGACTTTTCCTCCCATTACAGTAAGTATTGTTTCCCCGTAGAGCTTCCAGCCGTCGTACGGTGTGTTTCTTGATTTCGAAAGCATCTTATCTTTCTCGAAAACGAATTCATTCTCGAGATCAAAGGCCGCGAGATCAGCATCATCACCGATGTTCATACCGCCTCTTCCGAGCTTTAAGATCCCGGAAGGACCATAGCACATCAGGTCAATGAGTCTTTCGAGCGTGATCTCACCTGTTTTCACAAGATAAGTGTACCCCAAAGCGAAGGCTGTCTCAAACCCTAATATACCATTCAAAGCGACAGAAAATTCACAGACTTTCTCGTCAGCATGATGAGGAGCGTTATCTGTGGCTATCGCATCTATCGTTCCGTCCTTGATTCCTTCGATGATCGCCTGCTTATGATCTTCAGTCCTGAGCGGCGGATGCATCTTGAAATTAGTGTCATAGTTCTCGCACATATCATCAGTCAGCGTGAAGTAATGCGGGCATGTCTCGCAAGTGACCTTTACGCCTCTCGCCTTGGCCTCCCTGATCATCCTTACGCCGCCTTTTGTACTTACGTGGCAGATATGTACCGGGATATCCAGATATTCGGAGAGGATTATGTCTCTGGCGATCATTATGTCTTCTGCTGCCGCAGGGATTCCCCTGATACCGATCGATGTAGATACGATTCCTTCATTCATCGCGCCTTCCGAAAGACTCTTGTCTTCACAGTGGTTCAGGACAGGAAGGTCAAAGTCTGAAGCATATTCCAGAACTTTTCTCATGATCCCGGCATTCTTTATCGGATGGCCGTCATCAGATACGGCGACGATTCCTGCTTCCTTCATGAGGCCCATCTCTGAGATGAGCTCGCCGTCAATGCCCTTTGTAGCTGCGCCGATCGGATATACCCTGCAGTTATCAGCTTCTCTGGCCTTCTTAAGGATTCCGCTTATAACAGCAGCATTATCTGCTACGGGATTCGTATTAGGCATCGGGCAGATCGATGTATATCCGCCTTTTGCGGCACTTGCAGTACCGGTGGCGATGGTTTCTTTATACTCACCGCCCGGTTCTCTTAAGTGGCAGTGCATATCGACCAGACCCGGAGTTACCGTAGCGCCCTTAAGGTCGATCACCCTGTCAGCTTTATCTTCAGGGAACTCAGCAGCGTACTTGCCGTCTTCGATAAATATCTTTGTAATCTTGCTGTCGTTATAGACCTTTAAGTTGGTTAAGATTATTCTCACAGATTGTTCCTCCTTGCCATAAGAAGGTAGAGAACAGCCATTCTGACTGCTACACCGTTCGTTACCTGTTCATTGATTACCGACTGGTCGCAGTCGTAAACTGCCGTCGGAAGCTCTACGCCGTGATTGCACGGACCCGGGTGCATCAGGAATGCGTCGGGCTTTGCGAGAGCGAGCATCTCGGGAGTTATCGCATAGAATTTCGCATATTCTGCGATCGAAGGGAAAAGCGATTTCTGTTGGCGCTCGAGCTGCACTCTGAGGCCCATTACAGCGTCCGCATCTTTGATGCAGTCTGCTACACTGTCTGCGATCCTTACGCCCATCTTCTCTATTCCTATCGGCATCATGGTCTTAGGACCGTAGACGCTTACTTTTGCGCCGAGCTTTGATAAGCCGATCGCGTTGGATCTTACTACTCTGCTGTGATAGATATCGCCGCAGATCGCGATGTTCTTTCCTTCGAAAGTATCAAATCTCTCATACATCGTGAGCATGTCGAGAAGAGCCTGCGTAGGATGCTCGTTCATTCCGTCACCTGCGTTTACTACGCTCGCCTTAAGATACGGAGCTATAAAGTGCGGTGCGCCTGACTGGTTGTGTCTCATGATGATGATGTCCGTACCCATCATGTCGATCGTTCTCGCAGTATCGAGAAGTGATTCGCCTTTATTTACTGAGCTTCCTGATGTTGAGATATTTGCTGAAGCCGAGCCCATGTATTTTGAAGCGAGCTCGAAAGAAAGCCTTGTTCTTGTGGAATTCTCATAAAAGAGAGTTACTACCGATTTTCCCTGAAGGTGGCTGGTCTTCTTGTTAGCAGAAGCGATAACGAGCTTCATCGTTTTCGCAGTATCAAGGATCTCCATGATCTCTTCAGCGGTAAGCTGCTTCATACCGAGGAGATCTTTACTCTTAAGTCCCATTACTTGTCATCCTCCTCTTTAAGCAGTATTACGCGGTCCTGACCGTCAACCTCTTTGACCTCTACATCAATGTGCTCGGTTATCGCGGTCGGAACATTCTTACCTACATAATCAGCCCTGAAAGGAAGCTGTCTGTGTCCTCTGTCGATGAGAATCGCGAGCTGGATGTTGGCAGGACGGCCCATGTCGAAGATATTCTCTATCGCTGCTCTCGTTGTTCTGCCCGTGAAGAGCACGTCATCCACCAGGATTATCTTCTTGTCATTTACATCGAAAGGGATATCCGTTCCGTTTACTACAGGGTGTGCCGAGAGCATCGAGAGGTCGTCTCTGTAGAAGGTTATGTCAAGGATACCCATCGGCACCTTTACGCCTTCGATCTCTTCAAGAAGCGCCCTCAGCCTCATCGCAAGGGGCACTCCCCTTTTCTGGATTCCGATGATCGCCACATTATCGAGTCCGTCATTGTGCTCGACGATCTCATGGGAGATCCTGATAAGCGCTCGGGACATCGCAGCTTCATCCATCAGTTCATGACCGGGAATTAAGACCATAAAAAAACTCCTTCCGCTAGGTATATGTGGTTATGCGCCACCCGTCCGGCAGAAAGGAATCCGTAAAAGCAAGTATATATCATTTTTACAGCCACTTACGGCCTCGCCGGACCGTTTAAAGTTTTGCTGTTATGAATTCTATATTTAACGGGGATGAAAAGCAAGGCGGAAACAGTAAAAATTTACGGCCAGATCTGCGGGTGCACCCGCATGTTTGCCCGTAAATTGTTTTCAATATGACCGTTGTACTTATAAAACCTCTATCTTCTTCAGGAAGTTCTCAATATACCCGGTATACTTCTCAAATCCCGCGACATATCTGCACCTTGCGTGGCCGGCGCCTTCCACCATAATGAGCTCGGTGTATGCACCGTTCGCAGAAGCTGCGGCATTGAGCAGTTCGCTGTGATATGGCTTTACGAGCCTGTCGCCGTCGCCGTGGATAAACAGTATCGGATAAGTATTGTTTTCAAGACATTTAAGTGCGCAAGTATCCTTCATATCGACATGATAAAGGAGCTTGCCGGCCAGATTGATGATAACGGCGAGGAAGGCCAGATGAAGATTTCCGTAGCCGTCATGCACGACGTCGTAGCAGCTTATAAAACCGCAGTCGGCAACGATAAAGTCGATCTCAGGCTTATACTTCGTAACGGAAAGTGCTGCCGAACTGCCCATGGATTCACCATGGAGGCCGAGAATTCGCAGATCAGTATATCTGGCTCTGGTATCTTCGATAACACACTTGAGATCTTCGGATTCGATATTTCCCAAAGTGCAGATATCGGGAGCATTAGCGCCGTGGGACCGCGCGTCGTAGATAACGCAGGAAAAGCCGAGCCTGATATATGAATTCAGATATTTAACCGACCCGTAACGGTTGGAAGTGTGGCCGTGACATAGAATCACATATCTTCCGGTGCCGCGGACGGAAGCATTATCAACTAACAACGCATGAAGGATATAGCCGTCTTTGCCTTTGATCTCATACTCAATTTTCGAATGCGAATCGAAATCAAGCCACAGGCCTTTATTCTTATTCCATTGTATCTCCTGCTCATAGCTTAAAGTATTAGGCTTAAGCGAACGCTTGATATTACGCCAAGAAAATACAGCGACACTTATCATCAGGAAAACTATTACAGATACAATTACTATTATCCAGGTCATAAGCTCACCATCACAAATAGTAAGTCAGCATGTTGCCTTTGCCCTTAATGTCCAGACTGACCTTTTCCTTATACTCGAAAATATCTTTTGTCTGCTCATAAGTAACATCGGAAACATGTATCTTCATAGCTGTGCCGGAGCTTTCCATCCTGCTCGCGACATTTACGGTATCGCCCCAGATGTCATAGATGAACTTCGTCTTGCCGATTACGCCTGCAACGAGTTCGCCAGAATTGATGCCGATACGGATACGGAACTTAATATCTGAAGTCTTATTGAATTCTTCGATATCGCTCAAAAGGCCCTGCGCGAAACGGATCATCTTCTCCGCGCCGTCGTTATCGGCATTTTCAGTAAGACCGGTCGCTGCCATATAAGCGTCACCGATCGTCTTGATCTTCTCGATACCTTCATTTTTCGCACGGTCATCGAAAAGCGTCATCATCCTGTTAAGCATTTTTACAGTATTCTCGGCGCTCATTGAATCGCTTATCTTGGTAAAATCAACGATATCAGTGAAAAGGACCGTAGCGTTCGGGTAGCGGTCGGAAATGGTCTTGTCAGGGTGTTCCGTGAGTTCTTTCGCGATAGGTTCAGGCAGGATATTCAGCAGGAGATGCTCTACCTTCTCATTTGCAACTTTCAATTCTGAAGTCCTTAAGGCGACAGTCTCTTCAAGTTCTTTCTGGTATTTGGCCATCATCTCGATCTCCAGGCGGTGCGCCCTTTCGAGCTTCTTATTCGTATCAAGGATAGTGAAAATATAAAGGATGATATCGAAGCCTGCCGTCGATAGTACCGACGCTGCGATCCCGGAAGTCACAAACTGGAGAACAGACATCAGGACCGGAATGATGATGAATAGAATTATGAGGATCCTGATGGACCTCGTAAGTTTCTTGTAGTATTTGAAAACATAATAAAGATCGATCAGCATCGGCGGGACACAGAAGATATAATGCATGAAGAACAGCCTGCCGTGCGTATAGACATTATTGGCATCCCAGTAGTAATAAAGACCGGTAATCATTCCTATGAACAGCGAGATCACGCCAACGGCGACGATAAAATCACCGATAAAGATACCCTTCGGGATCTTCTTAAGACCTGCCTCATTGGTAAAGAGATCCTTAAGATAAAGGTTAAGACAGAGTATCAGTGCCAGCGCGAAAAGATAATCCAGGAATTTAGCGACGCGGACCATCTGCCAGCCGCCCGGATCAGCAACATCTTTATAGAGGTAATAATATCTGCTTGCGGCAAGATACAGCGCCGCATATACCTCGAGCAGGATTATTGCGTTACGTCTTCTCGGGGAAAGACTTCTGGTAAACATCGTAAGGAAAGCGATGATAAGGCATATGCCCTGGAAAAAGAGCATAAAATCAGTCTGATACTCTCTAAGAAAGCCGATCATAAATCTCCCGATAAATAGTTTTCCGATTTGATTATACATTAAATTTTCCTGATATAAATTTCCGTTCACCCACATTATTGGTACAATCTGTATCAGGAAAACAAAATGGATAGATTATTAGGAGTAAATATTTAATGCGTAAGATTACTTCACTTCTGCTGTGTTTGGCAATGACAATCGGTCTTTCGGCTTGTTTCACACCTACTGACAAACCCGGCATGACCACATATTCAGAGACAACGGCTGCTTCAACGGCTTCAGAGACTACGAAAAAGTCAGAGACCTCTAAATACACAGATATAGTTATCATGTCCACCACCGACATGGACGGCAAATGCTGGGAAACAGACATCCTTACTGACAACGCCCAGCCTCACAATATGCTTCGAGTCTCAACTGCAGTCAAAGAAACCAGAGACGAATACGGCTCAAATAACGTGATCCTCATTGATAACGGTGATCTTTTCCAGGGAACGCCCGTTTCACAGACACAGCTTATACAGTATGGTTCGGGAGAATCCAAAGATATTCCTGTCATGGCTCTGTGTCTTAAAGAGATCGGCTATGACGTTTTCTCGCCGGGAAATCATGAATTCAATTATCCCTGGGAGACGATGGAAAAAGTCTATCAGTGGTTTGATTCCCAAGGTGTGAATGTTATTTCCGGAAATATCTGCTACGACGGAAGTGATAAATCACATAATGCAGGAGATAATGTTTTCGAGCCATACACGGTAAAGACGGTCAAGGTAAACGGTAACGATCACAAGATCGGGATACTCGGACTTGAGAACTGCGATATCGGAAGATGGGATCTTCCCGTTAACTATCCGGGATTGATTTTCGTACATCCCGATAACAAAGATTATTCAATGGCAAAAGAAGCTGAGAAGTATATCTCCCAGATGAAGGATGACGGCTGCGAATTCATTATCGTAAGCTATCACGGCGGATTAGGCAGCTCCTCTTCACCGCTGTCATTCGGAGATAATACACAGCATCAGGGAAAACGCATCATTGAAGAAAATAAAGATATCGGACTGCTTATCACCGGACACGACCATTCTAACGATTATTCAAATACATTTGTCAAAGATGCTGCCGGAAAAGACGTTCTTGTGGTAAACGGCGGAGGCGAGGAAGTTACAAAGAGCATTTTCCGCTTTACCGAAGACAACAGCGGAAAACTTCAATATGAATTCCTGTCGTCAGAGAACCTGATCCTAGATGATTTTAAGGCTGATGACTCCCTTAAGGACAAAGTCGCTCCATATGCCGAAACTGCCGAAAAAGAAGTCAGCAAACCCGTTGGCAAGGCTTCCGGCAATTGGGATAGCAGCACCGGCTTCATGACCGAGTGCACAGATACGATCAATCTCATATGCGCAGCTGAGATCGAAGTGCTTACTTCAAGACTTAACAGCAAATACAAAAAGCCGGCTGACGCACGTGCGGATATCGATCATCTTGATGTGGATCTTGTTATTACCACGGACGTTGTTGCCAAAGGATATACGATAAAACCGGGAGACATCACATATAAAGATCTGTATAAGATGTATAAATTTTCTAATACGCTGTTCGTTATCCCCATGTCCGGCAAAGATATTAAGGCTGTTATGGAGGAAAATGCCACTGAAAGGCTTTCCTGTGAGATTACAGACGGAAAGACCACATTCCGGACGGTCGGTGACAGCTATACAAACCTTATTTTCGGAGGGCTCAACTTCGAATACGATCTGTCAAAGCGCGACGGCAGCCGCGTATCCGTCGGCAAATTCTCAAACGGCCGGTATTTCAAGGATAACGGCATCTATCTGGTAGCTGTAAATAACTACATTCTCGGCAATGAGAACTGCGGTCTGCGTAATTTCTCCGTTGAAGATGCTATATGGAGTCAGCTCGATGACACCAACGGCGAGACTATCCACGACGTTTTGGCAGAATACATTTCTTCGAAAACTGCTGCTTCAGGTTCGGTCACGCCCAATCTCTTCACCTGGCACTGGAGTATCACATATTCCGGCTCAACTACTGCACCCGACACCAAGAATGTTCTCGCGATTTACGAGAAAGATCCCCAGGACGGAAAGAAATATATCCTCTACCATGAGTCTTCCGGAAACACTCTCACATCTGACATAACCGGGACCGGCCTGTCAGGCGCTTCAATTCCCTGTACCGGCGATTATCTGACCGGAGATCTTCCTGCAGGCGCACTCGAATTCACGCTCTTCTACGATGAGAATTTCAATTTCACGCTGCGTGATCAGTACGGCAATTTCCTGGTCTCCTCCCCTACAGGCGGCGTCTACCTGACCAACCAGCCTGTCGAGGACAGATACCAGTTCTGGCGCATGGAGAAAGCGTCAGGCGGCTGGAATCTGCTCAACATCGGCGGCACCGGAAATCAATATCTCATGTATTCTTCAGGTTTCTACACGGGCGCTCTTTCAAGTACTAATGCATTTGTATTCAACTTCTATGAGGTAGGGTGATTTACCTTCTCTTATACGTCTTGCTGTAAGCAACCGTCATTGCAACGACGCAGAACAGAGCAATAGCACAGACATAGACTACCGAATTTACACCGGAAAAGCTTTTTCCGAACGCATCAGCATTGAAGCTGAATACATCTTTTATCGCCGTTACGAACGCTCCGTTATCGAGGCCGCCTATCGAAGAATCGATGCTGTCAACGATGCCTCTCAGCAGCACATTTCTGATAAGCGATGTGATATGGCTTGCGGGAAAAAGATTGCAGAATCCCCTTACGCCGTTCGAGAACTGTGAGAGCGGTATATATGCGCCGATCACGAATCCTGCTGCCGCAGTAAGGATCCCGAAAAATGCCGTGCAGGTCGAAGTCGACTTAAAGAAAAGCAATATAAGCATAAACAGTGCCGTTGACGATAAAGAACCCAGGAGCATCAGTCCGTAAGCGGCGAAAACAGAATCTATTCCGAGATGAACATCTCCCATTATTGACAGGACGATCAGACCGATCGTTAATATGATCGATGTCATAATAAATGAACATATCGTTGACGATGTGAAGTAAGAAAGAATTATCTTCCATCTCTTAAGCGGAGTTGCGCAGATGTCGCTGTCTACGCCGTTTTCCCTGTCCTTAACGATCGTCTGGAGACATGTATAAGGAACAGTGATCATGGCGGAACCGAGTATGCCGGTCAGCAGTATGCCGTTAACGAACATATCGATATCTTTTGCAGGAATAAGGTTCTCAAGGCCGTTCAGAGTGCCGTTCATCGCATCAACAAAGGTGCCTTTCAGGAATAGCAGATAAAGTACGAATACAATGATCGAGGTCATAAGCGAAAATACTATCGCCAGTCTGTCTTTGAAATATATGAGAAGGTTTCTTCTTGTAAAACCCATAAAGTCTTTCATGATGCAAGCTCCTTTCCAGTGAGATTCAGGAATACGTCGTCCATCGTTCCCTTGATATACTCGTAATCTTTAATCTCTTCCCTGTGCATATAGATAAATTCAGTCAGATTCTCGTCAGTCTCAATGTTGTAGTGGTCAGCATCGTAAACAAAGCTGGTGCTGATTTTGCTTATAAGTGACTCAGAACGTTCGCTTTTCGCCGTGTACCAGACCAGACGCGAATGGGCGTAGCGGTTTTTAAGTTCGGCAGGTGTGCCGCTCGTAACGATCTTTCCCTTGTCAAGGATCACCACGTGGTCAGCGTCTCTGGTCTCTTCCATATAATGAGTCGTAAGGAATATCGTCATACCATGTTCTTTGCGGAGATAGGTAATGTAGTCCCACACGAGTTTTCTGGATTTAGGATCGAGGCCTGTCGTAGGCTCATCCAGGAATAGTATTTTCGGATCGTTTATGAGCGCCCTCATGATATCGACGCGTCTTCTCTGCCCGCCCGAAAGTTTTCCGTATTGACGACTCCAGATATCTTTCATCTCGAATCTTTCAGCGAATGGTTCAAGCCTTTTTTCGACCTGCTTCCTGGAAAGCCCGTAATAAGAACCTCTCGTAAGCAGATTGTCCTTAACGCTCAGTTTCTTATCGAGCACCGAATTCTGGAAAACTATACCGTTTA
Organism: Saccharofermentans sp.; assembly: GCA_045532275.1. Lineage (GTDB taxonomy): Bacteria > Bacillota > Clostridia > Saccharofermentanales > Saccharofermentanaceae > Saccharofermentans. Next base: position 3,845 of record JAZSFQ010000046.1, on the reverse strand, counting down.
ACTTGCGGATCTCATCATCATCTTTTCCGAGCTCATGACCGCAGATAAAAGCCTGTCCTGCAGTCTTCTCGAGAATCGTCGTCAGCATATTTATCGTAGTTGACTTCCCCGCTCCGTTCTCACCCAGGAACGCGAACATCTCGCCCTCTTCCACATCAAAGGAGATCCCGTCTACCGCGGTATGCTCCCTGTACTTTTTCGTAAGATCTTTAACTTCAATGATTTTCATGTTAATTCCTCCTTGCAAGGCCAAAATAACCCATAAGGAGTCGCTGCGGAATAGCAGCTCTACCAAGTTGCGGAAAAGCGTTACCAAGTTGCGGAAATTAAGTTAACCGGAAAACTCAGATCTTCAGTCTTCGTCCCTGATGTCGTTCAAGACCTTATTGATCTTCTTGTCGTCTCTTTTGTGGAACCACAAACTCACGATCCACACGAAAACGTAAACAATGAAATAAATAACGGACACAACAACAAAGCCGTCCAGATGCGAATACCACTTAAATATCCATCCAAAGAGGACGACAATGACATAAAGGCCAATACAATGAAGGATTTGCCTTAAAATAAACTTCTTTTTCGGGATATCAAGGTCAGTCAGCCATATAACTGTCGGCAAAGAACACACGGCGCCTGTAAGGACGATTGATAAAAGCTGTAACCACGAAAGATTAAATGATGATAGTTCATCACCCATAAAAATGCTGTAAAAAACACCCTCACAGATGATCCCGACGAGGATCGCAAACGAGATCATCATTGTCTGTTCCAGCCAGATCTTCAGTTTATTCATCCTATTCCGAGCCTCCTTTTAACATCCTTCACATATCCCCTGGAAATTACCACCACTTCATCATTCAGGAGAGTCGCATCTATCCTGCCGCTCATCTGTGACTTAACGTTACGCACCTTCTGAAGATTTATGATCATGGATTTCGAGCATCTCATAAAATAGCCGCCGAGCATGACTTCCAGCTCATAAAGCCTGTACTTGCAGTCATAACACCCCTGCTTCGTATACACGAACGTCTTCTTATCAACGGATTCAATATAATAAACGGCAGACGCCTTGATGATATAAGTCTTACCGTCCTTGCTGACGGCAAAGCCCTTCGAATCGCCTTCAAGCAGTTCGACAGCGCCCCTGATCTCATCAGTGATCTCGACCGCCTTTATGACGGCCTGTTCCTCGTCTTTGCTGCTGACTTTCTCAAGATGGACCTGCATTAAGCCTCCAAATCCGGTATTCCGATACCATGCTGATTATATATGAGAAAACGTTTTCGAAAAACTGATAAACATTCTGATTATCGACCTATTTATTGAAAAATAAAGATTTACGTCGTTTGTTATAGAAATTGAAATCATCGCAAAATATGGATTTTAGAGATTTAAGACTACATTTTTGCGATTTTGTCATCGTAAAAACGTATTTTACAAGATTTAGGACTAGTCATTATCACAAGAGAGTCATCGCTTTTTGGGAAAAACACAAATTTAAGATGAATAAAAAAAAGACAGCTGGCACCTGCAGTCTTCGCCGTCAAGAGACGGCTTCGCCTCGCCTCCGGCGCTCTTGACTGCTTGACTTTGCAGGTGCTGAATTGTGTCTAAGAGGTCGGTTCCCGACCTCACATCTAAAGATGCCGGTCTTAACAATAACGCGGTGCTCCGAAGATAAAAAAACATCTGTAACTAGTTGAGCGAAGCGATTGTCCCGGGGTCCATCAGGAATAAATATACTCCCGTACGAGTTATTGCGAAGCAATTTGTTTGAAGTACGGGAGTATATTTATCCTGATTGGTGGGGCTGGTGGGACTTGAACCCACACGATTTATGGTCGGCAGATTTTGAGTCTGCTGCGCCTGCCATTCCGCCACAACCCCATGTGCAAAGCAATTATATTAAAGCGTTATTTCTTTGTCAATTTGGACACATCACGCAGCTTCATCATTGAGAGCAGCGTTTTCCAAAGACTCATCTATAACCCCTGCCGCCTCAAGGAACGCCTCGATATGAGCCTGATATTCATCACTTCCTGCAACCTGTCTCGAACGCGCGTGGCCGGCTCCCGGAACTATCCAAAGCTCGGAATATGCATATTTAACGGCTTCATCGTACATATCCATACTGTTCTGCACATCTATCCAGTCATCATCAGAGCCGTGGATAAAAAGGATCGGTACGCCCTTACCTTTAAGAGCATCGATTCCGCTGACTTCGGCATCATCTATGCCGTAGATCAGCTTAAAACCGATATCAGCACAGGTTCCAAACGGATAAAGGTACATGTCGTTGTACATGTCATGAACCATAAACTTGAGGCTTTCAAAGCCGCAGTCGGCAACTACAAAATCCACTTTATCAGTGTATTTCAGGACATTCAGGGATGTCGACGTACCCATTGATTCGCCCTGAAGGCCAAGGAGAGCAACATCTCCGTAGCGTTCATATGTATCTTCGATCAGGTAATTAAGATCCTGAGATTCAAATCCGCCCATCGAACAGATTGCCTTTTCGTTGGCGCCGTGTCCCCTCTGGTCGTAAATGATACAGGTAAACCCGAGAGCGATATAGGAATCGCAGTATTTCGAAGCGGAATACATATTAGACTGGTGGCCGTGTGAATAGATCAGATACTTGCCTGTTCCCGATGTCTCAGGAGAAGAGATCCTGGCACAGTGAAGTTCATAGCCGTCCAGACTTTTGACAATATAATCTTCTTTATTATATGAATCGAAATTGCCGTAAACATTGTTTTCCTTCATCTCACCGGCCACTTCTTCATAAGAAACACGCTTCGGATGAGTTATCGAAGTTGACGTTCCTATCGCCGCGCCCAGAAGATTCAGAACGATAAAAACCGCCAAGGTTATCAAAACGACCTTAATGACCTTCTTTTTTGAGACTTTTTTCCCTGAACCTGCCATAAAACACCCCATATATATAATCGCATTTATTATAACAGATTGTTATATGAAACTAATTCCGCTCTTAAGTGAAAATCATTATTGCCCCAAGTCATCGAAAAATCACTTTAAGCGTCATAACTCTTATAAAACTGACCGAAAATCAAAAAATATTTCAATACCATTTCAACCAAGATTGGTTATAATGAGTTTGTTAAATTTTAAGGAAAGAGGTTACCGATTATGGCAAACATTGATTTGACAAAGTACGGCATTACTGGCACGACCGAGATCGTCTACAACCCTTCTTACGAGGTCCTTTTCGAAGAAGAGACAAAGGAAGGTCTTACAGGTTATGAAGTTGGTCAGCTTACAGAGCTCGACACAATCAACGTCATGACAGGTATCTTTACCGGCCGTTCCCCTAAAGATAAGTACATCGTTATGGACGCTAACTCCAAGGATACAGTTTGGTGGACAACAGACGAGTACAAGAACGACAACCACCCCATGACAGAAGAGACATGGGCAGTTGTTAAGGATATCGCTCAGAAAGAGCTCTCCGGCAAGAGACTTTTCGTTGTTGACGCTTTCTGCGGTGCAAACAAGGATACAAGAATGGCTATCCGTTTCATCGTTGAGGTTGCTTGGCAGGCTCACTTCGTAAAGAACATGTTCATCGTTCCTACAGAAGAGGAACTCGCTTCTTTCGAGCCTGACTTCGTTATCTACAACGCTTCCAAGGCTAAGATCGAGAACTACGCTGAACTCGGCCTCAATTCCGAGACATGCGCTGCTTTCAACATCACATCACGTGAGCAGGTTATCATCAACACATGGTACGGCGGTGAGATGAAGAAGGGTATGTTCTCCATGATGAACTACTACCTCCCTCTCAAGGGCATCGCTTCAATGCACTGCTCCGCTAACACAGA